>JAJEGJ010000107.1 GCA_022819905.1 Alphaproteobacteria bacterium
CGGCCTGATGGCCGTGTTCTTCTTTCTCATCGGACTCGAGGTCAAGCGCGAAGTCCTGGAGGGCGACCTGTCGTCGCCCGAACAGATCGTCCTTCCCGGTCTGGGGGCCGTCGGAGGAATAGCCGTGCCTGCCGCGATCTACAGCGCGCTGAACTGGGGCGATACCGTGGCGATGAGCGGCTGGGCGGTGCCGTCGGCGACCGACATCGCGTTTGCGCTTGCGGTCCTGGGCCTTTTCGGCTCCCGCGTGCCAGCGGCGCTGAAGGTCTTCCTGCTGACCCTGGCCATCTTTGATGATCTTGCGGCGATCATCATAATCGCGGTGTTCTACGCGGGCGATCTGTCGGTACTGACGCTTGCGCTCGCAGCCGCGATCCTCGTGTGCGCGGTCGCGGCCAACGCCTTGGGCGTCCGGAGTGTGTCCGTGTACGTATTGATCGGCATCGTGTTGTGGGTGGCGGTGCTCAAATCCGGAGTCCATGCGACGCTGGCGGGCGTGCTCATCGCCTGGTGCATCCCTTTGAAGGTCTCGGAAGGATCTTCGCCGCTCACGGGGTTGGAACGGGACCTTCACACGCCCGTGGCGCTGGTAATCCTGCCGCTGTTTGCGTTTGCCAACGCGGGCCTGACAGTGACCGGAATCGGCCTGGAGGAGCTGATACACCCCGTGACGCTGGGCGTGATCGGCGGGCTGGTGATCGGCAATCCGGTGGGCATTCTGCTGTTCACGGGTCTCGGCGTGGCGCTCGGTGTCACGCGCCTCCCGGCTGGCGTGAACTGGCTGCAGATGGCGGGCGTGGCGTTCATCTGCGGCATCGGCTTCACGATGAGCCTGTTCATCGCGGGACTGGCGTTCGAACACTCAGGCGGGGCGTACTATGAGGTCGTTCGGCTCGGGGTCCTGTGTGGTTCCGCGGCGGCTGCGGTCGTCGGCTGCAGCGTGCTCACGATCGGCTTGGACGGAACCCGCAGTCCATCGGGTGAGGCGGAAGCGGCATGAGTTATGCGGTCGGCAGGCGACCACGGGCGACGCGCCGGGTGGTCGCGGAGCAGGTGGCTACGGAGTCGTCGCTACCGGGCGTCCATTCTGGCGCACACACCGTTCTGGAGTTTCGCAGCCAGCTCGGGCCGCCTCCGGCCGCTGTCGCGATCCGCAATCTGCAAGCACTGGGATTTTCAGTGAATTGAATCAGTCGACTCCCGATGTTTTTGTCGCTTGGGGAAAGCGTCAATCAAGGATCGGTCCTGCCGTTCGGGACCCGGACGCATGGGACGAACGGTGGCCCCGAGATCTTGGCGTTCAGCACGGCGCACTGCGTAGATTCTGGAACCGGCCCGAAAGTACCCGGACTCCACATTGTGCCTGGATCGGCAACGATCACGCGCAGGTAGCGTGCCGCGATAGCGCAGGGGAACCCGGTCGCCCAGCGCGACACCGCGGCGGTCAACCAGGATTATCCGATCGAACCGCGCCTCGACGTTCTCCGGTGCCCGGCATTTCCCGCGCCCGCCCGGCTATGCTATAAGAGGCGCTCGAATCACGAATCCGGCGCACTGAGACGGATTCGGCGGCCATCCCGGCCGCGTGCGGCAGAACGGCCAGGCCCGATCGGGCCGGCATCTTTCCGGTATGGCGCCACGACGCCACGCCATTCAGAACCTCCCCGAGCAGGGACACCTCGGCCGTCAGGCCGGACTCGCGCCCTGCCGGGGCGTCGGTGTGTCTGCGTGGGATTTCACGAGGAGATACATCATGAAGAGGCTAGCGACCCGCTGGCCCGCCCCGCTGCGCGCGCCTGCCCCCCGAAGGGCGGTCGAGCGCCATGCGGTGTGCTGGGCTGCGGCGGCATGGCCGCCGTTCACGCTGGCGTGGGGGAGGGGAGCATGACGCATACCTACTTCCACGCCAAAAGCTCCGCCCGCATCTGGGGCGGACAGCCGGAGGATTACCTGCCGGTACACGACTGGCTCGATGCCACCAAGAGAGTTTTTTGCGATTTTCGTCATCGTGCCCTTCGGCATCACTCCGAGGGCATCTTCGTCGCCGAGGAGCTGTTCGGGACGACGATCGCGAACAGCGTCGGCAAGCGGGTCCCGGTTCGCTATATCGGCGAGCAGCATGTCCTTGAGGATTCGGGAAGGATCCCGACCGTCAAGGACTGGCTCGACGAAATGGAGCTTGAGGACTGGATGGGGAGTCCCCGGACGAACACGACCGATACGTACGGTCACGCCATTCGCTCCGCGGAGCAACACGGTGGCGCGCCGGAGGACTACCTTCCGGTGCACCGGTGGTTCGACGAGACCCGCCGGGTGAGCTGCGACCCAAGGCACAAGATGTTGCGCCATCACGCCGAAGGCATCTTCGCGTGCGAGGAGCGCCTGGGTGCGTTGATCGTCAATGCCGAGGGTGGCCGGGTCGCCGTCCGCACGATCGCCGAACGGCACGTTCGGCTGGAGTGCGGCCGCGTGCCCGCTGCGGAGGAGTACCTGAAGCTGATCCGACGGCGGGGCTGGATGGCCCGCGCCACGAAAATCAGGCACGGCGGACACGGCGTCCGGAGGGGAGAATGATGGACCCGAGAACCCTCGACATCCTCGCCGACGACCGCCTGCTCAGGCTGCCGGCGAAGACCCGTCGGGCCTTCGCCGACCTGTTCCGCAGGGGATTCATGTCGAACGACACGGCAGAACTGCTGTTGATGGCGATCGAGCTCGGCGGCGAACCGCGGCGTCTGCTCGGGTTCGCAATCGGCATGCTCGACATGGAACGCTGCGGTGTGCCGGTCAGGGACGCCATCCGCATGGCCCGAAAACAGGGCCGGCGGGTCAACCTGCACTGGGGCCCGGGGCGCTGGCAGCGCGAACACGACCGGATGGCCCGGGTCGCCGCATTGACGCGGCTGGCGTTCGACAACCGGCCCTACGACGTGCGTGCGTTCGAGCGGCACCTGCCGGCGACGTGGCCGGGCTACCTGATCCGGACCAGCCGACGGCTGGGCATGGAAGGCGCCCGGCAACGTCACTGTGTGGCGAGCAAGGACCAAGCCCTGCGGGAACGCCGTCGGGCGATCGCAGTCGTGTTCCTGAACCGCCTGCGCTGGACGGTTGAGCTGGCGCTCAGGTGCAGCGACAAGGCGCCGCTTCAGATCATGGAAATCCAGTCGCGGTTCAACCGCCTGCCAACACGGGTGGAACGCGAGGCGATTCACGCCGTTCTCGGCATCGCGACACCCGCCCCCGGGCAGGCCAGGGACGCCGCGGCGGAGCCGCGGTGGAACACGGAACGCCTGCGCCGGTTGCTGCCGGCGATGCGCGAGCGGGGCATCATCCTCGTCAGCGTGTGTTTCGGCGGCAGCGGCGACGACGGACAGGTCGATGCGGTGAGGTACACGCCGGATCCGCCCTTCGGAAACCGGGAGCCGATCATCGTGCCATGCGAGATGCGCCGGGCGCGCCGGGACGGTGACCGCTGGGTCACCGACCGGGTCACCGAGCTGGTGGAGCTCGAGGCGGCGATCAAGGAGGTTGCCGGGCAGGTCCTGGAAACGGTCGACGTCAACTGGGACATCAGTGACGGCGGAACGGCCGAACTTGAGATCGATGTCGGCGTCGGAACGATGGAGCTGTCCATCGACCAGCACTACGTTGAGCGCGAGAATCTGTATTGCCGGCAGGTCGAGATCGACACCGGCCGGGTCCTGAGCTAGCGGTCCCGACGAAGGAACGGCCTTTGGGGAGGACGTTCCGCGGCTCGCGCGGAAGGTGCGTGCCATCAGGAGATTTTTTCAAGAAACGGGTCGGCGGCACCGAGACTGACCCGGCGGTGAACCCTCACCGCGTGCCGCAGCGATCGGCCGAGCCCTTCCGGGGCCTGGCCAAAGATACTTTCCCGGTGTGGCGCTACGACGCCATGCCATCAAGCCATCTCCCGTGCGGGGACACCCCGGCCTCCGGCCGGACACGTCCCTGCGTGGGGGCGTGGTGTGTCTGCGCGGGTTCAACCCAAGGAGACACAGCATGGATCCGAGACACAGGAGGTTCCCGTGACCGCCGCGGCCGCGCTCGAAGCGCGCCTGGCGGAGCTGCCCATCAAGGTGGCGACGCCGTTGCACGACTTGCTGGACCGCGGCCTGGTGTCCACCGGAACGGCCGAGGTCCTGCTCGACGCGGGCGAGCTCGCCGGCCAGCCGCAGCAGCTGCTGGGGTTCGCCGTCGCGATGCTCGAGCATCGCAGCAACGGCGTCCCGGTGGTGGACACGATCCGCATGGCCAAGCAGCACGGGCGCAAGCTCAACCTGCGCTGGTCCGCGGCGCGGTGGAGAGACGAGCACGCCAAGCTGTCGCGCATTGCGACGCTGCACCGGCTTGCAGCCACCGACCGCCCGTTTCGCGTCGAAAACTACGAGCAGCATCTGCCGGCGAAGTGGCCGGGCTACCTCATTCGGTCGAGCCGACGGCTCGGCATGGAGGGACTGCGCCAGAACCACTGCGTCGCGAGCTACGCCGACCGTGTGGCCGTGGGCCACTGCGCGGTCGCGGTCGTGTTTGTCGACCGGGACCGGTGGACCGTCGAGCTGCGCCTGAGCGGTAACGAGCAGGCGCCGCTGACGATCGCGCAGATGCGCGGTCCGAACAACGCCGCCCCGTCACGCAATGTGAAAAACGCCATCTACGACCGGCTCGGCATCGCCCGGCCGGCCGCCCAGGGCGACAGCAAGCGCGAGCCGCGGAACCGGGCCTACATGGCCAACCTGCGGCGCGTGCTGCCGGTGCTGCGTCAGCACGGTATCACCCACGTCATCGTGTATTTCAGTGGTGGCGGGGATTCGGGTCAGATCGACCAGGTCTACTTCACCCCGCATCGCGTCGGAGTGGGGCAGATCTCCGTATTCAGCGAAGTGATGACGCACCGCCGCGAAGGCACCCAGTGGGTCCGGGAACGGGCCGTTCAGCAGATGGAGGCCGAAGAGGCCATCCGGGCGCTGACGGACGAGTACCTCGAGGAGGTCGACGTGGACTGGTACAACAACGATGGTGGCCAGGGTCACCTGGAGATCAACGTCGAGGCCGGCACGGTGGAACTTGAGGTGTCGACCAATTACACCGAGCGCACCACCGAGGTGTTCACGACCCGCGACATCGCGACCGGCGAGGAAGTCGACAACAATGGGTGAATCGCGGCAACGCGGCAAGGAAGGCCCCTACGGGGGCCTTTTTTGTGCTCGGGAGAAACACGGTGTCGGGATCGGGCCTCGCCGCTGCGGGCACTCCGTGAAAATCGAACGGACCCTGCGGGGTTCAGCCCCGCAATTCGTCGAGTCCGGTACCGAACCGGATGAGCCGCTCAACGAGGGACCGACTCCAATGTCGGGTAGCACGCCCTGTTGAGCTGTGGTGCCAACACCGGATTGTCTTCTGGTGGACGGGCATGGAAAGTCCGGCAAGCATCAGGTCAGGTCGGGGCGCACAGCCGAGAGTCAGCCGTTCATGGAGTTCGTGGAATTTTGCGGCGCGATGTTCGTTCGTGACGGATCGCGACCCGTCGTTCACGCCGAACGCGCACGAACGGCACGGGGATGGATCCTGCATTCCGTCAACGGGTGCTGGGCCCACGTTCGTGAGGGCAAGTGCAGCGCCGATCGCACGCGTATGGAGGTGGATTCAACGTTCACCGCCAGGCGCATTCTGCGGGCAATGGTTCCGGCGGCGGGTGCGCGTTGCAGGCGATGCCCGCGCATGCTGCCTCAGCGGGCCAACGGCCGGCCACATGGAAACCGCCGCTTCTGTGACCCTTGCAGGCGACGGCGCGACGTGGAACGCCCGCAGGCGTGGCGAAGCGCCCGACTCGCCCATCCTTAGAGCCTGTGCGTCCCGCTTGAAATCGACCGACGGCCACGCCGCGCCGTCGGCGTGCTGCGCGGGCTTGCGCGGCTGGATGCTCGGCTCAAGTACTGTTCAGGTCTATGACGCTTTGTTGCGGCGCCACGCTGGCAGCCCGCGGTGTCTTCCCGCTGCCCGGCATCTCGAGGAACTGGTGCATCTCGTTTATTTGTTCATGTCCGGCTTTTCGTAGCGGGCGGCGTGCCTCGCCGGATGCGTGACCACGATCAGCGCGCTAAAACCGATACGATCACGAGTCTTGCGTCCATGAGCCTCCCCAAGATTGAGCGCTGTCCGAAAAAGTGAAGCGGCGCCGTAGCGTCCCTCCTGGCCTGTACGACTTAGAATTCGTCGTCGTCGCCGACCTTCTTCCCGAAAATCATCAGGATGACAAAGCCGCCCAACAACACGGTCATAAGGATGGCTGCGATCACGGTCATCGTGTCCATTAGCTCTTCTCCTTGAGTGTTGTGACTGCGAAATACAAGGATACAAGCCCCGTGACTATCGGCACGAAGGCCAAGGGTCGCAGGGCCTCGTCGACGAACAAGCCAATAACTCCAGCGCCGGTGAGCGTCACGCAGATCTGCTGGGTGGAGTCCCGAGTGCGCTCCACTAGGAAGTCGCGTTCAGGCCACCATGTCATGGCTTGTGCCAGTGTCCGGCCAATCCGTCCGAAAAAGTGAAGGGGCGCCGTAGCGCCCCTCCTGTCCTATACGACCTAGCTGTCGTCGTCGCCGACCTTGAGTCCGTAAATCAAAATGGCGACAAAGCCGCCCAACAACACGGTCAGCAGGATGGCTGTGATCACGGTCATCGTGTCCATTAGCTCTTCTCCTTGAGTGTTGTGATTCCGAAATACAAGGCTACAAGCCCCGCGACTATCGGCACGAAGGCCAAGGGTCGCTGGACCTCGTCGACGAACAAGCCGATAACTCCAGCGCCGGTAGGCGTAACGTCGATCTGTTGCGCGGAGTCCTGAGCGCGCTCCAGTAGGATGTCGCGTTCAGGCCACCATGTTGTGGCTTGTGCCATTGTCCGGCCAATCCATCCGAAAAAGTGGAGGGGCGCCGTAGCGCCCCTCCTGTCCTGTACGACTTAGCTGTCGTCATCCTCGCCGATCTTGTCCCCGAAAATCATCAGGGCGATTAGGCCGCCCAACACCACGGTCATCAGGATGGCTGCGATCACGGTCGTCGTGGCCATTAGCTCATCTCCTTTGGCTGTGTGATTCCGAAATACAGGGCTACGGCTCCCATGACTATCGGCGCGATGGCCAATAGCGCCAGGTCCTCGTCGACGAACAAGCCAATAACTCCAGCGCCGGTGAGCGTCACGCCGATCTGCTGGAAGGCGTCCCGAGTGCGCTTCATTATGAAGCCGCGGTGAGGCCACCATGTCATGGCTTGTGCCAGTTTCCGGCCAATCCATCGTATCAATCTCATGGGCCATTCTCCTGGTCGCTCTACCCAGCGAACGCACCCATTCCCCTGCGGGGCATCAGCGCACCCCGCCGGGGATCACAAATACCAAGGGGCCTTGACCCCTCAGCAACTCTCTCCGGTTTGTTTCGTGGCCGGTCCCACGGCAGTTGCTAGGCAACTGCAAATCGTTTCGATTGTACAGGATCACAAATCCAGGCAATGCGCGCCGTACGGTTGAAGAATCCGAAGGCGTCTACGGACCTTATTTGGTGCCTGGACGAACACTGTGCAGCGCCGGGACAGGATGCGCGATCGACACGATCGCTTCGGGCCGCACGGCAAGTAAGTGAATTACAGTCAATGGAAAAACAACAACTTAGGACCATTCAGCAGAGTAACGGCAAATTCTGGGGCCTGAAAATGTCGTGAACCGGAGCTTTCCTGGCAAGATCGGGTAACACTCGTAAGTTTCCTCCGGTCTCAGGGCGCGATTTCTTGCCGCCGCTGCCAGCTCAGCAGCCAAAACGGCGAGCCGGGGAGGGGCGTTCGCTCCGTCAGCAGACCCCGGGCCAACGGCCACACGGGCGGCCTATAACGCTTTCCAGCATTCGAACATTCGGTGCCGGCCCGGGACGCTTCGAAGCGGGACGAAAGATCCGGTGTCAAGCGTGTCGCGCGACACGGTTGCCACGGTGCTTGCACTGATCCTGGTGCTGTTGCCGGTCCTCTGCCTGGTCGTGACACTATTCGGGTGAGTCAGCCGACTGCCGTTGGTTGAGGTGCACGTCGGCCTGCAATGTGCTACAACGCAGGTTCGACTCAACGGATTCCAGGCACCTTGAGGGATTCGGCGGCCATTCGGGCCGCGTGCCACCGAAACCGCCAGGCCCGATCGGGCCGGCATCTTTACGGGTGTGGCGCTACGACGCCATACCGCAAAAAAATCTTCCCGAGCAGGGACACCTCGGCCGATGGCCGAACGCCTCCCTGCGGGGACGTGGTGTGTCTGCGCGGGGCCAACCCAAGGAGACATAGTCATGAAGAGAAAACTCTGGAGGGTCTCGTGACCGCCGCGAACGCGGTGGCCGCGCGGCTGACGGGACTGCCCGCCAAGGTGGCCGCTCCGCTCGCGGACCTGCTCTCCACCGGGCTCGTGCAGCCGGCGACGGTTGACGCGGTGCTCGACGCTGGCGAACTCGCGGGCGAGCCCCAGCATCTGCTCGGGTTCGCGGTCGCGATGCTCGACATGGAGCGCGATCGGGTCCCGGTGACCGACACCGTGCGCATGGCCAGGCAGCAGGGGCGCAAGCTCAACCTGCGCTGGTCGCGCAAGCGCTGGCACGATGAGCACAACCGCCTGTCGCGCGCCGCGACGCTGGCGCGGCTCAAGGTGGCCGACGCGATCTACGACCTGGCCGACTACGAGCGGCATTTGCCGGCGAGGTGGCCGGGCTACCTGATCCGGACGAGCCGCAGGCTCGGCATGGAGGGGCTGCGTCAGCGGCACTGCGTTTCGGCCTATCACTCGATGATCCGGAACGGGTCCAGGGCGATCGCGGTCGTGTTCGTCGATCGCAGGCGTTGGACGGTCGAGCTCTGGAAGACGCACTACGGGGCAAACCCGCTGGCCGTCGGCCAGATTTCGGGCGTGCTCAACCGGCCGCCGACCCGCGAGGTCCGCGCCGCCGTTTTCGAGGCGCTCGGCCTTGAAGACACGCGGCCAGGCAGCCGCTCGGCGCGGGAACACACCTACATGGAAAACCTGCGCGAACTGCTGCCGGTGTTGCGTGAACAGCGCATCGAGAAGGTCTACGCCTCGTTTTCCGGCTGCGGCGATTCCGGCCAGATCGACGAGGTGTCCTTCAGGCGCGCGGGCGAACGGGTCAGGCTTCCCGGCGTCACGGTCAACAGCCGCGTCGGGGAGTACGCCCACGATCACGTGACAGGCGAATGGCGCCAGGAAGGCCTCGCGCGCACCGCCGACATCGACGACGCCGTGAGGACCCTCACCGACGACTATCTCGAGGAAACGGGCGTGGACTACTACAACGACTCGGGCGGCCACGGCGAGCTCGTGATCCACGTGGACGAAGGCACCGTCGAGCTTGAGGTCAACCAGACCGTCGAGCACAGCGAGTGCGCGTTTCACGCGAAGCGCGATATCGCGTCAGGCGAAGAGATCGCGTGACGCTGTCACCCAGGCCGGACCCCTCGCGGGGTCCGGCATTCTCGCTTGGCGCACGGACGAGCCTGTGATATAAACACGGGTCAAAGGGGCGATACGGCACGAAATCCCCCTGCGGTACCTCCCAGCCGCGTGCCGACAGCAAGATGGCCCGACCGGGCCGCGATCCGTAAACGGCCTGGCGCCACGACGCCGAGCCACCCACCGATACACCCGCCGTGCGGCACCGCCGACCCCGCCGGGGTTGGCTTGCGTGCGCGGCACCACCCAGGGAGACCTACCATGCAACTCAATCGATACCTCGTTCGGACGGGCCGGGCGGCCCCTCAGATGACCCGAACTTCCGCCGTGAACGCCGCCGGTGCCTTGGCGGAACAGCCGCCGCGACCCGCACCGGCGGGCGAGGGCAGGAAGGCCGCCGCGGCCTGGATCGGGCGGAACATCGCGCCTGTCGTTGCCGTGGCGGTCGCGATCGCCGAGATCGCGTGTGACCTTCACGCTCGGCTCAGCGCCCCAGGCCACAGCGGCCTGGTACTGGGCGCTACAAGCCGACAAGTTCGACACCGTGACCGCCGCTAGGCCGGCCGTCGCGGGCACTGCGCGGTCGTGGACCGCGCACCCGAATTTTCCAAAGGATCCCCGGTACTGAGACGGATCCGCCGGCCGCAGGGCCGCGTGCCGATAGCACAGCCAGGCCCGTTCGGGCCGGCATCCGAGCAGGGCAGGGCGCTGCGGCGCCCTGTTCACCCCACACCCACCACCCCGTGTCGGGAGACTGAGCGCCCGACGGGGGCTCGGTGCGACCGTGCGGGACCTGCAAGGAGGGCATCATGCCGTTACAGACGCTTGCACGCCGCCCGACAAGGGGCAGGCACACCCGGCGCGCCACACGGGCCGCGGGTCGCGGTCGAGCGCCGAACGCGTACCGGTTTCCGGAGAACCTGCCCAGGTTGATCCGGGCGCTGCGTGCGCTGGGCGTTCGCACCGCCACGGCGAGGTTCTCCGGCACGGGGGACGCGTCGTGGGTCGATCGCATCGACATCGCGCCGCGCATCGGCACCGACATCACGGTCCGAGTCGCGACCGCGGCCGGCGCGCTCGAGACGCTGTCGGTCGCCGAAGCGGTCGAGGAGATCGCCGATGAGATCGTCGCCATGCGCACGTTCCACTGGGACGCCGGCGCACCGCGTTACGGGACGGTGAACATCGATGTCCGAAGCGGAGGCACGACAGTGGCCGTGCATGCCGCGCGGACGAACTGAGAGGACTCAGTCATGTCAAAACTGATCGCGATTACCGGAGCGACCTGTTCCGGCAAGACCACGCTCGCACGCGAGATGGTCGCCTTTCTGGGCTGCGCGCAGATCATCTCGACCACGACACGCGAGGCGCGCCCCGGCGAACGGCACGGCACGGACTACTGGTTCGTGACGCGCGAGGATTTTGAGGCAACGAGCGAGGAAGGCCGGTTCATCGAGGAAACGACTTTTGGGGGAGACCGCTACGGGATCACCCGCGAGTCGCTTGACAGGGCCATGGAGCACAGCCCGGTCGTCGTGGCGGTCGTGACCCCGGAGGGGTGCATGGCGCTGCGGCGCTGGGCCGAAGACCGGGACGACGTGGACTTCCGGTCCGTGTTTCTGACGGCGCCGGCACACATCTTGCGCCAGCGTCTGAACGAGGAACGCCCGGACGCCCCGTCGCGCCAGCGCGAGCTGCTTGAGCAGGTCCGCGACTGGCGCAAGCGGGCGGTCTACGACCAGGTGCTGTCGGGCCGGCGCGCCGTCAAGACGCCCGAGCTCCTGCTCCAGCCCATCTGACGGGCAGATTTCGGCGTGGTGGTACGACACCGCGCAGGGCGTCGACCGGCGCAGTCCTCGAGTGCGCCTGACCGGCGGGCCCGAAGGGCAACGTGCCACGACACCATGCCAAACAGAGCTATCCCGCGCAGGCGACCCGACCTCAAGACGGCGGATCTGCGCGGGCCATCACGGAGGAAACCATGAAAACGTTTCTGAAAAAGTGCCTGGACAGCAGCACCGCGACGCGGGCGCGCCAGGCGATCGATGCGCAACTGGATCTCGGCGAATACGCCAACCCGCTGGTCGGGCTGGCCATCGCCATCGCGACCGCAGCGCACGAGGGGCAGGAACGCCGATACACCGGCGAACCGTATATCACGCACCCCCTGGCGGTCGCCCGCAAGGTGGCAGGCGTGTTCCCCGACGCGCTGTCCGTTACGGCGGCAGTGCTTCACGATGTCGTGGAGGACACCGACGTCACGCTGGACGACCTGCGCGACTGGGGTCTCGGCCTCGGGCCGTTTGTGGCCTGCCTGGTCGACGACCTAACTGACGTCTCGCGTCCGAAGGACGGCAACCGGGCGACCCGCAAGGCGCTCGACCGGGCACACATCGCCAGGGCAGCGCCGCGGGCGAAGCTGGTCAAGCTTGCCGATCTGATGGACAACACTCGATCGATCCTTGAGCACGATCCGGACTTCGCTCCGACGTACATGGCCGAGAAGGCGCTGTTGCTCGCCGAGGCGTTGCAGCCGGTCGCAGTTCCCGCGAGTCCGTTGGAGCGCGCACACGCGCAGCTCTACGCGGAGGCACAGGCGATGGTGGACGCGTTCGGCGCCCAGCAGGGTGCAACGCAAGTCACAGCCGCAGCCGCCTAGAGGGTCGGGGCCATGCAAGTTGATCCGATCGGCCACGTGGGCTCGAATCGCCCGGTGGTGAACGCGGTGAGAGTGAGGTTCCGAAGGAGGTAGGACGAGTTTGACGAGGCGGCGGATAGCCGCCTCTTCAACTGCCTGACGCGTGAACGCCGTTCGCGCACCTCCGAGTTGAAACTGGCAGGTACGATCCGGTGCGCAGCGACACCGGTGGTTCGCGAGTCCTCGAATGCACGCTGTAAAGCCGGACATCGCCAGCTGTGCGGTGGGCCGGTACAGGGTGGCCAGCTAGCGGAGTTGGGCGCCGAGAACATGGCGCGCTTGCCGGTGTCAGCATCGAGGCCTTTGAAGCAGTCTCATTTTGAGGGCGGGCGGTGTCCACTGTACCCGGAGAATCCGACTCGAATTACGGGGCCTTAGGGAAAGCCGGGGCGGTGTACTACAAGTCGTGTTAAGGTCAATTCCTACTTCCCCCGCACCATTGGAGGCACAAAATGCCGAGGTTGATTCTAGGCCACACGACCGACGATAGCATCAAGATTTGGGTGCGCGGTTCCGCTCGTTGGCCGGTCGCGTTCGTCGACGTCGTTGACGTTCGCGGCAAATCGGCAGGAATTAAGCAGCCGCCATTGCAACTAGCCGATGACGAATTTTACACTGGTGTAGTTGCGTGGCGAGGCTTGACCGCCAATCAAAGATACAAGGTAAAGATCGCCTTTGGCGAGACAACATCGGCTGCTCCCGACGAGCGCATTCGGATGGCCTATACCGAAGGCAACTTCCAAACGTTTCCGAATTCAAACGACAATGCACCATTTTGTTTTCTGTTGGGCAGTTGCAACCTGCATTCAATGGGGCTCATAAAAAAGCCCGACAGAGTTTGGAAGCGAATTTCCAATATTGCCATGACGAACAATGCCCGATTCATGGTGCATTGCGGCGACCAGATTTACGCGGACATTCCCTTACCGCCTATAACGAGTCTAGACCACTATCGCCGGACGTATCTCGATGCGTGGGAGGATTGTATCCCAGCTCAAGCGATCCTAACGGAATTACCGCACTATATGATTCTCGACGATCACGAGATTACCAACAACTTTGATCGCGGTGTTAGCGATGCGGATGATAACGGTTTACTGGACGTGGCAATGAAGGTGTATTGGGAATTCCAGCACCAACATAATCCTGACACTGTCGGCTCACCGCGGCGCTACTACTACACGTTTCGCTACGGGAGCGCGCACTTTTTTGTCATGGATACACGTTTTCATCGAGATTCCGATGCCAAAACGGGTTCCGGGCAAATAATAGATTCAAAACAACTGACGGCGTTGAAAGATTGGCTAACTAAGAATAAGGAAGCACTAAAGTTTATCGTAACAAGCGTCCCGTTCGTCGCCGACGTAAAGCGGCCGAAAAAGGATAAGTGGTGTGATCCAGTCTATGCAGCACAGCGCCGCGAAATAGCTTCCCATATACTTCAAAACGACATTAAAAAGGTTGTGTTCCTAACCGGTGACATGCACGTATCCTACTGCGCAAAGATGGAAATCAGTAACGCAAGCAAGAAAACTACCGTGCACGAACTCATGTCGAGCCCACTAAACCAGATTACACCCGATCCGGCACTCTCGGATTTGTTCCGGTCGCCACAAACCGAAAGGCATCCGAGTGGTATCTCAATTACGAGTACGGTGGACAGCCACTCGTTTTACGGACAACACTCTAACGTGATGAGTATTTCGGTGGATACGGCCAAAGTACACTACGCAATTCATCGAACGAGCAAGGCCGGGCGTGGCCCACGTGGGTTTTTTGTTCCCTGATGGCGCCGATAGAATCTCCATGGAAGCCGAATTGCAAGCATGCTGTTGAAATGCCCACTAATATCATGCGCAGAAGAGCAGCGAGATAGATTGGAAAATGTAAGGCAGTGCTCGATTGGCAGTGATGTCGGTTGCTGTTTTTGCGGTGCACCATTTTGGCCGTCGGTTTTCGTTTTGTTACGCATCTTGGGAACCGAAGATGAGAATACGGGTTTCGCTAGGTGCCGACTAGACTATTCGCCGCGAGAGGGCGCCATCCCTTCTAGGAAGAGCATTTGGCAATCCTGCAATCAGAAGGGTGCGATACATCGGTAAACCTGTTCGCGGAAGCGAACGTCCGTATGGAGTTCGACATCTTCGAGCGCTGGCGAACCCACTACAACCTTGCCCGGCCACACCGATCCGTGTGCGAAAGGCCCCCTTCGATATTCGCCAGGAAAGTAGCCTGATATGCTGATCCTCCCACATCCAAAGTGGCTAGGATCCAGTGGAACGGTCAAAGTTACCGCAGCGGGTAGGAGTCGGTCTTGTCGGGTCTTGTGCAACCGACTGAGCGTTCCGTTGAGATCGGGTGCGCCGAGACCAGCTACATTCGTTTCGGCATCGCCCGGATGCGCAATCCTACAGCGCCAGACGTTGCGTGAATCTCTAGGCAATGACTAACAGCGGACGCAGCGGGACAAT
>JAJEGJ010000029.1 GCA_022819905.1 Alphaproteobacteria bacterium
CCTCGGCGACGAAGGCGTTCTGCATGTCGACGACCAGCATGGCCGTCCGCGCCGGGTCGATGGTTTCGAAGGTGTGGACCCGACCGCGCCGGGCCAGGCAGCGATTGACGACGTCCTCTGGTATTCCACCCGCGTGCATGTTTCTCTCCCACTGGGTCTTCGCACTCCCGGATTGTCGCAACTTGAAGCGACGAAGGGAATCCGCTCCTCGGGGAGGTTGACCGCCTGCGCAGCCGATGGGGTATAAAGGCCGCCCGCAGAATCAGGAGACCGCAGCATGGACAGGATTGGCGATGTCGCCATTGAGATGCACGACCACGTGGCGCTGGTGGAAATCCAGCGGCCGCCGAACAATTTCTTTGACGAGGAGCTGATCCACGCGCTGGGCGATGCCTTCCACCGATTGGACGAGAACCCGGAGGTCCGCGTCCTGGTCCTGGCCGCCCAGGGCAAGCACTTCTGCGCCGGCCGCAACTTCGCCAACCCCGAGACGCAACGCAGACGCGAGGAACGGCCCGAGGGGGCGGGCAACGAGCTGTACGACGCCGCAGTGCGCCTGTTCGAGGCCAAAAAGCCCGTGGTCGCCGCCGTTCAGGGCGCTGCGGTCGGTGGCGGCTTCGGGCTCGCGGTCATGCCCGACTTTCGAGTGGTCTGCCCCGAAGCGCGGTTCACCGCCAACTTCGTGAAGCTCGGCTTTCATCCCGGATTCGGCCTGACCCACACCCTGCCGCGGCTGATCGGCCGGCAGAAGGCGAGCCAGCTGTTCCTCACCGGACAGCGAATCAACGGCGAAACCGCCTACGAGTGGGGGCTGGCCGACGTCCTCACCGACGCCGCCTCGCTGCGCAGCCGCGCCATGGAGTTCGCCGCCGAAATCGCCGAGAACGCGCCCCTGTCGCTGTTGACCATACGCGCCGCCATGCGCGAGGGGCTCGCGCAGAAGGTCCGCGAGCAGACCGACAAGGAATGGGCCGAGCAACGCTGGCTGCAATCCACCGATGACCACAAGGAAGGCATCAAAGCGGTTGCCGAGCGGCGCGTCGGCAACTTCACCGGTAAGTAGAAGCATCACTCAGTCAGTGGGCCAACGCCCGAGCGTTGGTATGGGCATGGCTCGCCGCCGGCACTTCGCCGGTTTCGGGGTCCCGGTGGATTCCCACCCACAGGCCTTCGTGCCAGAAGCGCTGTTCTTCCGGGACCTGCTTAATCTCGTATTCGACCTGTTCGAGAAGACCGGCATCGAAGTCACCCTGCATGACGGCCGATGCGAGCCGCCCCGGGCCGGTCAGCGCGGAGTAGGGCACGAGGATGGCTGGTGCGTCGAGCGCTTGCTGGAACGATGCGGGGTCGCCGATCGAGACGCCGTCGACAGTGATTCCCGTCCGGCCCCAGAAGACGCAGTTGATGGAATGCGTGACCGCCGTCATGTTGCCCCATCGATCTACGGCCGCTACCGTGTCCGAGTGTGCGGGCTTCGGCGGAAACGCAATGAGAACCGCTCCGGCTTCCATTCTCTATCGCCGCGGTGACCTCCGGCTCCGTCGCGGGTTGCTCCTACTCTATGGCCACGCCCAGCATCGGGATCCACTCGTAGTCTTAGAACACCCATTCGGGTTGCGGCTTCACGATGCCGATCAGGTCCGCATCCGCTTGCAGGGCAAGTTGCTGGACCAACCACGTGTTCTCTTCGGCAGACCGCTCGCACCTGTCATCGGCAATCGGCGCCCACTCGGCATCGATCACCTGCTACCGTGCGGCGCGCTTCTCGGCCAGCACCGGGACCGAGCGACAGAGGCTGCGCCCCAAGTCGGGGCTTTACTGGCCCAGGGGCGTGTCGGTGAGTTCCTGCAACATCGAAAGCAGCGCCTCGCGGTCCAGCCAGCGTCCGTTCGCCATGACGCCATCGAGTTTCCAGAGGTTGTCGATGTCATTGAGGGGATTGGCGCGGAGCAGCACCAGATCGGCCGCCATTCCGGGCAGGATCCGGCCGCGACTGTCGGCATCGCCCAGGTAGCGCGCCGGCCCGGTCGTGGCCGCCTGCAGCGCCTCGTACGGCGACAGCCCGGCTTCTACAAAGGCACCGAGTTCGTCGATGAGCGTGAACCCCGGCACGAGCGACGGAAACGTGTCCGTGCCGGTCATCACGCCGGCTCCGGCATCGTGCAGCTTCTTCAGGAATTTCAGCATTTGCGGGCGGGCTTGCCTCAGCATGTCCCGGGATTCCGGGGAGAACAGTTCTTCCAGCCCCGACTCCCGGAACCTGGCGATGAAATCAGCGGGCATGTACGCGGTCATCGGGTGATCCGCGTAGGCTTCAAGCCGGTCGGCATCGATCAGCATCGAGTTCACCACGAAGGTCGGGCAATTCCAGGTGCCCGCCGCCACGGTCGCCCGGACGAGTTGGTCCATTCGCGCGTCCGACATGTTGAGCCAGGAGGCGAACCGTTCGGCGCTGCGCCCGCCGTCCTTCTCGAGAGCCTGAAGCGACAGGCCGTCGATGTCGTAGCCGCGAAAATGCTCGATCGACGTCTGGCCGTCGGCAAGCACCTCCTCCACGCCCACTTCGAACGGCACATGGCCGACATACGGAATGCCGAGCTTGCCGGCCTCGTCCGCCACCGCCTCGTAGGATTCCCGGGACAGCGTGTGATAGATCTTGATGGACCCGTAGCCATCCGCCACGAACTGCCGCACGGCGGCCCGGGCTTGCTCCGCCGACAGCACCCTGGTCGCAAAGCCCCAGACCGCATTCTCGCCTTCGAGCAGCGGGCTGGCATTGTCGACGCGCGGGCCGGCCAAGTCCCCGTTTTCGATCGCTTGCGCAAGGGCGAGCGTTGCCGGCGAACCCACTGCGTTTCTAAGGGTGGTAACGCCGGTCGCCAAGTAGAGCAGCATGTCTGCCCGTTCAACCGACTGGCCCGGCTCATAGTCAAATCCCACGTGCGCGTGCATGTCCGCAAGCCCGGGCATGAGAAACTTGCCCGACCCGTCGATGCGTGTTGCCCCGGCCGGAATCGAGACCTCCTCGGGCGGGCCGACCGACAGGATGCGGCCGCCCCGCACCAAAACGGTTCGATGCGGCACCGGTGCCGGGCTCTCCATGGACAGGACCGTCACATCGACGAACGCGTAGTCCGCATTCCCAATCGGCGACTCGTTCGCTGCGGCGGCGTGAGCGGCGAACAGGGTCAGTGCGACGAACATTGCATGGCGCATGGCATCAGCCTCCAATTTAGCGTTCCTTGCGGTCCGGTGTCCTTACCGGTCGGCTTCCCCTCCAGTCCCTCCGGACCATGCCACAAAACCACTGTCAGGGCACAGTGCCGGTGCGCCTGGATAAACGTTCGCCGGACCCCAAGCAAAGTGAAAAAAATGCCAGATCGCTCAACAATGGCTACTTTCATAATTTTTTCACCGCTTGGCAATAGTTAACGCATTTCCACTACGCTAACATTGAGGCGGGCAAAGCGCCTGGGAGGACGAATGCTCACTGGAACGCCGGCGACCGACTAAAGCGCCGCGACCCACAGTTGGAGGCTCTCATGAACAGGGTTCAACCCACCGTCAGCAACCTGTTCGACGAGGGATACCTGACCGGCGGTTTCGTTCCCGGGTACAACCCGTTCCTCGCCTTTCCGCCGCTCGCATCCATCGGTCGGCCGCGGACGGTTGGAATGCGCCTGCGATTCAGGTACTGATCCGGCGGTGAACGGCTTCCGGCGTACCGGATTCGCGCTGCTCGCGGCGACCGCCGCCGGCTGTGCGGCCCCACCGCCGGCGGTCGACGGGGACATCGCGTTCGTGGACGTCAACGTCGTCTCGATGCTGTCCGACGAGGTGACCCCCGGCCAGACCGTCATCGTCGACGACGGCATCATTGTCCGGATCGTGCCAGAGGGCACCGTCACCCTGGCCGACGGCATCCGGGTGGTGGACGGTGCCGGACGCTACCTCATGCCGGCCCTGGCCGACATGCACACCCACGTCGCCGATTCCGAGTCGCTTAAACTGAACGTCGCCTACGGCGTGACCGCGCTGCGCAACCTGTGGGGCGTCGCTGCACGACGAGCTTGCGAACCTGGTGCAATGGGCCGGCCTGTCGACCTTCGAAGCCATCGAAACGGTAACCGTGAACGCCGCCAAGTACAGTGTTTTCCAATATGGAAATGAGCCTGAAGGAAGGGGGTTGCGGGGAAGTCCTGCCGGGCCGGTCTCCGGGGGTTGGTTTGAGCGCTGATGATGGTCCCTCCGGGCGCTCCGCGCAAGCGGAGGGCGGCCCTTGGAGG
>JAJEGJ010000115.1 GCA_022819905.1 Alphaproteobacteria bacterium
GTGCTGGACGTAGCGCTGGAAGTACCACTGGCCGCGCTCGACGTCGCTCGGCTTGTCGAGCGCCACGACACGGGCGCCGCGGGGATTGAGGTGCTCCATGAACCGCTTGATGGTTCCGCCCTTGCCGGCCGCGTCCCTCCCCTCGAAGAGCACGACGACCTTGATGCCCGAGTCCTTCACCCAGCGCTGGACCTTGAGCAGCTCTACCTGCAACCCCGCCTTCTGCCGCTCGTATTCCCGCCGCTTCATCTTGGTCTCGTAGGGATAGATGCCTTCCTGGAAGATGCGGACGATGGTCTGCGGGTCGTTGTGGTCGGGCTCCAGGGTCTTGTCGATCGTCAAGGGCCGCCTCCGCTGCCTGAGACTCCCGTGGAAAACGGCAACGTAACGCCTGGACGATTGCCGTGCGATCCTGGCCGGACCCGGATGCCTGCTAGTCCAGCATTCTGGGCAGAATGAAGTGCACGAGTTCGCCGCCTTCCTCCACATCGGCCCAGCGGTCCGAGGACAGTTCGATTACCGCGACGGCGCCGGTGGGGAACTTGCGGCGCAGGCGGTCGATGTCGCCCGGGTCGCCGGTGCGGGACAGATAGGCGGCCAATGCGTGGGTCGACGGGTTGTGCCCGAGCACCATGAGAGTGTCGGCGTCCGCGGGAGCCGACGCGATGGCGGCAAGGACCTCGCGAGGGGACACCAGATAGAGGTCCCGATGGAACTCGACGCGAGGCCGCCCATGGAAGTGGGGCTCCATGCGCTCCCAGGTCCCACGCGTGCGTGCGGACGTGCTGGAGTAGACGACATCGGGGATACAGCCCAGGTCGCGAAGCGCGGCGCCGACCCGCATTGCCGCACGGTAGCCGCGCGCGCTCAACGGGCGGTCGTGATCCAGGAGGCCGGGATCGCCCCAGCTCGACTTGGCGTGCCGCGCGAGCATCAGGCGGCGCATTTGTGCTCTCGGTGAGTCATGGTCCTGTTTCGGTCGGCTTGCCCGCGTGGTCACCCGGGTGGTGCAACACCGGTCGCCGGAGGAAGTTGCAGTCGGTTCCGGGCGATGGCAGGTTGGGACGGGAATCGGACCGGAAACGACAGGGGGAGCCTCATGGCCAGAAAGATACTCTCAGCCGTCCGTACGCGCCGACCAGGGTTCGCACGCCTCCACACCGCCCTGTTCGCTGCCGTCACAGCTGCCGCACTGGTCGGGCTCTGGGCGTGAACCCCACCCGAAGCCCCGCAGCTTCCCGCCGAGTGGCATCCCGCGCTTTCCGCCTTCGCCGAGGGCGTCGCCGCGGACGTGGAAGCCGACGGGGTCGGGGGTATGACGGTTGCGCTGGCGCGCGACGGAGAGGTTCTCTGGTCCGAGGCCTACGGATGGGCGGATCCCGCCGCAGGGATTGCCGCCGCGCGCGAGACCATCTACCGCACCGGATCGATCTCGAAATCGGTCACTGCCGTGCTCATGGCCATCCTGGTCGACGACGGGGTCGTGTCGCTCGACACGCCGCTCGACGAACTGGTGCCGGAGACGCAGGACCTGGCGGAGCGGCCCTCAGGCGCGAGTCCCGACCTGCGGCAGGTCGCCAGTCATACCGCAGGCTTCGCGCGTGAACCGGATCTCGACGGCGCTGCGACGGACCCCATCGAGGGGTGGACATCGCGGATCCTGGAATCCATCCCCACCACCCGCTACCAGACCCCGCCGGGAACCCGGTACGCGTACTCGAACATCGGCTTCGGGATTCTGGGGTTCGGGCTGGAGCGGGCGGCCGGCGAGCCGTTCATGGACCAGGTCGAGGCGCGCATCTTCGAGCCGCTCGGGATGGCGAGCAGCACGTTCATCGTGGGCGACGACCTGCTTCCGGCGCTCTCGCGCGGGCACGCCAACGGGCGCGACGGCGAGGTGAACACGGAGCAGCCGGCGCGGGAGCATGCGGGGCGCGGGTACAAGGTGCCCAACGGCGGCGTGTATTCGACGGTCGACGACCTCGCGCGCTTCGCCGCGGGGGTGATGGGGCGGGGAGACGTCTCGCTGCTGAGCGACGAGGTTCGCGCCGGGGTGCTGTCGGTGCAAACGCCGGAGGATCCGGATTCGGGATACGGACTCGGGTTCTCGGTGAACGCCGTCGACGGCCGGGTCTTCGCGGGTCACGGCGGGTCCGTGGCGGGCTACACGGCGCACCTGCTCTTCGAGCCGGCGACCGGGCTGACCGTGGTGCTGCTCAGGAACTACAACAGCGGCCGCACCAACCTGGGCGGGGCAGCGCGCGAGCTCCTGGCGGGTTTGCCTGCCAATTGAGCCCTGTTTTGGCACACAAGTCGGCGTTGGCCGTGCGGGTCGGCCCCCGCAGCCCGTGGACAAAGCCCTGGCGGCATTCGAGGCGCGCTGCATCCAGGCTGGACCGCTGCGCTCAGCGTTGCTTCTCGCACGAATGGCGCTGCCATTCGCGCTTCAAAGCTCCTTGCCAGCCCGGCAGAGCACATAAGGCCTGAATCCCGGCAGGAAATCGTCTAAAGTCTTACAGGGCTGCACGATCTGCGTCTCCTGCCGACGTACGTAACTTGGCTGGATCTTGCCGCGAGCGCGGGAAAACCGCGCTTGAGTGGCGGGAACCTACCTAATGGGTTCCGCCTTCGTCCTCGTCCATGCAATAGGTCAGAATGGCCGTAATGTCGTACAGGGCGTCGTACTCGCCCGTGGCCCGCAGAACCAAGCGGTCCTCCTGGTCCTCGCACTCTTCCGACAGGTTGTTGACGCAGGCCAACCAGTCGGCCGCCTCCTGTTGAGTCATCGATTCGGTGAGATCAAGAACACAGTCGGGCTCGTCGTCCTGAATGACCTTGGGGGGAGAAAGCATTCCCGCGCCTGGCTGGTCGAGGAGGACAAAGGAGACGCGGCGGTTCTTCCGGGGCGCGACGATCTGTAGCTCCTTCGTCAGTTCCCGGGGAGCGATGATCTGTAGCTCCTCCACCATTTCACCATCAACGACGACCATCAGCCCGAACGGTATCTCGGCCCGTCCGGTGCTGGCGCGGATGGTCGGTATTTGGGTCAGCGTGATCCCGGTGGTGCGGAGGCCATTGATCACCTCGGCCAGTTCCTCGGCGGGGTCGGGTTGCGCTGGCGTGGTGGGGAAGTCGGTACAGGCGAGTACATAGGCCAGCCCGAGGTTCACGGCCACCAAGGCGACGATGGTGTTCTTCCTCATGGTATGGGGCGCTCCGTTGCTCTGCGGTGTGTAGGGAGACTGGTTCGTTTACCGTTGGAATAACGGTGGGGTAGTTCGTTACGGCGCGCAAGAGCACCGAGTGCCGCCTCTGCAAACGGCTATTGCCGCGCCACACGGGCGATTTGCATAACGCCAATTGTTGCGTGACCGACAGGGGCTTTCAGGCGAGGTCGATTACGGGACGCCCGGCACGAATTCGCCCCAGCCCCCTCCCGCATTTCTGGGTCTTCGATACCTTCCGTCGTTCCATTCGCTACGGACACTGGGCCTTCCCGGCTCGACCCGGTCCTAGCGGGAACCGCCCGATCCAACCCGCCGGCTCGATAGCCGACGGGCGCCCCTACTTCCACCTCCATCGGGACAGCGGGCAGAGCGGAGACGGAGAACCTGTGATGTCGGAACGATGTTGACCAGGGTGCCCCCGCTGATACAGAGGACCCAGGTCTCCGCCACCAACGCGAGTTTGCTCGGTGAACGCATGCGAGCTTATGCTTGTCGGAACGAGGTATCCGATATGACCTTTCTGTTCGCCCCCATGCTGGCAGCGGCCATGGCCGCCCCGGCGCCCGACACGCTGACCTCTGGTGCCGTCTTGGCGCTTGTCTCGGAGACCCACGCCAAGGTGCCCGCCGATGAGACCAACGCCCTGTTCGGCCGACCGGTGGGCATTCGGATGCGGCACACCACGCACGCCGACAGAAGCAGGGACAGCTTCTGGATTCAGAGCGACCTGGGCCACTTCGAGATGCCGGAGCGCAAGTGGCGGATGGACGATGGCGAGGAGCGCTGGGGTGATTCTCGACGGTGCGTCCTCATGGCGCCGTCCTGCCGCGAAGAGGGCGACGGGTCGCCGCTACGGGCGATGAGGGCGATCGTCAGCGAGCATTGGGACCTCGACGCCATGACCCATGTGCGCGTGGCGGGGTTCGAGTGTTGCACTTACCGGTCTGGCGAGGAGAGCGGGCCCGGCTTCCACAGGGTCTACTGGCCGACGCTTGGTACTGCCCTTCTTTCAGAGGTCGCGTTCATCGGCTTGGTCTTCAGTGCAGACGAGATCGTGGCCGCTGCCTTCGTTCTGACCGTGCCGCCAGCAGTGATGGCGAAGGTCATGGGCGGATCGTTCGTCGGGGGCCTGCTCGGCTCGGCGGCGGGCATCGGCGTGGGCTACGGGCTGTATCGTGTGGGAATCGCGGGCGGGATCGACGACTCCGAGGCGTTTTGGGCGATACCCATAACCCACGCTTTGCTGACCACGCTCGTTAGCCGTTACCGGCGCTGATCCGTCGCGCGTTCGCGCAAAAGTGGTCGGAACGCGCGGCGGCGTGGATGTCGGAACGATGTGGTCGGTTGGCCAGCAGCGCAAAGGAGTTTCGCGGCCCGGCGAGCACCCTCGGCTGGCCTGTCCGGGCTGGTCCAGCCGCCGCGCTGGTGGATCAGCGGCACCACCGACGCAGTATGGCTTGCGCTGGAGCGAGGATGCCCGACCGACCGTTCTTCCACACGGGCTGACCGAACGGTTACTCCTGGACGTGTCAGCGTCCGCGCTGCCGCTCAGCGGACTGCCGGGATTCTCCCAGTCGTCGCTTGGGCGCCTCTCGTCTTGTCAGCCCCCGGCGACCGTGAGACTCACAAGCCGAACGACTCTCAGGACGGGTACATCGAACTTGTCCTGCTCGACATACGCCATCAAGCCGTCAGGCCCGAACGAGTCCGGGACGCGGAAGGAATCCTCCGAAAGGGTGCCCAGGTAGCCGCCGGACGGCGTGAGGACATCCACTGGACCCGGCGATACGCCATCCTCCCCCGACCGCACAATCCAGATCCGATTCTCGTGGTCGACGCCCATCTCACTGATGACGGGCACCTCGGAGCCGAAGTCCATCTCGGCGGCCAGCGACTGTGCGAGCGCCGATGACAGTTCACGGCCCGCTTCGCCCGATATGCCCGGTCCCGTGGCGATCACCTGTGCGCCTCCTCCACCCCTCTCACGCTCCCTCGCCGCCTCCTGCATCTCCGGCGTGACCGGGATGGGGTCGATGGCCCTCTCAAGTACGGTACGCACAGTGCCGTCGTCCGGCCGCACTATCTTGACCTGGTGCCCACGGAGTCAACGACAGCTATCTCCCCGTCGGCCAGAACCGCTGCCAACAGAGGGGGACCGAATACCGTTCTGCGGGGCAGTATCCCGGAGGCAGCGGTACTTCCATCTCGCCTATGCGGATCGAGACGGCCGCACCCTCGGCAGCATCGGGTGGAGGGGGGATGTGTGCCCGATAAACCTTCCTGCTGCCCTGTCCGATCGTGTGGATGTCCACGGCACGGTCTCCCTGTCGCCGAGCGGTGAGCAACCGGCCATCGGGGAAGACGCCAAGCAGGATGGGCACGGACTGAGACGAAGTGATGATGCCCGGGGATCGTACCGGCTGGGGAGGCTCGCGAATCGCGACATGCTGCTCAAGGAAGGTGCCGTCGGCTCCGAACAGGAGCAGGGCGTCATGGCCGACATCGCGCACGACGATCCGGTTGTCGTGGAGGACGCCGACCCCGATGGCCATCCGGAACTCCCCCGGTCCCTGGCCAGTTCGTGAAATTTGGCGGCGAAACTCTCCATCCGAACCGACGACCACAACCCGGTTCTGTCGCCGGTCCAGAATCACCAAGTTGCCGTCGTGGTCGAAGTGAACCTCCGAGATCTCCGTGAAGGCTTGCCATTCCTCTTCCGACAGCCCCCCACCAAGGAGGAAGAGCTCCTCCGTCTCGACGAGCAGGGGAATGTCCGGATCCGAAGTCGCCTCCAGAGGATCGGGCGCCGGGCCGCCGATGCCGTTATCACAGCCCATCATACAGCAGACCAACACGGGGATCGGGAGCCTGACCATCGTTCACCTCGCCGTTATTCGTGCGTGCAGACACAGGTATCGATGAATGAAGCTTGCTCCGTCAGGCGCATCTCCGCCAGCTGTGGCCCGCCCGCTCGGGTCATCCGTCAGCTCGGGGCACCCGCTACCGGGTCGGCGGCACGCTCCAGATGCCGATCCAGGGGCGCACGTGTGAAACCGGGGTGCATGTGCGCTGAAACGCGATTCGGACGTGCAAGTCCTCGACTTCGCATGTCGTTGTCCAGCTTTCGGTTACGCCATGGCCTCCGGGGCGGCTTCGCCGCGCGGGAAGCGGAGGCCGTGGTCGGAGCGACCCACCTTTTTCGATGCCTGGCGTGGCATCGGGGAGGTTGGGATGTGCACGCCATCCTAACTCCCTCGGGGGATCGCTCCGAACCAGCAATCCCTTGCGGGAAGGCCCATCGGCGAACCGGAACGAGCATGTCGGGATGT
>JAJEGJ010000096.1 GCA_022819905.1 Alphaproteobacteria bacterium
CAACGGCGCAGGGGCGCGGAATTGCACAAAATCTACGGAGATCAGGCGCGCTCTTCAGCAGCGAGTTGTCCACAGAAACCCCGCCCCCAGCCACTGTTGATAACTTCTTGCCCTTCGGGCTATCTGCCTCATACAAGAGGATATAACCTAAATGACTCCAGTATCTTACTCACGGATGGGCTCAGCCGGGCGACCCGTGTTCGTCACCGGTGCCGCAGGGCATGTCGGCGCCAACTTGGTGCGCAGGCTGATCGATGACGGTGTTCGGGTCCGGGTATTGCTGAGACGCGAGGACAACAACGAGGCGTTGGACGGTCTCGACGTTGAACGCTCGTTCGGTGACGTTCGAGACTTCAATACCATCGGGCGAGCTCTCGCAGGCTGTCAAGGTCTCTATCACTGCGCAGCAAAAGTCTCGACTGTCAATGGTGATCGCAGACATCGCCGGGAAGTGTTCGAGTGCAACGTTCTGGGCACCCGAAATGTGCTGCAGGCGGCCTGGGAAGCTGCGGCCGGAAGGGTCGTCGTGACAGGATCGTTCAGCGCCGTTGGTTACAAATTGGATGATCCGTCCGCACCCAGCGACGAGACCTTGCAGTTCTATCCGATGGAGCGGACGATGCCCTACGAGCGCAGCAAGGTGCTTGTCGAGCACGAGTGCTGGCGCGCGGCGGCGGCAGGGCAGGATGTGGTGGTCGCCACCAGTTGCGCGGTAGTGGGCGGCAACGATTTTCTGCCCTCGCGTATGGGGAGGACGTTGTGCGACTTCGCCAATCGCAAGCTCCACGCATACATCGATGGCGGCTTCGAGTTTGTCGCGGCGAGAGACATCGCCGAAGGGCATGTTTTGTGCATGCAGCGGGGACGCTCGGGCGAAAAGTACATCTTCAGCACCGAGTACAAGACCCTTCGCGAGATCCTGGATCTGTTCGAAGACGTGACTGGTGTTCCACGGCCGCGTCGGCAGTTTCCGGCCCGTTTGATGCTGGTCTTTTCGGAAGTGGCGAGTGCCTATCTGAGCCGGTTTCATCCAAGCTTCCCTCAGCGCCTAACCCCTGGTGCCATTCGCTTGCTGCGACAGCGCCGACACGCCGATATCAGCAAGGCGAGACGGGAGCTCGGCTATCGGCCGACCAGCATACGAGCGGCGATTCAAGAGGCCTATGCGTTCCATTGCCACCGCCACGCCATCACGAATCCACGGGCGTTACGCAGTGGCGTCGGCCGTGCGGAAGAAGGTGATGGGCGCTGTCCGGAACAAGGGATGACGACGCGCGGGAGTTCGGTGTGAGTATGGCTGCATTGGGAGCACCACCCGGTTTCGAGGAGGCGGGCAGCCTGCGTCAGCGCGCCCGCGCGGCAGGAATGGACCCGGACTACTGGTACGCGGTCGAAGAAGTGAGCCGCGTCAAGCCAGGGACGGTGGTCGAGGTCGTCTTCTGGAAACGTTCCATTGCGCTGTTTAGGGGGATCGACGGCTCGTTTCACGCGATCGAGAATCGCTGCGCGCATCGTCAACTCAAGCTCACGCTGGGCGACGTTCAGGGATGCCGGCTCGTGTGCGCATACCACGGCTGGCAATACGATGAATCCGGAATTCCGTATGACGAAACTGGAAAGGGTTTCCCGAAGCTCGCGCTTCCAACCTATCCGGTCAAGGTTCGTTACGGTCTGATCTGGCTGTTCCCCGGGCGCCCGGAGGAAGCGCAGTCACGCGAGATGCCGGAAATCCCCGAACTCGAGGGATCCGCGCGATGGGCCTGCGTGCCCTTGAGCTTCGTCTGGTCGGCTCACCATTCCATGGTGATCGACAACGTGAGCGACTTCACGCACGCCCACCTGCATCGTCGGTACCGTCCCTTCGAAGACGCCACCTTAACCCGTTGCGAGACCATCGGTGACAACGTGCATGTCGGCTACGACACGCGGGTGGGGCGTGGGCGTATATCCGGGCTGTTTGTCGATCACAGGCGGCTCAATACTAATCACATGGAGCTTTGCTTCCAGTATCCCTACCAGTGGTCGAATACTGATGACGCGATCAAGCACTGGCTGTTCGTGCTACCGATCGACGAGCGCACGACCCGCGTGTTCTTCTTGTTTTATTTCAGATCGCTAAAGGTGCCCTTGCTGCCGGTGCGGATTCCGCGTTTCGCCATGAACTCGATCCTGAAGATCGCGAACCGGGTGCTTATCGGCCCATTGCTTGCGCAGGACAAGACGGCGGTTGAAGCCGAACAGCAGGGTTACGAGAAACACTGGAACGCGCGTTCCGTAGAGTTCAATCCTGCGGTCAAGGCGTTCCAGAGCGTTACCGTCCGAAAGTGGCGCGAGTACCTGGCGCGCGGTGCCGAGGACCGCAATGGTGGTGCCTGAGGCGCGCTTCGCATTGTCCGAACTGTCCGGCAGCATGCTGCTCGAAGCAGCGGTCATGGTGCTGGCGTTTGTCGGCGTTCTGTTTGTGGGTTCCGTGCTGCTGCCCGGCCGCCGTGTCGTCGGGCCGGACTTGGACGGAAAGGCGCCCGTATACAAGCTCAACGGTCTCGCGTTGTTCCTGCTGACCGTTCTGGCCGCAATGCTTGCCCAGATCTTCGGCTGGTTCTCTCTTTCGGTACTGCACAGCTACTTTGCTGCGTTGTTCGTTGCCGCCAACGGATTGGCGGTTGCGGTCGCAGGCTGGCTGTACTGGCGGAGCGTCCGGGCCGCCAAAGTGTCGCAGGGAGGATGGCGAGGCTTCTTGCTGGGTCTCGATCTCAATCCGACGTGCCTAGGGGTGGACCTGAAGCTATTCAGCTATCGCCCGTCTCTCATCGCCCTAGCGCTGTTCAACGTGTCGTTTGCCGTTGCGCAGCTGGAGACCCGCGGCGAACTGATGCTGGCCATGGTGCTCTACCAAGTCTTCACCTTCCTGTACGTGCTCAACTACTTCCAGTTCGAGTACGGAATGATCCACACGTGGGACATGATCAGCGAACGGTTCGGATGGACCTTGGTCTGGGGCGACTACGTTCTGGTGCCGTTCTTCTACAGCCTTGCCGGGTGGTGGCTCGTCGGGGAAACGGAACCCCTGCCGCCCGGCGCGGCCGCCGCGGTCGTCCTGTTGTTCGTCTTCGGTTTCTGGCTGTTCCGCGGTGCCAACGAGCAAAAGCACCGCTTCAAGCATGACCTCTCCGCGATGATTTGGGGCCGGCCCGCCCGGTCTCTGGACGGGCGCCTGCTGGTCTCCGGCTTCTGGGGTATTGGGAGACATATCAACTATACCGGCGAAATCTGTGTCTACGTCGCGTTCGCCGCTACCACCGGCCTCGCATCCTGGGTGCCCTATCTGCTCCCCCTGTGGCTGGCGGGCCTCCTGTGGCACCGCTCAAGACGCGACGAAAACCGATGCCGCGTCAAGTACGGCGAGCTCTGGGAGCGCTACACCCGGCAGGTGCGTTTCTCGATGCTCCCGTTCGTCCATTAGGGACAGCGATGCGGCATCGATCTCATAGCGTGGCCAGCAGCCACTTACCGCAGCTCCCGCCTGCGCATGCAGGGGCTACTCCCGAGCTCGCCGGGGGGTGGCCGTTGCTTGGTCATCTGCCTGAGTTTGTACGGGATCCGGTTTCGATGTTGAGCCGCGGTTCGCGCGAGCACGGCGATCTCGTCCGGTTCCGCCTCGGTCACCGCAAATTCGTCCTGTTCGCCGGGCCGGAAGCCCACGACTGCTACTTCAGGGCTCCCGAGGATCAGCTGAACGCCAAGGCCGTTTACCAGTTCACGGTGCCGATCTTCGGGCGCGGCGTGGCGTACGACGTACCCCCCGAACTCATGGCCGAGCAGTTGGGGTTTCTGTTTCCGGCACTCCGTGAGGCGGCGATGCAGCGGTTCGCCCGCATCATGTTCCAGGAAACGAAGCAGTTCGCCGACGGTCTCGGTGAGGAGGGGGAGATTGATCTGCCGCACGCGATGAACGAACTCACCGTCAAGATCGCCAGTCACTGCCTCCTTGGTCAGGAAGTGCGGGATCAGGTGGATTCGGGTTTTGCCGAGGCCTATCACGAATTGCAGAACGGCATCAATACGCTGGGGTTCTTTCTTCCCAGGCTTCCCACTCCAGCGCATCGAAGGCGCGACCGCGCCCGGCGGCGAGTGGCTGAACTGTTTCGGCTGATCATGACGGGACGCCGGGATTCCGGCGCCCGTCCGGACGACTTTATGCAAATGCTCATGGACGCACGCTACAAGGACGGTCGCGCCTTGGGCGACGATGAGATCACCGGGATCCTGCTCACGGTGTTGTTCGCGGGCCAGCATACGAGCGCGGTGCTGTCCACTTGGACCGGTCTGGAACTCGTGCGGGCACGAGCGTACCTGGAACGGGCACGGGAGGAGGTGCGGGGCATCTACGGCGAGGCCGGCACCATGAGCTTCGCGAGCCTCAAGCGCCAATTGACGCTTGAACACGCCGTGCGCGAGTGCGAACGGCTGCACCCACCGCTGATACTGCTGATACGCAAAGTACTCCGGCCTGTCCGGTACTCAGGCCACGTCGTGCCCGCTGGCACCCTCGCAGTCGTTTCGCCGGCGGTCTCCCACCGGCTCCCCAGCGTGTTTGCAGATCCGGACCGGTTCGCGCCGGACCGGTTTGCTCCCCCGGCTTCCGAGGACAAGCAGCACCACTACGCCTTGATAGGTTTCGGCGGCGGCAAACACCGGTGCATGGGGAAGAGTTTCGCGTACCAGCAGCTGAAAGCGATCTGGACCGTGCTGCTCGATCGCTTTGATTGGCGTCTCGATACCGCGTTCCCCGAGCCCAATTACGGCAGCTGGGTGACGGGCCCCAAGCTGCCCTGCCGCCTCCACTACCGTCGCCGGTCAGATGCCTGCGTCCGTTGATGAGCCGAACTGATTCTCGGCGTTACGACGTAGCCGTCGTCGGCGCCGGTCCGGCAGGTAGCCTGTATGCGCTCGCTCGTGCCCGGAACGGCGCGCGGGTGGCGTTGCTCGAAGGCAATCCCAAGGCGTCGCAGCGTTTGGCGGGCGAATGGCTGCACCCGCCCGCAGTGCGGATGTTGGAAGAAGTGGGTGTGCGGCTGGATACGCCACGGCCTGGCGTTACGGGGAAGGGATTTGTCGTCATTCCGGAAGACGGTTCAGAACCGATCGTGCTTCCCTATCCGGACGGCTCCCATGCCGCCGTGCGCGAGCATCTGGCTCTGGTCTCCGCGCTGCGTGAAGCTGTCGAGAACGAGCCGGGCGTGGATTTCATCTTGGGCGCGCGGGTTTCCGCGATCGAAGACGATCAGGTCATCTTCACCAGCAACGGTGCCGAGAAATCAGTCTCCGCGGCACGCATCGTCGGCGCAGACGGGCGATCCTCAATCGTGCGCCAATCGTTGGGTCTGACTACGCAGCGGACGATCTGCTCCTGGATGCTCGGCGTCAAGCTGACGGGAGTCAGATTGCCTGCAGAAGGTTACGGTCACTTGTGGCTTGGCGGGCCCGGGCCAATTCTCATGTACCGGCTCGGGGAGGATTGCGTCAGAGTCATTGTCGACGTCGCGCCGGACCGCTGGACGCCCCGAAACCGGATCGGCTTCCTGTCGAGCGCATACGCCGACCGGCTGGAGGATCCACTGCGACGTGCATTTCTGGAAGCGCTCTTGGCGGGGCGATTTCATGTCGCGGCCAACAGTTCGATTCCGCGGGTCACGTATGGGAGCGCATCGCGCGTGCTGATCGGGGATGCGGCTGGTCACTACCATCCGCTGACAGCGGTGGGCATGACGCTCGGGTTCGGGGATGCAGTGGCGCTGGCCGAACGCGACGACTTTCAGGACTTCACGTCCGGACGACTGGAGGAGACCCGCGTCCCCGAGTTGCTCGCGATGGGCCTCTATGAGATTTTTGCCGACCACCGGGCTGAGGCTGCGGCGGTCCGACAGGCGATCTTCCAGCGTTGGCGGGCAAGTTCGGCGGCCCGCAATGAGACCATGCGTTTACTCGCCTGTGAAGACACATCACTGATTCACTTTGGGTCGGCATTGTGCGTGACGGTCGTACGCGCGATCTCCGGTGTGGCCGGCCGTGCTCACGGCGGACCTGTCAGGCACCGGACACGCGGTGTCATTCCGGGAATCGTGGCCCGTCTCGGCTGGTTCCTGCGCGGCGTTCAACAGCTGCGCAAAGCCAAGCACACAGGCAGGGAGATGGACGCGAGGGCTCGCAATATCCTGGCCCACGCATTTCCGATCTCCATGCCTTCGGCCGCCAACGCCTTCCGGACCGACGGCCAGCGCGAGGCCGCACCACCCGATGCCGGTCCAGCATTGCGGCTTGCCGCCAGGCGCCTGCTGCGTCTCCAGGATGAGAACGGCGCCTGGGAAGGAGAGGTGATCTGGTGTCCCATGCTCACCGCACAGTATGTGCTGACGCACCACATTATCGGGCGGCCGTTGAACCCTGGCCGGCGTCGGCGCGTGCTGCGTTACTTCGAGCGGACCCGCCTCGAGGGAGGCCTGTGGGGCCTCCATGAGCATGCTCCGCCCCACCTGTTTGTCACCACCCTGGTCTACGTCGCGATGCGACTGCTCGGTGTCGAGCGGAATGATCCGTTGGTTGAACCTGCCCGGCGTTTTATCCGTGCCGAGGGGGTTCTCGGCATCCCGAGCTGGGGAAAGTTCTGGCTGGCGCTGCTCAACCTGTACGGCTGGCGCGGCGTAAACGCCGTGCTGCCGGAAGTGTGGAGCCTGCCGCGCTGGGCGCCGCTCCATCCCTCGAATTGGTATTGCCATTCGAGGCTCATCTACATGGCGATGGCGGCGATCTATTCGCACCGGTACCAGGTAGCGGTCACGCCCCTGATCGCATCGTTGCGGGAGGAACTGTACCCCGCAAGGTATGCCGGAATCGATTTTTCCTCAGCCCGCAATCTACTGCGACGAGCCGACTTGTACGCACGCCCTAGCGTGTGGCTGCGGGCCGGGTACGAGTTTGCGCGGTTGTTCGATCGGTTCCACAGCCGACGTCAGCGCGCGCGCTCCATGGAAGCCATCGTCCGGCATATCAGATGGGAACTGCAAGTCTCCGATCACATGAGCATCTCTCCGGTCAGCGGCCTGCTCAACATCGTTGCCTTGTGGATGCATGATCCAGATGACATCGACCTGCAAAGGGCGGTTGCGCAACTGGACGGCTGGCTCTGGGAAGACAAGGAGGGCGGAGCGCGAGTGGCCGGTGCGAGAAGCACTTCGTGGGATACCGCGTTTTCCCTGCAGGCGCTGGCAACTGTGCCTGAGTTCGGCGGTGTCCAGGATGCCCTCCGCCGTGGTGCTGAATTCCTGCGGCGGCAGCAGGTCAGCACCAGTTTTGAAGGGTACCGCGAGGCCTATCGCGCCGACCCGAAGGGCGGCTGGTGTTTTGCCGCGGGAGGGCATGGCTGGCCGGTGACGGACTGCACGGCCGAGGCAGTCCTCGGGAATGTCGCCGCCTGCAGCGAGGAGTCAGGCCGGGTCTCGCTCGATGATGCGGCGGAATTCATCTTGCGCGGCCAGAACCGCGATGGAGGGTTTGGTACCTATGAGGCGCGCCGCACCGTGATTGGTCTCGAGTGGCTGAACCCAGCTGAAATGTTCGGCGACTCCATGACAGAGCACTCCTACGTCGAATGCACCGCGTCCTGCCTATCGGCACTTGTCGTCTGTAAGGACAAGTTTGGGCAAATCAGGAATCAGGCGGTGACGCGCGCTGTCTTGCGGGCCGATGCCTGGCTTCGTCGTGCGCAGGCGGCCGACGGTTCGTGGCGGGGCGCATGGGGCGTTTGTTTCATCTACGGCACCTACTTTGGAATCAGGGGCCTGCTTGCCGGCGGGGCCCAACGCGATGACCCGGCGTTACGCGCGGCCTGCCAGTGGTTGCTGGACCGCCAGTTGTTCGACGGAGGATGGGGTGAGCATTACATCGGTTGCCTGACCGGCCAATACGTTGCGCGCGAGGAAAGTCAAGTCATTCAGACCGCATGGGCGTTGATTGCGCTCATCGAGGCCGGTGATCCAGACCGGAACGCGATTTCTCGGGGTGCCAAGTTCCTATTGGACGCCCAGAACGCGGACGGAACGTGGCCCAGGCAATACATGTCCGGCGTATTTTTCCGCACAGCGCTGCTGGACTACGCCTTGTACCGACAGTACTTCCCGCTGCGCGCGCTCGGACTCTACGAGCGGCAGCGGTGAGCTCAGGTAAACGTTACTGTCCCTCGTTCTCCCGGCGGGACTGGTTGACGGTGCCGGACGCACTTCGGCGCCCAGCGTGGGCGGCAGGGCGCTTTCGTGCAGACCGCAGCACGTGTCTGACGTAAATCCGGAATGTTCGGAACAGGGTTCTGTAGTCGAGTGTGCTGAACACCGTATCCGCAATACCGTACGGCAGCATGGTAGGAATGGGTCCCCGTGCATACTCAAGAATCCAGCCGTGATCGACGATGCGATAACCCTTCGCTACTGCCTTTGGCAGGTGAACTACATCGCCGGGAAGATACTCGGTTCTTCGCGCATCGCCTTCAGTGTAGTACCACCATTCGCCATCCAGAATGATGGCATGATCATCGACAAACGAATATCGGCCCGTATGTCCTTCTCCGCCGATCGGGCTGCCGAAGAAAATCACGTACTCCCGAAGTGACGCATACAGAACGGTGAGCTGGCCCATGACGCCACCGGCATTGGAGAAGAACCACTCGGGTTCCGTCTCGATCAGACCGGGATAGCGTTCGGCAAGGCTCTGCGCGATGGCAGCGAACTTCTCCTCGAGCGGCAACTCCAGATGAGCCAGGGCGACTTCGTGCAGGATCTCGGGGTCGAAAACGTACTTCACGTGGCATCCTCAGCGGTTGGCTGACTGGCCAGCCGGAACGGCATCGGTGTGAGCACGCCGAACTTGCTGTCTTCTGCCAGTGCGTCCGCCGGCCAGTTCGGCAGGGTGCTGAATCCGGTCGTGTCCTCGGGACCCATTCCCAATCTCTCACCGGTCCGTAATACCAAATTCGATGAAGTTCTAGATTTGCTGGAAATTGGGAGGGGTGCATCCTGCTGAGGTGAACACATCTCAGAGCCGGTAGGAGCCGGCAGGCACCAGGAGGCACCCATGTCGAAGAGAGTAACTGCGTCGATGCGCACCCGCGAATCGCTCCGTCGTCTGATCGAGGGCGAGGCGGCCACGGCCGACGGCCGTGGCGATCTGGTGAAGCTGGCGACGCGGCTGATCCTGGATGAGGTGCCGGAAGCAGAGAGCCGAGACGCACTGGGCCGGGAGTATTACGCACACGGCACGGCCGGGCCGCGGCTGGCGGAACGGGGTGCGGAAGGGCCGGCTGAAGACGGCGGAGGGGTTCATGGAGTATCCGGCGCCGCAGATCACGGGCCGGGAGGAGCCGTTCCGCTCAGAGATCCGCGAGCGCCTGTGGGCGGATTGCCAGGGGTTCGCCAGTCGGGATCTGGGCGAATATGACATCGCCTACCTGTTCATCGACGGGGTGGCGGAGCGGATCCGCCCGGGCAGCAGGCGCGATCCGGTACTGGCGGCGTGGGGCTTCACTGCGAGCGGGAGCAAGGTCCTGCTGCACCTGATGGCGGGCTCGAAGGAAGACGCCGAGACGGTCGGCGCGTTCTTCCAGGACATGCGCCACCGCGGCCTCGGCGATCCCCTGCTGGTGGTATCCGACGGCGCCCCGGGGATCGTCAAGGCGATCGAGACGTGCTTTCCGCGCTCGGCGCGGCAACGCTGCCTCGCCCACCGCATGCGGAACCTGGTGGCCAAGGTGCCGGACGACGCCTGGCCCGAGTTCAAGGGCCGTGTCACGGCGGCCTACCAGGCGCCGTCGCGGGCGATCGCCCCCGACCACGCCCAGGGGGTGGTGCGCGACAACGCGAATGATCTCCCCAGCGCCGGACGGTGCTTCGAAGACGACTTCGAGGCGTGCATCGCCCACCTTCGGATGCCAATCAACCACCGCCGCGCGATCCGGACCACGAATCTGCTCGAGCGCCTGTTCCTGGAGGAACGCCGGCGCCTCAAGGTGCTCCCCCATGCGTTCGGCGAGCGCCCCGTCCTCAAGCTGATGTTTGCCGCCATGACCCGCGCCAGCGAACGCTGGCGCGCCATCCGGATCACCGACTTCGAGCGCCGCCAGATGGCCGCCGTCCGCGACGATCTCGACGACGAATATCGCAAGCACGTCGGTGCCGCCGACGCCCCTGCCGCCTCGGCTCACCCCGAGCCAATATCCAGCAGATCTCGGACTTGTATGACGGGCTTGCACAATCAGGGCAAGAGGTTGTCGGCGGCGGTGAGTTTGACGATGGGATTCCCGCTCGCGAGGGCGATTGGCGCCAATTTCAGGTATCTCGTTGTCGATGGCACGCTCGACGTTCTGCTCGGTCAGGACTGGGGCGCCGAGGCGTGTGACGGCTTCCCCATCGCAGAGGGTGCCGCCTGCGGTGGCATTCGTCGAGACTCGACCCCGGGCTTCACCTTCGATTGCCACGACACCGGCGACCCCCAGGAATGAGCAGGCGTGATCGGCCGAGATCCAGGGCCCTTGCCCCCGTCCGGCTCGGGTGATCGTGCATTCACGGGTACCTCTCGAACGGTCACCCCCGTTCAGGAGAGAGTTTCAGACGAACAGGGCAATGATCGGCAAAGCCGCCCATTCGGCAACGCCGTTTCCAGCCGTAGCGGCAACGGAAAGACACAGGGAAGCCGGCCACGCTCATTGGGCTTGCGCAAACATTGCCCTCCCAAGCGCGCGCCGGAGAACGGCAAACGGCAGGCTCTGCACCACATCCGACACCGCCGACTTGTCCGTCAGGGCTCGCGCGGTGTTGCGTTTGATGCGGCAGGCACACCGCCGGGCTCTTGTCGGGCTTCATCCCGGATCTGTTCCCGGCGGACCTGCGACAGCGCCGCGGCGACGAGCCCGGCCGGCATTGCGACCACTCCAAGCCCGCACATCAGGATGACGGAGGTGAAGAGCTTGCCTCCGGTGGTGACCGGGTACACATCGCCGTAGCCGACCGTCGTGAGGGTGGCGGTTGCCCACCATAGGCTGTGCAGGATGCTCGCGAAGGCCTCCGGCTGCGCCTCGTGCTCGAAGTACCAGATACCCGCCGCCGACAGGTAGAGGAGCACGAGGGCAAGACCGGCGAACAGCACGATTTCCTCCTTGGCGAGCGCCATGGCCTGCCCGAACCGGGCGATCGCCTCGCTATGTCGGCTGAGCTTGAGGATCCGCACGATGCGAAACAGCTGCAGGACCCGCAGCGTCCGCAAGTCGACGCTGCCCAGCGTGAGGTAGAAGGGGAGGATGGCTGCAAGATCCAGGATCCCATGAAAGCTGAGGACGTACCGGAGTTTCCCCGGAGCTGTTCCGATCCGGAACCCGTACTCGATCGTGAAGAGGCCCACGATGATGACTTCGGACCATGAGAGGACGGTTTGCAAGCCGGGCGGCAGGTTCGGCAGCGTGTCGATGGACGCGGTAACGGTCGAGATGAGGATGAGCGCGATTACCGTCGCATCGAAGATGCGTCCCGGTGTCGTGTCGCTCCGCTGGACAATGTCGGAGATGGTCATGGGTTGCTTCCTTTTGCAGCGTGCGGCGTGCCGGAGCGCTTCCCGGGTCATAGACGCCAGTCACTCACGCTCCTTTACAGGGACGGTCCGGAGCTCTGTGTCGATGAAGCGACGGTATGTGTGCCGGATACTTCAGTGATTCTGGCGATCGGGCTGCTGGTAATGTCGAGCTCGCGGAGGCGGTGGAACTTTCCTGTCTGCCATCTGGGCGCGGGACCCCCGACCACCCTTTTGGCGACCTTGGCTTCTTGCCCGAGGTTTCGGGCCTGATCACCCCTTCGCGGGGCATCCGGAAATGAAATTGCGCCTGACCTCGGCGAAATCCGGGCTTGGCACTGGCGGGTCGGGCCGGTGTGATCGTCCCTCCTCCGTGCGTGGGTGAAGAGCTTGCCTGCTCAGGCTTTTCCGCTGGAGATGCCTTGGCGAGTCGTTCTATCGATTCCTACGGGACGCCCCCACCTGCCGAAGTGCCGCTGTGCGCTCGGTTCCGACAAAGATGGCGGGGGCGTCCCTGGCCGATTCACCTCAGCGGCAAGCTGGGAGGTGATCCGACGTTGGCATGGCAAGAAGGAAGAGGTGCGTCTTCCAGCCCGATACAGCCAGCCACGCTCCCCAGAGCGTCAACGATGGGCTGTGGTGGCAGAAGGTTACACGTGTGGTTTCCCGCGGGAAACACCGTTCGGGACCGTGCCGCGAAATGTCGAGAAGTTGTTGGTGAATCGATCCTTCGGATCGGTTGGAGAAGTTTCGGAGAGAACACTGATGTGTAGAATTGAGCACTTGATCGGACAGCGCTGCCGCGTCGGTCCGGCTACACGACGCCGGGCCGGGGTGGGAGGTTCGCGGTATCGGTCTCGCTCTGCCGTCGTGCGAGAGGCGAGCGAAGACGACATGGAGACCCGAGGTCAAGGCAATAGACTGTCGGGCGCACGATACGGTTATACTGTTGGTATGAAGACAGCCGTATCGATTCCCGACGACATTTTCGCACGCGCGGAGCGCCTGGCTTCCCGGGAGCGGCGGACCCGAAGCGAAGTCTATGCAACGGCAATAGACGAATATCTTGCGCGCCATGTGCGCGACGAAGTCACCGACAGGATGAACCGTGTATGCGACAAGGTGGGCAAGAGCGGTGACGCCTTCCTCGACGTCGCAGGCCGGCAGGTGCTCGATCGCGTCGAATTGTGATCTCCCAGGGCGACGTGTGCTGGGCAGAATTGCCCGAGCCTACAGGTTCGGGACCGGGATTCAGGCGCCCGGTTGTCGTCGTCCAGGGTGATGCCCTGAATCGAAGCCGGCTGGCCGCCACGGTATGCGTGCTGCTCACAAGCAATCTGCGGTGGGCCGACGCCCCTGGGAACGTGCTGTTGACCGGGGGTATGACGGGCCTGTCGAAGGACTCTGTCGCGAACGTGTCACAGGTCGTCGCTCTCGACCGGACGCTGCTCGAGGAACGAGTGGGCCGGATCCCGCCAGCGCAGATCGGCCTGCTGCTCACTGGCATCGACATCGTCCTCGGCCGATAACGCGATCCCCCTGCCCCGGAACAACAGGGTGCCGTTCCAGCAGTCGCAGTTCCGCTCGGAAAAGTTCAAGGGCCCGAGAGCACCCTGCAACCGTCACGCAGGGACGGCAGGCCTTCGCCGTTGCCGCGAAAACATCCGAAGCGGACGCCCGGGTTCGGGCGGAGCGATGTCGGAGGCGTCGGTCTGATAATCGAGAGCCGTTCTACGGCGGGGCAGTGTGGCATGGGCGGCATTCAAGGACGGCCTCCGGATCCGCCGGGCCGGTATCGACGGACTGGCCCGTCAGTTCCGGAACGGTACATCACGGCGCCACATTCGGGATGATCACCGCTGCCGATGACTGTATCACCAGCTCGACGTCCGGCACGCTTTGGCCGTCTCCGCCCGGGGAGGGCAGGGGCAGTTCGACAATGTGAGATTCGGCGTTCTCCGGTTCGGTGTCCTGAAGGGCGGACACGGTGAAGCTCTTTTCGGTCTCGTACGAGTCGAACGCCAGTTGTCCGGAGGCAGGGATGTAGTCCGCGTTTGCGGTCGCTTCGCCCGAGGAGGTGCTGGCATCGACGGGGGTGTAGTTGACGACGCCTTCGCCGCCGCCGTTCCTGACTACCTTCACCACCGTGCTCTCGCCTTCGTTCGTGAAATACGCGGATCGGCTGAAGCTGACCTGCGGCGAGTTCGTATTGGCCTGCGCGACGGCCGGAGGTCCCGGCGCGGCCAGCATGACGACGGTGGCTCCGGAGGGCAGGACAAGCGAAAGGGCAGATGTCCGAACGGTGATTTTCGTGGGCGTCCCTTCCCGCTGAATGAAGGGGCCCCCATGAAGAGTTATGAGAAGGTGACCGTGGCCCGCGCCGGCCCTGCATGCACTGTCTCCGTTTGCAATCGCATCGGGACGGCAGGCCAGGCCCCCCTTCGGACCTGTCCCGGAAAGACGGCAGGGGGTAAGTCGAAAGCCGCGCCCGCGCCCAGCCTGTCGTTCGATGTCAGTCGACGCGCGGGAATAGCGACGCTGCTCCCCCGGTGCACGGTGTCGGGCTTGAGGTCAACATGCGGTGGTGCCGATGCCGCGGGCGCGAGCCTCCTCCCCGTTGCCTGCTTCAGTCAGGGCCTTCGGCTGCATGCCCGTGCTAACGCCGAGGGCTTGCCCGACCCGCTCGGCGGATAGGCTCGATCTCCTGGTCCCCGACATGGGCGGGACGCATGGTCATGCTCACAACGCCGTGACCCGGCAATCGGGGACAACACGTCAGCATTGTCCGATCAAGCAGATCAGAACGAGCGGATGTAGCCAACCTGAACCCCGACCTCGCGCACGTCGAACCGGTGGTCGACGCGCGGCATCCCGAGCGCCGACCCATCCCCTCCGGTGCGGAATTCCAGCGCCGCCGCCGAATACCGGACTTCCAGACCGAACCGGTTCACCAGGTTTCCCCACTCCACGCCCACGCCGACCGCCCACGGCCGCAACGTGTGATCAGCCACGATCCGGGTCGACACACCGTCCACGTCGGAACCGCGCCGCACGGTTGCATGCTCCCAATGCACGCCGGTGACAACATAGACGGATCCGCCTTCGCCCAGCAGCCCGCCCGGCATGTGTCCCAGCCGGACGTTCATGCCGACTCCGCCTTTCTTCTTCACGCTCCACGGGCCGGGCCAAACGTCGCGGTCTCCAACGCCGGTTCCCTCCCGCAGGTAACCCGCCTTGCGGCCGCCTCCGTGGAGCGCCGCCTCGAACTCGCCCGCAAGGTACAGGCGGCGGGCGACGAAGGTTCGGTAGCCGAGCGATGCCCGCACCCTGCCAACCTCATCCTGCGCGTCGCTGGTCGCCGTCTCGTGGCTCGCGGGAGGCACGTCGAGACCGATTCCCTTGGTATAGTCGGCGCTTGCCTGGCTCAACCCGGCCGCCACTCCGACGTACGGCCCTTCCTGCGCGCCCGCGTACTGGGTCGCCGTGAGCAGTAGAATGCAGGCCGCAAGCAACGTGCCCTTGGAACTTCGCATCTGACCACCCAACAAAGTCCGTTGCGACCCGGACGGGACGGCGTCACGCGGCCGCCGCAACTTCCGGATCGTATGCAACTTCTGCGGCCCCTTATTCCAGGAGATTATGTATGAAAGTGCCGAAACGTTGGAAAGGAGACTGATTCGAACGACGAAAAGTCTTGAACTGGAGGGCCAAGCCAGCTCCACCAATACCCACGCCACCGGCCATTAATCCGAGTTTAAGCCACTCGTTCCACGGCAATCCAGAATCGGGCTCCGGAGGTATCTCGAGTTGCGCAAGGGGCTCAATGGGTGCCAAATCGATCGCGTATTGAGCGGTTTCACTCATCAATTCAACAACACCGATACAGATACCGGCAACGATGAAGACTAGGCCAAGTGACATCAGGAAAATGGGTCGCATGTGAGTAATTCCCTATGCTGGCAATGGCTTGCCTCCCAAGTGGCTGGTTTCCCAGCGCGATCGTAACTCGGCTATTGCGTCCTGATGGCTCCAATTTCGGCCAACCGGCTGCGCAACTTGGGATATCCCTCCTGCACGACCCAGCTCCCCTGGCTGGTCCTGCATGCGTCACCTTCAAAGATCTCCCTCGAGGCCAGCGACGTCAGCTCGCCGGTGCCGGGAAAGTCGAGAACCAATGTGAACTGTCTGCAAGGGACCATCCCCATTCGGGTTTCCAGAGGGGTGATGCGGCCCCCTCCTAACCAGGCCACTCCGTCTTGGTATCTCCAGACGTGCGGCACACCGGTCGGGCTCCGCTCTAGACCCCGCCAAATATTCCTTGCCCATGCGTTGGGGCCGTTCGTGATTGTCCACGGCACCGGTGGCGCATAGGTTTGCTCGGATGCTGCTGCTGCGTGCCCTTCTTCAGCGGACATCAAGAGGTCCACGAATAAACCGACGGCCTCTGCTTCTGACACCGGGCTATCGGACATCTGAGTATCGAGAATCGCCATTTGCGCGTCGTTGCAACCGGACAGTGAGAAGGACGCAATTGGCACCAACGTCACGCTAGCGAGAACGGTTGCTTTGATCATTGGGAGCCCTCACCCAATTCCTTGAGCGATCATATGGCCGTCGAAGTCAGCCAAGTTCGTACAGAGTCGACCGCGCAACAGTCTGGCATCGAAGGCTTGGATCAGAAGTTGCCCAGCTTCAACGTCGCGGGGAGAGTATTCAGTAAGGAACGCACGCACGTCAGCCGGCTTGCTCGATCGCGCCAGTTCACCGCGAATCGACGCCAACAGTGTTTCGAAAGTCATCGACCTCCGATTAAGTGGAGGCCGTTGCCCACCTGCCGCAGACCACTGCCTTGAGCGAGACTCCCCCCGCTTTCCCGAGAGATCGATTTCCATAGTCGGTTCAGACCGTTAGAGGCGCTTGCGCCTGACCCGCGATCCCGCGCGCGGCCCCCGTTGTCTTCCCCAAACCGCCGTCCCCGTTCCCCCAGAGCGGAGCGGCATCCGAGGGAACAGACTGGGAGACCGCGCCATGCGCATCTACGCCACCGTCAACGACCGAACCGCCCGCCGAAGTTTCAGGGAACAGAAGCACTGCAAGCGCCCGCTGACCGTGCTGGACCATACGCTGCCCGCTTTCGGCTTCAACATTGCTGCCGACGAGACGCGGACGTATTTCGTCCGCGTCGTCCGCAAGCTCGGGGCGGCCAACATCGTCCTCGGCAAGACCACGGAACTGACCGCCGACGAGGCGCGGGGGAAGGCCGTCGCCGAGATCGGGCCGGCTCAGTCCGAACGCAAGACCGGGCCGCTGATGCGCGATTTTGCCGACGAGTTTATCCACCGCCGCACCCATCGCTGGAAGCCGTCCACCCGAAAGAGCAACCTGCATCTTCTCCGTCGCACCATCCTTCCCTGTCTCGGCGGGTTGCGGGTCGCGGAGGTCAACCGCGCCGACGTGCAGCGGTGGTTCGACTCCCTGAGCGGCACGCCCGGCGTCGCCAACCGCGCCCTGCCGGTGCTGTCGGTGCTGTCGGTGATGATGACCGCCGCCGAGCTTTGGGACCTGCGGCCCCAAGGCTCCAATCCCTGCCGCAACATGCGCCGCTACAGGATGAAACCGCGCGAGCGGTTCCTGTCGGGCGACGAGTTGAAGCGCCTCGGCTTCGTGCTCGACCACGCCGAGGACCGGCAGGCCGCCGCCGCAATCCGGCTGCTGCTGTTCACCGGGGCGCGGTCGTCGGAGGTTGCCGGACTGCGTTGGGACTGGATACAGGGGAGCCGCGCGGTGCTGCCGGACTCGAAGACCGGCCCCAAGACGATCTAGCTTCCCGCCCCTGCAAGGGCCGTGCTCGCGACCCTGCCGCGCGACGGCGAGTTCGTCTTCCCGAACCGAAAGGGCGACGGCCCGATGACCGACCTCGGCCAACGCTGGCTTGCACTGCGCAAGCTCGCAGGGCTTGAGGATGTGCGCATTCACGACTGCCGGCATACATACGCCCCCCAATGCCGTGATGAGCGGCCTCGACCTCTACACCGTCGGCCGGTTGCTCGGTCATGCCGATACCGGTTCGACCGAACGCTATGCCCACCTTGCAGACGAGCATGTCCGGGAGGCGGCGGGGCGCATATCCGGGATCGTCGGCGGTGCGTTGACGGCTGGCCGGAAGCGGGAGGCGGATCATGGCGAGTAAGGCGAAAAGGCCCCGGCTGAGCGCCGCTGCCGTCGCCGCCGCGAGGCCGAAGGCACGCGAATACATGCTTTGGGACGGCGTATTGTCGAGCTTCGGGCTGCGGGTTCATCCGTCGGGAGCGAAGTCCTTCGTCGTCCAAACCCGCGTCCGGGGGCGGATGCGCAAGTTCACGTTGGGGCGGTTCCCCGACATGGGCATCATGGACGCTCGGAAGGAGGCCGCCGCCGTCCTCGCCCGTATCTGGGCAGGCGAGGACCCGGCCCCGGCGCAGAGACCCAAGGCCCCGGTGTTCCGCGATTTCGCCGCGCGCTACCGGGAGAACCGCAAGGGCGTCTGGAAGCCGTCTTCGCTGAAGACCTTCGACATCTACATGCGCGGGCGGCTCCTGCCCGCCTTCGGTCGGCTCAAGCTCGACAGCATCGACCATGCGCGGGTCTCAGCGTGGTTCGATGCGGCGAGCGTGGACAGGCCGGGCGCGGCCAACCGCGCCTTCGACATCCTGAGCGCCATGCTCAAGACGGCACGGAAGTGGGGCGAGATCGGCGAGCACGTCCCCGATGCCTGCGCCAACATCGTCAGGAACCCGAAGAAGGCCGTTGCCCGCTATCTCGACGTGGACGAGCTTGCGCGGCTCGGCGCGGTGCTCGACCGGCACGCGGAAGAACACCCCTGGCCGGTGGCGGCGCTTCGCCTGCTGACCCTCACGGGCGCGCGGTTGTCGGAAGTACTCAACCTGCGATGGGACGAGATCGGCGTGCTGTCCGAGAATGGCGCGAGCGCGCGCATCGACGACACCAAGACCGGGCCGCGCACACTATGGTTCGGGCCGGAAGCGGCGAAGCCGGTCGCGGCGTTGCCGCGCGCGGACGGCGCGGAGCGGGTGTTTCCCGAAGACCTCACGTCGCATCGCCTCTACATGTTCTGGTGCGGTGTCCGCGAGGAAGCCGGATTGCCCGGCCTCCGGATCCACGACTGCCGGCATACGTGGGCCTCACAGGGCGTCAGGAACGGCGTGGGCCTGCCTACCGTCGGCAGGTTGCTTGGACACAGGCGGCTTGCTACGACCGCGATTTACGCCCATCTCGACGACAGCGCATTGCAGGCGGCGGCAGAGAAGGCGGCGGGCAGAATCGCGAAGGCGATGGGGTTCGAGGCCGAAACATCGCCGGAGAAGTCCGACAACGCGCAGATGCGGACCAATCCTATCGGCTTGCCTTGAATGCCCCATTGGGTTATAGATCGCCGGATGCAAACGGTCGCCGAGACTCCGACCTTCATCCGCCAGGCGGACAAGTTGTTCACCGAGGAGGAGCGGCGCGCACTGATCGACCATCTGGCCGAGAGTCCGCTGGCGGGCGACGAGATTCCCGGAACCGGCGGCGTCCGAAAGCTGCGGTTCGCGGCGCTGGGCCGGGGCAAGCGGGGCGGCGCGCGGGTCGTCTACTTCTACGGTGGGGAGGACATCCCCATCTATGCGCTCCTCGCCTATGCCAAGTCCGCCAGAACGGACCTGAACCCGGCAGAGCGGCGCGCGGTGGCCGGGATCGTCGCGGCGATCAAGGAAACCCGAAAGGAGAGGCCATGAGCACGTTCGGAGAAGACCTGATCCAGTCCCTCAATGAGGCGCTGGCCCATGCCAAGGGCGAAGGCCCCGCCGTCGTTCACACGCCCGTGACCCCGCGCGAGGTCCGCGAGCAGGCGAAGCTCACCCAGGCGCAGATGGCCCCCCTGATGGGCATGAGCCTGTCTGGCTACCGCAAGTGGGAGCAGGGAGTCCGGCGAGTCAGCGGCCCGGCGGCGACGCTACTGCGGGTGATCCAGAAGGAGCCAGAGGCGGTCAGGCGCGCGCTGCAGACCCCGTGAGCCAGGGTTGGCCTGTTGGAAGCCCTTCCTCCCGATGTGCAAATCGCCGTCGATGCCCCGGCAGCACACCGAGGTAAGCTTGTCTTACAATCGGGCTTCAGCCACACGACCAAAATTCTTCCGTCGCGGTTGCTGCGGTGTTCGCGGCCACCAGAAAAACGCTTGTCCGAATTTCTGCCGCGTAGCCTCCGAGCCATATTCCTCCAGCCAACGGACCGCCGACGGCGGTGACGATCGTCGCCGCTAAGAACACGCCGTCCCTTCCGTAAAGGATGCTGAGGGCCCAACCCAACGAAGTTCTCGCTTTTCTCGGGGAGCACCCCGTCTGCGCCGCGAGTGCACGGCAAACTCATTGGCCCGACTTGGCCCGCCTCCAAAGACGGGGTGGTCGAGCATGTCCGGAGCAGACATGAACACTGTCGCCGCAACTTGGGCTGAGGGGCGATGTTACGATGCCGGACTGGTTTCGGGTGAGTGGTAGCCGGGAAGCACCACCAATGAGCAGGATGCCGACGATTGCAGTTATCGCCGTGCTTGTGGCGAGTGGCGCTGCGACCAGTGCGGCGAACGACAGGCCGGCTCGGTCGGGCTGGTATCTGGGCGCCAGCCTCGGCGTCGGACAGGTCTCGGACCTGAGACAGGAAGGCTGGAACCAGGACACGTTCTGCTATCCGGATGCCGCCTGTTTCGACGAAGTGCCGCTTCCCAACATCCCCGGATACCGCTGGCATTACGACATTGCAGTGGACCGCGGCGCGGCATTCGAACTTTCCTTCGGTCGCTTCTTCGGTCGAACCCGGCTGGAGCTGACGCTCGCGCAGCAGGCGAACGACACCCGCCAGATGTTCACGGGCGTCACCTATCAGGATGGCGTGGCCATCCGGCCGCGAACTAGCGGTACGGTCGCCTCCAATGGACACGGAACGATCGATCAGCGTCTCGTGCGTTCCGTTTCGCTGGATGCCTACTATGATTTTCCGGACGCATGGGGCACGATTTCACCGTACGTCGGCGTCGGGTTCGGGCAGGCATTCGTCGAATTCGCAGGGGTGCGGTTCGCCAGCGACTACCGGAACACCATGGCTGCGGTCGAGGCCTACGACCCGCCCCTCTCCTTCTATAACAGCGTGCAGGACGCCGACCTTGACGACACGGCTCTCGTCTGGCGATTGCACGCCGGCGCCGATTATGCGCTGAGCCGCAAGTCGGCGATCGGACTGAGGCTTACCTGGTCGGAAACCGGCGACATCAAGGCCGTGAGCGGCTACGAGACGCACCCGATGCACGGAATCAACCCGGCCTTCACGAACACCAACGCATTCAGCGGTGCACGCCACTGAACGCTGATGCTCGCATTTCGGCGCGGGATTGGCGAGTGAACGTGGTGGCCATCAATACCGTAACCGCCTTGGCGCCCGCTCCTCCACCATGAATCACTCTACCTTCCGGCCAAAAACATTTGCGCTCCGGCTCATCGGCAACCGCTGGCCCCGACGTACGCAGGTTGCTGTGCTGCTTGGACTTGTCGGCTCAACGCTGCTGGTGTGTGCCCATGGGTGGGCCGACCCGCTGTATGCGAGCGTTTCGTTTGGCCGCAATGTCTCGGGCGATGTCACCATGCGCAGTCGGAGCAATGATCGCGCGAGCATTTGCGACGAGTACATCAACCCGCGAGCCCTGTCCGTAGCCCGCTGCACGACGCTCGACCGTGGCGTGGGTGACGGATGGGCCGCGCCATTCGATGGTGGCCGGGGTTTCTCCGCGGAAGCGGAACTCGGGTATCGCTTCTCGCCGCGCTTCAGGGCTGCGGTTGTCTATGGCTACGACGCGACGGAATTCGATCAGACGGTATCGTCGACGGACGCCTCGGGCGTGGACTTCGACAAGATCGGTAACGAACTGTCCACGGGCGAGGAGTCGCTGGGGACCGCCAGTTCCCACGAACTGTTTGCGGTTACCTATCGCGACTGGCCCAACCGCAGCCGGTGGACGCCTTTCGTGGGCGTGGGAGTGGGCGTGGCGCAGGTACGCAAGGACTTCTCGTGGGTCTGGGCCCGCAGCGCCGACCCCGAAGACATCCTGACCGGGCGCGACCAGCCCAACGCGCAAGAGATTCTCGGCAATCTCGCTGGGACGGTCAGCACAGGCCGGGCAGCGCTCAAGGACACGATGGCCGGGTTCCTCGTGCTTGCCGGCGTCTCGCATCAACTTACGGACACGATCGACGTAGCGTTCAAGCTCCAGTGGAAACGTTTCGACTCGTTCGATTCCGGGGCCTACGGGGGCGGCGTACTCCGCAGCCATCCACCGAATTTGCGTCTGGACGGCAGCGAGCCCGTTTCCACCTGGACCCGGACCGGCGACACGGATCGGTACTCCTTCATGCTGACGTTGCAATTCGGCATTCCGTAACGGGACCGTTGAGGGTAGCCTGAAACTCGACGTTGAGCGCGCGGGCGCCGCATCCGCCCCGGTTCATCGTGCACAGTACCTGGATTTCGCGGCCGGCATCGAGGCCGAAGCGCCGCGGGATACGGGTGTTCACCAGCTTGAGGATTCTGGCCGCCACCATTTCCGGATTCCCGGCCGACACGAAGTAGAAGCGGCAATCTCCCCGGGCGGAGAGAGATCCGGGATCGCACCCCAGTTGATGCCGTGGACCACGGTGACGATCCGGCTCCTGGCGGAACACCTCGGTAGGCCAAGCCACTGACACTGCGCCCGACGCGATGATGTCTACCAGCAACTGGCCATGCCCGCCCAAGGGCAGCTGGTCGACATCGCCTACGACGAGTAGCGCCGCGCCGTCGGGCGCCGCTGCCAGCAGCGATCGCATCAGCTACACCTACACCATCGACGTTTCGTCGACCACTGGCAGGCCGCAGTTGAGCAGGCGCTCGCGGTGGCGCTTCAACCCGCCGGCTCGGGGGTCGACCTCGAGCAGGCGATGGATTGTCTTCGCCTCGAGCCCGCGATGCGGGGCAGAAGGATCCGGCTACGCCCGAGTGGTACTGAGCCATGCTCTCGATCGGGGCGCTCGCCTCGGCATCGCAGGGCGCCAGCTACTACGAGCGCGACGGCTATTACGCGAAGGACGATCCGGAGCACCGCGAGGCGAGCGCCTGGGCCGGCAGGGGGGCGGAAGAGCTCGGGCTGAAGGGGCCGGTCGACCCCTGCACCTTCCGCGCCGTGCTCGAAGGCAGGGTGCCGGACGGCTCCGGCGCCGAGATCGGCCGGCGCGGCAGGGACGGCGAACGCCTCCACCGCCCCGGCCGCGACCTCACCTTCTCGGCCCCCAAGTCCGTCTCCATCGCCGCCCTGGTCGGCGGCGACGACCGCATCGTGAAGGTCCACGACCGCGCCGTCGCGGCGTCGCTCGCCTGGATCGAGAAGAACGCCGCCGAGACCCGCATGAAGGACCCCGACACCGGGCGCATGATACGTGCCGGCAACCAGAAGATCGTCGCCGCCACCTTCCGCCACGACACCTCGCGCAACCTCGCCCCCCAGCTCCATACCCACGCGGTGCTGGCCAACATGGTGCAGGGCGAGGACGGCAAGTGGCGCTCGATGGCCAACGAAAAGCTCTACGGCTCGAAGATGCTGCTGGGCGCGCTTTACCGGGCGGAGCTCGCCCGGGGGCTCGGGGACCTCGGTTACAGCATCGAGAAGACCCATGCCGACGGGCGCTTCGAGATCGCGGGGGTTCCCCGGGAGGCCATCGCGGCGTTCTCCAGCCGCCGCGCCGAGATCGAGGCGGCGATGGAAGAGCGCGGGCTCGGCGTCTCCGCCGACAATCCGCGCATCGCCGAACGCGCCGCGCTGATGACGCGGGCCAGGAAGCGCGATATCGACCGGGGCGAGCTCCGGGGCGTGTGGCAGCGCCAGGCCGCCGATCTCGGCTTCGACGCCAGGACTCCGGTCGCGGAGGCCATGGAACGATCCGCCGCGCCGGAACGGGACGCGACGGTGGAACCGGCAACCGGATCGGGCAGGAGGCCGGAGCCGGAGGCGCCCGGGCTGCCGGACATCGGCGATGCGCGCGGCAGGGGCGCTACCGCCTTGCATACATCGGGGGAGGATCGTTCGCCCGTGCAAGACGATGGACGCGGACCGGAACGCGAAACCGCCGAAGCCGCACCACCCCCGCCCGCCGCGGCGGCCGTGGCCTGGGCGCTGGCGCATCTCTCGGAGCGCGCGGCGGTGTTCCGGCGGACCGACCTGCTGACCGCCGCGCTGGTCCATGCGCCTGGCGCGGTCATGGTGGGCGACGTGGAACGCGAGGTGGCGGCGCTGGAGAAGGCGGGCGCGCTGCACGCCGTCGACATGCCGGGCGCCGAGGACTCGCTGGCGACGGAGAAGACCGCCGGCGAGGAGCGCGAGGCGGTGGCCCTGATGCAGGCCGGCCGGGAGCGCGGCCGCGCGCCGATGCGCGGCCGGCAGGTGCAGGCGCATCTCAACAAGGGCCCGCTCACGGAAGGCCAGAAGGACGCGGTGAAGCTCATCCTCGGCGCAAAGGACCGCACGGTCGGCGTCCAGGGCTATGCCGGCACGGGCAAGACCACCATGCTGAACCGGGCGCGGACACTCGCCGAGAAGAAGGGCTGGCGCATGGCGGGCCTGGCGCCGTCGGCCTCGGCGGTGCAGACGCTGGCCTCCGAGGCCGGCATCGGGAGCGAGACCCTGCAGCGCTTCCTCGCCCGCAATGCCGGCGTCGCCGAGGGCCGGCTCACGAGGAAGGGCGCGAAGGAGATGCGCGCCGCCTTCGCGAAGACCATCCTGGTGGTCGACGAGGGCTCGCTCGCCTCCACCGTCCAGGCCAGGGACCTGCTGCGCATCGCCAACGAGTTGCGTATCCCCCGCGTGGTGCTGGTGGGCGATGCGAAGCAGCTCGATGCGGTGGACGCCGGCAAGCCCTTCGCCCAGCTCCAGGCCGCCGGCATGCAGACCGCGGTGAAGGACGAGATCATGCGCCAGCGCGATCCGGCCCTGAAACGGGCCGTCGAGGCGAGCCTCGCGGGCGACATCCAGCGCACCTTCGACAAGCTCGGGGACAATGTCGCCGAGGTGAAGCCCGACAATATCGCCGTCGCCGCGCGCTGGCTCGCGCTTTCTGACGAGGCGCGCGCGAACACCGGCGTGATAGCGCCCTCGCACGAACTCCGCCGGGAGATCAACGGCCATATCCGCGAGCGCCTCGCCCGCGAGGGCCGCATCCACGGGCCTGCCCTGGAGGCCGAGCGGCTGGTCTCGAAAGGCTATACCAATGCCGAAAAGGCGCTCGCCGGCAACTACGGGATCGGCGACGTGGTCGCGTTCCATCGCCCCTACAAGCGGATCGGCGTCGAAAAGGGCCAGGAACGCCGCGTCATGGGCGTTGATTACGGGCGCCGCGAAGTGCTGCTGGACGACGGCGCGGGTGCGACGGTCTCCTGGAAGCCCGAGGAGATCGGCGGGTGCCGGGGCGGCAGCGAGGTCTACCGGGCCGAGGAGATCGAACTGCGCACCGGCGACCGCATCCGCTGGACCCGCAACCACGCCGGTCTCGGCCTGGTCAACAGCCGCACGGCGGAGGTGATGAAGGTGGCGGACGGGCGGGTGACGTTCCGTCTGGAGGACGGCAAGACGCTGGAGTTGGGGAAGGGAGACCCGCAGCTGCGCCATCTCGACCATGCCTGGGCCTAGACCGTGCATGCCTTCCAGGGCCGCACGGTGGACAACGTGATCGCCGCGATCGAGGCGAGGCACCCGCACCTCACCACGCAGAAGAGCTTCTATGTCGAGATCAGCGGCGCGCGCGACCGGGCCGAGCTGGTTACCGACGACGCGGCCGATCTGAAGGCGCAGCTCGAGGCCGCCACCGGCGAGCGCGTCGCGGCGCTCGAAGGCATCGGCGAGATGAAGCGCGAGGCGCCGGACAGGGCCGCCGGGATCGAGCGGACAGGCGCGAAACGGCCCGGCCGCGGGACCGAACCGGACCCCGGCAAGGGGCGCGGCGACGGGCAGGGGCCTGCGAAGACGCCCTCCCGGACGCCCGCGAAGGAGCCGGAGGCGCCGGTCCGCGAGCGCGGAAAGGGAGGCAGGGACCTCGGATTGTGACGATGCCGCCTTTGTGCGCGCTGTATCCGGGGCGGCCGTGAGGCGCGCGGAAAACGCCGATGAGGGGCTGTAGAAGGGCCGAAGGATGAGCGAAGACGAGCGCAACGAAGCCTTCGGCGGCGAGAATGCGGCCGACAGGGCCGGCGATGTCCGCAAGACACGGGGCATCCGCTTCTCGGAATCGGAGTGGGAAGAGGTCAAGCGCGCCGCCCTGGCCCACGACAAGCCGGCCGCGGAGTTTGTCCGCGAGCGCATTCTGACGTTCGCGCGGGTGCGGGAGAGCGCCGCATCGGGCCCGGTTGCGGCCTCGATGGCGCCGCTCATCGAGCGGATGTTCCGCTACACTTGGTTCCTGGCTACCGAACGGCGCGACGCGATGGCCCGCGAAGGCCGCGGGGACGAACTCGACAGGCTGGTCGCAGAGGCGCGGGCGTTCCAGGACTCGCTGCGCCGGAGCACTGCTGACTGAGCCGGACTGGCGCCGGCCACCATGCGTGCATGGAGCGCGTATATCCGTCGGTGACACGGATCGGTTCGCACGGCTCGTGCGCTCGCACGCCAATCTTCCGGCGGCGATGACGTGACCTGCGGCGGGCGCCGGCAAGGGCGTCGCCGTCGTGATCGACGCGCGCGCCGCCGCCTTGCGTTTCCATCAGGCCCGGCTCAATGGTATCTTGTAGAGGTACAGGCGAAGCTCGGCCGGCGTGCGCGCTGTGCGCGGCACGTCCGGGGACAGGTGCGGAGGCGACAGGATGACGGTCATGGACACGGTACGGGTTGCACTGCGTGGGACAGGATCGACGGTCGCGCAGGCGCCGGGAATGAACAGCCTGGCGAACGAGATTATTTCGCGCGGGGGCTTGACATCCTCACCTGATCCCGATGTTACAATCGCCGCCGAGCCGCCCCATCTGCGTCCGGTCTTCTGCCATGAGCGCGCCGGCATGGGACCGCTCCCGCCCGTCCGCCTCCCCGTCTGAGTCTTCCGCTTCCGCCGGCCGGAGCCCTGCGTTCCGCCGGCCCGCTTCTTCCTCCGACAGTCTCGACTCCTCTCCCGCCCGCACCGTTGCGGGCGTCCGTGATGCCGCCCGCCGTCTGCGGCTTGGCCTGCTGTCGGCTCTGCTGTGCCTGCCGCTGCTCGCGGGCCTCGCCGCCCCGGCCGCCGCGCAGACGCCGACGGCCAACCCCGACGGCTCCTACACGGTGCCCCAGGACTGGGCGCTCAAGCCCTCCGACGTTCCAGCCCGCACCAAATTCCGGCTGCTGTTCATCACCGAAGCCCGCAACGCGACGCCGACCGATATCGCCACCTACAACAGCTTCGTGCAGAACGAGGCCGCAAGCGGCCATGCGGCCATCCGGCCCTACAGCAGCCGGTTCAGGATGGTCGGCTCGACCGCCACGGTCGATGCCCGCGACAACACCATGACCACCGGCACCGGCGTGCCCATCTACTGGCTGAACGGCGACAGGCTGGCGGACCACTACAACGACTTCTGGGACGGCTCCTGGGACGCGCAGATGGCAAGCGACACGCGCGACGAGAACGGGAACGCCGTAGCCGGCAACAAACACTGGACCGGCACCCAGACGGGAGGGTCGAACGGCGGGACGAAGCACAGCACGGACTATCTCGGCGCCACTAATGTCAGACAAGGTCAGTGGGGCACGGGTAGAAACCCGATCAATGAAGCAGCTGAGCCGTCTGGCAACGTCCGGCGCACGCTGGGCCTTTCCCCGGTCTTCGTGGTGGAAGCGCCGCCTCAACAGGAATCCGTCGATGTTTCGCTGATCTGGACGGAGACCATTCCGGCCAAGCCAGAGCCGGGCGGAGGCAATTTAGGTGACGACAACCGGTTCCGTACGAAGCGGGTCAAGGAGACCGATTCGGGCACGACGGACGTGCATTTCTACGTCCGCACCGAGCGTCTGCATTCGTCGAAGCTGCCGTTCCGGGTGTGCGTGTCGGGCAACGCCACGCAGTCGATCACGAACAGCCCGCAGCCGGAAGCCGGGGACGACTACCAGCTGGTGGTGGACAATGCGGTGCAGGGCCGGTGCGTCGACACGTCGATCCCGGCCAATGCGCGCTACAAG
>JAJEGJ010000070.1 GCA_022819905.1 Alphaproteobacteria bacterium
CCTCGAGGTGGCGGGCCGGGTGGCGCGGATCGGCGATGCGGCGACCAGCCAGTTCTCGCTGCTGCCGCGGCTCAACGATTCGAGCACGTTCACGAAGGTGACGCAGCGGATCAAGGTGCGCGTCGACATCGAGCCGCCGGACGCGCGGCTGAAGCCGGGGATGATGGTGGAGGTGTACGTCGACGACGGCTCGGCCGGCGGGTTCTGGTCGTGGCTGCGGTAACCACCGCCGCGCCGACGACGGGGTACGTGGTGATTTCCGACGTCATGGAGACGTTCGGGATCGGCCAGGACCAGATCCGCTGGATCTACACCGGGTTCATGCCGGCCACATAAGCTTGCGCACCGGGAGCGCCGTGGTTGCACCCCAAACCGGATCCGGATCACTTGAGCACGGGCTGCCTATCATCGCGCCTGCTTGAGCGCCGATCGTTTCGCATCCGATGCAAGGTGGACGCGACACGCAGCTGTGAGAACTGAAAATGCTGACGCAAGAAATGGTAAGGCTGATCAGCAGCTTCTCTGCAGGTGCAGTCGCGACCGTGAACGCCGATGGCTCGCCATCGGTTTCTCCCAAGGCGACGTTCGTGATTCTGGACGCTCAGACACTGGCCTTCGGCCATATCCGATCACCAGGAACGATCCGCAATCTGCACCGGAATCCCGCTATCGAAATCTGCTTCACTGATGTCGTGACTCGCAAGGCCGTTCGCATCACGGGTACCGCTGCAGTCATCCCACGCGCTGACGCTACCCCTGAACTCGACGCCGCCTTCGATGCAGCCTGGAGCCTCTACCGCCCTCATATGAAGGCCTACGTGACGGTTGCCGTCACGGCGGCCGAAATGATCTGTTCGCCCGCCTACGACCTCGGCCTGACCGAGGACGAGCTGCGGCGGGCTAACCTCGACAAGCTGAACGCTCTCTGACCGGGCGTCAGCACGATTGACGCGTGCACGTCTGAAGACAGTTCCGCGCCGAGGAACAACAGGCAGCGGACATCGGGCACGTAGCGAACCAAGCGGGAGCGGTCGCGTCAGGTCACGAACGGACGGTGATGCAGCTCCGGTGGATCACGTCCTGGTGACGCCCAATCGTGCCCCGGAGGCGTTGCCGGGTCCAGATCCTGCGGGACGGCGGTGACAGTGAGCATCGAAGGCCCAACGGTTCGAAGCGAATCTTCCGCGTCGAAGAGTGCTGACCGAGGCGCCCGCGCAATCTTCGCCGCGCCGTCACTCCACGAAGATTGGAATTGACGAGCGGCCTTCCCGAGAGCTCCCGCAAGGCTCTGTCAGGAGCCAATGCGTGACGCCGAACCGCCAGACGCCCTGTGTTGCGGGGATTCGTTCAGGTCCGTCCGGGTTCCAAATCGCCCTGCCAGTCACGGCATACTCTGACGAACTCCCCGGCATGTTTCCTCAACTGCCCCACGGTACAGCCCGGTCGGTAAAGGCTGCTTCCGATCCCGAGGCCGCGGTAACCCGCGTCCAGGTAGTTCCGGCAATTCGTGAGATCGACTCCCCCGACTGCCAGTACGGAAATCCCTGCAGGCAGCACGGCAGCCAATGCGCCCACATAGCTTGGTGCAAAGGCGTTGACAGGAAACAGCTTGAGGAATGTCGCGCCGGCGCTGATCGCCCGAAACGCTTCTGACGCGGTTGTGAAGCCAGGCACGGGTAGCACGTCGTGGCGCAAGCACGCCTCGATCACGCGCTCGTCCGTGTTCGGAGCGACCGCGATTTGGCCGCCCGCATCCACTACTCGTCGCACGTCGCTGGAGGAGACAACCGTGCCTGCGCCGACCACGGTGGAATCCCCAAGGGTGTCTCGCAGGACCCGGATACTGTCGTAAGGATCCGGGGAGTTGAGCGGGACTTCCAATACGCCGATGCCCGCTGCGACGAGCTCGGCACCCACCTCCTCCGCTTCCGACGCGGGCACTCCCCGGAGGATCGCCACTAAGGGCATTCGCGCCAACGCTGCCGCAAGAAGCGAGGAACTCACGGCTACCCTCGGCCGATCATGTCATGAATGAACTTGAACCCTTCGACGCAAACGTCCTCGGACGGGGTCACCACCGCATCGTGCCCCAGGTGTAGCAGCGCAGCTCGATAGAGTGCGCACAGGCCCGTTTCGCCAATCAGTACCACCGGACCCGCATCGATCAGTTCCGAATACACGTTCATTGCATCTCGAACGTCGTTCCCGATCAGAATCCCCGACGCGAATGACGCCGCGGCGTCATCGGCCAGCTCCTTGACCACGGAGCGGCTGCGAACACCGAACAGGGTGCGCATGAGCCCGCCACCTGAATGGCCGGCGTTCACACCGAGGCGAAATTCCTCCCCATCGCGTGCGACACCCTTGAGATGGTTCTTCAGCAAGCTGCTTGCCGATAGCGCCTCATAGAGTTCGCCGACCAGTGACGTCGAAAACGAGCCAACCACGCCGTTCCTGATTGCGATCCACTTGGTGTGGGTTCCTGGCATACAGAGGAGCCCGAGGCCGCTCTGAAGCCGCTCGGTCCTCCGGACGACGCCGAGGCACAGCACTTCCTCTCCCCTGATGACATCGGGGAACCCATCGGTCGAGCGGCAGGTCAGCCCCGGAGACACCTGAACCACGTTGTCGCCAATCGTCATCGAGGTCATTTTTCGAGCGATTTCGTCGGGATGTATTGGACAGGTCAGATAGGGAACTTCGGCCCAACCCACCGTCGATCCGATCATGCCGCAACAGAACAGGACGTTGGCCTCCGTCGGCCATCGGGACACCACCCCTTCGACCGCGCGCGCCATCCCATCCCGGTCCAGGTTCGCCACGCCCTCGGCTGTCGCCAGACGATCAAGAAGCTCTCCCGACGCGCCTACCCTGTAGGCACGGAAATTCGAGGAACCCCAGTCGATCGCCACAAATCCGCCGCTCATGACAACCATCCCTGCAAGAACTCGGAGACACCCTGCCACCTGTTGCCGTCAGCGACACGCACCTCGATGGCGCGCGGTCGCACGCGGCGCATTGCATGCCGGCGCGCCGGACAGAGTAAGCCTGATGCGGCCGGATTGCGGGCGGTCCATCGTAGATCACCGACTTCCGGTGGGTCGCAATGGCAGTTCATGGAGAACCTCGGCAAGCGCTGCCGTGGCCTTGAGGCGGCGCGAATTCCGAAGTACGCGTCATCCCCGAACATCGGCGGGAACCGGTCCCGGTTGACCGCTGTCCCTGACACAATGCGAACGACATGAGAAATGCTCGCGCCCGCCGCCGACGACATACAGACGCAGGCCCAATGCTCCTGAGATCAGGATCGCCCGGAACACCGCAGGTTTCCGTCCGCCGGCGGTCCGCTCACCGAGACAACGCACCGGGGTTGTCCGTCTCACGGGATTGCAGCGGTGTTCGAGTCCCTGAACGCGCACGCGGCGCGACCGTCACCGGCACCCGCCCGGCAGAAGTCTGGAATGTCGGAAGCGTTCTTGCCCGGCACGCCAAGTTGATGCGCCAAACGCTAACTGCAGGCATCTTCCTTGCGGCGTTTGCCGGCCTGGCCATCCGGGCCGACGCGCAGGGCCACGGCATCGCCATGCATGGTGCACCGAAGTACGACGCCGGGTTCGACCACCTCGACTACGTCAATCCGGATGCACCCAAGGGCGGCACGATCCGTCTCGCCGTGCAGGGCACGTTCAGCAGCCTCAACCCGTTCATCATCAAGGGGGTGCCCGCGCGCGGGAGGCATCTCATGTTCGAGAGCCTCATGAAGCGGACCTGGGACGAACCGTTCTCGCTGTACGGTCTGCTCGCCGAATCCATCGAGGTGCCCGAAGACCGCAGTTCCGCCCTGTTTGTCCTGAGACCGGAAGCGAAGTTCCACGATGGAAGTCCGGTTACGGTTGACGACGTGGTGTTTTCCTGGCGCACCCTTCGGGATCTCGGCAGGCCCAACCTCCAGCTCTACTACCGGCAAGTTGAACGGGTCGAGCAGCCGGGCCCGCGCTCCGTTCGGTTCGTGTTTGACGCCATGGCGCGGGATCGCGAGCTTCCGCTGATCATCGGTTTGATGCCAATTCTGTCCAAGTCCCATTACCTGACAGTCACGTTCGACGAGACCACCATGGTGCCGCCGGTTGGAAGCGGGCCCTATCGTGTCGAGACGGTCGACCCTGGCCGCAGCGTCACTTACCGTCGCGATCCCGACTACTGGGGGCGCGACTTGCCGGTCAATCGCGGCCAGCACAACTTCGATCGAGTTCGCTACGACTACTACCGCGACGGCAACACGATGATGGAGGCGTTCAGCGCCGGCGAATACGACGTCCGCTTCGAAACCTCCGAGAAACGCTGGGCGACGGCCTACGAATTTCCGGCCGTCCGTGACGGTCGGGTCAAGCTCGAACACCAGCCGCACGGACGCCCGTCGGGAATGTTCGCGTTCGTGTTCAACAGTCGGCGCGCGCCGTTCGCAAACCCTGCGGTGCGCCACGCCCTTGCGCATGCCTTCGACTTCGGTTGGGTCAATGAAACCCTGCTGTATGGCGCCTATGTCCGAACCCGAAGCGTCTTCGCGAATTCCATGCTCGCCTCGCAAGGGCTTCCGCACGGTGATGAGCTGGCCTTGCTGGAGCCATTCCGGGACTTCCTTCCGGGCGAAGTCTTCGAGCAGGCCTATCACCCGGCCGGCGGGACCGGCGACCTTCGGGCGGACCTGAAGCTCGCCCTGAGCATGCTTTCAGAGACCGGTTGGGTGGTCCGTGACGGCATGCTGACGCACACGGACAGCGGGCGGCCGATGGCCTTCGAGATCCTGCTCGTTGATCCGCGCAACGAGAAGATTGCACTCGCGTTCGCCCGCAACCTGGAACGCCTCGGGGCAGACGTAACGGTCCGGACGGTCGACACGCCCCAATACCAGTATCGCCTGAACACCTACGACTTCGACGTCATCATGTACCGCTGGGGGGTATCGCTATCGCCGGGCAACGAGCAGGCCTACTACTGGGGCAGTGCCGCAGCGACGCAGGAAGGGACCCGGAACTATGCAGGCGTGCGGAACGCCGCTGTCGACGCGCTGATCGAGCAGATGACCCGGGAACGCGAACGTGACGCGTTCGTCCATACGGTTCGCGCCCTCGACAGAGTGCTGCTGTGGGGGCACCACTTTGTCCCGCTGTTCCACCTGAACGAGGACCGGGTCGCCCACTGGGACCGGTTCGGCCGGCCTGCAGTCACGCCGCTCTACGGGATCGTGACCGAGACCTGGTGGGACCGGAATCTAACGGCACCTAGCGGTACTGTCCGGCCGGACGGGGCGGGCTCGGCCACGCAATAGCACGTCGACCACGGACGCGACCGACTGATCCGGGCCGGCGGCGCCGGACATCGGCCTGTCGGCGGGCGGAGTGTCGCAGCTGGGCCCGACGCGACCTATATCGTCTACCAGGCAATTGGTCACCGTCGCCGGGAGTTGCGGTCGGCGCAAAACCCTGTATCTACAGCGCATCGTTGATACGAGGCGCGCACCACGGCGAATTCTGGCGGGCTTTGAGAGCGCCCAGATTGTCGGATCCCACTACGAGCAAGCAGAAGGGAAATCCCGATATGTCCGGGAACTACGAAACGTTGAACGTTCGGACGGATGGCCCACTGGTCCGCGTGGAGATGACGCGACCCCATCTGCTGAATGCCGTCGCGATGACCGGCGCACGGGAGTTGCTGGATGCCGCCCGGTGGATTGCCGAAGACGAGGCCATCCGCATGGTCGCCATCACGGGCGCCGGCCGGGCATTTTGCACGGGAATGGACCTCAAGGATCTTTCCGCAGGGCGGATCGAGCAAAGCTACTTCGAGATGTGGGATGGCGCCTTGCGGACTTTCGAAACGATGGACAAGTTGGTGGTCTGTCTCCTTCACGGCTATGCCATCGGCGGAGGCCTCCAGCTGGCGTTGGCCTGCGACATTCGCGTGTGCACGCCGACCGCGCGCCTTGGATTGCCGGCGATCAAGGAAAGTCTGATCCCTGGTCTCGGGACCTTCCGTCTTGCGCGCTACGTCGGACTGGGGCGGGCCAAGTCCCTGATCATCAGGGGCAACATGATCGATGGGAAGGAGGCAGAACGGATTGGGCTGGTTGATCACCTAGTCCAGGAAGACACTGCACAGGAAGAATTCGAGCAATGGCTGGCCGAGTACGCCAAGTTCAATTCCAGCGCAAGCAGAGTCTCCAAGCAGATGTTGGTGGACTGCTTCGACATCGGCTGGGACGCCTTCTTCCGGAAGTACCTGGTGCTCCAGGAGCAGTTAATCGGCGGACCGGATTTTGCCGAAGCCATGAAGGCCTATCGAGCTGGCCGTGACCCTGTCTGGAAATAAATCCTGCGGGCACTAGACATCAGTCAGTCCGATCGGCGTCCCGCCCTCACCTGCCCAGCCAATTTCCCCTGCTGTCCCAGAGCTGGCCGCAGTCCTTCCAGCGTTGCCGTTCGGTTGTAGAAAGGCAACGAACTGGATGAGGACGCGGGCCCTGGGCCGCTTGTGGCAGATCCCTTTCCGGCTACGCGTTACAGCCCCAAGTCAAGCAGGTTGTAGTCCTTGACGCCTGCCTTTGCCGCTTCCGTCCATCGGCAGGATTCCCCGGCATCTGCCAGCGGCTTGTATACGTACGGCGTTTCGCCGGGATAACGCTGGCGCCTGGCATCGATCGCGTAGCCAATCATCCGCGACCGCGTTCGAATGCGGGCATCATCGTAATGCGCCACCGCATTGTGCAGTCCGCCGGTCGTTACGCCCAGAACCGAGGCACGCCGGTGAAATCCGAAATTCACGGTCACGCGCCAGTCCGTGCTGGTGTTCGCAAACGACCCGTGCACGACCTGTCGATTGGTGATCGCTACATCACCCGGCTTGCAAAGGATGGGCACGGCGCCTCGGATGCGGTCGGAACCGCTCTCGTCGACCAGCGCGGCGATGTCGACCTTGCCGAGCTTGTGCGAACCGGGAAGCACCCAGACGCCGTTGGCGGCTGTGCAGCCATAGAGCTGCGCCATGAAGTTGAAACCGTGCGAGCCCTCGTCCCAGGTCGGCGAATCCCAGTGCGTGACCCCGTCCTGATGCCACGCGACGGACGCCCCTCTCCCCGGCTCCTTGAGAAACAGTGCCTCGGTGAACGGTACGAAATCATCGCCGTTGATGGCTGCCGCTACCGCGAGCAATTCCGGATGGCCGTACACCCGTAGGCAGGCCTCGGAAAACTGCAGAGACCCGAGGATGAGATACACGACATCCTCGGGTGCGTCGGGCGCCGCTTCGGGCTCGATCATTTTCACAGGGTGCCGGCCGGCAGCCTCTTCGGTCCCGCCAAACGGATCGCCGAGCGGCTTGGCCCAGAACAATGTGGGCGCTTCGCAGTCCGCCCCCAGCGCCGGCCGTCCGAGGGCATCGACGTCAGCATCCTTGGCCACGGGCAGGCGCGACAGGATCTCCTGCACATCCGCTTCGATGTCGGCGAGCTCGGCTTGCTGCAGAACGCCCTCGAAGACGTAGAAGCCGTTGCGCCAGTAGGCCTCGGCGATGTCCGGGTGCAGGGCACCGTCGTCGTCCAGCCGGATTGGGCCACGGTTGCCGAGTGTCAGAGCTCGCGCCTCCCCTTCCCTCATGTAGGCCTGCAGGGCGTCTTCGTGCCGCCCATAGTCCACGCGACTCGCTGCAAGGGTTTCCTGCATGGCTTTGCCTCTCGTCCGGTCAGGCGGAGCATAACGGCAACAATCGGCCACCAGAACCTACGGACGTGTCATCGACTTTGGTTTGGCTTCGCTTATAACCACCTGCGTTAGGCCGGACGATGGATCTCGCCATCCGGCCACGCACGTTGTGTTGCAGATGGAAATGGGCGGACCCGAACGTTGACTCGCGACCGCATCAGCTTCCTGTTTCTTAACCTGGGCCACTTCTTTGATCACCTGATCATTCTGGTCTTCGCGACCTCGGCGGCGCTCGTGCTCGTGCACGAGTGGAACATCCCCTATCCCGAGCTGATCCCTTACGCGACGCCCGGGTTGATCGCATTCGGCGTCGGCGCTCTTCCAGCCGGTTGGCTTGCGGACAAGTGGAGTCGCGAAGCCATGATGGTCGTGTTCTTCCTCGGCCTTGGTGCGGCCGGCACGGCCACCGCGCTTGCGGACACCCCGCTCCAGATCGGTGTCGGCCTGTTCCTGATCGGCCTGTTCGCCTCGATCTACCATCCGGTCGGTCTCGCCCTGGTGGTGGAGGGGCGCCGCCGGACCGGCATGCCGCTGGCGATCAACGGCGTGTTCGGAAACATGGGGGTGGCCTGCGCCGCCCTGCTCACCGGCTGGCTCATCGACGCGGCGGGCTGGCGGGCTGCGTTTGCGGTGCCGGGCACGCTCTGCTTTGCGCTGGGCTGCGCCTACGCGATCTTCCTGTACGGCGGACGACGCCGGCCCCCGGACCTTTCGCCGCATCGACCCCACGGCAACGGGGATCCTGCCCGGACGATCGGAATCGACCGACGCACGCTCGTTCGCGTGTTCGGTGTCGTGTTTTTCACGACGGCGCTCGGGGGCCTGATCTTTCAGAGCACCACCTTCGCATTGCCGAAGGTGTTCGAGGAACGGCTGAGCGACCTGGCCGGGACAAATACGCTGATCGGTTGGTACGCCTTCCTCGCCTTTGCCGTCGCGGCCGTGGCCCAATTGGTGGTCGGACATCTGGTCGATAACTACTCGATTCGCACCGTCTTCGCGGGCATCGCCGCCCTGCAGGCCGTGTTGTTCGGCGTGATGCAGCACCTGACCGGGGCGGCGGCACTGCTGGTCGCCGTTTGCTTCATGCTGGCGGTGTTCGGCCAAATTCCCATCAACGACGTGCTGATCGGACGCGCCACGTCGAGCGCCTGGCGAAGTCGGGCCTACTCCATCCGCTTCGTCATCACGTTCGCGGTTGCAGCAACGGCGGTGCCGATGATCGCCTTCATCCGGGCCCGCTGGGACTTTGCCGCACTCTTCCTGGTGCTTGCGTTGGCGGCCTCAGCGATCTTTGTCGCTGCCCTGCTGCTTCCGGGCACCGGGACGCCATCCCGCTCGGCAGCCCGATAAAACCGGCGTACAGAAGACCATAAGCCATTGTTCCCCGAGCGCGATTTTTCCGGCCCAAGCCCGATCATTTGGCGACGACGGCAAGCGGCGTGATGGCGGACAAGTCAACGTCAGCGCGGGCCTGGGCAAGATCGTACGCGCGCTGCAGGTTGATCCAGAACTCGGCGGTGGTGCCGAAGAACTTCGAGAGGCGCATCGCGGTATCGACACTGAGCGCGGTCTCGCCCTTCACCAGCCGTTCGACCCGCGTCCGCGGCACGTCCAGACGTCTTGCCAGCGTGATCGCGCTCATGCCGAGCGGCTCAAGATAGAGTTCCACGAGCACCTCGCCCGGGTGAGAGGGATTCGTCAGTAGCGTCATCTCTTCCCCTATCAGTGGTAATCCACGATCTCGACGTCGGCCGGCCCCAGATCGGTCCACACGAAGCAGATGCGCCACTGGTCGTTGATGCGGACTGAGTGCTGGCCGCTACGATTGCCTCCGAGTGCCTCAAGGTGGTTTCCCGGCGGGAACCTGAGGTCTTCGATGACAACTGCGGCGTTCAGCGCCGACAACATGGCACGTGTCCGCTTCACCAGATGGGTCGGGAAGCCCTTGCCGTAGCGGTCGCGGACTGCGGCGGCGGTGAGTCTGCCCCTGGTGCTTACGATCATGATCGAATATGTATCATGATCTGATACATGTAAAGGGGAGGGAGGCGGCGACAGATGCCGGGTCGCTGCGATGGGGCCTCCTGACCCAGGCATGCCCCGCTATCGACGACGGTCAAGCCTCGCCATTCCGGGCCCGCGCCGCAATTGCCGACTGCCGGCTGAAGCGGCCGGCGCGGTCGTTCAGGTCCGTATCGCGGCTGGCGAGCGTATCCGGCGGACGGCGGGCTGCTGTTGCAGGAGGAAAGCGCACCGATCGACGAGACGGTTCAGTTGCTGACCGGTTTACTGCCGATCGTCGATGGATGATGGGCGGTCCGGATATCACGAAGTCGCCGCAGGCGTTTCCTCCGCTGTGTACCTGGCTGCCCGCTCACGAAGCTCTGTCTTCCGTACTTTGCCGGTCGAGGTTTTTGGAATCTCCCCGAACACGAAGTCGTCCGGCACCTTGTATCCGGCCAGCCGTTCGCGGCAGAACGATCGAAGGTCTTGCTCTCCGGGTGGTTCACTCCCGGGGCTGACCGACACAAACGCGACGGGGCGCTCGCCCCATTTCGGATGGGCGCGCCCGACGACAGCTGCTTCCATCACGGCCGGGTGGCCATGCAGGACGTCTTCCACCTCGATGCTCGAAATGTTCTCGCCGCCGGAAATAATGATGTCCTTGGCCCGGTCACGGACTTCGACATAACCATCGCCATGAACCACGGCCAGGTCACCGCTGTGGAACCAGCCTCCACGGAACGCCTCGCGCGTCGCCTCTGGATTGTCCAGGTACCCCTTCATGACGGTGTTCCCGCGGACCAGGATCTCGCCGATGGTCTCTCCGTCTGCAGGCACCGGTTCAAGCGAATCGGGATCCGCGACCAGCAAGTCCCCGATCGTCGGGTACGGCACCCCCTGACGGGCCATGTGTCGTGCCCGCTCGGGCAGTGAGAGCCGGGCCCACTCGTCCTGGATGAGGCCCACCGTCGCCGGTCCGAACGTCTCGGTCAGACCGTAGAGATGGGTCACCCTGAAGCCCATCTCCTCCATGCCGGCGATGACCGCGGCCGGCGGCGGGGCGCCGCCCGTATAGACGTCGCACTGCTGTTCGAATCGCCGCCTGGAGCCTTGCGGCGCATGGATCAGCATGGTCAGCACGGTTGGAGCGCCGCAGAGCATATTGACCCGCTCATCGGCAATGGCCTGAAACACCTGGTCAGCCGCGACGTTGCGCAGGCATACGTGCCGCCCGCCTATGATCGCCAGTGCCCAGGTGAAGCACCAGCCATTGCAATGGAACATGGGCAACGTCCACAGGTAGGAGGTGTCTGCATTCATCCCCGTCACGAGCGCCTGTCCAACAGCGTTGAGGTAGGCACCTCGGTGCTGGAAGACCACACCTTTTGGGTTGCCCACGGTGCCGGACGTGTACAGCACCGAGACTGTGTCCCACTCGTCGGCCGGCGGGAGCCATTCAAACTCCGGCGACCCGTTCGAAATCAGGTCCTCGTAGCGCGTCGCGGCGTCGAACTTCGGATCGTCTTGAGGCTCGGGGCCTTCCGTGTCCTCGACCACGATCACCCTGGGAGGCTTGTCGAGGTGCTGGAGCGCGCGGCTGGCAAGCCCCGCAAATTCGGAATCCACGATCAGTGCGGCAGCTCCGCAGTGATCGAGAATGAATGCGATCTCCCGATCCTGCAGGCGGGTGTTCAACGGGTTCAGCACCGCGCCAGCCATCGGGATTCCGTAGTGGGCCTCGAGCATCTCGGGAATGTTGGGCAGGAGGGCGGACACCGTGTCCCCACGTTCGATCCCGGAAGCAAGGAGCCCCTCCGCGAGCCCGCGGCACCGGTCCCGAAAGCCCCGCCACGTGATGCGCTTCGCCCCGTGGACAATGGCAACACGCTCGGGCCAGATGCGAGCAGCGCGTTCCAGGAAACCGATCGGACTAAGTGGCGAGTGATTGGCGTCGACCCGGCCCAGGCCGGCTGCTGAAGACGTCGTCATGGAGGCTGCTCGACTGCATGGCAATGAGCGGCCAAGCATAGTGGAGGGCTGCTAGAAAGTTGTTCGCTGCCATCTCTCTGGCACGCTCGCGGGCCTGGCGTACGGTGGCCAGCCCTTCCGCAGCGGGACTCACGGAAACGCACGGCGGTCCGACGCACTGCCGCTCCAACAGCGGCGAGCGTCGGCCGCTCCTATTGCACCGGATTGACCGGAGCCGCCTCCTCACCGACAGGGGCCTTTGCAACGGACGCCGGAACGCTCCACGCGCGCGCAAACATTGCCCCGTCGCTGTCGGTCACCCGGACCGACAATTCGCCCGGCCCGTCGGGCACGTAGTGGAAGCGGACGGCCGGGTTCTCGCTGAGCGAGAAGTTCGATTCAACCGCCAGTACCGGCTGGTCTCCGTAGCGCACTTCAATGCTGTCGACGAAGTACGCGAGCACATAGTGGCGCGTAACCTGATCCATCTGCATCCCGGTGTGGTTAGGATGGCTCACCAGAAGTTGCGCGCTGTTCGGTTTCCCCCACAGCACCGGGTCGGACCGGCGGAGCTTCATCTTGCCGAGGCTTGCCAGCGCGGCCTCCGGATCCTTCCCGGCGGGTGCGGAGCAGCCCCCGGACGCCTTCACGTATCGCGTGGCCATGTGCAGTTCACCGTCATTGGTCTCGGCCACCGCGCGCACGTGCGTGTAGGCATTGACCCGAATCCGGGTACTGATGGCCGCCCAGCCGCTCGCCTCCGTGAAATGGAATTGTCCCGCCATCGGCAACGGGTTCTCGTCCACGATCAGCGTGATCGTCTTGACGTAACGCTCGCTCGTTTGCGGAAAGGCGGCCTCGAAGGTGATGGGGACCAACGCCGCGTCGTGGGCCCGGTACGGCGCTGCCAGCGACACCACGCCGCTTTCCTCATGAATCTGGCGGTCGCCGAACAACGACTCGCGAAGGTCATGCCAGCGACTCTCGTCCTCGGTCGCGCCCCATGCCGGTATGCCAACCGCCATGGCCAGCAGGAAGGTGGCTACGGCAACTCTCATGGCTTCCCTTTCACCGATGCTTGCTCGCAATTCTAGCACGGAGTCGCGCCGGTACCTGCCACCGCGGTCGGCGAACGCACCGCCCTACTCCCATTCGAGTTCCGTGAAGCTTGCCGTGACGTTCCGGGGGTGATCCTCCGCAAACCGTACCCACTTCGTTCGCTCCTCCGACGCCACCCAGCCGATGGCGTTTTCGATCGTCCCTCCCGCCGCGATCTCGATCCGCACGTCGCGCAGAACCGCTTGCAGATAACGCTCCTGTGCATGTAGCGCGCTCGGCCAGCGCACCGATGCCGGGCCGTGTCCGGGAACCACCCGCACTGCCGGCACGGCCCGGAGTTCATCCATCACGGCCAGCCATCCCTTCAGGCTGCCGTCCACGACCGGCAGACGTTCGACGAACACGAGGTCGCCGGCAAACAGCGTGCGCGTGCGTCGGTCGTAGACGGTGAGATCGTTATCGGTGTGCGCAGTGGCGTGTGCAGTCACCCTCAGGATTCGTCCCCCGAGATTGATATGAATGGAATCCGCCACCTCCCGGGTCGGCCCGATCGCCTTCGTTCCGGCAAATTTCGGACCGACGTTCCGGGCGCCGGCCTCGAGATAGAACTCCGCCCGCGCCGCAAGGGCAGCGCCGAGGCGGCGATGCCCGACGAACTCGACTGTCGGACCTGCGAAGGCGCCGTTCCCCAGCAGATGATCGGGATGCATGTGGGTGTTGATCACGTGGCTCACAGGAAGGTCCGTAATCTCCTCCAGTGCGGCGCGCAGCTGCAGCCCGAATTCGAGGCTGCCGCCGCTGTCGATGAGCGCCACGGACTGCTCTCCGACCACGATCGCGATGTTCCCGACGGCACCCAGGTTGCTGCCGCTGGCGTCAGTGTGCGGACCCGTGTAGACGTAGATGCCCTGCGCCACGGGCTTGAGCTGGATGGCATCCGCGGCAACAGTGGGCGAAGGCCCCAGAACCGCGCCTACGGCCGCCAGCCAGAGCCACGCGGTCAGAGCCTGCACGCGGAGTGCCATCCGCGAGCCGGGCGAGCCCGTCAATGCCCGTGCCATTCCATGCAACATGTCCCTGAACTCCGGTTCCACGACCAGATTATGCAACGGAGGCGCTTCATGCCCCGATTCCCGGGCCGGGAAAGCAATCGCGGCACCCTCGATGGGCCTGCCGCCGGTTATCGGCACCAGACGTTGTCGAACGGATGAGGCATCGTCCGCTTGTCTGCCTCCGGAACCGGGCCTCGCTGCACGGTCGTTTGACCCCATGACGTCTGTCCCGGAGAAATCGAGGATAGCGGCGTGGAAGCGGCGGTTTCCGTCGGCTGCCGCGGTTCCACTCGGCCTAGCCATTGCCCTGTCGGTGCTGCTGACACCGAATCCGGGTTCGGCGGATGGCCACGCGTGCCTTCCCGATGAGCCGCGGACGTATCGCACGTCCGACTTCCGCGCGGCGGTGCCATGCTCGCTCGACGGCGCCACGGTGGTCACCACCGAGGCGCTCCAGGCCCTGCTGGATCATGGCGACCCGCTGCTGATCGACGTGTTTCCGGCGCCTCGGGCGCCAAAGATAGTGCGCGACAGCGAGGACCACCTGTGGTTGCCGCCGATCCGGGACAGCCTTCCCGGGACCGTGTGGCTGCCGAACGTGGGTCTCGGCGTGCTGCCGGTCGAAGAGGAGAACTACCTTCGCGCAAACCTGGAACGTCTCACCAGCGGCGACCCGACACGGACGATCGTCTTCTTCTGCCTCAGCGACTGCTGGATGTCCTGGAATGCGGCGCGCCGTGCCCTGGACTGGAGCTACTCGTCAATCGTTTGGTATCCCGAAGGCACCGACGGCTGGGAGGCCGCCGGTCTCGCACTGACCGAAGTCTCGCCGGTGGAGCGGACAGAAGGGCAGTAGGCGGTCGCGCCACCGCCCTGTCACCGGCGCGCGGCGAGCCGGTCCACGAGAATGTGATCGAGCATGTAGGTTGTGGCATGCCGCCACGTCCGTTCGGTGTTGCCCCGCAGGTCGACGAACGCATGCGCAACGGAACTTCCCGTCTCGACGTCGAGCGCCACGATATTGAGGTTGAGAATGAGGTTGCTGACAAACTGAACCCATCCCACCAGCACCCAGTCCGCCGAAAGGCGGCGCGCGATACCCCGCTCGCAGCCATTGCAGGCGTGCAGGCGCTGCAATGGCTTGGCTTCCCGGATTGCCTCTCGCGTGGCGGCGGCGGGCACGACGTCGTAACCCTCCGCACGGAGCCGCGTGCGGATCAGCTCGGCCACCAGGTCGAGGCGGTGCCGTTCTTCCTCTGTGATCGTGTGCGCATCCGGCAGGTAATCGGCCTTCAGGAGCTCGACGTCGAGCACCGCCACGCGGATGGGCGTTCCCCCGGCCTGTGCGCAGGCGGGAACCGCCACGGCCGCGGCCACCGCAAGCACGACCAGCCAGCGATGGCCGGCATGTCCAGCCACGGTCGTCAACCGCCCAGCTGCCTTGACCTTGACCTTGTTCGCCCCTGCGCCGCCATTGATTATCATGCTGAATGCTCCTGTCGGCCGGGTGGCTCGATTCATGAAAAAGGTCTTGCTGGCACTTGCAGTGTTTGCCGCGTTCGGCCCGGGACACGCGTCGGCCAACGACTTTCCCACGCAGGCCCGCGTCGAATTCGTCCTCGCCTGCATGGGGCTGGAGGGCGGTCAGAGTTACGACACCCTCTACCCTTGCGTCTGCATGATCGACCAGATCGCATCGCAGATCTCCTATGAAGACTACACGACTGCCGAGACCCTGAGCTTCCTGTATTCCACGCCAGGCGAGCGGGGCGGCATCTTCCGCGACGCGGCGCCCGAGGCGAGATCCCGCATTGCGCAATTTGAAACGCTCCGCCAGGAAGCTGAAGCGGCTTGTTTTATATCGCGGAATAGATAGAACCCGGACGGAAGTCCTGGCTGAGACAACGCCTGCAAACTGACTGAGCCAAGAGCCCGATTCGGCGCTCCGCTTCGGCTTGGCGCCGGTCCCGTTGCCGCCCTCGCGGTCTCAGCGCGTACCGCTGCGCAGGAGTGCCGCTCAGACCCCGCCTCGGCTCGCCGGCTCACAAACGCCGGTCGGATGATGGTCGCGAGGTGCCGGCTGCAAACCCTGTCGCGGAAAACGCAAGTCATACATGCAATGAGTTTGATTTGGTGCTTTAATCTAGGGGCTGGCCATCCGCACCCGCTTTTGTGCGCCCCGCGGGTCTCTTGTGGTCGGTGTGACGGGTGCACTCCATCAACATGGGGCGGTCAGGAAACTGGTCGGTTCAGGGGAGTGCGGCATCACCGAATTCCATGCAACGGATGAGGATCATGACTACCAGAATTCTGTCTCTCGTCGCCGCTGTCGCGATGGGAGTGCTTGTCGCAGTGCCGGTTTCTGTATCGGCAAACGACGACGTCAAGGCGCTTAGCAGCGACGTCAACAACTGGGCTATGTGGGGCCGTACCTATGACGGTGCCCGGTATAGCCCGCTCTCGGAAATCAACGCCGGAAACGTCGGCGATCTCCAAGTCGCCTGGACCTTCTCCACAGGGGTCCTCCGCGGGCACGAAGGTGGCCCGATGGTGATAGGCGACACGATGTACATCCATACGCCTTTCCCGAACAAGGTATTTTCGATCAACCTCGCCGACCAGACGATCAACTGGTCGTACGTCCCCGTACAGGACCCGTCTGTCATTCCGGTGATGTGCTGCGACACGGTCTACCGTGGCCTGGCCTACGCCGAAGGCAAGATCTTCCTGCAGCAGGCGGACACCACGTTGGTCGCGCTTGACGCGAATTCCGGCGAGGTGATCTGGAGCGTGGTGAACGGAGACCCGTCTGCCGGTTCCACCAACACGAACGCCCCCATCGTTGTCAACGACAAGGTGTACACGGGGATCAGTGGCGGTGAGTTCGGTGTCCGCGGCTTCCTCGCTGCCTACAACATCAATGACGGTAGCCTGGCCTGGAAGGCCTACAGCACGGGTCCGGACGACGAGATGCTCGTTGATCCGGAAAACACCACCCACATGCTGGAACCGGTTGGCGCCAACTCCAGCTTGGACTCTTGGGAGGGAGACCAGTGGAAGATCGGTGGCGGCACCACATGGGGCTGGTACACCTACGACGCTGACCTGAACCTGATCTACTACGGCACCGGAAACCCGAGCACCTGGAACCCGGTCGTCCGTCCTGGCGACAACAAGTGGTCCATGACCATCTTCGCCCGTGACGCGGACACCGGTGTGGCCCGCTGGGTCTACCAGATGACGCCGCACGACGAATGGGACTACGACGGTATCAACGAGAGCATCCTCGCTGACATCGAGATCGACGGTGCCATGCGGCAAGTGCTCGTCCACTTCGACCGCAACGGCTTCGGCTACACGCTCGACCGAGCGACCGGTGAACTGCTGGTTGCCGAGAAGTACGACCCGGCCACCAACTGGGCGACGCATGTCGACATGGCAACGGGCCGTCCGCAGGTGGTCGCTGAGTACAGCACCGACCTGCAGGGTGAAGATGTCAACACGCAGAACATCTGCCCCGCCGCGCTTGGTTCAAAAGACCAGCAGCCAGCCGCGTTCTCGCCGCAGACCGGCCTCTTCTACGTGCCGACGAACCACGTCTGCATGGACTACGAGCCGTTCCGGGTCGAGTACGTGTCCGGGCAGCCGTACGTCGGTGCCACGCTGAGCATGTTCCCTGCTGGCCGGGTAACCGGCGACGGGTCCGACAACCTCGGCAACTTCATCGCGTGGGATGCCGCCAAGGGTGAGATCGTCTGGTCCGTACCGGAGCAGTTCTCCGTCTGGAGTGGCGCCCTGGCGACTGCCGGTGGCATTGTCTTCTACGGGACTCTCGACGGCCGCCTGAAGGCAGTCGACGCTGGATCGGGCGCGGAGCTCTACAGCTTCAAGACCCCGTCGGGCATCATCGGCAACGTGAACACCTGGACCTTTGAAGGCAAGCAGTACATCGGCGTCCTGTCGGGCGTGGGCGGCTGGGCCGGCATCGGCATGGCAGCGGGCCTTGAGGGCGACACCGACGGTCTTGGTGCTGTCGGAGCGTACAGAGGCCTCAACCAGCACACCCAGCTTGGTGGCGTGCTGACCGTGTTCGCGCTCCCGTAGGACCGACACGCGACATGATGACGGGCGGCGCGACCGCCGGTCACTAGTCCACTTGACCGGTTGCGGCTCCCATGCCGCAACCGGTTTTTCTTTGAACGCGGGATTCGGCAGGGTATACGACGGTCGTAGTCGCGATCCCTGCGCGTCCAAACATCACACGGAGCCAGCACATTGCTTCAGTATTTTCGGGTCAACGTGGTCGGCCTGGTGGCCGGAATCGTCATCGGCGGCGTGACCTTGACCTCCACGGGCGCGGCGGCAGCCGAGGACCCTCCGCCCTATGAAGGCCATATCCAGTGCGAAACGGAGGGTGACCGGAGCACTTGCCAGATTGATCTCTGGCTGACCCGGGGCTACCGGGCGTTCAGCCAGTGCCAGGTGTGTCACGGCCTGACCGGTGACGGAAGCACCATCGGGCCGAGCCTCGTTCGGAAGCTCCGCGAAATCGACCTTGATCGTTTCATGGAAGTTGTCGTGAACGGCTACGAAGGGCAGATCGGGGTGATGCCAGGCTGGGGAACCAACCCCAACGTCATGAATTACATCGATCAACTCTATGCCTATCTCCTGGCACGGGCCGACGGAGTACTCCCGCCCGGCAGGCTGAAGCGATACGATCGATGATGGTTCTCTCCTGGCCGGATGGCTGCCCCCGCTTCCCCGGGGCGGCCGGATGGTTGACGTTTGCGATTGCGCTCGCAGCAGGATGCGCCTTCCCGGTCGCGGCCGGCGGCGCCGAGCGGACGGCCTTCAAGGTCTGTGCCGACGCCAACTACCTGCCCTGGTCAAATGACCGTCAGGAGGGTTTCGAAAATCACATCGCATCGCTGTTGGCCGAGCAACTCGGCCTGCCGGTGGAATACACCTGGTTTCCACAGCGAATGGGATTCATCCGGAACACGCTTCGCGCCAGGGGCGATGACGGTGTCTACCGGTGCGACGTCGTGATGGGCCTGCCGGACGGGTTTGAACTCGCGATCACGACTGATCCCTACTACCGCTCCACTTACGCGCTCGTTTTCGTGGAGGGGCGCGGGCTTGATTCCGTCCGGTCGGCCTCGGATCTGCAGAAGCTGGACGCTTCGCAACGAAACTCCCTCAGGTTTGGTCTGGCGGAGCGCAATCCGGGGACGCTGTGGCTGGCCGAGCACGGCATGCTTAGCAGGCTTACCAAAGCCTACGCATCCCAGCATGGCGACCCCAACGTGCGACCCGGACAGCTTGAGCAGGAGGATCTGCTTGCCGGCGACATCGACCTCACGTTCATGTGGGGCCCCATCGCCGGACATTTTCTTCGAAGCAACCCCGACGTACCGATCCGGGTCATTCCCGTGGAATCACAAGCGGGCCTGCAGATGCACTTCGGCATTTCGATAGGGGTACGGTTCGGCGAACAGGACTGGAAGGCGCAGCTTCAGGCGTTGCTGGATGCCAATGCCGATTCCATCGAGGCCATCCTGCGGGAACACGCCGTTCCCCTCGTGGACGCGGAGGGGCGCCTGCTTTAGCCCGATCTCCGTACTTCCGGTCCGAGTCCACGCCGCGCCGAAGCCGCGAGGCGCTTCAGGCTCAACACCCAAGTGCCGATCGCGCTGGTGTTCCATGCCGGCGCGTCCAGCCGCACGCTCGTGATCGCCGGCGTCACCGTCAGGAAGGTCCACACCTCGAACGCCGCCGCCTGGGACCGGCAGGCTGCACCACCAAACCGCAATCCGCGGACCCCCCGATCCAACGCCACAACCATGTCGTCGAACCCTACCCAGACCATCATCGAGTCCGCCTTGCTCGACTCCAGGCAGGTGACGTCCTGCGCTGCAGTGCCGCATAGGTACGCCGTACAACACGCGTACGGCCCCAGCAGGGGCTCGCGCCTCCTGAAAGAGACCGAATGCCGCACCGGTGAATCTGTTGACATATTGGAATATGGATCATATGGTTTTCCATATGAAGACGACACTGAATATTGACGAAACCGTCATGCGGCAACTGCGAGAAGAGGCGGCCCGGCGGGGAACCACCATGTCGTCCCTGGTGGAAGCGGGGCTCAGGCGGATTCTCGCGCACTCCGGATCAGACTCGGGAATCCCGGACACCCTGCCACCGTTGCCGACCTGGAGAAGCGGGGGACTCAGGGTTGACATCGCCAACCGCGAAGAGCTCTACCGGCTTCTCGACGAGGGGTGAGTGCTGGTCTTTGACACAAAAACCACTGGTAATCCTCAAGAACTCCATATCTTACTGTTTTACCGTAGTTTTTCTCAACACCCCGAAAAACGTAAACCCCTCCCGTAAGCGCCCCGATAGCGGATTGAAACGAAACTGCGCGCCGCCGGGTCCACGCATGCCGCACCCGGTCAAGGGCCGGCAGCCGGGACCTTCCAACGCGGCGCCCTCGGTGCTTGCGCGTCCCGGCGCCCATGCCGCGCAGGCGACGGAAATCCCCTAACCAATCCCTTTGCAGACCCGCGCGGCGGACCCTACGTTGCCAACCTTGGCCCGGACTGCCCTGCGCGGCGCCCGGGCAGGGCCGGAACCCGGGAGAGAGCGCGATGGGCAATGACAACGCCGAATTCCTGGACACGTGCGCGGCGGCGGCCTGGCTCGGTCTCTCGCACCGCACGCTGGAGGGCTACCGGGTGAGCGGGGGCGGCCCGGACTTCCACCGGTTCGGCAACCGGGTGCGCTATCGACGGTCGGACCTGGATGTGTGGGCGGCGAAGCGCCGGGCGAGCACGACGGCGCAGGCGGACCGGCTGAGGACGGCATGAGAACGGGTGCGACAGGCTCGAACGCCGTCCGCCCGGGATGGCCTGTCGGAGGCCCGCCTGGACGTCGCCGCGACGTTGACGGGGCTGCGTCAGGGGTGGACGAAAGCGTCCGGTTGAGGGTTCACGCCTCGCCCGGGCGTGGCATGCGGTAGCCGACGCCGCGCTCGTTGAAGATGTCGGCGGGGCGCGCGGCTTCGTCGTCGAGCTTCGCGCGGAGCTGCCGGACGAACGCGCGCACGCGGTCGGTGTCGGTGGGCTCGCGCGCGTCCCACGCCTGGCTCAGCAGCGACTCCGACGTCACCACCTGTCCGGCGCTGACTGAGAGGATGCGCAGAATTTCGTACTCGGTGGCGGTGAGCGCCACTGCGTGCCCGTTCACCGTCACCCGGCGGCGCACGTAGTCGATGGCGAGCGCACCGAGTACGAAGGGCGCCGAGCCCGCGCGGGCGCGCAGCGCCGCCCCGACCCGCGCGGGGAGCTCGTTGGCAGAGAAGGGCTTGACGATGTAGTCGGCGGCGCCGGCCTCGAAGGCGCGCGTGATGGTCTCGTCGCGGCCGTAGCCGGAGATGAAGATGACGGGCAGGTCGGAGAGTTCCGGGATCTCGGCCATGAGCTCGATGCCGCCGGTCCCGGGCAGCATGAGGTCGAGCAGCACGAGCTTGGGCTTTTCCGCGCGGATGAGGTCGGCAATCTCGCCCGGTCGGCGGTGACCCGCACGGCGTAGAATTAAGAGGGACATCGTGGAGCGCGTCGCTGACGAGGCCGGGATCGCGAGACGGACGGCGGAGGCGGCCGTCGGCGCCGTGTTCGCCTCCATGGCGGAGGCTTGGCGCGCGGGGAGGATGTCGCCGTCACGGGCCTCGGCAGGTTTGCGAGCAAGGACCGGCCGGCGCGCGAGGGCAGGAACCCGAGAACCGGCGAGCGCCTCAACGGACATGAACGGGATTGAGGCCGCAGGGAGGCCGATCCCGACACGCCGGAAACCCGGGCGCGAACTGGCGGTGCGCGGGACCGGCGATCCGCGATCGCTTTGCTTGCCAGTGTAAATCGGGTAAAGATCGCAGGGAGTTGGTCATGCGGTCCCCGGCTGAGCTGCGCATATCGCGCGCCGGGAGTCGCCTTCACCGGGTTTGGAGGGGGTCATGGTGGGAGTTGCGAAGCGGGTCTGGTCTGGCGTTTGCGCCGCCGTCGCGGGCCGGAGCCTCGACACCGGGAAGCCGTCCTCGTCGCGGGGGTTGACAAACGCCGCTGAGGGTTCGGAGAGTATAATAGTCGCCGGGTCGCCGGGTCGCCGGGTCGCCGGGTCGCCGGGTCGCCGGGTCGCCGGGTCGCCCATGCTGCGTCCGCGTGACGGCGATGAGGGTTCCCGCATGGCTGCGCGGTTCGCGCCGTCCGTCCTCCCCGCCTGAGTCTTCCCGTTCCGCCTCCGCCGGACGGCGCCTTGCCGCTTCCGGCAATTCCCAACCCTCCTTCCGCCACTATGCCCGCCTCATCGCGGGCGCGCACCACTTCTCCCGCTGGCCGCGTCCCGTTCTCGCCGCCGCGCTGCTCGCCCTGCCGCTGCTCGCCGGGCTGGCGCCCGGGGCGCAGGCGCAGACCACCCCGTCGCTCACCATCACCCCTGATGAGGTGGAGGCCAGCGCGTTCGCCGGCAGCAACACGGTCACCCTCACCCTGACGCCGGTCAACCGGACGTTCCTGGGTGCGGGCGCGGGCAACAATGTCGGCGGCAACTTCGGTACCAGCATCACGACTCTCTTTCACGCGGACGATTTTCCGTCAACCGCCAACACCTTTCCCGGAACGGCTCTCCGGTTCAGTTCAACCGGCTTGGGAAACATCACCCTGACCGGCGCGCCGACGGGGCTGACCATCACCGCCGGCCGCCTTCTCGCCCGGCAAACCAATCACCGCAATGCCGAGATCACGCTGTCCTACAGCGGCGCGGCGATCACGAGCGACACCGTGGTGACGGTGGCTGTCGACGCTTTTCTCATACGAAAATCCGACGGCTCTGGCGACCACGGCCCCGCCCTCTCCGCCACCTTCACGCTGAAGGCCGCCACCGCGTCCACCGAGCCCGAGATCACGATTGCGGCGGGGACGTCGCCGGTAACGGAGGGGACGGCTGCGACGTACACGCTGACGGCGAGCCCGGCGCCGACGTCGAACCTTGACGTGGAGGTGACGGTTGCGGACGCGCCGAACGCGGACTTCGTGACCGCCGCCAACCAGGGCACGAAGACGGTCAGGATCCCGTCCGGCTCGACCACGGCCACGGTCACGGTCCCGACCGACAACGGCACCCCCCAGACGCCGGAGACGACCGACGAGCCGAACGGCCCGGTGAAGGTGACGGTGGAGACGGGCACGGGCTACACGGTGGGGACGGCGGACGAGGCCTCGGTGACGGTCAACGACAACGACGCGACGACGGTGACGCTGACGGGGGTGCGCACGGCGACGGTGGAGAGGCCCGGGAACATCGGCAACCAGGCGGGCCGGTTCAGCATCAACCTGAACCGGGCGCTGCGGGCGGGCGAGGTCCTGGTGATTCCGTTCCAGTTCTCGGGCGGGACGCTGGGCACGGACTTCCGGCTGCAGCGGCTGAACGCCGTGACCGGGGTGGCGTACAACGCGAACACGGGGGTGGTGACCTTCACCGGCTCGGCCGGGGGTTCGAACACCAACCAGCATTTCTGGTTCATCGCCGAGAACGATGCGGACCGGGCGGACGAGAGCATCGGGATCACGGTGCCGGGGTCCTCGGAGAGCGGCACGCCGCGGATGACGGCGACGGGCCTGGGCGGCGGGGCTTCGGGCAGCGGCTCGGTGACGATCACGGTGAACGACGACGATCCCGCGCCGACGCTGTCGATAGTCCCGAATAAGGTGACGGTGCTCGAGGGCGGCGCGGCGAGGACATACACCGTCGCGCTGGCCAACGACCCGCGCGCTGACGTGACGGTGACAGCCGCGACCAGAGGCGGCGGTGCGGCAGCCGTGCAGCTGCGCACCGACGGCGCCTGGGCGTCGTCGGCGACGCTGAGCTTCACCGGCGGCGGCAGCGGCAACTGGGGCACCGCGCAGACGGTGGAGGTGCGCGGCACGCCGAACGACGGCAACACCGACCCCGAGACGGTGACGGTTTCGAACACGGTGACGGTGCCGACGAACAGCTTCAACCGCTATCACGGCGCCAGGGCAGACGTGACGGTCAGCGTGGCGGATGCCCAGGGCACGCAGGCGTTGGTGGGGTTCTCGGAGACAGCCGTATCGATAAACGAGGGCGACGGCGACCTGGTGTTAACCGTGACCAAGACCGGCAACCCCGCGGCAGCGGTCGCCTACGCCACCGCAGACGTTACGGCGAGCGGCGGCAGCGACTACACCGCGACCTCGGGCACGCTGACCTGGGCGGCGGGCGACTCCGCGAGCCAGACGATCACGGTGCCGATCCTGGACGATTCCTTGCACGAAACCTCCGAGGCCTTCCGGGTGAGTCTGTCGTCGGTGGCGGGCACGCCCACCGTGATCGTCGATTCAGGTCACACCGCTACCATCCTTGACAACGACGCGGCGCCGACGGCGGTGACGCTGTCGCTCAACCCGACGTCGGTGTCGGAGGGCGCCGGCGCGACCACGGTGACGGTGACCGCGACGGTGGGAGGGACGACGCGCTGGCGGGACGCGCGGACGGTGCGCGTCAGCGTGGCGGGCAGCGGCGGCACCAGCGTCGTCGGGCACACCGCGGTGGCGGATTTCGACCTGGTGATCCCGGGCGGCGACGCCACGGCGACGGAGACCTTCGAGCTGACGCCGACGGACGACGGCACGGAGACCAACGACGAGACGATCACGGTCTCGGGCACGCTCACGGACGTCACGGTGGCGAGCGCGGACCTGACGATCGAGGACGACGACGGGGTCGTGGTGGTGCCTACGGTGGCGCTCACGGTGTCGGGCGGCGGTTCGGTGACGGAGGGGGGGACCCTGACGATCACGGCGACGCGGAGCGAGGCGAACGCGTCGGGGGCGGCGCTCGTCATCCCGATCCGGGTCAAGACGGGGGACACGACGGCGCAGGGCGCGGATTATTCGTTCCCGGCGTCGATCTCGATCGCGGACGGTGAGGCGACGGGGACGGCGACGTTCACGGCGTCCCAGGACACCGGCGACGAGCCGCCGGAGACGGTGACGGTGGAGCTCGGCGCGGTGCCGTCGGGGACGGTGGCGGGCTCGCCCCGCGAGGTGGCGATCACCATCGCCGACGACGACGCGACGGAGGTGACCCTGGCCGGGGCGGGCGGCGACGTCACCGAGGGCAGGACGAAGGAGATCACGATCACGCTGGGGCGCGGGCTGGTGAGCGGCGAGACACTGCCGGTGCCGCTGGTCTTCGGCTCCGCGGCGGGCGACGCGACCCGGGGGACGGACTACACCCTGGCCTGCCCGGACACGCTGCCGACGGGGGTGACGTGTACGAACCTGAACAGCGGCGCCAATCCCCGGGTGACCTTCACGGGCCCGTCGAACGGCATGACGGCGGCATCGGTGACGCTGACGCTGACGGCGACGCCGGACAGCACCGTCGAGACCGGGGGCGAGACGGTGGACATCGACCTCGGGACGCTGAACGCGAGCTCGGGCACGGGGCTCGGCGGCGGGGCGTCGGGGACGGACAATCTGGCCGACTTCGACATCGTGGACCCGGCGACCGCGGACGGGGTGACGGTGTCGGAGAGCACCCTTGCGCTGACCGAGGGCCATGCGACGGACGGCACGAAGACCTACACGGTGCGTCTCGCCACGGACCCGGGCGCCGGGGCGACGGTGACGGTGACGGCGATGTCCGGAGACACCACCTCGGCCACGGTGTCGCCGGGGAGCTACAGCTTCACCGGCGGCGGTTCCGGGACCTGGGGCACGGCGCGGACCTTCACGGTGACGGCGGTCGAGGACGGCGACACGGCGGGCGAGACCTTCAACGTCACGCACACGGCGACGGCGTCGCCCACGAGCAACGACTACCACCAGATCTCCGTCGACCCGGTGGCGGTGACGGTGACCGACGCGGGCTCGGGCGTGATCGTCGACCCGCAGACCCTCGACGTGCGCGAGAACGGCGGCACGGCGACCTACTCGATCCGGCTCCTGAGCGCGCCGGGCGGCCCGGTGACGATCACGCCGGACTCCAGCGACGACAGCCACGCGACGGTCTCGGGCGCGCTCACCTTCAACAACGGCAACTGGGCGACGGCGCAGGACGTGACGGTGACGGCGGCGGGCGCGGCGACGGACACGGCGACGATTACCAACCCGATCACGACGGGCACGACGGCCTACCCGACGACGACGAGCGTGGACGACGTCGAGGTCACGCTGACGGCGGATGCGCGCCCGGTGGTCTCGATCGCCGCCGGCGATCCGGTGACCGAGGGCACGGACGCGGAGTTCACGGTGACGGTCGACCCCGCGCCGGCGTCGGGGCAGAGCCTGACGGTGCGCCTGCTGGTGATCGACGGAGGCGGGGACCGCGTGGACGCCGCCGACATAGGCCCCAAGACGGTGACCGTCGACGACAGCGGCAGCGCGGTCCATTCGGTGCCGACGCAGGGGGACGGGAACGACACGCGGAACGGCGCGGTGGCCGCGGCGGTCGTCCCGCCCGACGATGCACCCTACCGCCGGGCAAACGGGGATTACGTTTCCGTCGTCATCCTCGACGACGATCCGACCTCGGTGACGCTGGCGCGGTCGGGCACGGGCGCGATCCTGGAGGAGGGCGGCACGGCGACGGTCACGGTGACGCTCGGGCGGCGGATGTTCTCGGGCGAGAGCGTCACGGTGCCGCTGACGGTGACCGGCGCCGGCATCGGCGCGGGCGACTACACGCTGACGCTGGCGCCGGGCTCGAATCTCAATACGGGGGTCGCCCTCGACACGACGGACCCGCACAGCGCGGCCCAGCCCGCGGTGACCTTCACCGGCCACGGCGTGAACACGGTGCAGGTGGCGACGCTGACCCTGACGGCGGTCGGGGACGAGGCCGACGAGGGGACCTCGGAGACCCTGACGGTGGGGTTCGGCGCGGATGCGCGGGCGGTCATGAGCAACCTCGACCGCGCCTCGGGCACGGGCACGGGGGGCACCACGCCCACGGGCACGGCGGTGGTGGAGATCGCCGACAACGACGATCCGGCGGTGGCCGACGGGGTGACGGTGTCGGAGACCAGCCTTGCGCTGACCGAGGGGCACGCGACGGACGGCACGAAGACCTACACGGTGCGTCTCGCCACCGACCCGGGGTCCGGGGTGACGGTGACGGTGACGCCGACTTCCGGAGACACCACCTCGGCCACGGTGTCGCCGGCGAGCTACAGCTTCACCGGCGGCGGCTCCGGGACCTGGGGCACGGCGCAGACCTTCACGGTGACGGCGCTGGAGGACGGCGACACGGCGAACGAGGCCTTCAACATCACGCATGCGGCGGTGGCCCCGTCCGGCAATGCCTACAACGCAATCAGCATTCCCGCGGTGGCGGTGACGGTGACCGACGCGGGTTCGGGGGTGATCGTCGACCCGCAGACCCTCGACGTGCGCGAGAACGGCGGCACGGCGACCTATTCGATCCGGCTTCTGAGCGCGCCGGGCGGCCCGGTGACGATCACGCCGAGGTCGGGCGACACGAGCCATGCGACGGTCTCGGGGGCCATCAGCTTCACCGACTCCGACTGGCAGACCCCGAAGGACGTGACGGTGACGGCGGCGGGCGCGGCGACGGACGAGGCGACGATTACCAACCCGATCACGACGGGCACGACGGCCTACCCGACGACGACGAGCGTGGACGACGTCGAGGTCACGCTGACGTCGGATGCGCGCAGTCTCCTGACCTTGAGCCTGTCGTCGACGGGCGGGGCCGAGGGGAGCACGGGCTACACCGACATCGACGTGACGGTGACGCGGCCGACGCCGGTGGGCGGCCCCGCGGACGTCTTCTACGAGCTCTGCTTCTCCGGCACCGCGACCCGCGACGAGAACGGCACGAAGACCGCGGCCGAGGACTACCAGGTGCTCAACTACAGCTCCGGCAACGCGGTGCAGACCGCGTGGGGTACCGGCGCCAGGTCCGGATGCGTCGGAAACAACAACGTGGGACTGCCCACCGACGCTCCCAGCCAGACGTGGAAGATCCGCGTGTTCGGCGACGCGGCGACCGAGCCCGACGAGACGGTGGTGGTGACGCTGCGCGCGGGCGCGACCAATCCCCTGCCGGACGGCTGGGGGATTTCCGGGGCGGGCAACCCGGCGACCTACACCATCGACGACGCGGGCACAGGTCCCGAGGTCTCGATCGGCCTGCCGTCGGTCGAGGGCGTGTCGCGGCGCAGCGGCGACAACGCGCTGCCCTACGAGGAGTCGGCGGAGACGGTGACGTTCAACGTGAGCGCGGACCCGGCGCCGGCCTCGGACCTCGAGGTGTGCCTGGCGGTGACGGAGACCGGCGGCGACCGGATCGCGTCGTCGGCGAAGGGGACGGGGCTGACGGTGACGATCCCGGCCGGCACGCTGAGCGTGGAGTACGACATCGCCTGGACCGACACCGCGGCGGACGACCGCGACAGCGTGGTGACGCTGACGGCGCTGGCGCCGTCGCACAGCGCCTGCTCCGAGACCGGCTACACGGTGTCGGCGACCGAGGATTCCGACCTGGCGGTGATCGTGGACGACGAGCAGACGGAGGTGACGCTGGCGGCGACGGACGCGGCGATGACCGAGGCGGACGCGGCGGACACGGCCGAGGTCACGGTGACGCTGGGGCGGCGCCTGTATGCCGGCGAGGTGGTGGTGGCGCAGGTCGACCTCTCGACTTCGACCGGGGCGCGGCTGCCGGACCATGCGACGCCGGACTTCGCGGTGAGCGCGGCGGGCTCGGGCGTGGCGCTGGCGGGGGCGAGCACGGTCGCCCCGCAGGTGACCTTCACCGGGCACGACACGAACACGGTGCGGACGGCCACGCTGACCTTCACGCCGGTGGCGGGCCGGGCCGACGCGGACACGACGGACGAGACGGTGACGGCGGCGCTGGCGACGAACGCCGTGCTGGGCGGCCTCTCCGGCACCAATGTGGGCGGCGGGGTGACGCGGGCGTCGGGCTGGAGCGCGGACCTCACCATCGAGGACCGGCCCCAGGTGACGCTCACGGTGTCGGGGGGCGGCAGCGTGACCGAGGGCGGGAGTCTCACGGTCACGGCGACGCGCAGCCAGGCGAACCCGGACACCTCGACGCTGTTCATCCCGATCCGGATCAAGACGGCGGACACCACGGCGCAGCCGGGGGACTACGCGTTCCCGCACACCACCATCGGCATCGCGTCGGGCGCGACGTCGGGCACGCGGACCTTCACGGCGATCGACGACAGCGCCGACGAGCCGGCGGAGACGGTCGTGATCGAGCTCGGCACGCTGCCCGCGGGCACGGTGGTGGGCGCGGCCGGCGAGGTGGAGATCACGATCGGGGACGGCGACGCGACCACGGTGGTCCTGGCCGGCCCGGACGGCAACGTGACCGAGGGCGACACCAAGGAGTTCACGGTGACGCTGGGCCGCGGCCTGGTGGACGGCGAGGCGCTGGCGGTGCCGCTCGCCTTCGCCGGCACGGCGACCAGGGGCACGGACTACACCACGGCGTGTCCGGGCACGCCGCCGACCGGCGTCGTCTGCACCGACCTCAACAATGTCGGCGGCGGCAACAACCCCCGGGTGACCTTCACCGGCCCGGCGAGCGGCATGGCGGCGACGTCGGTGACGCTGACCCTGACGGCGGCGACGGACAGCATCTCCGAGAACGGCGGCGAGAGCGTGGAGATCGATCTCGGCACGCTCGACGCGAACTCCGGCACCGGCTTGGGCGGCGGCGCGTCGGGGACCGACAGCCTGGATGATTTCGACATCGTGGACGCGGTGATCCCGACCGTGGCGCTGACGGTGTCGGGGGGCGGCAGCGTGACCGAGGGCCAGACCCTGACGCTCACGGCGACGCGGAGCGCGGCCAACGCGTCCGGCGCGGCGCTCGCGATCCCGATCCGGGTGAAGACGGCGGACACCACGGCGCAGTCCGCGGACTACTCGTTCCCCACGTCGATCAGCATCGCCAACAACGCCACGACCGGCACGGCGACGTTCACGGCGAACCAGGACACGGGCGACGAGCCGGCGGAGACGGTGACGGTGGAGCTGCATTCGCTGCCGTCGGGGACGGCGGCGGGCTCGCCCGGCGAGGCGGCGATTACCATCGCCGACGACGACGCGACCGCGGTGACGCTGGCGGGACCGCCGGGCGACGTCACCGAGGGCGACACGAAGGAGATCACGGTGACGCTGGGCCGCGGCCTGGTGGACGGGGAGATCCTCCCGGTGCCGCTCGCCTTCGCGGGTGCTGCCACAAGGGGCACGGACTACACGACGGCGTGCCCGGGCACGCTGCCGACGGGCGTCGCCTGCGACAACCTGAACAGCGGCGTCAACCCCCGGGTGACCTTCACCGGCCCGGCGAACGGCATGACGGCGACGTCGGTGACGCTGACGCTGACGGCGGCGACGGACAGCGCGACGGAGGCCGGGGGCGAGAGCGTGGAGATCGGCCTCGGCACGCTGAACGCGAACTCGGGCACGGGCCTCGGCGGCGGGGCTTCCGCGACGGACAGCCTCGCCGACTTCCGGATCCTCGACCCGGTGCTGACGCTGCTCTCGCTGGACGTGTCTTCGTCGGGCGGGGCCGAGGGCGATGCCGGCCACACCGACATCGACGTGACGGTGTCGAAGCCGGCGGGCAGCGCGGACGCCTTCTACGAGCTCTGCTTCTCGGGCTCGGCGACCCGCGACGAGGACGGCGCGAAGACCGCGGCCGAGGACTACCAGGTGCTCAGCCGCAGCGCCGGCAATCCGGTGCAGACCGGCTGGGGCGGCGGCGCCCGGGCCGGCTGCGCGGGGCTCGGCGGCTCCGTCCCCATGACCTCCGACCGCCACACCTGGAAGCTCCGGGTGTTCGGCGACACGGCGCCCGAGCCCTCCGAGACGGTGGTGGTGACGCTGCGCCAGAGCGCGGCGAACCCGCTGCCGCAGGGCTGGGGGATCGACGGGGCGGACAACCCGTTCACCTACACGATCGCCGACGACGAGCAGGCGCCGCCCTGCAGCAACTGCGTGTGGGTCACGGGCGGCCCGGACATCGAGGAAGGCGGGGTGGCCGAGTTCACGGTGCGCGCGAATCCGGTGCCGGCGCACGACCTGACGGTGCAGGTGTTCGTCCGGGATGCCGGGAGCAGGTCGGACTTCGTGCTCAGGCAGCATGAGGGCCTCCAGCACGTGCAGATCCGGGGCGGCGAGGGCGAGACGGTCCTGGGGGTGCCGACCCAGGACGACGCCGTGGACGAGCCGGACCACTCGGTGGGGGTGGACATCCGCGGCACCGACCGGGGCCGGAACGGCGGGGGCTGGAGCATCCCCGGCGGCCGGTACGAGAACGCGGCGGTGCAGGTGCGCGACAACGACGGGCCGCCGTCGGTGCCGGACTACGTGATACCGGGGGTGAAGGTGACGGGCTTCGTCAGCGACTCCAGCCCCCGGCGGACGCAGGATGCGTATCCGGGGGAATGGGCTTATTTCCTGTGGGAGTTCGTGCTCGAGCAGGACGGCCACGGCAACGACGTCTACCCGGCGGCGCACCGCCAGCGGATGAATGTCAGCGGCGAGGTCGTCTCGTCCGTGCGCGGCCGGCTCTTCGGCGGCAGCCTCGGGCTCTCCATGGGCGAGCACAACCGGAGCTTCGGGGTGGCGGTCAAGGCGGTGCCGGGCGAGACGCTCACCGCGCGGGTGCTGCCGGCGGGCTACCGCGCCTGGTACAGCCCCGAACGCCCGAAGGTGCTGGACTACCGGGTGGTCGCGCCGTCGAGCCACGGCATCGACGTGGCGCTCAAGCGCCCGGGGACGGAGGCGGCGGTCCCGCCGGTGCTGACGCTCGCCCCCGATGCGGGCTCGGTGACGGAGGGCGGCACGGCGTCGTTCACCATCACCGCCGACAGGGCGCCGCAGCAGGACGTCACGGTGCACGTGACGGCCGAGCAGAGCATGGGCGCGGGCGCCGACAGGATCGCCGTCGGGCGCGCCGAGCCGGTGCTGCTGAGGGCGGGCGAGACGTCCGTGACCTGGCGCTTCACGGCGTATTCGGACGACCGGGCGCGCGCCCACGGCACGATCGAGGCGCGCATCGACCCGGGCCCCTACAAGGTGGGCGTGCCGTCCACGGCGACGGTGACGCTGCTCGACGACGACGGCACGCCCGCGCCGCCGAACCTGGGCGGGACGACCCCGCCGGGGGTGGACCCGGCGCTGGTGGCGAAGGTGCGGAGCTACGCGGCGGAGACGCATCACGGCGCCGCGCATGTGCACCGCTGGAAGCGTGTGCTGGTGGCGTTCGGGGTGGAGTCGTATCCGGGCGTCGCCCCGATGACGGTGGCGGAGGCGCAGGCCCTCGCGGGGCTGCCGCGCTGGGTGCCGATCCCCGCGGCGATCCAGGCGGTCGAGGACGCGAAGGCGCAGGCCCCGGACGGGACGCCGCGGACGGCGCCGGAGGTGGACCCGGCGACGGGGGTGGACCCGGCGCTGGTGGCGAAGGTGCGCGGCTACGCGGCGGAGACGCATTACGGCGCCGCGCACGTGCACCGCTGGAAGCGTGTGCTGGTGGCGTTCGGGGTGGAGTCCTATCCGGGCGTCGCCCCGATGACGGTGGCGGAGGCGCGGGCCCGCGCCAACCTGCCGCGCTGGGCGCCGATCCCCGCGGCGATCCAGGCGGTCGAGGACGCGAAGGCGCAGCAGCCGCAGCAGCCGGTCGTCGAGCCGGCGGTGACGGTCGCGGCGGGCGCGTCGCCCGTGACCGAGGGCGGCGATGCGGTCTTCACCATCACGGCAACGCCGGCCCCGTCGGCGCCGCTCGCGGTGACGGTGGCGGTGGCCGCCGACGGCGACTGGGGCGTCTCTGCCGGCGACCGGACGGTGACGATCCCGGCCTCCGGCAGCGCCACGCTGACGCTGGCGACGGCGGACGACACGGCGGACGAGCCGGACGGCTCGGTGAGCGCGACGGTGAAGGACGGCAGCGGCTACACGGTGGGCGCGCCCGCTTCGGGCAGCGTCGTCATCCGGGACGATGACGATCCGCCGCCGGCGGTCGAGCCCGCGGTGACCATCGCGGCGGGCGCGTCGCCGGTGACCGAGGGCGGCGATGCCGTCTTCACGATCACGGCAACGCCGGCCCCGTCGGCGCCGCTCGCGGTGACCGTGGCGGTGGCCGCCGACGGCGCCTGGGGCGTCGCCGCCGGCGAGCGCACGGTGACGATCCCGGCATCCGGCAGCGCCACGCTGACGCTGGCGACGGCGGACGATGCCGCGGACGAGCCGGACGGCTCGGTGAGCGCGGCGGTGAAGGACGGCAACGGCTACGCGCCGGGTTCGCCCGCTTCCGCGACCGTCGCGGTCCGCGACAATGACGAGCCGGCGGTCGCCATTACGGCGGGCGCGTCGCCGGTGACGGAAGGCGGCGATGCGGTCTTCACGATCACGGCAACGCCGGCCCCGCACGCGCCGCTCGCGGTGACCGTGGCGGTGGCGGCCGACGGCGACTGGGGCGTGGCCGCCGGCGAGCGCACGGTGACCATTCCGGCGACCGGCAGCGCCGTGCTGACGCTGGCGACGGCGGACGACGCCGCGGTCGAGCCGGACGGCTCGGTGAGCGCGACGGTGAAGGACGGCAGCGGCTACAGCGTCGG
>JAJEGJ010000086.1 GCA_022819905.1 Alphaproteobacteria bacterium
CCTTCGTCGGACTCGACGCGCAGCGGCAGGCGTGGGAGCACGGCGTCAGGGTGAGCGGCGCGACCGTCCACATCGTGACGCCGGAGCTCGACGCCGGCCCCATCGTCAGGCAGGCGGTGGTGCCGGTGCTTCCGATGGACACGCCCGAGTCGCTCGCCGCGCGCATCCTGGTCGAGGAGCACCGCATCTATCCCGAGGCGATCCAGGTCGTCCTCGACGGCGGCTGGCGCATCGACGGGCGCAGGTTCGTCGAGGCGCCCTGACGTCCGGCGGAGCGATGCCTGGGCGTTGGCCCCGCGGCGTGCCGGACCCGGTGCGCGGTTCGTTCTCGGTACAATGATCCGGATGACGCTTCAGGAGCAGATCGCCTACCTCTCCAAGGGCTGCGTCGACGTCGTTCGGGAACCCGAGCTGCGGGCCAAGCTGGAACGGGCGGCCAGGTCCGGCGTGCCACTGACCGTGAAGGTCGGATTCGACCCGACGGCGCCCGACCTGCATCTCGGCCACACCGTGCTGCTCCGCAAGATGAAGCACTTTCAGGACCTCGGCCACCGGGTGATCTTCCTGATCGGCGACTTCACCGGGCTCATCGGCGACCCCACCGGTCGGTCGAAGACCCGCCCGCCGCTGACCCGGGAGCAGATCGAGGAGAACGCCGAGACCTACAAGAAGCAGGTGTTCAAGCTGCTCGATCCGGACAAGACGGTGGTCGATTTCAACAGCGCCTGGCTCCGTGCCCTTGGCGCCGAGGGCTGGATCCGGCTGGCCGCGCGCTACAACGTGGCGCAGATGCTGGAGCGGCGGGATTTCCGGCAGCGCTACGACGGCGGCCGCCCGATCGCGATCCACGAGTTCCTGTACCCCCTCGCGCAGGCCTACGACTCGGTTCATTTGCGTGCCGACGTGGAGCTCGGCGGCACCGACCAGCTCTTCAACCTCAACGTCGGCCGCGACATCATGCCGGCCTGGGGCGTCGAGCCGCAGGTCGTGATGACCACGCCGCTGCTGGTGGGACTCGACGGGACCGAGAAGATGTCGAAGTCCGCTTCCAACTACGTCGGCATCACCGAGCCGCCGGGCGAGATGTTCGGCAAGCTCATGTCGATTTCCGACGCCCTGATGTGGCGCTACCACGAGCTGCTGACCGACTTGGCGCTCGCGGAGATCGAGGTGTTGAAGGCGCGCACCGCCGCGGGCGAGCTGCACCCGAAGCGGGTCAAGGTCGACCTTGCCGCCCGCATCGTCACCGACTTCCACTCGGCCTCCGCCGCCAGGCAGGCGGCCGATGCGTTCGAGCGCCGCTTCGCCCGGCGCGAGGTGCCCTCGGATGTCGACGACTGGTCGGTGGCCATCCCCGAGGCCGGGCGGCGCCTTTCCGCGGTCATGGTCGATGCGGGCCTAGCGAAGTCCGGAGCGGCGGCCACCCGGCTGATTGCGCAGGGCGGCGTTCGCATCGACGGCGCCAGGGTGGGGGACCGGTTCCACACGGTTCCCGTGGACCGCCCGGCGTTCATTCTGCAGGTCGGCAGGCGCGCGCGCCGTATTCGACCGTTCCGTCCGACAGCCTGAGCCGCTCCGGCGCGTGCGGCGCATCGGGGCTCGTCCGTTCCGGCCCGTCCATGCGCCGTCGCATTCCGCAGGTCGAGCTCAAAAAACGGTAGGAGTCCGACCACAAACCCAGGTCGGGCCGGCGCCGCGCCGCGTGGTTCGCTCTGGCGAACGGATGGTGCCTTCCGACCTGCGTTCGGAACCGCACGGCCGGTTTTGCCCTCTGGGGCGTCCGCAAGAAAAATCGCGGACCCGTATTGACACCCACTGCCGCGATCTGTAGGATCACTGGTCTGTCCGCTTGAGAGCGCTTGGCGCTCGACCGGCGGGCGCCCGCGGTCGGGAAGACCCTGAGCGTGCGCGGGTTCTTTGAAAACTGGATAGGACGTTGACGTGGAAACACGTCGAGTATCAGCCTCGACGCCAAATTCGAGACAACGCACGAGCCATAACGGCTTTCGTGTTGAATCACACGGCGCCCGGCGGCCGTCTTCGGCTCCGGGCTCCGACGCTTTCAACTTGAGAGTTTGATCCTGGCTCAGAATCAACGCTGGCGGCGTGCCTCATACATGCAAGTCGAACGCGAAAGCGGCCTTCGGGCCGCGAGTAGAGTGGCAGACGGGTGAGTAACGCGTGGGTGACCTACCTTCGAGTGGGGGACAACCTTCCGAAAGGGAGGCTAATACCGCATGACATCCCGCCCTTGGACGGGCGGTGATCAAAGCCGGGGATCTTCGGACCTGGCGCTTGTTGACGGACCCGCGTCCGATTAGCTTGTTGGTAGGGTAGCGGCCTACCAAGGCGACGATCGGTAGCCGGCCTGAGAGGGCGGACGGCCACACTGGGACTGAGATACGGCCCAGACTTCTACGGGAGGCAGCAGTAGGGAATTGTTCGCAATGGGCGAAAGCCTGACGACGCAACGCCGCGTGGAGGACGAAGACCTTCGGGTTGTAAACTCCTGTCGAGCGGGAAGAACTGCCCGCGGGCCAATACCCCGCGGGTTTGACGGTACCGCTAAAGGAAGCCCCGGCTAACTCCGTGCCAGCAGCCGCGGTAATACGGGGGGGGCAAGCGTTGTTCGGATTTACTGGGCGTAAAGGGCTCGTAGGCGGCCGTCCAAGTCGGTTGTGAAATCCCCCGGCTCAACCGGGGAACTGCGACCGATACTGGTTGGCTTGAAGCCGGGAGAGGGATGCGGAATTCCAGGTGTAGCGGTGAAATGCGTAGATATCTGGAGGAACACCCGTGGCGAAGGCGGCATCCTGGACCGGTCTTGACGCTGAGGAGCGAAAGCTAGGGTAGCAAACGGGATTAGATACCCCGGTAGTCCTAGCCCTAAACGATGAATGCTTGGTGTGGCGGGTATCGATCCCCGCCGTGCCGGAGCTAACGCGTTAAGCATTCCGCCTGGGGAGTACGGTCGCAAGGCTGAAACTCAAAGGAATTGACGGGGGCCCGCACAAGCGGTGGAGCATGTGGTTTAATTCGACGCAACGCGAAGAACCTTACC
>JAJEGJ010000049.1 GCA_022819905.1 Alphaproteobacteria bacterium
CTACGGCAATGTCTCGCAGATGGATGCCAACGTGGGCCGGGTCTTTGACACGCTGCGCGAACTTGGCCTGGACAAGAACACGGTGGTGATCTACACCTCGGATCACGGCGAGATGGCCGGCGCTCACCGCATGTGGACCAAGCACAACATGTACGAGCAGTCGGTACGAGTGCCGCTGATCGTTCGCACGCCCGACCGATTGGGCGCCGGTTCGGCGAGGGAGCACATCGTCGAACAGGTTGACCTGCTGCCGACCGTGGCGGAATTGTGCGGCTTGGACGCCCCCGCGGGAATCGACGGGCGCTCGTTCGCGGCATCGGTTCGCGGCGAGCGGCACGCGGGGCGCGAGTTCGCCTATTCGGAATACTACTTCTGCCGCAGGGTGTTCACGGCAGATGACCGCTTCGTGGGCAAGCCGCCGATCGTCATGGTCCGCACCGACCGCTGGAAGCTGAATTACCTCAGCTGGGAGCGCAGCGAACTATTCGATCTCGAGAACGATCCGGGGGAGTTTCGCAACGTGATCGACGATTCCGGCAATGCGGGCATCGTGAAGGAGTTGACCAAGATTGCTGAATCGACGGGTCGGGTAGTTTGAAACGATCGCATTACCCAACTCGATCAATGCCGGGGCTTTACGCTCCATCCGCCTCTCGGCCGTCGGTGACCGGTCTTTCACCTACCTCCACGGCTGTCCGGTTGGAAGACCTTTAGAATCAGTACTTTACGAAGAAGTGTAGGCCGAGTTTTCGGATGAGAGCGTCTCGGATTCCTCAACTCGTTGATTCTAAATGGGTTGTGTGCTTGAGCGCAGCCGGCCAAGGCGACCCGAAAGTGTAGAATTCCAGCCTTGTCCCGGGCCGTTCCCGCGATGGCACGGGCTGGCCCGGCAGGAGCCGGGCCGCATCGCCCCGCAGGGCTGCTCAGGTCTCGAACAGCCCCATCTGGTGCGTGTCCGGAACCTGCTCCAAGGCCGGGACCTGCTCCGTAAGCAGTTGAGGCAAAGGCACTTGCATGAATGGCGTGAGATCCAGAACACGCAGGATGGTGTACAGGTCGTCAGGCAGTTCCAGTCGCTTCTTCAGGATGGCGATCAACACGTAGACACTGACCGCGATCCAGATCTGGGTCTTGACCGAGTTCTCGGAAGTGCCGAGGAAGCGCTGGATCCGAAGATGCTGTTTGAGCCAGCGAAAGAAAACCCCTTACGGATGCTGCATTTCCGGGAATTTCCCCGGAAGCGGTCTATATTCGAAGGCACGGGCATCCCCATGATGGGCAGTCCGTCACGATCGTGGCGCGTCGCCGCCATGCGACGGGCGGATTGCATCTGCGCGTAGAGTTGCCGGACGGGGCGCGGTGCCAGATTCCGGCGAGTTGGACGACACTGGTGCCGGTGGATCCGGATTGGGTGCCCCTGCGTGGGCGGTTGGGTGATCTGTTCGCTCTGGCTGATCTGGTGGAATGGATAGAGGATCGTTGTGAGCTCACGGGGGGAGGAAGAGCTAACGCTGCTGGCGCTGCTGGAGTGGCAGGACCGGACCGAGCGGTGGCTGCAGTTTCCGGAGACGGCCCGGACGGCCCTAGTGTCGGAACTGGCCCGGTTGATGACGCGGGTCGCGAGCGAGGAGAGCGGCGATGAACGGCAGGGGCAAGCTCAGCGCCCGACATCTTGAGCGTCTTGCGGTGGTCTACGTGCGGCAGTCATCGCTGCGGCAGGTCATGGAGAACCGGGAATCGACAGCCCGGCAATATGCGTTGCGCGAGCATGCGCTGGCGCTGGGCTGGCCGGCGGAGCGGATTGTCACGCTGGATGCCGATCTGGGGATGTCGGGGGCCACGACCGGTGCGCGCCAGGGTTTCGAGCAGCTCAAGCAGGAGGTTGCCCATGGGCGTGTGGGTGCGGTGTTCGGGCTTGAGGTCTCGAGACTTTCGCGCAATGCGGTGGACTGGTTTCAACTGCTGGACTGGTGCCGGGCCACCGACACGCTGTTGATCGAGGGGGACCAGGTGTATGCGCCGGCGCGGCATGACGACGGTCTGATTCTCAGCATCAAGGGGTCCCTGAGCGAGAATGAACTGACATTGATCCGGGCGCGCCTGCGCGGCGGTGCCATGAACAAGGCCCAGCGTGGCGAGTTGTATCATCATGTGCCGGCCGGATTCGTGCTGGAAGGCAGTCAGGTAAGCAAGGACCCCGACCGCCAGGTCCAGCATGCGATCGGCGAGGTTTTCGCGCGCTTTGAGGAGCACGGATCGGCGCGGCGCGCCACGGCGAGTTTGCTGGAGGGCGGGATCCGGATGCCGAGCCGGCAACCCGGCAGTGAACTGCAATGGGGTGAAGTGAGCTATGGCCGGGTGATCGGGATTCTCAAGAATCCGATGATGGGCGGCGCCTATGTTTACGGCCGTAAGCGCAGTGAACGCGTGCTGGATGAGGCGGGCGAATTACGCCAGACAACCAGGACGGTAGCCAGCACGGACTGGCACGTGCTGATCGAGGATCACCACGAAGGCTACGTGACGTGGCAGGCTTGGCTTGAGATCCAAGAACGGCTGGCGGCCAATGCGGTATCGCGCGAGCCGCGGGATGGGGCCGCACTGCTGCAGGGCTTGGCGGTGTGCGGCCATTGCGGGCGTCAACTGGCGACGAGGTACAGCCGTGCCTGGAGCTATCTTTGTCAGCCCCCGATGGACAGATCGCGGAAATCCTGCTTGCATGTGGGCGGGGTGCGCATCGACGCGATCGTGGAACGGGCGTTTCTGGACGCGGTTGCGCCGGCGGGCGTGGAAGCTGCGCGGGTGGCGGTCGAGCAATCGCAGCTGCGCTCAGATGCGGGCTTGCGGAGCCTGCAACTGGAGCTCGAGCGGTGCCAGTATGAAGCCGGGCTGGCCGAGCGGCGCTACCGCAAGACCGACCCGGACAACCGTCTGGTTGCGGGCACGCTGGAGCAGGACTGGGAACAGGCCCTGCGGGCGCTAGCGGAAGCGCGCAGCGCGCTGCAGCGTGCCGAACAGGCGCAGGCACCGCCGCCGGATCCGGCGCGTCTGGCGGCGCTGGGCGAGCGTCTGGGCGGTCTGTGGCATGCGGCGGGCGTGACGGCGCGTGACCGCAAACGGCTGCTGGCCTGTCTGGTCGAGGACGTGATGCTGCGGATCGATCGCGAGGCCGGCCAGATCGAGATCGTGCTGCACTGGCAGGGCGGCGAGATCGACGAATTCAGCGTCCCGCTGAACCGTCGCAAGACGTATGTGGAGGATCGCAGCGACACGGTGGATCTGGTGCGGCAACTGTCCGGCCTGTACAGCGATGCCGAGATTGCCGGCGTGCTCAATCAGCGCGGACGCGTCACGCCCAAGGGCCTGCCGTTCAACCGGGACCGAGTCAAGCAATTGCGGGGGCGGCATGACATTGCGGGCCATGTGCCCGCAGTCGGTGAGGGCCAGGCCGCGGTGGTCGGAGTGGCCGAGGCGGCCCGGCAGCTGGAGACCAGCGAGAGCACCCTCTACCGCTGGATCCGGCAGGGTCTGATCGCAGCGGAACCGACCCTTGCCGGAGCCCCGTGCCGGATTCGGCTGAGCGCTGCGTTGCGGCAGCGTTTCGGCAGCGAGCCGCCCGACGGGTTCGTGCCCGCGCAAACCGCGGCCAAGCGTCTCGGTGTCAGCCGACAGCGGATCTGGCAGCGCATCCGCGACGGTGAACTGGAAGCGTTCCACATCAGTCGCGGCCAGGGCCGCGGCCTGTATGTCCGGCTCGACGAGCAGGCGGCCGCAGGGCCAAGCCTGTTCGACGGTGCGTCGAGCAGGAGTGAGACGTGACCGGGTACGTTGCGGTGCGGCCTGTGTCGCGCTCTGCCTCACAGGGGCGAGGCCTGCCCAGCACACCGCTGGCTCTGCCCAACGCTGCACGTCAGAAACTCTGCCGTGAACGCTGCCGCAACGCGGACGCCCGCATCCGCTACACGACGCCGCAAGACCGCCAGCCTGACAGGCAGGGACTTGTGGTGCGAGGTAAAGTCGGTGCAGCGGGCCTGCCCTCGATGGAATCGCTAATCAGGACTGCAGACATGGGCAGACCCAAGCCCTTGGTGAAGGCACTTGCAGCCGTGCTCGCTACCAGCAGGCAAGTGACGCAGACTGGGTCTTGGCACAACGGCTTGCCAGGGCCCGGCAGGGCCTCACGGCCTTACGCGGCGACGGAAAACCGGCCATTGCCCCATGGCAAGCCGGACCTGGCACAAGGTAAAACCGGGGACGCAGTTCTGATGGATTTGCGGCTCATCAGCAAAACTCGTTCCATATCAACGGCATACGCCAATCTCGGCCGAGTTGACAGGCATCGATGTTGAAAGGAGCATTGGGTTGACAGATTCAAGAATAATTCGACCTCCCAGCGGCTCCTGTACAGGGTGCACACCGTGAGCGCGTCGAGGCCGGTGCGGTTGGTCAGGAACACGAGGTTCTTGCCGGACTCGGGATCCTTGTAGCGGATGCGCCGCAGGTGGCGGGGATAGTAGCTTGCGGTGCGCACGCCGTCCAAGGCGATGGTCTGGTCGGCGATGACGCCGAGCGCACGGTCGGTGGAGGCGGAATACAGGCGCCGGAAGCGGAAGTTCTTCTTGGCGCGGGTGACGAAAAAGGCACCGGCCTGATCGAGTTTGTAGAGGCGGCGAAAGTCCACGTAGGCACGGTCCATGACATAGGTTGCGCCCGCTTCCGGGACCAGCAGGTCGAGTGCGTTGACGTCATGGAGCTTGCCGTCGGAGATGTGGATGAAGCTTGGAATGGAACCGCGTAAGTCGAGCAAAGTGTGCATCTTGACCGCAGCCTTGGTCTTGCGGAAGCTGGCCCAAGGGAACATCGACAGGCACAGATCGATGGTGGTCGAGTCGAGGGCATAGGTGGTTTCGTCGAGTTCGCTGGCCAAGGGCTCGTCGGCGTACAGGCGGCGTGCCTGGGCGATCAGCCGCTGGCTGAAATCGGCATAGATGCGCCAATCGCGCCGTTCATTGGCGTCGGCGAGGGTCGAACGGCGAACCGGTGCGCGGAAGCCGGAGTGGTAGAGCTTGGAGGGTCGCGCGGCGAGACAGGCCTCGAGGTCGCGCAGGCTCTCGCGGCCGGTGATCTGGGCGAACGCCATGGCGCGATACTGTTCGCTACAGTGCAGGGAGCGGACGGAGCGATCCCCGCCATAGCGAGCGACGATGCGAGCGAATGTGGTCCAAGGCAGAAAACCCATCACCTGAGCGAACACTGTTTTGCCGGCATGCATGCGCCGAAGGTAGCCCAGCGTCTTTGTCGCCCGTGCCCGCAATCTGCGACAGAAGAGCCTCGCAAGATCTCTCAGTTCAAATCGCCACCACCCAAATTCTCGTCTAACCCAATGGAAAACAGCTACTTACACGTGATGATGTGTTGGTGAACCGGACACTAGTGAGCAAATCTACTACTTGTGGCACGAGCTTGCGTGGGAGGGACCGGCAGTCGCGCGCGCGCTCATCTTGGACTTGGCCGAGGGAGGAGCGGACCGGCTTTGGGAGGTTGGTTCGAGGCGCGGCAGCTTCCGGGAGGTGGCGTGGGACGAAGATCTCGCCCAGATCCGCGCCTACATCCAGAAGCACGGATTCCGGCGCGGCCGGGGGGTCAAGGCAAGATGGACTGCCACGTGGATGTACATCCCCGGGGCAATGGCGCTGTGCCGCCCAATGGCTGCGCACGTGCAGAGTGCGCGATCGAGGCAGGATTGGCCCGCTGTGACGGGATATCTGATCCTGCAGTTGGACCGGGACTACATCCGGGATCGAT
>JAJEGJ010000054.1 GCA_022819905.1 Alphaproteobacteria bacterium
GAACGCGGCGAGTCCATCGAACTCCCAACTGGTTTGAATTGCATACTGTCGAAGATGAGTTAGACTGAAGTTGTGGAATGTGCAGCACGGAGGCTGCGTCGAGGCGTTCGAGGGGTCCAGGGTTGGGTTCGAGGGTTCGGCGGTTCGACGGTTCGACGGGTGCACGTCAGATTTGTGGTATGAGGTCATGATGTTGCAGCTTGGCGCTCCCAGTAGTCGTCGAAGCGGTTGCTGGTGATGGCGCATCGCAGGGCGATGATGGCGTTGGCGCCATCAACGCTCCAGTGCATGCCACCGCGCTTGAGGCGGTTGCCGATGACGGACTTGCAGGCGCCCTCGACGACGCCGGTGGTGACGCACAGCCCCTGCGCGCGGAACTTGGGATAGGCCATGCGTTGGCGATTGGCGGTGAAGTAGTCGAGCTCTTTGCGCGCCTCGTCGACAGCGCCAGCGTGCGGGCGCAACGCGTCGATGACGGGGGCGGGACCGAGTCGGTCGAGTTCGTCGCGGCGTGCCTTGCCCCATTGTGCGGCGAGGTCGCTGCCGGGGCCGTAGAGAGCCTTGGCGGCGTCGAAGATGTGCTGCTTGGCGTGGAAGAGGTCCACGATCTGGATGGCGCCGGGCAGGTGCTCGTCGGCGAAGTTCCAGATCCAGGCCGCTCCGTCGCCGAGCACGACACGACGCTCGGCCTGCGCAAAGCTGCGGCGTTGGAGTTCGCGCAGCACCCGCGCGGCGAACGCGGACGGCGCACGGTCGGTGTCGCGGCTGGCGATACTCTCGATGGCGCCATTGCACGACACCGAGCCCGCGTCGCGACAGGGCACACCGTGCGGGTCGCGCCGCTCGGCCGACCACACCGTGACCAGCTTCACCTCGCGGGTCTTGGCACTGGCGTCGGCCTGTTTGCCAATCCGGCCTGCCGTTTCGCTCTTGCGCACCGGCACGCCGGTGCCGTCGAGGCCGACGTAGAGCGTGCGCGCCGCACTCGGCTCGGGCTCGACGACCTCGCGTTCGTCGCGCGCGATGTCGCGCCCCAGTGCTTCGACGTAGCGCTCCACCTGCTTGGCGCCCACCTCGAGGCAGGCCAGCTCGCGCAGCAGCGTGCTGGCGCGGGCGAAGCTCGTCTCCGCGCCCGCCAGGCCCGCCATGCGTCGCACCGCCGGCGACAGCGACTCCTCGTCAAAGCCCAGCGCCCGGTCGCGCGGACTGAAGCCCCGGTGGCAGGCGTCGCAGTGATACCAGGCGCGCTCCAACTCCATCTCGCCCAGTGCAGTGACGAAGCGCTTGCGCCGGCGCCCAACGTATCGGGCTTGCCCGCCGCACTCGCACCGCCGCCGGGCACCTGTCGCGTCACCGCGGTCCGCGTTGAGGCGCGCCGCAAGCGCCTTGCCCATGAGGTCGAGCGCCAAGCGCCGCGCCGCCGTCTCGACCGCCTCGAAGTCGATGCCGTGCGTCGCACCGGTGCCGATCAGCTTCTCCACCTCGGCGTCGAGTTCCGCCGCGACGCGCGCCGCGAAGCCCCCTTTTTCGCCTCCCGGCCCGTGTCGCGACTCGCCGACAGCCGCGCGTGGCACAACCCTTCGCTCACCTCGATCAGCTCGCTCGTCAGCCGCCGCAGGCGCCGGCATTCTTCGATCTGCGCCCGCGTCGCCGCCACCGCCTCGGACGGAATCACCCGAGTCTTCGACTTGCCCTTCGCGTTGAACACCAGCGTCCAGACCGGACCGTGGCCCGGGTCGCCCTCGCGCGCGCAGTGGCAGCTCGGCTTGCCGCACTTGCGATAGCGCTCGACCAGCGTGCCCGGGCGCAGGTCGCCGACCGCCCCCAGTTCCGTGCGCAGGCGGTCGCGGTGTGCCTCCAGCTCCGAAATCGACGCAGACATGGCGGGCCTCCCAACCTGTCAAAACTCTATCTTGACAGAAAACCCGCCATTCCACACCGCATCCCATGCCGTTTCTCAATTCACCACAAATCTGACGTGCACCCCCGCGCGCCTCTGCAATTGATCGCTGCCCCTCGCGGGCAGATATTGGTCGGCCCGGCTGATATCTTCGCCCCACCGGAACGGACTCGGAGAATATCCCAATGAAATTCGGACTGACGGTTCCCTCCTACACTTGGCCCGGCCTCGACCGGAAGATGGCCCGGCTCGTCACCAAGGACATGGCGAAGCGGGCGGAGGCGCTCGGCTACGATTCCATCACGGTCTGGGACCACCTGCTGAGCGCGCCCGGGCTCTACGGCGGCTCGTGGATGGATCCCCTGATGGTGCTGAGCTGCGTGGCCGGCGCCACCGAGACGATCCCGCTCGGCACGCACATCCTGGTCGTCCCGCTGCGCCACCCGGTGCTGCTCGCCAAGGAGCTCGCGACCCTGGATCACATGTCGGAGGGCCGGTTCATCTTCGGCGTCGGCCCGGGTTGGAACGAGCCCGAGTTCACGGCGATGGGGATCTCGATGAAGGAGCGCGGCCGGCGCACAGACGAGGTGCTCGACGCGGTAAAGCTCCTGCTCACCGAGGAGAACGTCTCGTTCCAGGGGCAATTCTGGCAGTTCGAGGACGTGACCATCGAGCCCCGGCCCGAGAAGTACTTCCCGGTGTGGGTGGCCGGGGGCTCGCGCATCCCCGACCCCCTCTCGCCGGACAAGCCCTACATGGTGAAGTCGGTGATGAACCGGATCGCGAAGCATGCGGACGTGTTCACGGTGCGCGCCTCGGGCAAGCTCGAATGGGTGGTGCGCGACATCCAGACGATGCGCGACTACCTCCCGACCACGGGCCGCGACCCGAGCACGCTCGGGATCGCGCACGTCCAGGCCGGCTACGTGGTCGACACCGACGACACCGAGAAGGCGCTCTCCCGGCAGCGCGGTCCGATGGAGACCATCATGGGCACCAATCGGTCCTGGGAGCATCTCCAGGGCTGCTACCTGCTCGGCAGCGTCAGCGACATCGTCGCCAAGCTCCGGATCCTGGAAGAGGCAGGCATCGAGCACGTGACCATCCAGCCGGCGGCGCCGGACATGGAGCAGGTCGAGCTGTTCATGGACCGGATCATCCGGCCGCACTTCCGCTGAGAGGTGGGTCGCGAACGTCTGCCGCTCCGGGACGCGCGGTGTGTCCGGTGACAGGCGCGTGTGCCGAGCGCTGCGCTGTCGATCGCCGCGCAGGCCGACCGATTGTGTGGCCGCGGATCGGTACCCTGCATCCTCGAACCCGCGGGTACGAACCCGGCGACGCTCGTGTTCGGACGAATGAGATCGAGTCGCGCGTAACGTGCACGCCCGACCGGAATTCGACCGCGTGCGCCTCCCGACGGACACAGGACACCGGGTAACGCAATGTCCCTCCCACTTCCAGCGTCTCCCTGGCGAATCGCGGTCGACGT
>JAJEGJ010000037.1 GCA_022819905.1 Alphaproteobacteria bacterium
TATCGACGCAAATTTCTTTCCGGTAGAGGCCGAAAAGTCCACGCCCCGCTTCGCCGACACCGGGCTCGACTCCCGCACCCGGTAGTAGAACCAGGCGCCCTTCTCCAGCGCCTTGCTGAGCGTCACCGTGAACTCGACCCGGCGGTAGGGGCCCTCCTTCACCTCGACGTCGTTCACCGAGAGCGTCGGCACGCCCGCCGCCGCCACGTCGTCGTCCGCGACCGCGACCGAGGCCGCGTCATTGGGCGACGCCGCCACCGCGTAGCCGCTGCCGGCAGCAAGGGTCGCGGTCACCGAGCCGTCGGGCTCGTCCGCCCCGTCGTTCACCGTCGAGACCTCGAAGGAGATGCTGCCCCCGGGCGGGATCGTCACCTGCCGCGTGCCGGTCTGGCCGGAAGCGGCAAAGTCCCCGCTCTGGGTCACCGCGAGGCTCACCGTCAGCGCCGCGTGCGGCGCAGGCGTGGCCGTCAGGGTGAACGCGGCCGGGGCTCCTTCCGTCACCTCGGCGCTGGCGGCGATGCTCACCACCGGATCGTCATTGTCCGCGACTGCGACCGAAGCGGTATCTCCGGGCGGTGCCGCGACCGTGTAGCCGCTGCCGGCCTGGACCGCGGCCGCAATGCTGCCGTTTGCTTCGTCAACCGCGTCGTCCGCCGTGGCGACGGTCAGCGTTGCCGTGCCGGTCGCGCCGATGGTCACCGTCTTCGCGCCCGTCTGGCCGCTTGCGGCGAAACCGCCGCTGTCCGTGACGTCCACCCGGACCGCGATCGCGCCCGCAGGCGCGGGCGTGGCGGTCAGGGTGAAGCTGGCGGTGCCACCCTCGGCGATGCCGCTGCCGCCGGCGATGCGCACCACCGGTGTCGCGACCGGCGGATCGTCATCGTCGCTCACCGCCACCGTCGCCGTGTCCGGGCTGCCGACCGTGTAGCCGGTCCCGTCCGCCACCGTTGCGGACAGGCTGCCGTTCGGCTCGTCCGCATTGTCATTCACCGTGGCGAGCGTGAGCGTGGCCGAGGACTGGCCCGCGAGGATCGTCACCGTCTGCGTCCCCTCATCGCCCGCGCCGAGGAAATCGCTCACCGCGTCGTCGTCGACGGTGAGCGTCACCGCCAGATTCGCCGCCGGGGCCGGATCGGCCGCAACCGTGAACACCGCATTGCCGCCCTCGGTAACGCCACTGCCGCCCGTGACCGTGATCTCGGGATCCGTGTTGGTCGTGCCGGTATTCTCCAGGCACTGGAGCGCCGTCACCACCGGATTCCAGCGGCCCGGCGAGTACTGGTCCCGCATCTGCTTCGCCTCGGCGACGTCCATCGCCGCATGGCCGTTGTCGTCGCCGAAGGCGGCCAGCACCTTCATCCAGCGCGTCACGTGCGCCGTTCCGTAGTGCGTCTCCCCGGCATAGCCCTGCACGTCCGGCTTCACATCCGCATGGCAGGCATTGGGGGCGGTATCGTCGTTGACGATGGTGTAGGTCGCCAGGCCCGCGGCCCCGGAGACCGTCACCCCCTGCGGCGGGTCGCGCAGCTCCACGACCACCGTCTCGTCGGGCTCGACCTCGCCGTCGCCCCGGATCAGCAGCCGCACCTGCCCGCCCGCCGCGTTCGCGGGCAGCGTGTAGCTGTGGCAGTCGTTGGAAAGGCTCAAGGGCGTGTCGCTCGACGGCCCGACGAACAGGTAGTCCGCGCTGCCGCCCCGGATCGCGGTGCCGGTGCTCTTCAGGCACGCCTTGAAGCTCGTCGCCTGCGCCCGCGTCGGGTCGAGTCCGAAGGTCACCGTCGCGTAACCCTTCGCGCCCGCCGCGCCCTCGTTCTCAGACGCCGGCGCGACGGCGACCGAAAGTGTCGGCGTCTCGTCATCGTCCACCGTGACCGTGACGGAATCGGCCGTCACCCCGCCATAGCCGCCGGTATTGCCGACGGCATGGGTAAGGACGACGCTCTCGTCGTCGGCGTCCGCATCGTCCTGTGGCGTCACCGTCACGGTCTGCGCCTGGTTCCAGGTCGTCGGGGTGAAGGTGAGCGTGGCGCTCGCGCCCGCCGTGCCGCCGGGGCCGCGGACCTTCACCTTGCCCGCATCGCCGCTCGTTGCCGTCACCGTCACATCCGCCGTCGGCTTGCTCGCCAGCACCACCGTGTAGCTGCCCGCCGCGCCGCCCTCGGCAAGGCCGAGCGCGTCGGTCGAGACCGTCACGCCGGGCGGGACGACTACCGCGTCGTTGTCGGTGATGGTCAGCGTATGGACCTTCGTGGAGCCCGGCGTGTAGCCCGTGCCGTCGGCCAGCGTCAGCACCACGGTCTCGGCGCTCTCATTGCTGGCGTCGTCGACGATCGCGATCGGGATGGTCGCCGTCGCGGCGCCGGCCGCGACCGACACGGTGCCGGAGCTCTCGATGGTGAAGTCGTTGCCGCTGCCCTCGGTCGCCGTGCCGCCAACGCTGTAGTAGAGCGTGATGCCGGCGCCCGGCGCCGGATCGAGATCGAGCGTCACGTTGCGCGCGCCCGCGGCTTCCCCCGCGCCCGACGAGGCCGAGGCAAAGGCGACCACCGGCACGTCATCGTCCGCCACCGCGACCGAAGCCGTGTGGCTCCGGCTGTCCACCGTGTAGCCGTCGCCGCTCCCGATCGTCGCGGTGATCGTGCCGTCGGGTTCGTCCCGGCCATCGTTCGCGGTGGCGACCTCGAGACTGGCGCTGCCGCTTGCGCCGATCGTGACCGTCCGGGAGCCGGCCTGTCCGCCGGTGGCGAAGTCGCCGCTGTCCGATACCGTCACTTCGACGCTGATGTCATCCGATGGCGCGGGGTCGGCGTTCAGCGTGAAGATGGCCGCGCTGCCTTCGGTGACCCCGGCTCCTCCGGAAATGCTGATTTGCGGCGGCGGCGGGGTGTCGGGATCGATCAGAAGAATCCGTCCGTCGCCGTTCCGTGCGCCGCTGGCGCTCCCGGGGATGCCCGAGGCGGTCACATGCCCGATACTCGCGGTCACGGTGGCGCCGTCCGCATCCGGATCGTCCGCGGCAGTAAGGATCAGCGTCGCGGCGGCCGCGCTGCTGCCGCTGGCCGGGCCGGTGAAGGTGACGGTGCTCGTGCTCGCATCGAGCGAGACCCCGGCGGGGTTGCCCGACAGGGACAGCGTGAAGTCCGTTCCGGGCGTGCCGCCCGAGAACAGAAGCGGCACCTTGAGGCTCTCGCCCTGGATCAATCCCCGGCTTGAGCTCACTGCGGGCCAAACACGGGTACTCGGATCCGTCCCGGTCAGCGTCAATGCCACCATTGCCGGATCGCCGGAATCCCCCTCGGTCGCGCGGTTGTCCGGGATGCTCAGCGTCGCCTTGACATCCGACGTCACGTCCGGCCCGTCGCGGACCGTCACGTAGCGGCGGCTGGGTCCCTTTATCCAGTAATGGTTCGCCCCGGTATACTCGGGATATCCACCCCGTATGAAGAAGCCGACCCGCCCATCCTTCTCGTGCAACGTGGTGGGGTAGGTCGGCACGTCGACGGTGATCGAACTCTTGCCGGCGGGAATGGTAAAGCAGCGGTGATGGTCAATTCCGGGGAGGATGGCGCACTCGTAGCCGACATCCCGCGGTCGGTGATATGTGACCCGGCACCGGCTGGCGTCGCAGACATTAGGAATGTCAATTGCGGGGAGGTAGATCACGATCTCCTCCAGGGCCGACGACGTGGACCCGGTTCTGGATATCGTGAACGTGATCGTCTCGCCTTCCTCCACCGAGGCGGGAGTGGCGGTGATGCTGATATAGGGTGCCGCCAGGGCCTCGCCGGAGGCAATCGCCGTCAGCAACAGCACCGACGAACAAAGGGCGCCTTGCAGGCGGCGCCCCGGCGAGCGAATGCGGCGTCGGGCGGCAGAACGGTCAGGCGGAGAAGATGTGCGGCACAGGCGGCACAGCCATGCCAGCGCCCTCATGGCTGGCAGGCGCACACGGGTGATAGCGTCCCGGCGTCCCGGCGTCCCGGCGTCCCGGCCGGATAGCAAATTCTAATCAGGGCAAGCGCGCGGCACAGGCCGCGAAACGAATTCGCACCCATCATAATCCCCCTCAAGCGCCACCCCCGGCACATCCAAGCCTTCGACGGCCGGCGGCGCTTCTAGCGGAACCGACGCAGTCGCGCAATCGCAAGGTTTCTCACCCTGATCGGCGAGCTGATTTTTTCATGGCCCCGTTTTGGCTTTCGTGGAGCGGTTGTTCAGTGTTGCCGCGGCGCTCAGGCGGGCGTCGTCGGGTTTGGTATGGATTGCGGGCGGTCTGGCCGCAGTTTTTGCGACGATGGCGCGCTTGCCGGCGACCAGTGGTTGCCATCCGCCTCGACCGCGGCCGGGGCGCAGCATCGCCTTGTGAACGCGGCCTGCTCGGGCCGGCGCTACAGGCGCGCGACCATACATAACGCATATAACCGGATGCCCGGCCCTGGACCCGGGAACTATATAATCTCTCGTTAACTGATGTATTAATGACTATAGAAAATATTATATAAATGATGAATTAATCAATCAATACAGAATATTGATTCACCATAACGACTCGATAATTCGGCTCCTTGACCTGAACGCAACGGGTTCGGCATGCCGGGCGCACCGCACCGGACAGGCGCCGGTCAGGACGCGAGGCCGCGTTCCGCCGCCCTGCGGTCGGCCCCGACGGCAATCTCCGCCGCGCGCTCGCTGCCGAAATGGGCCGCGAGAAGCGCATCCCGTTCCTCGCGCAGGCCCCGCCTCGCCATGTCCAGCAGCACCGCGTCGAACACGAACGCCGCCATCGCAGCCTGCTCCGCAATCTGCCGCCCGCCCGGCAGACGCCCCGCAAGGTCCCTGACCCCGTCCAGCAACGCCTGCTGCTGTGCCGCGTCCAGCACAAGGCCCTCCGCGCCCGCCGGCAGCGCGTCCACCTCTACGCCCTTCTCGATGAGGGCCACCGCCTTCATCGCGCAGTCGATCAGGTAGCGCGAGATCGTCTTGCCGGTTGCATCGGCAAGCCGGCGGACCCGGGCCCATTCCGCATCGGTGCAGGAGATCGACAGATGGACCCCCGAAATCCGCCTCTTCGGACCGGGGCGCTTGCGGCTCACCGTTTCCCTCCCGCCGGACCGGACGGGTCGAACAGGCCGTCGGGCGGACTGGAAGCACCAGGCGTGGGTGTCGAGGCGCGGGCGGGCTCGACAGCCAGACGGCGATGAACGAAGGCAAGCGCCTCGAGCGCCGTCACCCCGACCCCGGGCAAGGGCTCCCGCAAGGCCGCATCCAGCGCCGTCAGCCTCTCCATGCCCTCGACCAGCGACCGCTGCTCCTCCCCGGTCAGCGCCAGCGCCTCGCCCACCGGCCCCTCACCGCGCATGGCCGCGTTG
>JAJEGJ010000013.1 GCA_022819905.1 Alphaproteobacteria bacterium
GTCGAATAGGGCCCCGTCAGCGGGACGGCGGCCTGTTCTCCCGGACAATTGCGTAGGACGAGGGTCCCCTCAAATTCCGAACTACTGGTCTGAACAGCACCGGTGGGCATTGGCGAAGGCCAGACGGAAGCTCGAAAAAACACCCCGCCACCTTTGAGCGCCGTCATCAGCGCATGTCTGATGCGGTTCTCAGGCTGGGTGTATTGGCCAACGACGTGACACGCGTCCAAACGCTCTTTGTTGTCTCCGCGTAATGCCGCATGTTGGGTAGTGCACCTTCGCCGCAGTGGCTTAACCAGTCCCCCTGGCGCGCTTCTCAGAGATCTCGCCGGTAAAGCGATTTCCGGCACCATCCGCTAAGCCCGCGCATACGGCCGCCCGTGGCGTCGACGGCACGACAGTATCGTGCACTCCGACGGCAACCGGCCAACGGAACAAGACAACCGTTGGGTTCATGACCTCTAGGAGGGAACGCGGCCTCCGCGGCCTCTCACGTCAGGACGCGCAGCGCGGTCTCGGGCGCCTTGTCAAGCACTCGCAACAAGGCGCGCGCCGCACCGGTCGGGCAGCGCTTCCCCTGCTCCCAGTTGCGGATCGTCTCGTGCGGCACGTCGATGCGCCGCGCGAACTCAGTCTGGGAAAGCCCCAGCCGCCGCCGGACCCGACGCGCATACCGCGCCATGTCCTGCAACGCTTCTTCCTCGTCCTCCCGTTCCTGCGCCGCGATCTCCGCTTCGGTGGTGGCGTCCACCTTGGCGGGGTCGATCCTCCCCGCGGGCAGGGTGGACGGATCGGCCGGGTCAATCCTGATGCGCGTTGTGCTCATAGTCCGCGACCTCCTTGCGGTTGGCCTTACGGGCCGAAATGATTCGAACGGCCGAACTCCGCACGATGTAGACGACGACATAGACCCGCCCGGCGAAAGTGCCGAGCAGCCGGTAGCGGTCCTCGCCATAGTCCCGCCGGCGATCCTGCGCGACAATCCGGTGCGGATCGAGAAAGGCCCGGACGGCATAGGCGAAATCGAAGCCACGACGCTCGAAACAGGCACTGTTCTTGGTCTCGTCCCATTCGAACTCCACGCCGGACACCATAGGCCAATGGCCTACCCCAGGCAAACGTACTACGGTCCTTCGTGGCGTGTCCGGTTGCAGGGGCGCAGCGGGGAGAATCGGCGTCAGACGGCGACGGGGGAGCGAGGACGTTCGTTCGGTACTAGCGGCGCGGCCCGCGAACGCATATCCGGCCGGCATGGACTGGCTGAAAATCAGACTGTTCACGCCCGCCGGCCCGTCGGCCGCGCCGATGATCCCTTTCCAGCTCTAGCCAGGGACCGGATCATTCTCGAACGGCGTGCTCTGCTGGCCCGACGCTAGCGGATTCTCCGCCCTGGCCGTTTGCCGATTGTTTGCCAGGCGGGTGAACAGCGCTCGATCGGGCCAACCATGGGTCCGGTCAGATCCAATAGATCGACGACCTTGGGAAACTGGGGGGTTGGAGCGGGTGATGGGAATCGAACCCACGTAACTAGCTTGGAAGGCTAGGGCTCTACCATTGAGCTACACCCGCATCGTGCGGTATGGACGCGGTTGTCCCCAACCGATTGCTGGATGGTGCAGGGGGTAGGATTCGAACCCACGTAGACGTAACGTCGCCAGATTTACAGTCTGGTGCCTTTAACCACTCGGCCACCCCTGCATCATGACCTTGCTCTCCGACCATCGTTGCCGGCCACAGTGCATCCTTGGTGTTATGCCAGAAATACTAGGGGCCTGCAAAATGGAACGTCGGCACGGACATACGGTCACGGGAATGCCGCCGGGCCAGTACGGGACGGGGAAATTGGCCGCTTCGCCGGCGACGGCTACACCTGGCAGCTAGCCGCCGCCCCCGGCGTCGGATCTACTTGCCAGCGGCCCTCATGTCGTCTTCGTCAGGCATGAGCATGAACTCGGGGTACGCCTCGATGCCAAGCTCCGCTACGTCCTGCCCCAGTCCCTCGACCCGTGCCGAGACCCGCACGCCGACGACAAGATCCAGCACCTTCCAGACGACGAACGAAGTAACGAACACGAACGCACCAATCGCCACGATGCCGGTCAACTGCACGAGGAAGTCGCCGCCTGCCGCAATGCAGACCGCCAGCGTCCCCCAGATCCCGGCCACCAGGTGCGCCGGCACGGCACCGACAACGTCATCGAGTTTCAGGGTTTCCATCAGGCGCATGGCCGCGGCGCACACAAGGCCGCCAACACCGCCGATCAGTACTGCCCAGTAATGATCGACGAAATCGGGGCCGGCAGTGACGGCAACCAGGCCGGCGATGGCCCCGTTCAGCCCGGCAAGCAGGTCGACGCGGCCGAACAGCGGCCTGGAGACGGCAATCGCGACGATCACGCCGGCCGCACCCCCCAGCGTGGTGTTGACGAGAACGATGCTCATCGCAACCGCGTCGCTGGCACCGGCCACGGCGAGCTGCGACCCGCCGTTAAATCCGAACCAGCCCATCCAGAGAATGAACACGCCCAGCGTCACGGCCACCACATTTGATGGTGGAGTCGGCTTCACGGTTCCGTCCGGGCGAAACTTGTGCAGCCTCGCGCCGATCACGTAGATGCCTGCGAGGGCGGCCCAGCCGCCGGTAGAGTGGACGATGGTGGACCCGGCAAAATCCTGGAAGCCCATCTCCGACAGCCAGCCGCCGCCCCACGTCCAGGCGCCGACAATCGGATAGATGACGCCGGTCAGGAGCAGGGTGAACGCGAAGAACGTCCACAACTTGACCCGCTCGGCGATCGCCCCGGACACGATCGATGCGGTTGTCGCCACGAAGACCATCTGGAAGAACCAGTCCGACATCGTGGAATAGCCGGCCTTGACGACGGCCGCCTCGGCATCCGCCTGCTCAGCGAGCAGGGCGATCTCTTCGGCCGACGACCCGTACATCAGCTTGAGGCTTCCCGCGAACTGGCCGACGTCCGTGTACATCAGGTTGTAGCCGATGAAATAGAACGCGAGGCCGGCGATCGAGTAGAGGCCAATATTCTTCAGGCAGATGACGGACGCGTTCTTGGTGCGAACGGAGCCGGCCTCCAGCATCGTGAATCCGGCGCACATCCACATCACCAACACGCCCCAAATCAGGAACGAAAAGGTATTGAGGACGAAATCGGTGGCAGCATCTGCGGCTGCCAGCGCGGCGGTCGGACAAAGCACAGCGAAGCCGGCCGCCGCAACCGCAACAAGAGGCATCCGGGCACCGGTAGCGTGGATATCGTCAGGAAGGGTTGACAAGTCTCGCTTCATGCTGCGATCTCCACTCCGGCCATGGCTGAATGTGTGTTGGCGGGAACCCCTCCAGGCACGGCTAACCTGCGCTTTACAGCGGGTAAAGCGCAGCCACTGTCACTTGGCGTCGGACAGTACACTGCGCGTTGATGGGTGGCAACACAGGTTCCGGGCCCTGCGCGTCGGGTCGAGTTCCCGTGCGGGCTGGGCCCTTGGCGAATGCGGCTGCGCATGATGGGTATCTATGTGTCAAGAGCCTTGCTATCACTGGTTTTCGCCGGTGGCCGCCGAGCGCGGTTCCGCGTACGCTTGAACGCGCTGAGGGGGGTCGCCAATACCGCCGGGGGCTCCGGCGTCTTTGACGATGCATGTGGCCGGCCCTAACTTTCGGCAGCACCCGGCGGGCTGCAGTCCGTCGCACTCGCGTGAGCGTGCCACCGCGCCGTTGACGACGGGGGTGCAAGGCTTATGCTTGCGAGGTTCCCCGCCTATGCAGGGCGCGGTTCTTGCTGCATCTCGGAGATTTTGCGGTGGCTCGGTTGGCCGGTGTCAATGTGCCCTCGGAAAAGAGGGTGGATTTCGCGCTCACGCACATTTACGGCGTCGGTCGGACGACGGCCCGGCAAATCCGTGAACAGGCCGGTTTGTCCGAGGAGAAGCGGGTTCGCGATCTCACCGAGGCGGAACTCGGGCGCGTGCGCGAAATCGTCGACCGGATGCCGATGATCGAGGGTTCGCTGCGCCGTGAGAAGGCGATGCAGATCAAGCGCCTGATGGATCTCGGCTGCTATCGGGGACTGCGGCATCGGCGGGGGCTGCCGGTCAACGGCCAGCGCACCCACACCAATGCCCGAACCCGGAAGGGAAGGGCACGACCCGTAACCGGCAAGAAGAAGGCCTGAGTCAACGGGTCCTGTCTGGCATTTCAACGGAGTGACGCGATATGGCTCGCGAACGTCGTCGGCGCAAGCAACGAAAGAACATCACCGCTGCAGTCGCGCACGTGAGTGCCACCTTCAACAACACGATCATCACCATCACCGACCACCAGGGCAACACGCTCGCGTGGTCGTCTGCGGGTGAGCGCGAGTTCTCGGGTTCGCGCAAGGCCACCCCGTATGCCTCGCAGATGGCCGCCGAGGCAGTCGGCCGCAAGGCGCAGGAGCACGGGGTGAAGACCCTTGAGGTCGAAGTGCGCGGCCCGGGGTCCGGTCGGGAATCCGCGCTGCGGGCCCTGCAGAGTACCGGCTTCGTGATCACCGCCATCCGCGATGTCACGCCTATCCCCCACAACGGTTGCCGTCCGCCGAAACGTCGCCGGGTCTGACGCGAGTCAGGATGCGGAGACCGACGAGCCTGCCCCGGCCGGGCGGGGGCGCAACGTCCGTCACCAATCAGGAGACACCATTCGCATGAGCGATTTCAGGTTGGGTTCCGAACACTTGATCAGTCCGTCGGCCGTCGATGTTCGGCCGGGTGCCGATCCGTCGCGCAAGGCGACGCTCGTCATCGAGCCCCTGGAACGCGGTTTCGGACTCACGCTTGGGAATGCGCTCCGCCGCGTGCTGCTTTCCTCGCTGCCGGGCTCCGCAGTCACCGCCATCCGTATCGAGGGAGTGCTGCACGAATTCTCGTCAATTCCCGGGGTGCGCGAGGACGTCATCGACCTCATCCTGAACGTAAAGGCGATCATCCTTCGGACCCATTCCGAGCGGCCGCGCCACCTGGAACTGCGCGTGAAGGGCCCGAACACCGTGACTGCCGGCATGGTCACGCCGACGGCTGATGTCGAGATCGTCAATCCCGATTTGGTCCTCTGTCATCTCGACGACGGGGCCGAACTCATCATGGAGCTCACGGTTGCGTCCGGGAAGGGCTACGTGCCGGCGGCGCAGAACCGACCGGAGAACGTGTCGGTCGGCCTGATCCCGGTCGATGCCATCTACAGCCCGATCCGCACGGTGGCCTACCAGGTCCAGAACACCCGGGTGGGGCAGGTGACCGACTACGACAGCCTGTCGCTCACGGTGGAAACAGACGGCACGCTGACGCCGTCCGAAGCGGTCGAGCGGGCCGCGCGCACGCTGAACGATCAGCTCGGAATCTTCATCACCAGCGGAACCATGGCCACGGCCCGACCCGCCGCCACCGTCACCCCGGAGGTCACTGCGTCGCTCAATCCCCATCTTCTCAAGAAGGTCGAGGAGCTGGAACTCTCCGTGCGGGCGGCCAACTGCCTGAAGAACGACAACATCGTTTACGTCGGCGACCTTGTCCGCAAGACCGAAGAAGATCTCCGGAAGACCCCCAATTTCGGCGCACGCTCGATGAACGAGATTCGGGACGTGCTGAAGACCATGGGCCTCTCGTTCGGAATGCAGGTGACCGACTGGCCGCCCGAGAACATTGAGGAACTGGTTCAGGCCCAGGCCGATGCGCGCCTGGCACGCATGCGTTGAACGGGCCCGGAGTAACGACATGAGACACCGGCACAGCGGCCGCAAGCTCAACCGCACGAGTGCCCATCGCAAGGCCGCCTTCAAGAATCTGGCGGCCGCGCTGATCAGGCACGAGCGAATACGAACGACCCTACCGAAGGCCAAGGAACTCCGGCCGATCGTGGAGCGGCTGATTACGCTCGCCAAGCAGGACACGCTGCACGCCCGGCGGACCGCGATTTCCCGGCTGCCGCGCGATGCCGACATCGCGAAACTCTTCGGCCCGCTGTCCGAGCGCTTTGCGAGTCGCCCCGGGGGCTACACCCGGATCGTTCGGGCCGGGCACCGGTACGGTGACGCGGCGGACATGGCCTACATCGAGTTCGTCGACCGGACCCCGGCGGTGCGGACCGTGGCGACGGATGAGGCGCCCCGTCCGCCCGAGACGCCGAGTGCAGCGCCCGAGCCGACCGAGGTCGACAAGGGCCCGTGGTGGCGCCGGCTGGGTTTCAACCGGCAGAACGACTGATGGGGTGATGCCGGCAGCGGCCAGCATGCCGCCCGGTGCGTTCGCGGCAGGCGTGCGCTGACGGATCTGTTCGAGGCGGCCGGACTGGAGTCAGCGGCCCCGGAGCGACCGCTGGCCGACCGGATGCGTCCGCGCCAGCTCGCGGACCTCGTCGGGCAGGCGCACCTGGTGGAAGGCGACGGCCCCATCGCGTCGATGGTGTCGACCGGTGTGATCCGGTCGGCCATCCTCTGGGGCCCGCCCGGCACAGGCAAGACCACCATCGGCCGGCTGCTCGCCGCGGCCGGCAATCTCGAGCTGGTCCAGGTCTCCGCAGTCGGCCAGGGCGTGCAAACCCTCCGGAAGGCCTTTGCGGACGCTGCCGAGCGGCGGACCGAAGGGCGGGGGACCCTGCTGTTCGTCGACGAGATTCATCGCTTCAACCGGACCCAGCAGGACGCGCTGCTGCCGGCCGTCGAGGACGGCACCGTCACGCTGATCGGTGCGACCACGGAGAACCCTTCCTTCGAAGTGGGTGCGGCGCTGTTGTCGCGGTGCCGGGTACTCACGCTGAAGCGGCTCGATGACTCGGCGCTGGCGGAACTGCTCGAGCGCGCGGAGCACCGCCTTGGCGGGCCGCTGGCATTGGAGCCGGAAGCGAGGACGGCGCTGATCAGCATGGCTGACGGCGACGGCCGGATCCTGATCAACCTCGCCGAGGACCTGGGGGCCGACCCGCCGCCGGCGCCGCTCGACCGGGCGGCCTTGCGGACCCGCGTCCAGGCGCGGTCCCTTCTCTATGACCGCAAGGGTGACCAGCACTACGACCTGATCAGCGCCTTGCATAAGTCGGTCCGCGGATCGGATCCGGACGCCTCGTTGTACTGGTTGGCGCGCATGCTGGCCGCCGGCGAGAATCCCCGGTACGTGGGACGTCGCCTGATCCGGATGGCCTCGGAGGACATCGGACTCGCCGCTCCGGACGCGCTGGCCCGGGCGATCGCCGCCTTCGACGCCTACGAGCGGCTGGGCTCTCCCGAGGGCGAGCTGGCGCTGGCACAGGCGACCATCGAGCTAGCCTGTGCACCAAAATCGAACGCCGCGTACACCGCCTACAGGGCGGCGCTCGATCTGGCGAAGTCCTCGGGGTCCCTGCCGCCGCCCCTGCACATCCGGAACGCGCCGACTGCGCTGATGCGGGAGCTCGGTTACGGGGCCGGCTACGCCTACGACCATGAAGCTCCCGGGGCGTTTTCCGGTCAAAACTACTTTCCGGACGACATGGAGCGACACAGCTTGTACCGGCCCACCGATCGCGGGCAGGAGCGCGAGATTCAAAAGCGGCTGGACCGCTGGAAGACGCTCCGGTCTGGCCGTCCGTCCCCTGCCGATCTACCATGAGGCCAACCGGCAGACCGTGGAAAATGGCGGGTCATCGGGTTCGACAACACGTGCTCAGACCGACGCCAAAGGGCGCCAAATGTGATTAGGTATCTGAACTCGTTGCAGAACGTGCGCAGCGGGGGTACCTTCCAACGCTTTGGCAGGCGGTGCGGCCTGTGCACCATCTTGGGGAGATGTTCACTTGAACAAGAGCGAACTCGTGGCCAAAGTGGCCGCCGAAACCGGATTCAGCCAAGCTGATGCTGGCCGCGCTGTAGAGTCGGTCCTGAGCGGCATCGCCAATACGCTGTCAGCCGGAAACGAAGCCCGGATCGCCGGATTCGGGACCTTCGCCGTTTCATCGCGCGGGGCGCGCATGGGGCGGAACCCGCGCACTGGCGAGTCGATCGAAGTCAAGGCGTCCAAGTCGGTCCGTTTTCGTCCGGCCAAGGCGCTGAAGGACGCTGTCAACTAGGTAACACCGGGCCGATGTCCGCGTGTGGCGGCCAGCCGCACCCGGACGCTGCACCGACCGGTGCGAACGGCCCGGCTTCGGCGGCCATGGGCCGGTGCCGGTTGCAGGCGCGCCTGAAGGCCGAACCTGCCGGGCCGGCACGGGCTGCCGACGGATTTTCTGGCTACGCCGCGGCCTTCGTGGACCCTCACGGACCAGGGAACCGAGGTCCCCGCCCCCGCGGGTTCACGAAAACGGTTGACACCTTTCGGCCGCAATCCTAGAACGTACGGGGACAACCCCGGCAGCCTGTCCGTTCGGATGGGGGTGTAGCTCAGCTTGGTTAGAGCGCTGGCTTGTCACGCCAGAGGTCGCGGGTTCAAGTCCCGTCACTCCCGCCATTATGCGAACTCGGGTCCATGAACGCGTTTTTGGCGGACTATCTCCCCATCGCCCTGTTCTTTGTGGTGGCGGGTGCCATCGGCGGCGCCATGGCCGTGGCGGCCTGGCTGATCGCGCCGCAACGCCCGGACCCCGAGAAGCTTTCGTCGTACGAGTGCGGATTTGCGCCGTTCGACGATGCGCGCGGCCGGTTCGACGTGCGCTTCTACCTGGTGGCCATCCTGTTCATCATTTTCGATCTGGAGATCGCCTTCCTGTTTCCCTGGGCCCTGGCCCTCGGTGACATCGGGCTGTACGGATTCGGGTCGATGATGGTCTTCCTGGCGCTGCTGACGGCCGGTTTCGTCTACGAATGGCGAAAGGGGGCGCTGGAATGGGAGTAGGCGCGCCGACTCTGGCCAATCCGCTCGCCGACGGGCTTTCGGACCGGGGGTTCGTCGTGACCCAAGTGGACCGCCTCGTCAACTGGGCGCGCACCGGCTCGCTGTGGCCGATGTCGTTTGGCCTCGCCTGCTGCGCCGTCGAAATGATGCACGCGGGTGCGAGCCGCTACGACCTTGACCGGTTTGGCGTGGTGTTCCGGCCGAGTCCGCGCCAGTCAGACGTGATGATCGTGGCCGGCACGCTCACCAACAAGATGGCGCCCGCGCTCCGCAAGGTCTACGACCAGATGGCGGAACCCCGCTGGGTGATCTCCATGGGGAGCTGCGCCAACGGCGGGGGGTACTACCACTATTCTTATTCGGTCGTCCGCGGCTGCGACCGGATCGTGCCGGTGGACGTGTACGTGCCCGGCTGCCCGCCGACGGCAGAGGCGCTGCTGTACGGCATCCTCCAGCTGCAGAAGAAGATCCGGCGCACCGGGAGGGTCAAGGGGGCGTGAACGCGGTCGGGGCGGCGCGTAGGACGCGATGCCTGAACCCTTGCCAGGAGCTGGTATGAGCGAGTTCTCCGAGGGCGGCGACCCCGGGGGCGCGCACGCGGCCCTGCTGTCCGGCATCCAGCGCGACTTCCCCACGGCGCGGGGCCAGTCCCGCTTCGGCGACGGTGAACTTCAGGTGGCCGCGCCGGACATCGCGCGGGTGCTGACCTACCTGCGGGACGAGCCGGACCTCCGGTTTGCCCAGCTGGTGGATCTCTGCGCGGTCGACTATCCCGAACGGCCAAGCCGCTTCGAGGTGGTGTACCACCTGCTCAGCGTGGTGCATAACCGGCGGGTCCGGGTGAAGGTCGTCGTGCCCGAGGACACTCCCGTCCCGTCGGTGGTGGAAGTGTTTCCGGCCGCCGGGTGGTACGAGCGCGAAGTCTGGGACCTGTTCGGCATTGCCTTCGACGGCCACCCCGATCTGCGGCGAATCCTGACGGACTACGGCTTTCAGGGTCATCCGTTGCGGCGCGACTTCCCCCTGTCGGGCAAGGTCGAGGTGCGGTACGACGACGGCCTGAAGCGCGTCGTGTACGAGCCGGTCCATTTGCCCCAGGCGTTTCGGGAGTTCGACTTCGAGAGCCCCTGGGAGGGGGCGCCGCCGGCCGCTCCGGAGGATCCGGAGCATGACTGACGTCCAGATCCAGAACCTGACGCTGAACTTCGGGCCCCAGCATCCGGCCGCCCACGGGGTGCTGCGCCTGGTGCTCGAGATGGACGGGGAGGTCGTGGAGCGGGCCGATCCGCACATCGGGCTGCTGCATCGCGGCACCGAAAAGCTGATCGAGCACAAGACCTATGTGCAGGCGATTCCCTATTTCGACCGGCTCGACTACGTGTCGCCGATGGCGCAGGAGCATGCCTTCGTGCTCGCCGCGGAACGCCTGCTGGAACTCGACATTCCCCCGCGAGCGCAGTACCTGCGCGTCCTGTTCGACGAGATCACGCGGGTCCTCAACCACGCGCTGCAGATCGGGGCGCAGGCGCTCGACCTCGGCGCCCACACACCGTTCCTGTGGCTGTTCGAGGAACGCGAGAAACTGATGGGGTTCTACGAGGCGGCCTCGGGTGCCCGGCTGCACGCCGCCTACTACCGGGTGGGCGGGGTCCACCGGGACCTCCCGCCCGGCCTCACGGACGAGATCCTGGCGTGGGCCGACGGCTTCGAGACGATCCTGGCGGACGTCGAGGAGCTGCTGAGCGAGAACCGGATCTTCCGCCAGCGCACGGTCGACATCGGCGTGGTCACGGCCAAGGATGCACTGGCATGGGGCTTCACCGGACCGATGATCCGGGGGTCCGGGATCGCCTGGGACCTGCGGCGCGCCCAGCCCTACGAGGTCTACGCGGACCTCGACTTCAAGGTGCCCGTGGGCACGAACGGCGACTGCTTCGACCGCTACCTCCTGCGGCTGGAAGAGATGCGCCAGAGCGTCGGCCTGATCCGCCAGTGCATCGCCCGCCTGCCGGCCGGGCCGGTGCTCGCCGGCAACCCCCGGATCCGCCCGCCCACCCGCGGCGACATGAAACATTCGATGGAGGCGTTGATCGCGCACTTCAAGCTGTTCACGGAAGGCGTGCGCGTGCCCGAGGGCGAGGTCTACGCGGCGGTCGAGGCGCCCAAGGGGGAGTTCGGCGTCTATCTCGTCGCCGACGGCGGCAGCCGGCCGTACCGGTGCCATATCCGGGCGCCGGGATTCGCGCACCTGCAGGGCCTCGACGCCATGGTCCGCGGGCACCAGCTGGCCGACGTGGTGGCCTGCATCGCGTCGCTGGACATCGTCTTCGGGGAGGTCGACCGATGACCGGGGACGCCGATCTCTTTCCCGGACCGGACCGGGACGAGGCCGAGCGGATTCTCGGCCGGTACCCGCAGGAGCACCGCCAGAGCGCCGTGCTGCCGCTCCTGGACCTCGCGCAGCGGCGGCACGGCGGCTGGTTGCCGGCCGCGGTCGTCGACGCGGTGGGCGACTATCTCGGCATGCCGTCGATGCGGGTGCGGGAACTGGTCACGTTCTACTCGATGTTCCACGACCGGCCCGTCGGCCGCTACCTGGTGCAGGTGTGCCGCACGACGCCGTGCTGGCTCCGGGGCAGCGACGAGGTGCTTGCCGCCGCCCGGCAGGAGCTCGGCATTGCGCCCGGCGAGACCACGCCGGATGGCGACTTCACCCTGATCGAGGTGGAGTGTCTCGGTGCCTGCGCCGACGCGCCGGTCGTCCAGATCAACGACGATTTCCACGAACGCCTGGACGGCGGGCAGATGCGCGCCTGGATCCACGCCCATCGTGGCCCGAAGGAGGGCTGAACCCGTGCGCGACGCCGACCGGGTCTTCCCGAATCTCGACGGGACCGCGGACCCCGGTCTTGATGCCGCCCGGCGGCGCGGCGACTGGGACGACACCCGGGCGCTGGTCCGCCGCGGCCGCGAGGCCATCCAGGGGACGATCCGTGATTCCGGCCTGCGGGGCCGGGGCGGGGCGGGCTTTTCGACGGGCCTCAAGTGGTCGTTCATGCCGAAGGAGCCCGCCCCCGGCCGGCCCCACTACCTGATCGTGAACGCCGACGAGAGCGAGCCGGGGACCTGCAAGGACCGCGAGATCCTGCGGCACGAACCGCACAAGCTGATCGAGGGGACGTTGCTGGCCGGGGTCGGCATCAGCGCGCACACCGCCTACATCTACGTTCGGGGCGAATTCGAGGCCGAGCGGCGCTGCCTCGAGGCGGCGATCGCGGAATGCTATGCCGCCGGACTGCTCGGGCCCGACGCCTGCGAGTCGGGTCACGACTTCGATATCCACGTCCACCGGGGGGCGGGCGCCTACATCTGCGGCGAGGAGACCGGGCTGATCGAGAGCCTGGAGGGCAAGAAGGGGTTTCCGCGGCTCAAGCCGCCGTTCCCGGCGAGCGCCGGCCTCTGGGGCTATCCCACGACCGTGAACAACGTCGAGACGATCGCCGCGGTGCCGGCGATTCTCCGCCGCGGGGCGCCCTGGTTCGGCGGTATCGGCCGCCCGCAGAACACCGGAACCAAGCTGTTCTGCCTGTCCGGGCACGTGGAGCGCCCGTGCACGGTGGAGGCGGAGATGGGTATCCCGCTCCGCGAGCTGATCGAGGAGTGCGGCGGCGGCGTCCGCGGCGGCTGGGACAACCTGTTGGCGGTGATCCCCGGCGGTTCCAGCACCAAGGTGCTGCCGGCGTCCGCGTGCGACAACCTGCAGATGGACTTCGACGGGCTGCGCGAGGCCGGCAGTGCGTTGGGCACGGCGGGCGTCATCGTGATGGATCGCACCACGGACATCGTGGCGGCGATCGCGCGGCTGTCCCACTTCTACTGGCACGAGAGCTGCGGTCAGTGCACCCCGTGCCGGGAGGGGACCGGCTGGGTGTCGCGGATCATGGACCGGTTCGTGGCCGGAGAGGCCGCGCCGTCGGACCTCGATACGCTCGAGTCCGTGTGCGCGCAGATCGAGGGGCACACCATCTGCGCCTTGGGCGACGCGGCCGCGTGGCCCGTGCAGGGCCTCTTGGCGCACTTCCGCGACGAACTGGAACAGCGCGTCGCCGGAAGCTCCCGCTTCCTTGCCGCCTGAGACGCGCGATGCCCAAGCTGAGCATTGACGGAACCGAGGTCGAGGTCGCCGACGGCACCACGGTCCTCCGGGCCTGCGAGCAGGCGGGTGTCGAGATCCCGCGGTTCTGTTTTCACGAACGCCTGTCGATCGCGGGCAACTGCCGCATGTGCCTGGTGGAGCAGGTCGGCGTGCCCAAACCGGTCGCGAGCTGCGCCATGCCGGTGACGGAGGGGATGCAGATCCTGACGCAGTCCGAGCGCGTGCAGGCGGCGCGAGAGGGCGTGATGGAGTTCCTGCTCGTGAACCATCCGCTGGACTGTCCGATCTGCGACCAGGGCGGCGAATGCGACCTGCAGGACCAGGCCCTCTACTACGGGCGGGTCCGGAGCCGCTTCCGGGAAGCCAAGCGCGCCGTGTCGGACAAGGACTTTGGCCCGCTCGTCAAGACGGTCATGACCCGGTGCATCCACTGCACGCGGTGCGTCCGGTTCATGGACGAAGTGGCCGGTGTCCCGGAACTCGGCACGATGGGCCGCGGCGAAGACATGGAGATCGTGGCCGCGCTCGAGGGATGCCTGCACAGCGAGCTGGCCGGCAACGTCGTGGACCTGTGTCCCGTCGGCGCGCTGACCTCGAAGCCGTACGCCTTTGCGGCCCGTCCCTGGGAGCTGTCCCACACCGAGAGTGTCGACGTCCTGGACGGCGCCGGGTCGGCGATCCGGATCGATGCGCGGGACGGCCGGGTGCTCCGCGTGCTGCCGCGGGTCAACGAGGACATCAACGAGGAATGGATCGGCGACCGGTCGCGCCATGCCGTCGACGGGCTGGCCGTGCGGCGGCTGGATCAGCCGTGGCTGCGGCGGAACGGCGCGTTCGAGCCGGTGTCGTGGGACGCCGCCCTTGCGGCGGTGGCCACAGCGCTGCAGGACGCGGCGCCCGCACGGACCGCCGCGCTGGCCGGCGACCTGGTCGGGCTGGAGGGCATGGCGGCGCTGGCCGACCTGATGCGCGCGCGCGGGGTCGCCAGCGTGGACTGCCGCCAGGATGGGGGTGCCGTCGGGGCCGGCGTGCCGGCCTCGTGGCGTTTCAACGCGACCATCGCCGGCATCGACCGGGCGGACGCGGTCCTGCTGGTCGGCACCAATCCCCGCCGCGAGGCTCCCGTGATCAACGCCCGGATCCGCAGGCGCTGGCGCGCGACCGGCATCCCGATCGCCCGGATCGGCCCGGCGATCGACCTGACCTACCCGGTGACCGAACTGGGCGACGGTCCGGACGCTCTCGCCGAGCTCGCGCGGGGGACGCATCCCTTCGTGGCGGCATTGGGGCAGGCCCGGTATCCCCTGATCGTCGTGGGTTCGGGCGCCCTGGCGCGCGCCGACGGGGCCGTCATCCTCGGCCTGGCCCGGCAGGTGGCGGAGGCCGCGGACGCGGCCCGCGCCGACTGGAACGGATTTTCGGTGCTGCAGCGGTGCGCCGCGCGCGCGGGCGGTCTGGAGCTCGGCATGGTGCCTGCCGAGGGCGGGCTCGATTCGCGGGGCATGGTCAGCGCGGCGAACGAGGGCGGGCTCGATTTCCTGTACCTCCTGGGCGCCGACGAAATCGATCCGGAAGCCTTCCGGGACACGTTCACCGTCTATCAGGGACATCATGCCGATCGGGGCGCGCGCCGCGCGGACGTGCTGCTTCCGGCGGCGGCGTACACCGAGCAGGAGGCCACCTACGTCAACACCGAGGGCCGTCCGCAACGGGCCCGGCCGGCCCATCCGCCGCCGGGTGGCGCCCGGCCGGACTGGAAGATTCCCGTGGCATTGGCGGCACGGATGGGGAGTCCGCTGCCCTACGATTCGCTGGCGGGGCTCTGGCGTCGGATCGAGGCGGCGCACCCGCATCTGGCGGAGATCGGCCAGCTGCCGCCGCCGGCGCCGCTGACGTCCTTCGGGGATGCGGGCGGCGAACTGGACGGAGCGCCGTTCACGGAGGTGGTGCCCGACTACTACCGCACCTGCCCGATCAGCCGGGCCTCGGCCACCATGGCCGCCTGTGCCCGGGCCGTCGCCGATGCTTGATGCCGTCCTGACGATCCTGCAGGTGACGCTCGGCATCCTGCTGGTCGTGGTGCCGCTGCTCGTGTGCATCGCCTACCTGACGCTTGCGGAGCGCAAGGTCATCGCCGCCGCCCACCGGCGCCGCGGACCGAACGTCGTGGGGCCGTTCGGCCTGCTGCAGCCGTTCGCGGACGGTCTCAAGCTGTTGGCCAAGGAGATCGTCATCCCGTCCCGCGCCAACCGGGTGGTGTTCGTGCTGGCCCCGGTCGTGACGTTTACGCTCAGCCTCGCCGCCTGGGCGGTCATCCCGGTGAGCGAACAGTTGGTGCTGGCCAACATCAATGTCGGGGTGCTGTACCTGTTCGCGATCTCGTCGCTCGCGATCTACGGCATCATCATGGCCGGCTGGGCCAGCAACTCGAAGTACCCGTTTCTGGGCGCCCTCCGGTCGGCGGCCCAGATGGTCTCCTACGAGGTGTCCATCGGCTTCGTGATCGTGACCGTCGTGCTCTGCGCGGGGTCGCTCAACCTGACGGAGATCGTGCGGGCACAGGAGCGCATCTGGTACGTGGTGCCCCTCCTGCCCATGGCCGTGGTGTTCTTCATATCCGCATTGGCCGAGACCAACCGCGCGCCCTTCGATCTGCCCGAGGACGAGGCGGCCCTGGTGGCGGGGTACGCCACCGAGTATTCGTCCATGCTGTTCGTCATGTTCTTCCTGGGCGAATACGCGTCCATGATCCTCATGAGCGCGATGGGGACGATCCTGTTCCTGGGGGGCTGGCTGCCGGTGCCGGGAACGGAAGTGCTGCCGGTCCCGGGCATCGTCTGGTTTGCCCTCAAGACCGCGTTCCTGCTGTTCGTGTTCCTGTGGGTGCGCGCCACCCTGCCCAGGTACCGTTACGACCAGCTGATGCGGATCGGCTGGAAGGTCTTCCTGCCACTGACGCTGGCCTGGGTGGTGGTGACGTCCGCCGTCCTGGTGGCGTTCGACTGGCTGCCGGAGGGGGTGTGATCCGATGACGGAACCCAACGTCCTGATCCGGATCCTGCACGCGCTCCGGATGGCGTCGCTGGTCGAGCTCTTCGCCGGTCTGGCCCGCACGTTCCGACGGATGCTGAGCCCGCCGGTGACCCTCGCCTATCCGAACGAAAAGGGCCGGCTGAGCCATCGTTTCCGCGGCGAGCATGCCCTGCGGCGCTATCCCAACGGCGAGGAGCGCTGCATTGCCTGCAAGCTCTGCGAGGCCGTGTGCCCGGCCCTCGCGATCACCATCGAGGCCGAACCCCGGGCCGACGGCAGCCGGCGCACCACCCGGTACGACATCGACATGACCAAGTGCATCTACTGCGGGCTGTGCGAGGAGGCCTGCCCGGTCGACGCGATCGTGCAGGGGCCCAATTTCGAGTTTTCAACGGAGACACGCGAGGAGCTTCTCTACACCAAGGAGCGCCTCCTCGAGAACGGCGATCGCTGGGAACACGCGATCGCGGAGCGCCTTGCCGCCGACGCAACGGCGCGCTGACCGGCAATGACCGCGCCCGACCTGTTCTTCTGGCTGTGCGCGGCCGTGCTCATGATGTCGTCCGTCTTCGTCGTGTCGGCGCGCAGCCTTGTGCACGCTGTGTTCTTCCTGATTCTGGCGTTCCTGAACGCGGCCGGGCTGTTCATCCTGCTGGGTGCCGAGTTCCTCGGCATGATGATGCTGATCGTCTACGTGGGCGCCGTCGCCGTGCTGTTCCTGTTCGTCGTCATGACGCTGGACACCGGGCAGCCGGGCGGGACGCTCCGGGCCCGGCTGCCCGCCGCCCTGGCGGCCGGCGCCATCCTGTTGCTGGAACTCGCGTTCGTGGCCTTTGCGGGCGGCCCCGCCGAGGTTCCGGAGCCGCTGCCCGGCGGCGTTTCCAATACGCGGGCGCTGGGCCGCCTGATCTACACGGACTACGCGGCGCTGTTCGAACTGGCGGGCGCCATCCTCCTCGTCGCCATGATCGGCGCGATCGTGCTCGCGCACCGCTACCGTCCCGGCGTGCGCCGGCAGGACCCGGTGCGGCAGTTCGTCCGCCAGCAGGGCGAATCGATCCGCCTGGAGGATCCGGCAGTGGGTGCCGGGGTGTCGGAGCAGGGTCGATGACGGTCACGCTCGCGCATTACCTCATGCTGGGCGGTGCGGTGTTCACGGTCGGGATCATCGGCATCGTCCTGAATCGCCGCAACGTGATCATGATCCTGATGGCGATCGAGTTGCTGCTGCTGGCGGTGAATTTGAACTTTGTGGCCTTTTCGGCCTATCTCGGCGACCCGGCCGGCCAGGTGTTCACGCTGTTCGTGCTGACCGTGGCGGCGGCGGAGGCCGCCGTCGGCCTTGCCATCCTCGTGGTGTTCTTCCGGCTCCGCGGGACCATTGCGGTCGAAGACATTCAGGATCTCAAGGGATGATGGCCGTCGCCGCGGTATTCCTGCCGCTGGCCGGTGCGGCCCTGGCGGCCCTGCTGTCCCGGCGGGCGAGCCCGGCCCTGGCCGGAATCACGACCACCTGCCTCACGGCGCTGGCGCTCGCCGCGTCGCTCGGCGTCCTGGCCGGGCTGGGGGACGACCCGACCCGCGTGTCGCTGGCCACGTGGATCGCGGTGGACGGACTCCAGCTCGACTGGGCCCTGCGCGCGGATCCGCTGTCGGCGCTCATGCTGGTGGTGGTCAACGCGATATCGGCGCTGGTGCACCTCTACGCCATCGGCTACATGGCCGAGGATCCGCACCGGCCGCGCTTCTTCGCCTTCCTGTCGCTGTTCACGTTCTCGATGCTGCTGCTGGTCAGCGCGGACAATTTCCTGCAGCTGTTCTGCGGTTGGGAAGGGGTCGGCCTCTCTTCGTACCTCCTGATCGGCTTCTGGTACGAGCGGTCCACGGCCAATGCGGCCGCGATCAAAGCGTTCCTGATGAACCGGATCGGCGACGTGGGGCTGGTGCTCGCGTTGGCGGCGATCGCGCTGACGTTCGAGAGCCTGACGTTCGACGCGGTATTCGGCGGGGCGGCGGACGCGGGCTCTGCGACACTGCTTGGCCTGCCGGCCCTGGAGGTGATCGGCGTGCTGCTGCTGATCGGCGCGATGGGCAAGTCCGCGCAGATCGGGCTCCACACGTGGCTGGCCGACGCGATGGAGGGGCCGACGCCGGTATCCGCGCTGCTGCACGCCGCCACCATGGTCACGGCGGGCGTGTTCCTGGTGGCCCGCTGCGCGCCGCTCTACGAGGGGGCGCCGGTGGCCATGGGCCTGGTGGCGGTGGTCGGCGCTGCCACGGCCCTGTTCGCCGCGACGATCGCGCTGGCGCAGACCGACATCAAGCGGGTGGTGGCGTGGTCGACCTGCAGCCAGCTGGGCTACATGTTTCTCGCGGCCGGGGTGGCGGTGCCGGCGGCTGCGCTGTTCCACCTGTTTACGCACGCGTTCTTCAAGGCCCTGCTGTTTCTCGGCGCCGGCGCCGTGATTCACGCGCTCGCGCATGAGCAGGACCTGCGCCGCATGGGCGGGTTGGCCCGCCGGATGCCCCTCACGTGCACGGCCATGGTAGTCGGCAGCCTGGCCCTGTCGGGCCTGCCGCCGTTTGCCGGTTTCTGGTCCAAGGACGTCATTCTCGAGAGCGCGTTTGCCGCCCACGGACCGGTCGCGCTGACAGGCTTCTGGATGGGCCTCGCCGCGGCGTTTCTGACGGGTTTGTACAGCTGGCGCCTCGTCTTCCTGGTATTCGCCGGCGAGGCCAGGGCGCCCGCCCGGGTGCTGTCGGCGGTGCACGAGCCCGGATGGTCGATGCGGTTCCCCGTGCTAGTGCTCGCCGCGGCGGCGTGCGTTGCCGGCTGGTGGGCGCACGACCTGGCGGATGCGGGAACCCCGTTCTGGCGTGGTCTGTTTGCCACGGCGCACCACGGGGACGTCCCCGTCTGGGTGCCGATCGCACCGGCAGTCGCTGGCGCCGGCGGGCTGCTGGTGGCGTGGCTGGTGTACGTGGCCCGTCCCGAGCTCAGGGCCCGGGCGGCGGCCAGGACCGCCGCCGTGGGAGCTTTCCTGGCCGCGGGCTGGCGTTTTGACGCGCTCTACGACGGGCTCGTCGTGCGAGCGGTTCGGCGCGTGGGGAGCTTCCTTGCCGCCGCGATCGATCAAGGGCTCATCGACCGGCGCGGCCCTGAGGGGGTCGGCCGGGCCGCCCTGGCGGGCGCGGTCCGCGTGCAGTTCCTGCAGACTGGCCAGCTGCACCACTATGCGCTGGTGGTGGTCGTCGGGGCCGTGCTGTTTGCGGCATGGAACCTGCTGGTGGGGGGTCTCTCGTGAGCACCTGGCCGATCCTGTCGCTGCTGGTGTTCCTGCCGGTAGCGGGGATCGCCTTCCTCGCCCTGACCGGCCGCAGCGGCGCGGAGAATGACCGCAACGCCCGCGATGTGACTCTCTGGACCTCGCTTGCCAACCTGGCGCTGGCGGTCGTGCTGGCCGCCCGGTTCGATCCGGGCAAGGACGGCTTCCAGTTTGTCGAGCACGCCGCGTGGCTGCCGGAGCTCGGTGTCGCGTATCACGTTGGCGTGGACGGGATTTCGGTCCTGTTCATCCTGCTGACGGCGCTCCTGGTGCCGATCTGCATCGTCGCCTCCTGGACGACGGTCGTCGAGCGCGTGCGCTCGTGGATGGTCGCGTTCCTGGCCATGGAGGCCCTCATGATCGGGGTTTTCGTGGCGCGGGATGCCCTGCTGTTCTACGTGTTCTTCGAGGCCATCCTGATTCCGATGTTCCTGATCATCGGGATCTGGGGCGGCGAGCGGCGCGTGCACGCTGCCTTCAAGTTCGTGCTCTACACCCTGGCCGGGTCGGTGCTGTTCCTGATCGCGATCCTGACGCTCGCCAGCCTGGCCGGCTCCACCGACATGGACCGTCTGGAGCACACGCCGATCGCCGTCGACGCCCAGCGCTGGATCTGGATCGCGATGTTCGCGTCGTTCGCGGTCAAGGTGCCGATGTGGCCGCTGCACACCTGGCTGCCGGACGCCCATGTCCAGGCGCCGACCGCCGGGTCGGTCATCCTGGCGGGCGTCCTCCTGAAGCTCGGCGGCTACGGTTTCCTCCGCTTTTCGCTGCCGATGCTGCCCGCGGCCAGCGCGGAATTCATGCCGCTGGTCTACGTGCTGAGTGCTGTCGCGATCCTCTACACGTCGCTGGTCGCGCTGATGCAGCGCGACATGAAGCGGCTGATCGCCTATTCGTCGGTGGCCCATATGGGAGTCGTCACGCTCGGGTTGTTCACGGCTTCCGCTCGGGCCATCTCCGGCGCCATCGTGCAAATGTTGAGCCACGGCCTCGTGTCCGCGGCACTGTTCCTGGTGGTCGGCGTGGTGTACGACCGGCGGCATTCCCGGGAGATCGCCGACTACGGTGGCCTCGTCCATTCGATGCCACGGTACGCGGTGCTGTTCATGCTGTTCGCGCTGGCCGCGGTTGGATTGCCGGCCACCAGCGGATTCGTGGGCGAGTTCCTGGTCATCGTGGGCGTGTTTCCGGTGAGCGCGGTCTTCGCCGCCTGCGCGGCTGCCGGCATGGTGCTGTCGGCCGCCTACATGCTGTGGCTGTACCGCCGCGTGGTGTTCGGCGGTGTGCCGGCGGGGCCGCCGCTGCCGGATCTGGACCGGCGCGAAACTGGCATGTTCCTGCCGCTCGCGATCCTGGTCCTCTGGCTCGGCATCCAGCCGGACTTCGTGTTCCGGCTGGTCGAGGGACCGTCGGCCGAACTGGCGGCGAGGCTGCTGGCCGCGCAAACGGGTGGCGGTGTGTGATGGAGCTGGCCCCGGCGCTTCTGGGCGCGCTGCCCGAGTTGCTCCTGGCCTTGGGGGCGACCGTGCTCACCATGGTCGGCCCCTTCGTTGTCGATCAACGGCGGGCATGGCTCACCCGGGCCGCGCTGCTCACGTTGGTGGGGGCGCTGGCCCTGGTTCCGACGCCTCCCGACGGCCTCATCTTCGGCGGGCTGTTCGTGGTCGACGGGTTCGGCAAGTTCATGAAGATCCTGGTACTGGGGGCGACCGCCTGGACTCTCCTGATTGCGGAGGAGGGCCGCCAGTCGGCGAGCATGCGGGCGTTCGAGTACCCGGTGCTGGTGCTGTTTTCGGCACTGGGCATGCTCGCCACCGTGTCGGCGAACAATCTGATGAGCCTCTACCTGGGGCTCGAGATGATGAGTATCCCGCTCTACGTCCTGACGGCGTTGAAGCGTGAATCGCGTCATGCCGGTGAGGCCGGGATCAAGTACTTCGTCCTGGGCGCGCTGGCCTCGGCGCTGCTCCTCTACGGCTGTGCGCTGCTGTACGGGTTCACCGGCACGACGGATTTCAACGCGCTCGCCGTCGCGTTGCCGGATGCGCCGCCGCTCGGTGCCGCGGCCGGGCTGGTCTTCCTGGTGGCCGGAATCGCCTTCAAGTTGTCGGCGGCGCCGTTCCACATGTGGACCCCGGACGTCTACGAGGGGGCTCCGACGCCCGTCACGGCGTTCCTGGCCGCCGCCCCCAAGGTTGCGGCCGGGGCGCTGATGCTGCGGGTGCTGTTCGGGCCGCTGATCGGCCTGGCGGACGTGTGGATGCCGGCGATCGCCGTGCTGGCCGTCCTGTCCATGACGGTGGGGGCGTTCGGCGCGCTCCGGCAGACGGGCCTCAAACGGCTGCTGGCCTACGGGACCATCGGTCACTCGGGATACATCTTCGTCGGGATTGCCGCCGGAACACCGGAGGGGATCCACGGAGCGTGCGTCTATCTCGCGATCTATGCGGTCATGACGATCGGCGCGTTTGCCTGTCTCCTGGCCATGCACCGCAGCCATCAGCCGTTCGAGCAGGTGGAGCACCTCGCGGGAATCGGTCGCCACCGTCCGATGTTCGCCCTGGCGTTCTCGGCATTGCTGCTGTCGATGGCCGGTCTCCCGCCGCTCGCCGGCTTCGTGGCCAAGCTGTATGTGTTCCGGGCAGCGGTCGAGGCGGACCTGTTCTGGCTGGCGGTGGTCGGCGTGCTCGCCAGCGTGGTGGCCGCCGCCTATTACTTCCGCGTGGTCTACGTGATGTATTTCGCGGATGGGGACGAGGATTTCGAGCACATGCCCGGACGGAGGGTCACGTTGACGGTGACCGCGACGGCGCTGACCGCGCTGCTGTTTCTTTTCGTGGCCCCCGTGGTGGTCGAGGCGGCGGCCCGGGCCGCGGGCACGCTTGGACTCTGAGCGGGAGCGGTGACGAATTTTCGGGTGGTGCGACTGAACACCGTGGACAGCACGAACGCTGAAGCGTGGCGTCGGGCTGGCCGTCCCGCAGAAGCCAACCTCGTCGTCTGGGCGGGCCGGCAGGAGCAGGGCCGCGGCCGTCACGGCCGCGGCTGGGTCTCTCCGCCCGGCAATCTCTACGCGTCGGTGGTGCGGCCCCGGGCCGGCGGCGCCCACCCGGCCCTCGAGGTGTTTCGGGCCGGGATTTGCCTGGTGGAGGCGGTTCTCGAGGTGACGGGGAGCACGGTGGCCGCCCGGTTGAAATGGCCGAACGACCTCGTGGTCGGCGGTCGCAAGGTCGCCGGCATTCTGGCGGAGTCCGCGCCGGAGCGCGCCGCCACGGTGGTCGGGACCGGCGTGAACCTGGTCTCGCACCCTAATGCGACGTCGCTGCCGGCGACCGATCTTGTACGCGAGGGGGCGCCGCCGGTCAGCCCCGCCCGCCTGCTGGCTGCGTACTTGGGGCGCCTGGCTGCCCGCGCGGCTCACGGGCCCGACCGAATTCTCGAGCGCTGGCGCGCGCTGGCACTGCCAGCCGGGACCGCGTTCCGGGTGCGGATCGGCGACGACGAAGTGCAGGGGGCATTCGCCGGCGTCGACGATGAAGGGGCGCTGCTGCTCGACCTGGCCGACGGCGAGCGTCGGCGGATCATTGCCGGCGATGCGTTTCCCGAGATGGGCGGCTGATGGCGTCGCAGCTGCTGGCCGTGGACGTCGGGAACACCAACACGGTGTTCGCCGTGTTCGAGGGCGATCGCCTGCTGGTGTCGTGGCGCTTGGCGACGTCGGTGGACCGCACGGCGGACGAGTACGCGGCCACGCTGTCGCAGTTGATGAAACTGGACGGCCGCAGCCCGGACACCGTCGGCGCCGTCGTGATTTCGACGGTGGTGCCGGCATCCCTGTTCGAACTGCGCCTGCTGGCCGACCGGATGTTCGGCTGCCGGGCCGATGTGGTCGGCGACGGGCTCGACCTCGGCATCGAGGTCCATATCCCGAGCCCCCAGGAGGTCGGCGCCGACCGGCTGGTCAACGCGGTGGGGGCCTACCGCAGGTACGGCGGCGCCGTGATCGTCGTCGATTTCGGGACGGCGACGACCTTCGATGTCGTCGGCACGCACGGCTCGTATGAAGGGGGCGTGATCGCCCCCGGCGTCAACCTGTCCCTCGAGGCGCTGCACGCGGAGGCGGCCCGGCTGCCGCGAATCGCCATCGGGCGGCCTGGGGCCGTCGTCGGCCAGGACACGGTTTCCGCCATGCGGTCAGGGATCTACTGGGGCTATGTCGGCCTGATCGAGGGCTTGATCGAACGGATACGGACGGAGCGGGGACAGCCGTCGATGCAGGTGGTGGCGACGGGCGGGCTTGCCGATCTGTTTGCCCAGGCCACCGGCGTCATCGACACCGTGGACCCCAACCTCACGCTGTACGGACTGTGCTTCGTGCATCGCCACAACCGGGGCACCCCGGCATGAGCAGCCTGCCGATTCCCGGCCCCGACGAACTGCTGTTCGTGCCGCTGGGCGGTTCCGGCGAAATCGGCATGAACCTGAACCTCTACGGGTATGACGGCCGCTGGATCATGATCGATTGCGGCGTGTCGTTCCGGGACGAACGGATGCCGGAGGCGGATGTCGTGATGCCGGATATCCGCGCGCTTGAGGGCATGGAAGAGCGGATCGAGGCCATCGTGCTGACGCACGCCCACGAGGATCACCACGGCGCGGTGCATCACCTCTGGCCCCGGCTCCGGTGTCCGGTGCTCGCCACGCCGTTTGCGGCCATGCTCCTTCGGGAAAAACTCGCGGACGCGGGCCTGCGGGATATCGTTCCCGTGGACCAGGTGGCGCCCGGCGAATCGCGGCAACTCGGGCACTTCCGCGCGGAGTACGTGCCGATCACGCACTCGATTCCGGAATCCCACGCGATCGCGTTGACCACCCCGGCCGGCGTGGTGTTGCACACGGGCGACTGGAAGTTCGACCCGCGGCCCGGGCTGGGGCCGACCACGGACGAGGTCAGGCTCCGGCAACTGGGCGACGCCGGGGTCCTCGCGATCACCTGCGATTCCACCAACGCCCTGGTGGCCGGGGAGTCGGGATCCGAGGGCGATATCGCCGACGAGCTGGTCCCGTTGGTCGACGGACAGCCGGGGCTCGTGGCGGTGGCGACGTTTGCTTCCAACGTGGCGCGGCTCCGCACGGTGGCGGAGGTGGCCAGGCGGTGCGGCCGCAAGATGGCGCTGGTCGGACGGTCACTCTGGCGGCTCACCGACGCGGCGCGCGCGTCGGGATACCTTGCCGGTGTCCCGGCATTCGTCAAGGAAGACGCGATCCGGTCGTTTCCGCGCCGCGACCTGCTGGTCGTCTGCACCGGTTCGCAAGGTGAACCCCGGGCGGCGCTGTCCCGGATCATCGAGCAGCGGCATCGCGCCCTGCACTTCGCGGCGGGCGACCGGGTGATCTTCTCGTCGCGGGTCATCCCGGGGAACGAGATCGCGGTCAAGCGAATCTGGAACGGGCTGATCGAGCTGGGGTGCGATGTCGTCACCTCGGAGCAGGCCCCGATCCACGTGTCTGGACACCCGGCGCGCGACGAGCTCACGCGCATGTACCACTGCATCCGACCGCAGATCGCGCTGCCCGTGCACGGGGAGCCGCTCCACATCCGCGCGCATGCCAATCTCGCCCGATCCCTGCAGGTGCCCGAGGTGTTCGAGCCGCGCAACGGCAGGGTGATCCGGCTGGCGCCGCAAGCGGCGGAAGTCGGCTGGGTCGAGGCCGGCAGGCTGATCCTGGACGGGACGGACGTCGTGCCCCGCGAGTCCGGCCACCTGCAGGCCCGCCGACGGATGGCGTACCATGGGGCGGTCACCGTGACGATGATCGTGGAGGATGACGAGGTCCTGGTGGAGCCGCGGGTCACGTTTCACGGGCTCGACCCGGTGGGCAACGGGGCAGAGGTCGACATCACCGAGACCGTCCTCAGCGTATGGGACGGGTTCTCGTCCGGCGAGTGCGAGGAAGACGGACACGCTCGGCCAATCCTCGAGAAGGCAGTGCGCCGCGCGTGTCGCCGATCCCTGCTCAAGCAGCCGGACGTCGTCGTCGAACTGATCCGGCTGGGGGGCTGACGGGATGGAGTCAATCCTGGGCGAACTGAACCACGTGGCCATCGTGGTTCCCGATCTCGACACCGCCGCCCGCCGCTACCGGGACATCTTCGGCGCGCGGGTATCGGCGCCGCTCCCGCTCCCGGATCACGGGGTCACGACCGTATTCGTCGAGCTTCCCAACACCAAGATCGAGCTGCTGCATCCGCTGGGCGACGAGTCGCCGGTGGCGTCGTTCCTCGCGCGGAACCCGGCAGGCGGCATTCACCATCTCTGCTACGAGGTCGACGATCTCAGCGGCGCCCGTGACCGGCTGGTGCAGGCCGGCGCAAGGGTGCTCGGCGACGGCGAGCCGAAGACCGGGGCGCACGGGAAACCGGTCCTGTTCCTGCACCCGAAGGACTTCGACGGGACCCTCATCGAACTGGAGCAGCGCTGATGTCGGCGCTCGGCCTGGTGGTGGTGTTCTCCATCGTCTGGTGGCTGCTGTTCTTCATGCTGCTGCCGGTGGGGATCGAACCGTCCCGGGAGCGCGTGCCGGGACAGGATCCGGGCGCGCCAGCGCGTCCCCTGCTGGTCCGGAAGGTGCTGCTGGCCACCGTGGTTGCCGCCGTGGTGACCGGCCTCGTGCACATTGCCGCGCTGCAGGGCTGGATCTCGTTGTGGTCGCTGCTCGGGACGGAGGAAGCCGCCGGCCCGGCGTCGGGCTGACCATGGGGCCGCGGCGCATCTCTGGCCGACCGCACGACCGGCGGGTGGGCCTCGTCGCTGGCCGTGTCGCGGCCGCGTCCGGCGACCGGTGCCGGCCGCTGACGGCAGCACGTCAACAGCGCGGCGCGGGAGCGCGGGCCGCCGGCGGTTCCAGCGGACGGGCACCCGCCTTCCGCGTGCCCGGTGCGTTCGCTACATTCCCGGCCGAGGACGACCCGGCTGGGGCGCTCCGTCGCTGCGCATGCCGGCCCTGGGGGGGTTGAAGGTGGACGAAACCAGTTCGACCCACGTCCTGTCGGTGCTCGTGGACAACGAATTCGGCGTGCTGGCGCGCGTCGTCGGGCTCTTCTCGGCGCGGGGCTACAACATCGAAAGCCTGACCGTTGCCGAGGTCGATCGTGAACGGGGGATGTCACGGATCACCGTCGTGACGACCGGGACGCCGATGACCGTGGAGCAGATCCGCAGCCAGATCGCCCGCATCGTGCCGGTGCACAAGGTGGTGGACCTGACCCTCGAGGGCCCGTACGTGGCCAGGGATCTGTTGCTGGTGAAGGTGCACGGGCGGGGCGAAAAACGGGTCGAGGCGCTCCGGATCGCGGACATCTTCCGGGCCCGCGTGGTCGACAGCACGAATCGATCGTTCATCTTCGAGTTGACGGGATCGGCGGGCAAGCTGGACGCTTTCATCGATCTGATGCGGCCGCTCGGACTGGCCGAGGTGGCCCGGACCGGCGCGGTGGCACTCGCCCGCGGCGATACGACTTCCTAAATTCGCGCGGCCTGGCTCGCCGGCCCGCCCCACGACTTCCAACAGGAGACACATTCATGCGCGTGTATTACGACCGCGATTCAGACGCCAATCTCATCAAGGGAAAGAAGGTCGTCATCATCGGTTACGGAAGCCAGGGCCACGCTCATGCCGCCAATCTGCGCGACAGCGGTGTGCAGGACGTGAAGGTCGCGCTTCGCGCCGGCTCCGGCTCCGCCGCGAAGGCAGAGGCGGCCGGCTTTGAAGTTGTCTCCGTCCCCGACGGTGCCGGCTGGGCCGACGTCATGATGATGGCGACGCCCGACGAACTGCAGGGGGGAATCTGGCGCGATCACCTCGAGCAGAACATGCAGCAGGGCGCCGCCCTCGGATTTGCCCACGGCCTGAACATTCACTACGGCCTGATCGACCCGCGCCCCGATCTCGACATCTTCATGCTGGCGCCGAAAGGGCCCGGGCACACCGTGCGTGCCGAATACGAGCGGGGTGGCGGCGTGCCGTCCCTGGTGGCCGTCCACCAGAACGCGTCGGGGAACGCGCTGGAGATCGGCCTCTCCTACGGCTGCGGGCTCGGGGCCGGCCGCGCGGGCATCATCGAGACCACGTTCAAGGAAGAGTGCGAGACCGACCTGTTCGGGGAACAGGTGGTGCTGTGCGGCGGTTTGACCGAACTGATCACCGCCGGTTACGAGACGCTGGTGGAAGCCGGCTACGCGCCGGAAATGGCTTATTTCGAGTGCTTGCACGAGGTCAAGCTGATCGTCGACCTCATCTACGAGGGCGGCATCGCCAACATGCGCTATTCGGTGTCGAACACGGCCGAATTCGGCGACTACACGAGCGGCCCCCGCATCATCGGCGAGGAGGCGCGGGCGGCGATGAAAGGGGTGCTCGAGGACATCCAGAAGGGTCGTTTCACGCGCCAGTGGATGACCGAGTGCGCCGTCGGACAGCCGAGCTTCAAGAGCATGCGGCGACGCGCGGCCGGTCATCCGATCGAGGAGGTCGGTGAAAAGCTCCGGGCCATGATGCCGTGGCTGGCCGAAAACAAGCTGGTGGACCGCGACAAGAATTGAGCGCAGCGGCGGGCCGAGAGCCCGAAAACCGTTGAACTTGCGGTAATTTCAGGGTAGGTACAGCTTGACAGTGCACTGAGCGAGCGCGGAGCCAAAGAGCCGTGGGACCGCGCCGCTTCTGCGCGTCTGCCCTCGGGGAACGTCATGGCTAAATCCGCCGATCATGTAGTGATCTTCGACACCACCCTGCGAGACGGAGAGCAGTCTCCTGGCTGCTCGATGAACCTTGAGGAGAAGCTACGGGTCGCGGAGGTGCTGTCCCACCTGAATGTGGACGTGATCGAGGCGGGTTTCCCGGCCGCTTCCAACGGGGATTTCGAGGCCGTGCAGGCGGTCGCGGGGTCGGTGAAGGACTCGATCATCTGCGGCCTGGCGCGCGCCAGCCGCCGCGACATCGAGCGGGCGGCCGAGGCGCTGAAGCAGGCGAAAAGCGCCCGTATTCACACGTTTATCTCGACCAGCGCGCTCCACATGAAGCACAAGCTCCAGCTGGAGCCGGAGGAAGTCCATGCGCTGGTCGTGGACAGCGTGACGTACGCAAGGAACTTCGCCGAGGACGTGGAGTGGAGCCCCGAAGACGGCTCGCGCACGGACCACGATTTCCTCTGCCGTTGCGTCGAGAGCGCCATTGACGCCGGCGCCAGCACCATCAACATCCCGGACACGGTCGGCTACGCCATACCCTCGGAGTTCGCCGATCTGATCTCGATGCTGCGGAACCGGGTTCCGAACATCGACAAGGCGGTCCTGTCGGTCCACTGTCACAACGATCTGGGCCTCGCGGTGGCGAACTCGCTCGCCGCCATCTCTGCGGGCGCACGCCAGGTGGAATGCACGATCAACGGCATCGGCGAGCGGGCCGGAAACGCGGCGATGGAGGAAATCGTCATGGCGCTTCGGACCCGCAAGGACGCGATGGTCTATGAGACGTCGGTGGCCACGCGGCATATCACCCGTGCCTCGCGTCTGCTCGCGCAGGTGACCGGGTTCTCCGTGCAGCCGAACAAGGCGGTGGTCGGCGCCAATGCATTCGCGCATGAGTCCGGCATTCACCAGGACGGCATGCTGAAGCATTCGGAGACCTACGAGATCATGACCCCGGAGTCGGTCGGTCTCACGAAGTCCAGTCTGGTGCTGGGCAAGCATTCGGGCCGGGCGGCGCTGAGCGCGAAACTGCGCGAGCTCGGCATCGATCTCGGCGCCAACCAGCTGAACGATGTCTTCGTCCGGTTCAAGGAACTCGCCGACAAGAAGAAGGAGGTCTTTGAAGAGGACCTCCTGGCGCTGGCAGACGTCGGTGTCGCGGCGGAGGACGAGCGGGTCGCGCTGGTGGACCTGGCGCTGCGCTGCGGAACCGAAGAGGACGCGCAGGCAGCGGTCACGCTGCGCATCGACGGAGTGGAACAGAGCAAGGAACTGACTGGGACGGGCCCGGTCGACGCGGTGTTCAAGGGAATCTCGGCCCTGGTCCCCGGTGACTACCGGCTTGAATTATTTCAGGTCAGTGCGGTCACGGGCGGAACTGACGCACAGGCTGACGTGACCGTCCGGCTCGAGGAGAACGGTCGGTCGGTCACGGGTCATGCGGCCGACACTGATACTATGGTGGCTGCAGCTCGTGCCTACATAACGGCCCTGAACCGGCTATTCACGAAACGCCAACGGGGAGTTCCACCGGCATTCGCGGCGCAGGGATAACCACAGCCGCACTTAGCGGGATTGTCTGATGGCCATTTTCTCAGGGCTTCTGGACGCGTTCTCAAGCGAGTTCGGAATTGACTTGGGCACTGCCAACACGCTTGTGTACGTGCAAGGCCAGGGCGTGGTCCTGAACGAGCCGTCCATCATCTCCGTGGGCTACCGGGACGGCAAACCGCACACGCTGGCCGTCGGCAAGGACGCCAAGCAGATGATCGGCCGGACGCCCGATTCGATCAGGGCCATCCGTCCCATGCGGAACGGCGTGATCGCCGACTTCGAGATGGCCGGCATGATGCTTGAGCATTTCATCCGCCGGGTCCACCGGAACCGAAGCTTCATCTCGCCGCGAATCGCGGTGTGCATTCCGTCCGGAGCGACGCAGGTGGAGCGCCGCGCGATTCGCGAGTCGGCCGAGTCGACGGGCGCGCGTGACGTGGTCCTGATCGAAGAGCCGATGGCGGCGGCCCTGGGCGCGGACATGCCGATCATGGAATCCAACGCGTCCATGGTGGTGGATATCGGCGGGGGTACGACCGAGGTCGGCATCATCTCGCTTGGCGGGCTCGCGACGACGCGGTCCGTCCAGCTGGGTGGCGACAAGCTGGATCAGGCGCTGATCACGTACGTGCGAAACAATTTCCAGCTCCAGCTCGGAGAGCAGAGCGCCGAAAACCTGAAGAAGGACATCGGCTCCGTCTGCCTGCCCGAGGACGGCACCGACGGGCAGACCTGCACGGTGCGCGGAATGGATCTGACCACCGGTCTGCCGCGTGAAATCGAGGTCTCGGAGCGGCACATGTACGAGGCCTATTCCGAGACCGTGGACCAGATTGCGGAAACCGTGCGTGATGCGCTGCGGCACACCAGCCCGGAACTTGCGGCTGACCTGGTCAACCAGGGCGTGCTCCTGACCGGAGGGGGAGCCCTGCTCAAGGGCATCGACAAAGTCATTCGCGATACGACGGGACTGCCGGTGGCGGTGCATGACGAGCCGCTCTTTTGTGTTGCCTATGGTACCGGGAAGCTGCTGGGCAACCGTTTACTGCTGCGCCAGCTGGCGCAAATCGGGTCCAGCTGACGGGTTCGGGTGTGTGGTCAGGGGTCGAGGATCGATCCGGGGGTAGCGAGACGTAGAGATGAGGGGCGTACACCGGCTAGCCAGCGTTGCCGACAGGCTGCAGGCAAGTTACCGGCGGTACGCGGCCGGTGTCCTGACGGGCGGCTCGGTCGCACTCCTTCTGCTCGGACAGTTTGAATCCCCGACGGTCGCGCGCATCGAGGCAACACTGCTCGACGCCATGGCCGTCACGGTTGCGGCCGTCAACGTGCCGTTCGAAGGCGCGGGCATGCTCATCCGGGATTTCGATGAGCTCGTTCATGCGCGTGAAGAAAATCGGCGCCTGCACTTCGAGCTGGATCGACTGCGAAGCCAGGTCACCACCTTGCAGCGCGTCGAGAGCGAGAATCTGAAGCTGCGGGAGCTGTTGGCGCTGGTGCCGTCGCAGGTGCCCGCGTACGTGTCGGTTCAGATCGTTGCCGCCGGCACGGCCGTGCCCCGCAACACCATCGTCATCGATGGGGGTGCCAGGGACGGAATCAGAGTGGGCGACCCCGTGGTCTCGCTGGGCCGGATGGCGGGCTACGTCACGGTGGCCGGTGAGCGCGCCGCCCGGGTGCAGTTGCTCACGAGCATCGCCTCGCACGTGCCGGTATTCGGTGAACGTTTCGGTCACAGTGCGGTCGTGACCGGCGGCAAGGGCGGGTTCTTGCGGTTCGCCTATGTCGGGTCGTCATCGAGCCCGACGAGCTTCCTGGAACACGAAGCCCTGTACACCTCGGGTCAGGGGGGGATGTTCCCGCCGCATCTCCTGGTGGGGAGCGTGGAACGCACGGAAGGCGGGATGCGCATCCGGCCGGCCGTGGATATCGAAGGAATGCGGTATTTGCAGGTGATCCCGGGCGCACCGGTTGACGCCGTCCCCGCGGAGCAACTGCTGTGAGGTTGCTGCCGACGGGAGCGTTCGGCCCGGTGGCCCTGCTGACCCTGCTGCTCGGTCAGGCGGTGCTGGCCGGGCCGGCGGTGGCCATCGACTTCCTGGCACCCATGCCGGTGCTGGGTGTCGCCGGCCTTTGCTGCCTATACCCGGCACACACCAGCCGCCTGAATCCGTTGATCCTGTTTCTGTTCGGGGTCGCCTGCGATCTGCTCTCCGGCGTTCAACTCGGCACGGTCCCGCTCACGCTCTTCGTGCTCCGGTTTGCGATCACCACCTTGCAGCACCGTTTCGCGACCGCGCCACCGTGGTTCTATCCGTGGGTCCTGGGACCCTTGCTGACCGCGGTCGCGACCGTCGCCGTGCTGGTGATCGGCGTCGGCTTCACCGGCGGCCAGATGTCCGCCGAGGCGCTTGTCTTCCAGATGGCTGCGATCCTGCTGCTGTATCCGGTGATCCTCCAGTCGTTCGTCTTGCTGCAATACCTGTTCGAAGCGCCGGCACATCGACATGAAGCCCGTTGAGAGTAACCGCAGGCACGATTTCGATCGCCGCTCCCTGCTGATACTGGGATTGAACGGCTGTTTCCTGGCGATCGTCGCCGAGCGCCTGTACCAGTTGCAGATTCTGGAACATGAGCAGTATGCGGTGCGGTCCGAGGAGAACCGCGTCAAGCTCCAGCTGCTGGTCCCGCCGCGGGGACGGATATTTGATCGCAACGGCGTGCTGTTGGCGGGTAACCGCTGGCACCACTACCTTCACGTCGTTCCCCCGAGTTAAGAAGAGGGCCGCCGCGCGATGATGCTGCGGCTGGAGCACATCCTGCGGCCGTCCGCCTCGCAATACACCGAACTCGACGAGATCTTCCGGCAGACCTCGGGGAGCCGGGAAACTCCGCACAGGCTCGTGCGGCTTCACTCGTGGGAGGACGTGACGAAAGTTGCGTCGCATTCGGTCGTGCTGCCGGGTGTCTCGGTCCGCCGCGAGTCCGAACGCCATTACCCGGCCGGAGAGGTCCTGGCCCATCTGCTCGGTTATGTGTCGTCGGTTACGAGCGACGACATCAGTCGCAACGAAGTGCTCGCACACCTGAGCAATTATCAGATCGGTCGGGTGGGCTTTGAGCAGTCGAGCGAGGCCATCCTCCGCGGAAAGATCGGGACGCTGCACGTCGAGGTGAACGCTCACGGAAAATCGGTTCGCAACCTGCGGGAAAAGAAGGCGCTACCGGGAAAGGACCTGCGTTTAACCGTCGACTATCGGCTGCAGCGTTACGCCGCGTCGCTGCTGGCCGGGGAAACCGGCGCCGCCGTGCTGCTGGACACCGTCACCGGGGAGGCGCTGGCCTGCTGTTCGTCGCCCAGTTTTGATCCGAACCTTTTCGTTACCGGGCTGGATCACGCGACGTGGGATGCCCTGAGCAACAGTCCTACCACGCCGCTGGTGGACCGCTCGGTGCGGGGCCGGTACGCGCCCGGATCGACGTTCAAGGTCGCGGTGGCGCTGGCGGCCTTGGAGGCCGGGCACGACCCCAACCACACGGTGTTCTGCGGCGGGGTGCGGGAAATCGGGGGCAACCGGTTCCACTGCTGGCGCCGACAGGGGCATGGTCGCCTTGCCTTGACCGAAGCCATCGCGCAGTCCTGTGATCTGCATTTCTATGAGCTGGCGCTGAACCTGGGGGTGGACCGGATCGCGGCCATGGCGAGGCGGCTCGGTCTGGGGGCGGCGACCACTGTCGACGAATCCGTCAATGAGCGAGCCGGGCTGGTGCCGACCAAGGCGTGGAAGAAGGAGGTCTACAACAAGTCCTGGTACCAGAGCGACACCGCGAACGTCGGTATCGGTCAGGGATACATGCTTGCAACCCCGGTCCAGCTGGCGCTGATGACTGCCCGGATCGCCAGCGGCAGGGAACTGGGAGTCCGGTTCGTCCAGGGCATGGCGAATCACGGCATGGATGAAAGGCTGACGGGAGCGGCACCGCCGGACTTCGGTGCCGCCCGAAGCCTGGCCGACACCCTCGACGTCGAGGAATCGTCGCTGGCGTTTGTTCGCAATGCCATGTCGGCCGTCGTCAACAGCCCGACCGGGACGGCCCGGGGCGCCGCGACCGAGCGCGATGACTTTCTCATGGCCGGGAAGACCGGCACCGTGCAGGTCCGCCGGATCACGGCGGAGGAGCGGAAAGCAGGCGTCAAGAAGAACGAGGATCTGCCCTGGAAGTTCCGTGATCACGCGTTGTTCGTCGGTTTCGCGCCCGTCGAGCAGCCGCGGTACGCGGTTGCAGTCGTCGTCGAACACGGTGGCAGCGGGTCGCGGGTCGCGGCGCCCATCGCCCGGGATCTGCTCCTCGAAGCGCAGCGCCTGGGTGTCACCGACGGCAGTGAAGGGGCGGGACAGATAGCGTGAGCGGCGTCGACTTCGTACGCGAAGCGGACGAGAACATCCCGGGCTTTCGTGAACGGCTGCAGGGCCTGGCGCAAACGCCTCCGATCTACCTGCTGCTCGCGTTGCTGGTCCTGATATCGGCCGGGCTCGCAGTCCAGTACTCGGCCGCCGGCGGCGACGCCCGGCCCTGGTTCTGGCCGCACGCGCTGCGTGCTCTGGCCGGGTGCCTGCTGATGGTCGCGGTGGCCCTCGTCGACGTGCGGTTCTGGCTGCGCTTCGCCTACGTCCCGTTGGCGATGATGCTGGCGCTGCTGCTGGTCCTGGAATTCGTTCCCAGCGACCTCGCCGTCGATCGGTGGATCCGCGTCGGGTCGTACCAGTTTCAGCCGTCCGAGCCGGCCAAGCTGGCGCTGGTGATGGCCCTTGCGCGGTTCTTTCACGACCGACGCGGTCGGGGCGGGTTTCTCGAAGTTCTGGTTCCCGGCATCCTGATCGCCGTTCCCGCGTTCCTGGTGTGGCGCCAGCCGGACCTCGGAACGGCGGCGGCGATCGTGGCGGTGGGCTGTGTCACGGCATTTCTCGCCGGGCTGAGCCTGCGGGTCGTCGTTGCCGGAACGGTGGCGGCTGCCGGGGCCGTGCCCCTGCTGTGGTGGTTCGTCCTGCACGAGTATCAGCGCGTGCGGGTGCGCTCGTTCCTGGACCCGGAATCCGACCCGCTCGGCGCCGGCTACCATCTGCTGCAGTCCAAGATCGCGGTCGGATCGGGCGGCGCCTTCGGCAGGGGATTCCTGGGCGGCAGCCAGACGCAGCTCGAGTTCCTGCCCGAGCACCACACCGACTTCGCATTCACCGTGTTTGCGGAAGAGTTCGGCTTTGTCGGGACGCTGGCCCTGCTGGCCATCTACGCGCTGATCATTGTCTGGGGTGTCGTCCTCGCGCAGTTCGTCCGCAATCACTTCGGCCGGGTGCTGGCCGCGTCGATCACGTTCATCGTGTTCCTGTACGCATTCATCAATATTTCGATGACCACCGGGACCCTTCCGGTCGTGGGCTATCCGCTGCCGCCGATCAGCTACGGCGGCACTGCCCTGCTCACGCTGTTCGTCTGCATGGGGCTGCTGCTGAACGTGTACGTGCATCGGGACAGCGTGCTCGGGCGCCGCAACCGGACCCTGGTATGACACCGGTGAGACGCGATGGCAGTGCGGCGGCCCGGTTTCGCTAGCGCTGCCGGACGTCGCGCCACCCCCGTGACCAACCCCGGGCTCGCCTTCGTCGCGCTGGACGTGGAAACCGCCAATTCGGACCCTGGTTCCATCTGCCAGATCGGGCTGGCGGTCTACGAGCATGGTCGGTTGGTCGACGAGTGGTGCACGCTCGTCGACCCGGAGGCGCACTTCGACCTTCGCAACATCGCCATTCACGGCATCGACGAATACAAGGTGACCACGGCGCCGACGTTTCGGCAGTGCGCGCCGGCGCTGGGCCAGTTCCTCGCGGGATGCGTCGTGGTCCACCACACCGCCTTTGATCGCCACGCGCTCCGCCGCGCCTGCCTCGCCGCCGAGGTATCGCTGCCCGAATGCCATTGGCTCGACTCGGCCTGGGTGGCGCGGCGGGCGTGGCCGCAGTTCGCCCGTCGTGGCTACGCGCTGGGAAACGTCTCCCGGTACCTGAACTACGAGTACCGGGCGCATGACGCGCTCGAAGACGCGAAGGCGGCGGGCAACCTGGTACTTGCCGCCTGCCGCGCGACCGGGATGGACGTATCTGGCTGGCTGGAACGCGTGGACCGGTCCGGTGCCCGGCGGGGGGCCGCTAGGTGGCCCCGGAGTCAGTCTGGCGAGCGGCCTTCAAGGCGCGGGCGTACCATTCGACCTGATCCGCGAAACCGCTGAACCTTCGGTGGACGTCCTCGTCATCGGTGTGCCCGCTGTCGTCGAACGTCTCGTGAACCCGGCCAACCCGAAAAGGCGCGCCGATCGGCGGTGCCCCCAGGACGGTAAACAGGTGGCGCAGCGGGATGGCGGCGAGCGCACCGCCAAGAGGGCCGGGAGAGTAGGTGCACACCGCCGAAGGCTTTCGGGCGTACTCGGGCAGGAAGTAGTCGAGCACGTTCACCAGGGCGGGAGGAATGGACCCGTTGTATTCGGCGCTGACCGCGACGAACGCGTCAGCCTGTTCAAAGACGCGATGCAGGAAGTGCAGCACTTCCGGCGCTTCTCCGTCGCCGTAGTCCCGGTAACGCTGCTGCAGGAGCGGGACGCTGTGTTCCAGCGGGTCGATGAGCGTGGAATCGTGCCCCCGTTCGTGGAAGGCTCGGGACACATATCGGGCCATCCGGATCCCGACCCGCTGGGGCCGGACGGAGCCGTAGATCACGGCAATGCGAAGCTGCATGGTCGGAATACCTTTTTGACGGGAGTTGGCAGCGGGCCCCGGTGGGCGACCCGCTGCCCGGCGGGGCAGCACGGTTTCTGGGCCTGAGGAATATAGAGGGGGAAGCGTCCCCCGTGCCCAGGTGCCCCGGCGTTTGCGCGACCGGACGCCGGACCAAGCCGGATGTTCCCGCCGGAGACGTGCTCAGGTGGCGGACGCGTCGAAGTGGTGTGCCGGCGTGCGCTCGCCGGGCCAAATTGACTCGACGCAACCCTGCACATGCTCACATTGGGAGCGCGGCGTCGGCCCTCCCCTCTACTTCCTGGAACCTAGGCCAGGTTTGGATCGCGGCCCGCGACCGGCGTGGGGGCAGCCGGCGGGAGTCGGCGATGATCGGCAATCACGGATCGCAAGGTCACCGCGGTCGCGCCGCCGCCGCTGCGCGGTCTTACGGGACCGAAGTTTCGTATCGCACTGCCATCCGCACACCGTCCATTGCCAGGACTCAGGTGCGGTTGCAGCGCTGCCGTCACTTGCGACGGTGACCCCGAATGGAGTATCTTGCCAAGCAACCGTACCCCTTAGTTCATTGCCGGTTTCCGTCGTCGCTGGCGGCGATGCTTGCGGCGGATGGCCGGTAACGCACCATGTGAGGATTCGCTCATGAACGGAACGTCCCCGATGGAGTTTCTTCGGGAAATTCGTCAGGAGCTGGCCAAGGTCACATGGCCGACCCGCAAGGAGACGGCGGTCACCACGGGGATGGTGTTCGTGATGGTGTTCTTGCTGGCACTCTTTTTCCTGGGTGTGGATCAGCTGATTTCACTTGCGATCCAGGCAATCCTCGGGTTGGGCAGTTGACACAAGGGGAGCAGCCGGCGATGCCGCTTGCGTGGTACATCGTGCACGCGCACTCCGGCTTCGAATCGCGGGTGGCGGACGCGATCCGTGCCGAGGCGGTACGCCACGCACTGGCCGACGAAATCACGGAAGCGGTCGTGCCGACCGAGAACGTGGTCGAACTGCGCCAGGGAAAGAAGATCGAGACCGAGCGGAAGTTCTTTCCCGGCTACGTGCTGGTTCGCATGCAGCTGTCCGATCAGACCCGTCGCCTGGTGCTGGACGTCCCGCGCGTCTTGGGTTTTGTCGGCACCGAAGGCGACCCGATACCGATTTCCGACGATGAGGCCGGCCGGGTACTCAACCAGATCCGCGAGGGCGTCGAACGTCCCCGACCGGCAGTCATCTTCGAGATCGGAGAGAATGTGCGAGTGGGCGACGGTCCCTTCACCTCGTTCAACGGGGTGGTCGAGGAAATCGACGAGGAACGCTCGCGCGTCAAGGTTTCGGTGTCCATATTCGGACGTGCCACCCCGGTCGAACTGGAATACTCGCAGGTCGAGAAGATCTAGTAACAGGTAACGGAACAAACTGATGGCTAAACAAATTGAAGGCTACGTGCGCATCCAGGTGCCGGCGGGGCAGGCCAATCCCTCGCCGCCGATCGGGCCTGCGCTGGGTCAGGCCGGGCTCAACATCATGGAGTTCTGCAAGGCGTTCAACGCGCAGACGCAAGGCGCCGAGGCCGGCGCACCGTTGCCCGTGACCATCACGGTGTACCGCGATCGGAGCTTCACCTTTACGGTCAAGAAACCGCCGGTTTCCTACTACCTGAAACGCGCTGCAGGCGTCCCCAAGGGGTCGGGCGAAACCGGCCGCATTGAGCCGGTCGCTTCGGTGACCGCCGCGCAGGTACGCGAAATTGCCGCCGAGAAGATGCCGGACCTGAACGCTTCCGGCGTTGACGAAGCCTGCCGGATCGTTGAGGGTACGGCCCGCTCGATGGGCATTGGAGTCAGCTGAAGCCATGGCACGTCCTGGAAAACGTTTACGGGCGGCCCGCGAGGGGCTCGACCGCACCCGGCCGCTTCCGCTCGGAGATGCCCTCGCGCACCTCAAGCAGCACGGCGGCACGAAGTTCGACCAGACCGTTGAAATCGCGCTGGACCTCAATCTCGACACCCGTCAGTCGGACCAGCAGGTGCGCGGAACGGTGATGTTGCCGGCGGGCACGGGCAAGACCGTGAGGGTCGCGGTGTTCGCCCGCGATCAAGCGGCCGAAGCCGCCCGTGAAGCGGGAGCTGACCTGGTGGGTACGGAAGACCTGGCCGAGGCCGTTCAGAAGGGTGAAATCAATTTCGACCGCGCCGTGGCGACTCCGGACTGCATGCCGGTCGTCGGCCGGCTGGGCAAGATACTGGGGCCGCGCGGTCTCATGCCGAACCCCAAGCTCGGCACGGTTACGACCGATGTCACGGCCGCGGTGCAGGCCGCCAAGGGAGGACAGGTCGCCTTCCGAGCCGAGAAAGCCGGGATCGTGCATGCCGGAATCGGCAAGACTAGTTTCGATGAAGGCAGCCTGGCTGCCAACGTCCACGCGTTCGTCGGCGCGGTGCGCGATGCGCGCCCTGCAGGATCGAAGGGCGTGTATATTCAGAAAATCTGGCTGTCGTCGACCATGGGACCCGGGGTCCAGTTGGACGTGGCCGATCTTGAGGCCGGGGCGAACGCCGCGGCCTGACTGTCAATCGGCGATTGCCGCGCCTGCCGCGGTGATCGCTTCCTGTCCGAGACTGCAGGGGGCGATAGCCTTAATCGACCTGCATAGACGGGGTGTGGGCGCGGCGGTTGGCCGCGCGTCCGGACTCGTTCCTTGGACAGGCGTGAACTCCGGCTGGCGTGGGTCAGTGCGGAGCTGCACGGCAGCGCCATCCGGCCTGCCGAGGCTGGAGGAGCCCGTCCTATGGATCGCCAGGCCAAGGAAGCGGCGGTGGCCGCGCTGCACGAGTTGTTCGCGCGCGGCGAAACCGTGATTGTGACCCACTACGCAGGTCTCGATGCGAATGATGCGACCGTTTTGCGGCGGCGCATGCGTGAGGCGGGAGCGCAGTTTCGGGTCACCAAGAACCGACTTACGCGCTTGGCGCTGAAGGACACGCCGCACGCCGACCTGGCTGACCTGTTCACCGGTCCGACGGCGATCGGTCTCAGTCAGGATCCGGTGGCACCGGCCAAGGTGTTGTACGAATTTGCCGATACCCATCCGCAGTTGGTCATCCTTGGCGGTGGCCTCGGCTCGCAAAAGCTGGATCGGGCTGCGGTGTCCCAGTTGGCCAAGATGCCATCGCTGGACGAGCTTCGGGCGAAGCTGGTGGGCGTGATTTCCTCGCCGGCCCGCTCGGTGGCGGGGGTCCTCCAGGCTCCGGCGGGCGCTCTGGCCCGGGTCATCGGGGCCTATTCCGAATCAGAAGCCGCCTGAGTTTCGGGCGGGCCATTCCATAACTTTGTCCACGCGTCTGAAGGGAGAAAACCAGCCATGGCGGACATAGAGAAACTGGCCGAGGAGTTGTCCGGCCTGACCGTGATCGAAGCAGCCGAACTGTCGAAGCTGCTCGAGGAGAAGTGGGGAGTCAGCGCCGCCGCGCCGGTGGCGGTGGCAGCAGCGCCCGGTGGCGCGGCCGATGGCGGCGGAGGCAGCGACGAGCCCGAGTTCGTGACCGTGACGCTCACCAGCTTCGGGGCCAAGAAGATCAACGTCATCAAGGAGGTGCGGGCGATCACGGGACTCGGCCTGAAAGAGGCCAAGGATCTCGTAGAAGGGGTTCCCAAGCCGGTCAAGGAAGACATTTCCAAGGACGAGGCCGAAGAGATCAAGAAGAAGTTGGAAGACGCGGGTGCGTCGGTCGAAGTGGGAGCGTGATCCTCCGGATTCCGGATCGACGGCACCGGCAGGAGAGACCCGCCCGCGAGGCCAATGAAACCCATGGTGCTCCGGCGCGGACCGGCGGGCCCTCGCCGGCGGGCCCGCAGTTCCGGCAGGGACGGGATGCCGGCAGGTAGCCCCGAAGTCGCCGCCCACGAGACTCGGTGCCGGCCCGGCGTCGCGGCGGCTAGCCGTCGGCCGCCCGGCGGTGACGGATTCGTCGTGGCGTGGGGTCGTTGCGCGGCGCGCCGTCGCCACACGGTGGCCGCTGCCCGGGGCGGTGCGCAAGTCTCGGCCGAGCCGGCACGAAGCGGGCGGATTTACCGGCCTGTGCCGGACGGCTAGGATTCCCGCAATGACCACGAGAATTTCGGCCTCCGAAGCATGGTGACGCTGGCCAAGGCACGGCGGCGAAAATCGAGGCCGGCGAAGCGGGACCTCGCGGAGCTGCGTGCGCTGGAGCGCAAGGTGGCTTGGCTGTCGGCGTGGACCATTCACCATGCGAACCATCTCCGTCCGGCCCTGGACGGTCTGAAGGTCGGGGGGCACCAGGCTTCCTCGGCCTCCGTGGTGACGCTGCTGTCGGCCCTGTATTTCCACGTCCTGCGGCCCGAGGACCGGGTGGCCGTGAAGCCCCATGCAAGCCCGGTGTTCCATGCGATCCAGTACTTGCATGGGCGCCAGACTTGCGAGCACTTGCAGGCATTCCGCGGATATGGCGGAGCACAGAGTTATCCCTCGCGCACGAAGGATGCGGACGACGTCGATTTTTCGACGGGGTCCGTCGGGCTCGGGGGCGCCATGGCGCTGTTCGCTTCGCTGGTGCAGGACTACATCCTTGATCATGACCTGGCGTCCGGGGCACACCGTCCCGGCCGCATGGTGACGGTGTTTGGAGACGCGGAGCTCGACGAAGGCAACGTGTACGAAGCCCTGCTCGACGGCGCCAAGAGCGGGCTGCGAAATTGCTGGTGGATCATCGATTACAACCGGCAAAGCCTCGACGCCATTACCGCAGACCGTTCGTTCTCCCGGATTGCCGGACTGTTCGAGGCGATGAGCTGGCGGGTGATCACGCTCAAGTACGGAAAGCTGCTACAGGCGGTCGAGCAGGAGCCCGGGGGAACGGCGCTGATCGAGTGGATCGATCGGTGTCCGAACGACCTCTATTCGGCGTTGACCTTCAAGGGCGGGGCTGCGTGGCGGGAACGCCTGCTCCAGGACCTCGAGGGCGATACGGATGCAGCGACGCTGATCGAGCGCCATGACGACGACGACCTGCATGCGCTGATGACGAATCTCGCCGGCCATGACCTGGAATCGGTAATCGAAGCCTTCGAGGCTGCGGACGACGATCGGCCGACCTGCTTTATCGCCTACACGATCAAGGGGCACGGACTCCCGCTGGCCGGCCACAAGGACAACCATGCAGGCCTGATGAACGAGGCCCAGATGGAGCAGTTCCGTGTGTCGATGGGCGTGCCCGAAGGCAAGGAATGGGACCGCTTCGCGGGACTTGAGCTCCCGCCGGCGACGCTCGAGGCGTATCTGGCGGCAGTGCCGTTCGCCCAGTCCGACCAGCGGCGTCACGACCCGCCGCAGATACCGGTTCCGGACCGTTTGTTCGTGTCGGCGTCCGGCCGCTCCTCGACGCAGGAGGCCTTCGGCCGCATCCTCCGGGAGCTTGGACGCGGGGACACGGAACTCGCGCAGAGGATCGTCACCACGTCCCCGGATGTCACGGTATCCACCAACCTCGGTGGCTGGGTCAACCAGCGCCAGATCTACCGGCACACGTCCCGCTCCGACGTGTTTCACGACGAGAGTGTCGTGTCGCCACAACGCTGGACGATGTCGCCCAAGGGTCAGCACATCGAACTGGGAATTGCCGAGAACAACCTGTTCCTGCTGCTGGCGGCAGCGGGTCTGTCGCATTCGCTGTTCGACGCCCGGCTTATTCCGATCGGCACCTTGTACGACCCGTTCATTGCACGCGGGCTGGACGCACTCAATTACGCGGCCTACCAGGATGCGCGTTTCATTCTGATCGCCACGCCCTCCGGGATTTCGCTTGCACCCGAGGGCGGCGCGCATCAGTCCATCGGCACGCCGCTGGTCGGGATCGGTCAGCCCGGCCTCGCCGCGCTCGAGCCCGGGTACGTGGACGAGCTAGAGGTGATGCTCCGCTGGGCGTTCGCCTACCTCCAGGAGCCGGACGGGCAGTCGGTCTATCTCCGCCTCTCGACGCGGCCGGTCGAGCAGCTTGAACGCACCGTGGATCATGACCTGGAGCAGGCGATCATCGACGGCGGCTACTGGCTGCGTCCGCCGGCTCGGGGAACTTCACTGGCCTTGGTGTACTCCGGCGCAGTGGCGACCGAGGTGCTCGATGCCTATGCGGAACTGCAGTCGGACATGCCGGAGGCGGGGGTGTTGGCCGTAACCTCCGCTGACCGGCTGCACGCTGCATGGCGGACCGCGCAAGCCGCGCGGCGGCGGGGCCATCAGGCGCAGTCCCATCTGGAGAGGTTGCTCGATCCGCTGGCATCTTCGGCAGGCTTGGTGACCGTGGTCGACGGCCACCCGGCGACGCTCTCGTGGCTCGGCTCGGTCCGCGGACACAAGACGATTTCATTGGGCGTGGACGAATTCGGGCAGTCGGGAGATCTGGCGAGTCTGTACCGCTCGTATGGCATCGACCGTGATGCAATCCTCGACGCTGCAGCCGAGGCGCTGACGGGGCGGTGACGGGCCGGCCGGAAATGCGCTGGGGTTGGCGGGCGTGGTGAAATTGGTAGACACGCGGGCCTTAGGAGCCCGTGACGCAAGTCGTGGGGGTTCGAGTCCCTCCGCCCGCACCAGCGCCCCTGGCCTGGCGGTCGGCGCCATAACGAAAGATGGGTCACTATGAAAGTCAAGCGAATTTCCGGAAGCGGCTCGGTGCAAAGCTTCAGTGCGGCGGTTCCGGCCGAGCAGTTCGAATCGGTGATGGATGGCCGTCTGAACGAGTATGCGCGTGACGCCAAGATCGACGGGTTCCGCAAGGGCAAGGTGCCGATGACCATCATCCGGCGACGGTTCGGGACCGAGGTGGAAACCGCAATTGCCTCGGACTTTCTGCAGTCCGCGGTTGAGCAGGCGTTGGCAGAACACGATCTCGTGCCTCTCGACGTGGTCCCGGAACGCATGCCGAAGCGGGCGCCCGGCGCGCCGCTGGATCTGCAGTTCACGGTGCACGGGGTCGCCACGTTCAAGGTGGCGCCGTTTGACGGGTTGGAAATCGACGTACCGGTCGTGGACGTGACCGATGCGGACGTCGACGCGGAAGTCACCGAGTTCTCGTACATGTTTGGGGCGACCGAGCCGGCGGAGACCGACTTCGGTGCTCGTTCCGAGGACACGGTGGTGGCGGAGCTGTTCGATCGGTCCGACTCGGCCAATCCGAAGCGAATTCCGGTCGGCGGTCTTGCCACGCCGAAGTCATTTCAGCGGACCTGGGGCGAAGCGGCTGACATCGAGGGCATCCGGGCCGGCGAGCAGCGGGAGTTTCAGGTGTCTCCGCTGCCAGGGAACTGCTACGACAAGCCGTTCAAGCTGGGCGTCCTGGCACGCGCCGTACACAAGCGTGAACCGGCCAGCATGGAAGATCTGATGAAGCGGCTCAGTGCCGAAACGGAACCCGATCTCCGGGCGAATGTCCGGACCATGCTCGAGCACGCCATGACTTCCGGAAGCGAACGCCTGAAGGTGGTTCGCCTGATCGACAAGCTGGTCAAGGCCAATCGGCTCAAACTGCCGGAGCCCTATGTCGACAAGGTCGCCGCCGCGTACGACGCGGGGCAATCGTCGCCGATCGTGCCCTCGGAACACCAGGTGTCGACCGACCAACTGGCCAGGTCGAGCATCGTCGCGGAGTTGCTGCTGTCGAAGATCGCGGACGATCACGACATCCAGGTCAGCCGCGAAGAGATCGTCCGCTTTGTCGTGCAGAACGTGGACCCCAACCAGCGAAACGCCGAAGACGTGATCAGGCAGCGTCTGGCGGATACGGAAGTGGTCAAGATGGTGGCGGTACGGATTCGTCGGGAGAAGGCGCTCGGACTCGCGATGAAGGACGCCCAGCTGAACGAGACGCAGATTTCGAACGACGAGATGCGGCGCATGATGGCGACCATTCCACCCATCACGCTGGAGGCCCGCATGCCGGGGGGCGCGGCCGGCCCGGCTGCCGCCGCGAGCGGGGCGTCGTCGTGACGGAACGGCTGCAGGCGCCGGAGCCGGAGCACACCATGAACACGCTGGTGCCGATGGTCGTCGAGCAGACCGGCAGGGGCGAGCGTGCATACGACATCTATTCCAGGCTCCTGAAGGAGCGCATCATCTTTCTGACTGGTCCGGTAGGGGATGAGGTGGCGTCGCTCGTGATCGCGCAATTGCTGTATCTCGAGGCGGAGCACCCGGACAAGGAGATCGCCTTCTACATCAACAGCCCTGGCGGGTTGGTCACATCGGGGCTGGCGATCTACGACACGATGCAGTACATCCGCCCGGACGTGTCGACCCTGTGCGTCGGGCAGGCCGCGTCGATGGGCTCATTGCTGCTCGCCGGCGGAACCGCGGGCAAGCGGTTTGCGCTGCCGAACGCCCGGATCATGGTGCATCAGCCTTCCGGCGGGTTTTCCGGGCAGGCAACGGATGTCGAGATCCACGCGCGCGAGATTCTCGCGCTCAAGGAGCGTATCAACGAGATCTATACACGCCATACGAAGCAAGGCATCGAGGCCGTACGCGAGGCGCTCGAGCGGGATCGATTCCTGACCCCGGAGGTTGCCAAGGAGTTTGGCCTGATCGATGACGTCGTCAGCGAACGACCGGCCGGGGCGGACGACTGACGCCGGATTCAGGGGCGAAGCCGGCGTGGCGGCTTCTTTCGGGGGGTGCCTGAATTGGCTAACATTCGTGCGGGCTAGGTGCGTGGAGGCGGCATTTGCCATGAGTTCGCAGCAGCGACCGGATTACGAGCCGGGGCGCGGGGACACGCTGGTAGAACCGACGGTCGAGACCAAGAAACCGTCGCTATATCAGGTCCTGCTGTTAAACGACGACTACACGCCGATGGAGTTCGTGGTCATGATCCTGGAACAGTTCTTCCGCAAGGACCGCGAAGAGGCGACCCAGATCATGCTTCATGTGCATCAGAACGGGGTCGGCGTGTGCGGCGTGTACACCTACGAGGTGGCCGAGAGCAAAGTGACCCAGGTGATCAATTGCGCTCGCGAGCATGAGCATCCACTGCGATGCACCCTGGAGAAAGTCTGAGCCGTCACGCGATGCTGTCGAGCAACCTTGAAAAGAGCCTTCACAACGCTATCGAGCTGGCGCGGGGCCATCGGCACGAGTTCGTCACCCTTGAGCATCTCCTCCGTGCCCTGACCGAGGATGAGGACGCGGTTGAGGTATTGCTTGCCTGCCGCGTGGACCTGGAAAAGCTTCAGGGTGACCTGGACGAGTTTCTGGAGACGGCGCTGACTTCGACAGTGCTGGAGGGAGATTCCCAGCCGGACTCCGTCCCGAGCCGCGGCGTCCGCCGGGTGCTGGGCAGGGCCGCGCAACATGTGCGCGGGTCCGGGAAGACCGCCGTTACCGGCGCCAACGTCCTGGTGGCGATTTTCTCCGAACGTGAAAGTCACGCTGTCTACTTCCTCAGTTTGCAGCAGATGCGGCGGGTGGACGCGGTGTCGTTCATCAGCCACGGGCTATCCAAGCAAACCCGCGTGCAGACAGCGGCGCCAGGCACCGAGACAGGCGAGGCGCCGGCCGCCAGCCAGTCGCCGCTCGAGGCCTATTGCATCAACCTCAACGAGAAGGCCAAGGCCGGCCGGATCGATCCCCTGATCGGTCGCCAGGTCGAGCTGGAACGCACGATCCAGATCCTCTGCCGGCGGACTAAGAACAACCCGCTGTTCGTCGGGGATCCGGGAGTCGGAAAGACCGCGATTACCGAGGGCTTCGCCCGCCGAATTGTCGCCGGGGAGGTGCCCGAAGTTCTTGCGGACGCCGTGGTCTACTGCCTGGACATGGGCGTCCTGCTGGCTGGCACCCGGTACCGCGGCGACTTCGAGGAACGCCTGAAGGGAGTGGTGGCGGAGCTCGGCAAACATGAGAAGGCCATCCTGTTCATCGACGAGATTCACACGCTGATCGGCGCCGGCGCCACCAGCGGCGGCGCTATGGACGCGTCCAATCTGCTGAAACCGGCGCTGGCCAGCGGCGAGATCCGCTGCATCGGCTCCACTACGTACAAGGATTACCGGGGCTATTTCGAGACCGATCGGGCGTTGGTCCGTCGCTTCCAGAAGATCGACGTGAACGAGCCCACCGTGGCCGACACCATCCGGATTCTCAACGGGCTGAAGCCCTATTACGAGGAGTACCACGGAATCCGCTACACCCGCTCCGCGCTGCAGGCGGCCGCGGAGCTGGCAGGACGGCACATGTCTGACCGCAAGCTGCCGGACAAGGCCATCGACGTAATCGATGAAGCCGGAGCGGCGGAAATGCTGAAACCGGCGTCGCGCCGGAAGAAGGTGGTCGGGGTCGGAAGCATCGAGGCGGTGGTCGCCCGGATGGCGCGGATCCCGCCGAAGCAGGTCTCGCGCGATGACCGCACCGCTCTGGCCACGCTGGAGCGTGACCTGAATCTCGTGGTCTTCGGACAGGAAGAGGCGCTCGCAATGCTGGCGAGCGCGGTCAAGATGTCGCGCGCCGGCTTGCGGGAGCCGAACAAGCCGGTGGGCTGCTTCCTCTTGTCCGGCCCTACCGGAGTTGGCAAGACCGAGGCCTCTCGCTGCCTGGCGGAACTGATGGGAGTCGAACTGATCCGGTTCGACATGTCCGAGTACATGGAGCGCCATACGGTCTCCCGCCTGATCGGTGCGCCACCGGGCTACGTTGGCTTCGATCAGGGGGGCATGCTGACCGATGCGGTCGACCAGCACCCACATTCGGTCGTGCTGCTCGATGAGATCGAGAAGGCCCATCCGGACTTGTTCAGCCTGCTGCTGCAGGTCATGGACTATGGGCGACTCACCGACCACAACGGCAAGGCGGTCGATTTTCGGAACGTGACGCTGATCATGACCACGAACGCCGGGGCCAGCGAGCTGGCCAAGGCGGCCGTCGGGTTCGGTCGCGAGCGGCGGGAAGGGGACGACACGGAGGCGATCAATCGGCTGTTCACGCCCGAGTTCCGCAATCGGCTGGACGCGGTGATTCCGTTCGCGGCGCTGTCCCGGGCAGTGATGGGCCAGATCGTCGACAAGTTCATCGCCCAGCTCGAGGTCCAGTTGCAGGACCGCAACGTCTCGGTTGAACTCACGGAAGCGGCGCGGAGCTGGTTTGCCGACAAGGGGTACGATCCGACTTTCGGCGCGAGACCGCTGGCCAGACTGATCCAGGAGCGGTTGAAGAAAGAGCTGTCGGAGGAGCTCCTGTTTGGGCGGCTGGCGCGAGGCGGGCACGTGAAGGTCGACGTGCGCGAGAACCAGGTTTCATTCACGTTCGTCGACGCGAACGGCAAGGAGCTGGTAGCAGCGTCCTGAGCCGGCTGCCGGCCGGCGCGTCTACGGCAGGTGCGCGCCGGTCCGTACTTTCGCTTCCAGGTACTCCCGATTTTGCGGAGTGGGCTCGAACCGGTGGCGCACGCGTTCGACGACCCGGATCCCGAACCGGGTCAGCGCGGCGATTTTTTCCGGGTTGTTGGTCAGCAGGCGCACCCGCGTGACCCCGAGCTGGCGCAGGATTTCCGCTGCGACGCGATAGTGACGTTCATCGTCGGCGAATCCGAGCACCGAGTTCGCGGCATACGTGTCGAGTCCATCATCCTGCAGCGTGTATGCCCGCAGCTTGTTGACCAGACCAATGCCGCGACCTTCCTGCGCAAGGTAGACCAGGACGCCGCTGCCGGCCTCCGCGATGGCCGAGAGGGCGCCCCGCAGCTGATCGCCGCAGTCGCAGCGCAACGAGCCGAGGAGGTCCCCGGTGAAACACTGCGAGTGCAGTCGCACCAGAACCGGTGAATCCGGGGTGGGTTCCCCCACGACGATCGCGATCTGCTCGGTACCGCCGGAAACCGGTCGAAAAGCGATGATGCGGGCGTCTTGCGCCGCCTCCAGCGGGACGTGGGCGCTGCTGACCCGACGGAGATTGAAGTCGCCCTCGGCTCCGTAGCGCTGCAGTTCCTGCACGTGCACGGCGAGCAGGTCGCGCTCGATTGCCCACGCGCGCGCCGCTTCGGGCGGTAGCCCGAGCGGTTTGAGAACGGCTGCCGGAGTCAGGTTGGCATGCTTGGCGAGTTGCACCGAGCCGACCGCAAGATCATCCGCCTCGAGCGTGCGGTGGAGTTCGAGAGCCGGCACGCCGGATTCAGGATTCGCCAGGGCCTGGACGGTGATGGGCGCGATGTCCGGGCTCAACCGGAACACCACCACCTCCTGGTCCGTGTCGAGGCCGATGGCGCGGGCGCGCGGGCCGGTAATCACGATGCGCAGGGCCCCGCCCGGCACCCGCGTCATTGCCGCGAACTCGCCTTCTCCCAGGAACTCGGTGGACCGGGCCACCGCGCATGCGGAGGCCCCTAGCAGGACGACGAGCTGACCTCGTCGGAGGTCGCCGATGGCCCGGTCCACGGCAATGACCGAGCGCGGCACGGTGCCGGACAAACGTTCCTGCGACCCTGTCGCATCGGGTTGGGACATAGAGAATTCCGGAAGCGCAACGCTTCCTGCGGAGTTGGATGAAGCGGAAATGCCGTCAGTATACTGTTTCGATAGCCCAGCCTAGGCGATGGCGGTCGCGAGCGGCGCCGAGGGCAGGAGAGCCATTCGTGGACAGCACAGCGCGCAAAACCTGGGAAGCCGCACCCCAGGTGCTCATGGTGGAAGATGATGAGGCGCTGCGCGAATCGCTGTCGGAACACCTGTCGTACAGCGGTTTCAAGATGGTGGCCGTGGCAACCGGTGCGGAAGCGCTCGAACAGGTCCGGGCCCAGCGTTTCGACCTGATTCTGCTGGATGTGCGGCTGCCCGACGCCGACGGCCGCGACCTATGCCGCCGCATCCTGGAGCTCGGCCGCACGCCGCCGATCATCATGCTCACGGCCGCCGATTCCTCTGCGGATATCGTGCGCGGATTTGATTCGGGCGCATATGACTACGTGGTCAAACCGGTGTCTCCCCCGGCACTGGTGGCGCGCATGCGGGCGCATCTGCGCCAGCACGAATTGACCGACGATGCGGAGTTCGATCTCGGCACCTTCCGGTTCCGTCCTGGCGCCAAGATCCTGATCGATGCGGATGGTCAGCAGGTCCGGTTGACGGAAAAAGAAAACGCGCTGCTCCGGTGTCTCCTGCGGGCGCGCGCCGAACCTGTTTCCCGCAGCCGGATTCTGGAAGAGGTCTGGGGGTACCATCCGTCCGTACGAAGCCACACGCTGGAAACCCACATTTCCAGGCTGCGCAAGAAGCTCGAGCCGCGGCCGGACAGCCCGCGCATTCTCGCTACCGCGCCGGACGCCAAGGGGTATCTCCTGATTCGAAAGGGTTCGGGGCCCGAAGCGGACTGACCGCTTCAATCCTGCCGGCAGTCGTCCTGGCGAAAGGGTGAGAACTGGGTCCGAATCGCGTCGATCTCCAGCCGCACCGCCCGGGTCTCCTGCTGCAGGGCCTGGGCGACCGCATCCCGAAATTGCGGATGGCGGATCCAGTGCGCGCTGTACGTGGGAACCGGGAGATAGCCCCGCTGGATCTTGTGCGGTCCCTGGGCGCCGGCCTCGACACTGTGCAGACCGTGCTCGATGGCGTAGTCGATGGCCTGGTAGTAGCACAGCTCGAAATGCAGGAACGCCTGGTATTCGGAGCAGCCCCAGTAGCGCCCGAACAGGGTGTCCGGACCGGCAATGTGCAGGGCCCCGGCAATTGGCGTGTTCCCCGCCTGGGCGAGAATCAGGATCACCTGGTCGCCCAGCGCGGCGCCCAGCCGGGGAAAGAAGTCTGCGGTCAGGTAGGGATGTCCCCACTTGCGGTTGCCGGTGTCCTCGTAGAAACGGAACATCGTGTCCCAGTCGTCGGGGCCGATTGCGTCGCCCTGCAGGCGAACGATGTCGATCCCGCTGTCCGTGACCGCACGCCGCTCGCGGCGGATCGATTTCCGTTTTCGCGCGCTGAGGTCAGCGAGGAACGCGTCAAACGATTCATAGCTCCGGTTGACCCAGTGGAACTGCTCTCCGGTCCGGGCCAGAAAGCCGACCTGGCTGAGTTGCCGGCATTCGCTTTCCGTCGGAAAGGTGACATGGAGGGATGACACGCCGGTCTGTTCGGCCACCGACACCAGGCCTTCGAGCAGGGCGGGCCGGGCGCCCCGGCTGGCATCGGGCCGCACGAGCAGCCTCGGTCCCGTGACCGGAGAGAACGGCACCGCCACCTGCAGCTTCGGGTAGTACCTGCCACCGGCCTCCGTGAACGCATGGGCCCAGCCCTGGTCGAACACGTATTCGCCCTGCGAATGACTCTTCGCGTACATGGGTGCGCAGCCCTCGATGACGCCGTCGGCGCCCTCGAGCACCACGTGGAAGGGCATCCAGCCGGTTTCCGCCGTGGCCGACCCGGATTCCTCCAACGCCCGCAGGAAACCGTGCCGCACGAAGGGGTTGTCGGCACCGGCGCACGCATTCCAGGCGGCGGCAGGGATCTCCGAAATTCGTTCGACGGTACGGGCCGTGAACACCGATCAGACGATTTCGAAGACGGCGTCGATCTCGACGGTGACGTTGCGCGGCAGCGCGTTCGCCCCGACCGCGAACCGAGCGTGACGGCCGGCTTCGCCGAATACCGCGAGCATCACGTCGGAGGCGCTGTTGGCGACCTCCGGCTGCCGGTCAAAGTCCTCCACGCACTGAACGAACACGCCGAGCTTCACGCACCGCCGCACCCGGTCGAGATCTCCGTCGAGAGCGGCACGCAAGGCGGCAAGAATATTGAGTGCGCACGTTTTCGCGGCCTCACGCGCCGTGTCCTCGTTCACGTCCCGCCCGACAGTCCCGGTGAATCGAATCTCCCCGTCGACGGCAGGTATCTGGCCCGCGACGTATGCCATTCCGGATGCGAGGACGACCGGCACGTAGCTGCCACCGGGTGCCGGAGCGTTGGGCAGCGTGATTCCGAGTTCGTGAAGTCGGTCGTCGATCGTCGGCATGGTGGGCTCCCGGCAGCGGTAAGAATGTGCAAAGGGCCCATTCTATCCACGCCGACCGCGACATTGAGAACTGCAGTGCGACCGACCGTACGTAGCTCCCGAGCGTATCGGCAGGCGTGGTCGGCGACCGCGTGCGGCCGGTCCGGCCTTCCGGCGAGCGCCGCGCTGCGCATCCCGTACGAAGGTGGCGCCGGGGGACGGGGAAGGCGCGCCCGCTCCCGGTGCCGGCACCGCAGTTGAAGCGCTTCGCGCCCGCGCTAAAACCTTTGCCGCCGTTGCGGTAGGATGCTGAGCATACGTGACGGTTATCACTAGGTTAGGTCGAGCGGTGCCTGAATCCACTTGCTGTCAGGGACGCGAACCGACGCCATTGCGGTGGGCGCGGACGCGCGTGCCATCCGTACGACGGTTGTTGATGCTGGCCATGCCGGTGGTGGTCTTCCTCGGCGCGGACGCTGCAGCCGCGGCAGCGCAGGTGGTGCCGCATCGAGCTGAGTATCGGATCACGTTGGACCAGGTTCGGACCGGAGCCATGGTGACCGCCATGACCGGGAAACTGGGGTTCGAGTGGCGCGACGTCTGCGACGGCTGGGCCGTCAATCAGCGGTTCGGCATCCACTTCACCGATACGCACGGGCGGCAACACTGGTCCGACCGCCGATACCTGACGTGGGAAGCCAAGGACGGCCGCGCATTTCGCTTCTCGATTCGGGCGGTGCGGGACGATGTCGTGATCGAGGAGGCGGAGGGGCAGGCGGTTCTGCACGGTGACGGTTCGGGCGGCGAAATCCTGTTCAAGCTGCCGTCGGCCTATCGGGCCGCACTGCCCGAAGGCACGATGTTTCCGTCCTCCCATTTCCTGCGCATCCTGGAGGATCTCAGGTCACCCGGAGGCCCGCGGGCCGACGTCGTGTTTTCAGGGTCGGAAGAGGACGGCCTGCAGCGCGTCAATACCTTCTTTGGCTCGGAGATCGGCCCTGGCGCGGAGGCGCCGGGTTCCGGCCTGGCCGATCTGTTCGGTCGCCATGTCCGGATCGGCTACTTTCCCTATTTCGACAGGGACTTGCATGCCGATTATGAAGTGATCCTTCAGGTGAGGGAAAACGGAGTCCTCGATCGATTCGTGATCGACTACACCGACTTCAGCATCAAGGGCGTGCTCAACCAGTGGGTGAAGATCCAGCCGGCGAACTGCTGATTGGCGACTCGCCGCGGCCGAACCGGCGCGGCTACTTGATCTTCGTTTCCTTGAACAGCACGTGCTTTTTTGCCACCGGATCGTACTTCTTCAGTTCAAGCTTTTCCTTGCGCGTGCCGGCTCTGGTGCGCTGGGTCTTGCGCGTCACGTAGAAGTAGCCCGTGTCCGCGGTGCTCATGAGGCGAATCTTGTCAGAAACCGTCTTGGCCATGGCCTGTCCTTCGTGCCGGAGCGAGAGACCGCAGGGAAACCGATTTTTCCTGCCGTGTCAATTGCGGGGCAGGCGTCGGTAGCGGTGACGCTGGACGCGACCTGCACGCAGGCTCAACGCCTTTGAGCCCGCACGGCTGGCCAGAGATCGCCGTTGACCTACCGTCCAACGGTGGAAGAGTCGCGTCAGGCGACAATCGGCGCGCCGGGAGGAACTCGTCGTCGACCGCCAGCATCTTGGCGTGGTGCCACTGCAGAACGGCGGACCTGGACATGGTTATGCTCAACGGCCGTTTTCCGAAGTGCACTCCGGTGATAGCAAGGAGATCCCGACATGACTTCAACTTCGGCCACGAAGGTGGCGGTGGTGCTAGGCGTGGGGGCAGCAAGGGGAACGGGGGCAGCCGTTGCACGCCGCATCGCCCGTGAAGGCGAGCATCGGGTTGTGATCGGCGGCCGGACCACGGAGCGTCTGGACGCGCTCGTCCGGGAAGCCGAGTCGCACGGAGAACTGCTGACGGCCGTGACGACCGATGTCACCGACCCCGCTTCCATTCGGGCCGCATTTGACACCGCTGAAGCACTGGGACCCGTCGATTTCGTCGTCTACAACGCGGGGCCGAACCGCATGATTCCGTTTCTCGACCTCGACGTCGCGACCGTTGAGGAATTCTGGCGAGTCAGCTGCCTTGGCGGTTTCGTTACCTTGCAGGAGGGAATCCGACGCATGCTGCCGCGACAGAGCGGCACCATCATCTGTACCGGCGCGACCGGATCTTGGCGGGGCGGTGCCAGGTTCGGACATTTCGGTGCCGCGAAGTCGGGCCTGCGCATGTTCGTCCAGGCGGCCGCCCGTGAGTTCGGACCTCAGGGTCTGCACATCGCGCATGTCGTGATCGACGGCAGCATTGACGGGGAACGCATTCGCACCGTCGCTCCCGATCGTGTGAAGGCCAAGGGAGAGGACGGCCTTCTCGCCATCGACGGGATCGCCGACATGTACTGGCACATCTACCGCCAGCCCCGGTCGACCTGGACGCTGGAAGTCGATCTCCGTCCGTTCAAAGAGCCCTTTTAGCCGCGGCCCTGTCCGCACCCCATCCTGGAGACCAGCCCGATGATTCATGAACTCAGAATGTACACGTGCCGCCCGGGGACGGCCCCCAAAGTGATCGAGGCCAGCGGGACCGTCGGTCAGCGCATCCGAAACGGCGACACGTACGGACGGCTGGAGGGGCACTTCGGAAGCGAGATCGGTGGCCTCAACCAGTACGTGCATCTGTGGAGCTACGCGGACGTCGGCGAACTGGTCCGCCTCCGCGGCGAATTGGGGCAGCTGGAGGCTTGGCGGACTGAGTTCGTGCCCTTGGTTGCACCGCACATTCTTACGCAGACGGTACGGGTGCTGCGCCCGGCGCGGGACCTCCGCACCCCCGATACGGACGGCAACATCTACGAGCTTCGGGTGTATCGGCTGAAGCCCGGGCGTGCTGCGTGCTGGGCTGAACGCATGTTGGCGGCATTTCCGGCCCGCGAGAAGTACTCGATGAACGTCGGCCTCTGGACGACGGTGTTCCCAGACCCCAACGAGGTCATTCACCTTTGGGCGTACTCGAGTTTCGAGGAACGTGCCAAGGCGCGCGCCGGTTCCCAGGCTGATCCCGAGTGGAAAGCGTTCCTGGCGGAGGCGCTGCCGGACATCGAGGACATGACCTCCACCATCCTGCTTCCCTCAGCGTATTCGCCTCGGAAGTAGGTTCGTCTGAGGGCCCCGAGCCGTTCCCGGCCGCGCGGTGGGGTCGGGCGGCCGCGGTGGCCACCGGGTCAAGGAGTCTGTTCGCTCACCGGAACCGGGCTGCACGGGTGGTTGGCGCCGGACCCGTGCGGTGCCCGGCAATCAGAGCGAACCGGTTTCACGCACGCGGTAGAAGGCGACGCGCCCCCGTATCGGATCGGTGTCCGCAAGCCGCACCGTGATCGCGTCGCCCGGCCGGAACGTTTCTCCGGTGCGTTCGCTGCTGATCTGACGGGCCCGAGCATCGAATCGGAAGTACCCTTCACCGAGACCAGACATCGGCAACAATCCTTCGATGCCGTTCTCGTCGAGCCGGACAAATGCTCCGAAGCGCTCGATGCTGACAATCCGGCCGTGCAAGCTCGCCGCCGACATCCGCCGCAGGAACCGGCTTGCATACCGCTGGCAGGCCTCGCGTTCGGCGGCAACGGCCCGTCGTTCGGATAACGAGAGGTCCCGGCCAAGCGTCCAGAGCTCGTCCTCGCCGGCAGGTGCCTGCCGCTCAGGTTCGAGGGTGGCAAGTAGCGACCGATGGACGGAAAGGTCGCTGTACCGCCGGATCGGCGACGTAAAGTGCGTGTAGCACTGCAGCCCGAGCCCGAAATGGCCGATGTTTTCGGGGCTGTATTCCGCCTGGGTTTGCGCCCGCAATACCGCCAGGTGAACCGCTTCTTCGTTTTGTGCGCCGCGCGCACCTTCCAGGACATCGTTGAAGCGTCGGGGGTTCGCCCTACCCGTCATGGTTCGCCATCGTCCGGTCAGGGCGCGCAGGTCGTCCTGCAGTGACCGTAGGCTGGTGGAACGGGGCTCCCCGTGGACCCGGTAGAGAAACGGAACCGCATGTCGGGCCAGGTGCCGGGCCACCGCCGTGTTGGCCAGGACCATGAACTCTTCGATCAGGCGATGCGAGTCGAGGGGGCGGACAGCCGCGATGCTGTCGGGTTCTCCGGTGGCCGGGTCGAGCGTAATGCGGTGTTCGGGGGAACTGAGGTCAAGGGCGCCCCGACGGTTCCGGGCCGCACGAAGGACGCGATAGGCGCCATACAGTGCAGCGACGTCCTCTCGGTCGATGCCAGGGACCGGCGCATCGTGTCGCGCCGCCTCGTCCAGGCCTTCGTAGGTGAGGCGGGCGCGCGAACGAATCAATGCGCGGGTAAATGCCGCTCGTACCAGTTCCCCGCGAGGGCCGATCTCCAGTTCGGCAACGATCGCGCCGCGTTCACAGCGGGGCGCCAGCGAGCACCAGCCGTTCGAAAGGCTGGCGGGCAGCATCGGCAGGACGTGCCCCGGAAAGTAGACCGAGTTCCCCCGCATTTGCGCGGCCCGGTCGAGGGCGCCCCCCGGGCGCACGTAGTGGGCGACGTCGGCAATAGCTACGTGGATCCGGAACCCGCCTTCGGGTCCGGCCGCCGCCGCCACCGCGTCATCAAAGTCCCTGGCGTCGTCACCGTCGATGGTGACGAACGGCAGTCCGGTCAGATCTGTTCGCGCATGATCCGTGGGGGGCCCGCATGCCGCGGCCTCCCGTTCCGCATCCGCGTCGAAACGCGTCGGAATTTCGTGGCGTGCGGCCACCATCAACGGGATACACCGCGGATCGTCCAGCGTTCCGATCCGTTCGAGGACTTTGGCTTGACCACCCGCTCCGCGAGGACTCGCGCAGTAGACCACGTCGCCGATACCGACGGTTTCGCTGGCCTGGAATCGATACGTAGTGTCGGGTTTCGCGGCGCAATCCTCGACTCGAAGGCCGCCGCCGAGGTTCGGCACGACGACTCCGACGAACGTCTCTCGACGCCCCGGGAGGCGGGCCACGATGTGCCCCGTACGGGACGAACCGTGCGCCGTGTCCAGACGAATCAGTACACGGTCGCCGACGCCGCTGGCGTGGCGACCGGCGCGTCGTCGCGGAGCCGCTCGGTTCAAGATGATTTCGGCGGGTCCTGAAGCCGAAGAGACGCTCGGTTTCGCGACGAGATCGCCGTCGCGGGTCACCCTGATCACTTCCGCGACCACCACGCGCGGGTCGGAATGAGGGGCGGCTGCAGTCCGCTCACGGCGAGACTGGCGGAGGACCTCCTTCAGCAGCCGACGCCCGCCCGGGTCACGGATACCGAACGCACGGGCCAGCTCGCGCAGGTTCGCCCGGTCAGGATGGGCACGGATCCATGCCCGGAGCGCTTCCTCCGAGAGTCCGTCGCCGTTCACGAACCGGTGGACGGGTGCGCGATCACGACTTCCGGGTGGTGCGGCGCTTGCGGGCCGGGGTCTTCTTGGCGGCCTTGCGTTGGGCCCTGGCCGCAAGCAGCGCGACCGCCTGTTCCATGGTCACGTCGCCCTTGGAGGTCTCCTTCGGGAGCGAAGCATTCAGGCTGCCGTGTTTCACGTACGGACCAAACCGGCCGTCGTGCACGGTGATGTCCTTGCCGTCGGTCGGATGTGGTCCCAGTACCGTGCCGGGCGACGATCGGGGACCTCCCTTGTTCTGCGCCAGCAGGTCCATCGCGCGGTTCATGCCGATCGTGAGAACGCTTTCGCCCGCGGGAATGGACCGGTAGTCCTTGTCGTGCTTGACGTAGGGCCCGTAGCGTCCAATCCCCGCCTGGACGGGCTTCCCCGATTCCGGATGCAGGCCGACGTCGCGCGGCAGCGCCAGCAGTTGCAGCGCACATTCCAGGTCCACGCTGCCGGGCGCGATGTCGGCCGGAAGCGACACGCGTTTCGGTTTCTGGTCCTTCCCGGCCTCGTCGCCAAGTTGCACGTAGGGTCCGAACCGCCCCGTTCGAAGGGTCACCAGCTGGTCCTGAAATTCCCCGAGCGCTACGGGCTCGCCGTTCTGCTGGTCTTCGTCAAGGCCAAAGTTCCGCGTGTATTTGCATTCCGGGTAGTTGGAGCAGCCGAAGAACGCCCCGAACTTGCCGATGCGCAGCCCCAGCTTTCCCTCGCCGCACGTGGGGCAGAGACGTGGGTCTCGCCCGCTGTCGTCGGGCGGAAACACGGCAGGACCGAGGATGGCGTCGAGGCGGTCGATCACCGAGCGCAGGCGGATCTCGGCGACATCGTCGACGTTCTCCTTGAAACTGCTCCAAAAGTCCTTGAGGACTTCCTTCCAGTCGACCTGGCCGCGAGAAATGTCGTCGAGTCGCTGCTCGAGGTTGGCGGTAAAGTCGTACTCCACGTAGCGCTCGAAAAAGCACTCGAGAAACGTCGTCACGATCCGGCCGCGAGACTCCGGCACGAACCGCTTGCGTTCCAATCGCACGTATTCGCGGTCCTGCAGCACGGAAATGATCGCGACGTACGTGGACGGACGCCCTACGCCCAACTCTTCCAGTCGGCGCACCAGCGACGCCTCGGTGAAGCGCGGCGGCGGGACGGTGAAATGCTGCTTGGGTTCAGCCGCACGGGATCCCAGCGGCTCGTTCCGCTCGAGTGCAGGCAATCGCCGGGCGTCCTCGTTCTCCGCGTCTTCCTCTTTTTCAGGCTGATCGCGGCCTTCGCTGTAGAGGCGCTGAAAACCGTCGAAGACAACTGTCGATCCCGTGGCGCGAAGACCGACGTCGCCGTCACTGTTTTGCAGGTCGGCCGTGGTCTGATCGATTTCCGCCTTCGCCATCTGGCTGGCGACGGTGCGATTCCAGATCAATCGGTAGAGCTTGGCCTGATCGGACGTGAGCTGCTTGGCGAGCACCGTCGGGCTGCGGGCGACATCGGTCGGTCGGATGGCTTCGTGCGCCTCCTGCACGTTGCGGGCCCGGCTCCGGTAGCTGCGGGGCGCAGCCGGTCGGTACCGCTCACCGAATTCGCGGACAATGGTTGACCGGATGGCCGAGATGGCCGTCGGGGCAAGGTTCACGGAGTCGGTCCGCATGTAGGTGATGAGCCCCGCGCTTGCCCCGTCGATCGCCACGCCCTCGTAGAGGGACTGGGCCGTGCGCATCGTGTGGGCCGCGGAAAATCCGAGCTTGCGCGACGCTTCCTGCTGGAGAGTCGACGTCGTGAAGGGGGCGGAAGGGGAACGCAGAACCCGTTTCTTCTTGACGGCGGAGACCACGAAGGAACTTGCGTCTACCCGCTTGGCTGCGTTCGTGGCGGCGGCCTCGTCTGCAAGGCCGAACTTGCCGAGCGCCTTTCCATCCAGACTCACCAGCCGTGTTGTAAACGCCGCCCCACTGCGATTGGTCAGGGCGACTTCCAGCGTCCAGTACTCGCGCGGAACAAACGCCTCGATTTCTGATTCCCGTTCGCAAATCAGTCGAAGGGCAACCGACTGCACCCGGCCGGCCGAGCGGGCACCGGGCAGCTTCCGCCACAGAATCGGCGAGAGCGTGAATCCGACGAGGTGGTCGAGTGCGCGGCGGGCCTGTTGAGCCTCCACCAGGTCCATGTTGATCGCACCCGGCGTCTGGAACGCATCGAGGATGGCCTCGCGCGTCACCTCGTTGAACGTGACCCGGTACGTGGTGAAGTCCCCCGGCTTCTTGCCCCGTCGCTCCTGCAGGGCGGTCAACACGTGCCATGCGATGGCTTCACCCTCCCGGTCCGGGTCCGTTGCCAGGAACAGGGTTCCATCGGTGCCGAGGTCACTGGCGATGCTGCTGAGGTGCTTGCGGCTGTCGGTCGGTGTTTCGTAGTGCATGCTGAAGTCGTCATCGGGCCGGACGGCACCGTCCTTGGCCACAAGATCTCTCACATGTCCGTAGCTTGCATGCACTTTGTAGTCCGGTCCCAGGTACCTGCCGATCGTTCGCGCCTTGGCAGGCGATTCCACAACTACGACGTTGGCAGCTTTAGGCATGGGCAAGGACAACGTGGGCGGACAGACGCACCGGCCCGGATCGGTTCCGGAGGCACGGATGGGAGAATTGGGGCCGAAAAATGGAGAGCGTCTTGATGAATGTCAAAGGGGGCGCCCACGCGCCGCGGATCCGGCTCTGCACCAACTTGCCTGCCCGTAGCGATTTTGCTCTCTACAAAACCTGCGCGAAGCCGTTGACACGGCGTCCCGGCGGACCATACCTTGCCCGGTGTTCAACTCCAGTCTGTGCGGCTGCAGATGATGGATGCCTTGATCAACGCTGATTCCTACTCGGCGGGCTCGATGCACGCGATCTGACTTGGACCGCTGTTGGCGCAGACGGGTCCCGCGGCGCGGGTTGGCGTGCCGACCCCATCATGGTCGGGCCTCGCATGCAATGACGCTTGGTGCGCCGTCCGTCCCGTGATCGTTCGCAACCGGTGACTCCAGTTCCGTGGACAAGCAAGGCGTAGCAAGAGGACCATTCGCGAAGCGGTTTGCCGAGCGGGTGCTGGCGTTCCGCTGGCTCGTGATTGCGGCCACACTGGTCGCCGTCGCGGTCGCGTCAGCCGGCATCGCCCTGCTCGAATTCTCGGCCAACTACCGCATTTTCTTCGACGAAGACAATCCGCAGCTTCTGGCGCTGGAAGCTCTGGAGAATACGTACGGGAAGAACGAGAACATCGCCTTTCTGGTAGTTCCGGACGATGGCGACGCCACCTCGGAAAGCGCACTCGCGGCGGCTGCCTGGCTGACAGATGCCGCCTGGCTGACGCCATACTCGAGACGCGTCGACTCGCTTGCCAACTTTCAATACACGACCGCCGAAGGCGACGACTTGTATGTGCGGGACCTCGTGGACCCGCAAGATCTGGACCGAGCGGAAACGCGTGCGCAAATCCGTGCAGTTGCGCTGTCCGACCCGCGTATCGCAGGCAGCATTCTGGCCCTGAACGGCGACGTGAGCGTCGTGAACGTCACGATCGAACTTCCGGAGGACGGTCTGCTGGAGGCTGTCGCCGAAGTCGCCGAGTTCGCCAGGTCGGCCGCCACAGAGGCAGAAGAGCGATTTCCCGGCATAGATCTGCGTGTCGTCGGCACGGTCATGATCAACCAGACGTTCGTGGAAGCTTCCATCAGCAGCCAGATGGTGTTCCTGCCTGCGAGCCTCCTGCTCATGGCGCTGGTCCTGGGTGTCCTCACGCGTGGCTGGCCGGGAGTGGTGGCGACAGGGGCGGTCATCGTCTTTTCGATTCTCTCTTCACTGGGTCTGGGCGTGTGGGCCGGTCTGCCCTTCTCTCCACCGATCTCGCCGGCACCGACCATCGTGCTGATGATCGTCGTGGCGAACTGTGTGCACCTTCTGGTGGCGTTGCAGCGGCGACTGCGCGCTGGAGATTCCAGGCACGATGCCATCGTCGAATCCATCCGGCTCAACCTGCATCCGGTGTTTCTGGCGAGTCTCACGACGGCGCTTGGCTTCCTGAGCATGAATTTCTCCGAAGTGCCGCCCTACCGGCACCTCGGCAAATTCGTCGCGCTCGGCATCGTCGCCTCTTTCATTCTCTCCGTGACGTTCCTGCCGGCACTGCTATCGCTGCTTCCGATTCGTGCCGCGAAGGATCGCAGGCTCCCGGGACCCACGATGAACCGGCTGGCGGATTTCGTGGTGCGGTACAGGAAGGCGCTCATTTGGGGATGGCTGCTGATCGTGCCCGTGTTGATCCTCGCGATTCCGCGCAACGAGCTGAATGACGTCCTGGTGCATTTCTTTGATGAGAGCGTGGAGTTTCGGCAGGACACGGATTTCATGGACGAGCGCCTCAGCGGCAACACCCTGCTCGAGTACTCGCTGGAAGCATCTTCCGAGGGGGGAGTCACCGACCCCCTGTTTCTCGCCGAGGTCTCTGACTTCGCCGCCTGGTACCGGGAGCAGCCTCCTGTACGGCACGTGGCGACCATCACCGATACCTTCCGGCAGCTCAACAAGAGCATGCACGGCGACGATCCTGCTGCCTACCGGATCCCGGAGAGCCAGGAGCTGGCCGCACAGTACCTGCTGCTGTACGAGCTCTCGCTTCCGCAGGGCCTGGACCTGAACAACCAGATCGACCGGTCCCGATCAGCGACGCGCGTGACGATATCGGCCGAGACGCTCTATTCCCAAGACCTGCTGGATCTGAATGCCCGTGCGGAGGCATGGCTGGAGGCCAACGCGGAGCACGTAGCCGGCGTCAACAGCACCGGCCCCGCGGCGCTGTTTGCCTACATCGGGCAGCGCAACATACGTGCCATGCTGGTCGGGACTGTGGTCGTACTCCTTGCCATTTCCGCCATTCTCCTCTTTGCCTTGCGGTCGCTGCGGCTGGGCTTGATCAGCATCGTTCCCAACGTGATCCCCGCTGTACTGGGCTTCGGCGTCTGGGGGTTGACGGTTGGACAGGTGGGCCTCTCGCTGATGGTTGTGGTGGCCATGACCGTGGGCATCGTGGTCGACGACACGGTGCACTTTCTCAGCAAGTACCGCCGGGCGCGGCGGGAATACGGCCAGGGGCCTGAAGAAGCGGTGCGTTACGCCTTTGACACGGCCGGCCGGGCCCTGCTGACGACGACGGTCGTGCTGGTGGCCGGTTTTCTGATATTCGTGTTTTCTCCGTTCGTTCCCACCGCCCAGGTCGGGGTCTTGACCGCGATGATCATTGGTTTTGCACTCATCGCCGACCTGTCGCTGCTGCCGGCACTGTTGACGGTGGTGGACCGGAATGCTCCGGAGAAGGGCACGTCACGGTCCTAACCTGCTGTTGTCTTCAGGTTGATCGCGGGACAGTCGGTCCGTCTGAACCGGTCCCGGTCGGGATTGCGTATAATCTTTTAGCGCTTTATCCCAACCCAATGAGATATTCTTTGTCCTTGCGTGATCTTTGTGAGGTGGCTACGCACGGTCGTGTTCAGTAATCCGTTTGACTCCTTTCACAATACTGTTGCCGAAGCAAAAGAAGAGCGCGAACGGCTCGACCGGCTGCTGACCGTCTCCACGCCGCGGGAGCGGCTTCTTGTTGCCGTCATCGCCCTGTTCCTGCTGCTGCTCGCGGCATGGCTGTACTTCGGCAGCGTACCCCGCAGCCTGGCGGTGGACGGCGTGCTGGTCGGGGCAGGCCAGGAGTCGCCGGAGGGCAGCCGGTCGGTCCAGGCGCTTGTGTGGCTCCAAAGCGACCTCGCGCCGGCAATCAAGCCCGGCATGCCGGCGGCAATCGAACTGGTCCACACGGATGGAGAAGCGGGCATCCTCGACGGAGAGGTTGCGGCGACCACCGCCGTCCCTGCGTTCGAGCACCTCCCGGCGCTGCAGGTTGCGGCGCCGGTGTCCGTGCACCGCATCGAGATCACGCTCGATGAAGGCTCGGACCTTGCCCCCTCGGCAGATGTCGAATGCCGGATCGTCGTGGAACTCGGCAAGCAGTCTCCGATCGCGCTCTTCGGAATGAAACGGCCATAAGATGCTGCGGCGCGCCTCCAAAGGGGCAAGCGACAGGTCCGGTTCGGAGGCTTTGAAACAGCGGATAATCACGCCGATCCAGCTGCAAATGCACGCGTCGGAATGTGGTGCCGCGTGCCTCGGCAGCGTTCTGGCCTACTTCGGGCGGCGGGTACCGCTTACGGAATTGCGCGAGAAGTGCGAGGTGAGCCGAGACGGCAGCAGTGCCGCGAGTATCGTGCGCGCCGCCAGGCACTACGGCCTTGAATGCAATGGACTAAGTCTACGTGCGGAGCAACTGAGCAAGTTGCCGTTACCCCTGATCCTGTTCTGGCAATTCAGTCATTTCGTCGTCCTCGAAGGGTATGACGGCCGTTACTTTCACCTCAACGATCCCTCCACGGGGCGGCGCCGGCTTTCCGCCGAGGAGTTCACCAAGGGCTACAGCGGAATCGCGTTGCGCTTCAAGCGTGGTGCCGATTTCCGGCCCGGCGGCGAATGGCCCGGCTTGTTCAGGCAATTGGGCGCCTTGCTCGCCGGATCACGGAGAGCGCTAGCCGGGGTAGTTGCTTGCGCGCTCATGTTGACGTTGCTGGCACTCATCGTTCCCGCAGCCCTCGGCGCCTTTGTAGACGATGTTCTGGAAAAACAAGGAGCATGGGGCGGATTGGTGACGGCCCTGCTAGGCGGCGGGGCTCTGGTCTACGTCCTGTCCTTGCTGAAGCACCGATTCCTGAAGCGGCTGGCGGTACGAATATCAGTGATCGGCTACAGCCGGGGTGTATCGCGGCTGCTGCGGCTGCCCGTGGAGTTCTTTGACCACCGGCTGGTCGGCGATCTGACGGATCGGGTTTCGTCCATCGACCGAATTGCGAAGAATCTGACAGACCAGTTTCTTGTACTCATCGTTGACATCGCGATGAGCGCGGTGCTGCTCATCGCGATGCTGGTCTACGACTTTCTGCTGACGCTGATCGTGCTGCTGCTCGCCATCCTGCACGGGATGCTCGCACACTTCCTCCACGCGCTTCGGGCTGTTCGAAGCCAGGCGATGAGGCGTGAGCAGGGATTGCTGATCGGCGTCGGCATGCAGATGTTGAGCCATGCGGACAACCTGCGCACGACGGGTTCGGACGACCGGTTTTTTTCGCGCTGGAGTGGTCAGCAGGCGCGGGAATTGCATGCGCGCCAGCTGTACTCGGAATTGGGTTCACTGAACGCTGCGCTGCCGGGCCTGATCGCCGGGTTTCGGAGCGCGGCAATCCTTGGGGTCGGTGCAAGTCTGGTGATCACAGGAGAATTGACGCTGGGGACGCTGGTCGGGTTTTACATCCTGGCAGAAATGTTTCTGGCGCCGATCGGACGCTTTCTGGAGTTTGCCGACAAACGCCAGGCACTCGAAACCGACATGCAGCGACTGGAAGACATCTCGAAGACCGCTGAAGACCCGGTGTTCAGCCGCCGGGTTCCCGATTCGGAGACCATCCCGACGTTCAACGGGCGGCTCCAACTTGCCGGCGGCCTGGAACTGCGGAACGTCACCTTCGGTTACAACAAGAGCCGGCCGCCTCTGATCAAGGACTTCAACCTCGTGATCAAGCCAGGGCAGCGGGTCGCCGTGGTCGGGCCCAGCGGCTCCGGAAAATCGACCTTGGCGCGTCTGGTTTCTGGTATCTGCCGGCCCTGGTCGGGCGAGATCCTGTTCGATGGCCATCTGCGCGATGAGATACCCGAGGAAGTGCTGCGGCGGTCCATTTCCATGGTCGATCAGGATGTCGTGCTGTTTTCCGCATCCCTCCGCGACAACATCACCTTGTGGAACCCGGCTGTTCCAGATGAAGTCATCATCGCCGCGACGCGGGATGCCGCCATCCACGACGAAATCCTGCTCAGGTCGCAGGGGTATTCGACCCTTGTCGAGGAAGGCGGGGTGAATTTCAGCGGCGGCCAGCGGCAGCGACTGGAAATCGCCCGCGCCTTGGTCGGGAATCCGACCGTGCTCATTCTGGACGAGGCGACCAGTGCCCTCGACGCGGCGACCGAGGAAGCTGTCGATGATGCCTTGCGGCGTCGCGGCGTTACCTGCCTGATCGTGGCGCACCGGCTGAGCACCGTACGCGACTGCGACGAGATCATCGTGCTCGACAAGGGCGTCGAAGTGCAGCGCGGCACTCACGACGAGTTGATCGCCGACCGGGACGGCACGTACTACAAGCTGGTCAAGTCGGGCTGATGCGCGACGCGAGGCCCGAGCACACATCGATCGCCGAGCTCGCTGCTCGCTCCGGTACGTCCGTGCCTTGCGCCGGCAACCTGCCGGTGCGGCTCGACGATCCGGATAGTGTCTGGTTCATCGATCAGGGCGCCGTCAACCTGTTCCTGGTCGAATTCAAGGACGGAGTGGAGCGGGCGGCACCGCAGCATCTGCTTCGCTGCGAAACGGGCAGACTGCTGCCGGGTGTCGCTCCGGACGAAGAAGACGCGAACGAGAAGGACACGTCGCTCAGCCTCATTGCCAAGGGATCGCCAGGTACCCTTCTGAAACGCCTGCCGGCGTCCTTGCTGTCGGAGGTGCATCCAGCAGAACTGGCCAGACAGACCGATACCTGGCTCACCGCCGTAACCGACACGCTTTCGCGCTTTGCCAGCCGCCTTCCGCGTCCAACCGCGCTGGCCGAACCTGGTCTGACCCAGACCCTGGCGCCGTGCACGCTGTCCGTGCGTCGCGGCGTGGTTTGGGTTGCCCAACCGTCCCGTGGTGCCAGCCTGTACATGGATATGGTCGACCAGGCTGAACTAACCGACTCCGGGGGTCCCCGTGAGGCGGTGATACCGTTGACGCGGACGAGCTGGCTCACCTTGCTCGACGAGGCGACACTCGCGGGCAAATCCACTGAGACACTGGCACAGCAAGGGGCGCTGCTGCCGGCGCTTGCCTCATTTCATACGGTCGCCTTCAACCTGGAACGCCTGAACCGCCGGCTGGCCGTGGTCGATGACGCGAACCTGGAGCGGGAGCGGACGACGAGCCGGCGCACGGCCGAAACAGCGGCCCGGCGGCGGCTCTTCAATATCTACGACCGGCCCATCGACCGGGATGCAGATGTCGCGGACACGGCGCTGGCAGATGCCCTGAAGATCATCGGACGCCATCAAGGAATCGATTTCCGGATCCCGGCGCGCTCCACGCTGTCCGACTCTCCGGTCGGTCTCGTTGATGTCCTGGATGCGTCAGGGGTACGGGCCCGGCGCGTGCGCTTGGAACCCGAGGGCAACTGGTGGCGCGGCGATAGCAATGCGCTGCTGGCATTTCGTTCGAACGACGGTCAGCCCGTTGCGCTGCTCCCCGGAATGTTCGGGCGCTACCGGGAGATCGACCCAGCGAGCAAGCGCGGTGTCCGTGTGACGGCGGATCGGGCCGGTGCGCTCAAGAAGGAAGCCTGGATGTTCTATCGGCCGCTCCCGGCCCGGAACGTGAAACTAGGAGACCTACTGAGAATCGCCCTGCATGGATCGGCCGGGGATCTGGCTCGGCTGGTGATCGCCGGGCTGCCCGGCGGGCTGATCAAACTGCTGCCGGCGCTCGCACTCGGGTTTGTGGCGAATCACATTGTGGCGGGCGGAAGCGCCGGAGTGCTCTACGCCGTGGCCGCGACGCTGGCAGGCTTCGGCCTGTTCGGCGCACTGCTGCACCTTCTTCAAAGCACGGCAATGATGCGGCTGGAGGGACGCTCGGCGTCGCGGGTCGAGGCGGCTTTCTGGGACCGCCTCATGCGACTTCCGTCGGGCATTCTGCGCCGTCATCCAGCTGGCGATCTGGCGATGTCGGGAATGACATTCCAAAGTCTTCGCGACGGGCTGCAAGGGGTTGTCGCCGACAGCCTGCTGTCGGTCGTTTTTCTGCTGCCGGTGTTCGGTGTCATCTTTTTCTACGACGCCACGTTGGGAGTCATCACCCTTGCATTCAGCCTGGGCTCGCTGCTGGTGACCGCAGCCCTAGGGCTGCGCCAGATTTCACCGTACGGGCGCATGATCGCCGCAGCCCGCGGCGTGGCGGGCCGGCTGTTCCAGATCGTGGGCGGTATCGTCAAGCTGCGCGTGGAAAGCGCGGAAGGATCGGCCTACGCCATCTGGGCGCGGGACTACCGTGAACAGAAGCGCGCTGAACTGGAACTGGGCGCGCTCGAAGCGCATTCGCGTGCATTTGCAGCCGCGCTCCCCTTCCTCGCCGGCGGAGTACTGCTGTTCGCGGTGGCCATCGTGAGCGACCGGAACGTTCCAGTCGGCGATTTCCTCGTCGTTTACACCGTCTTCATCGCATTCCAGTCGGCGGTCGCCCGGCTCGGCGAGTCGTTCGGCACCGTTGCTGCCGTGCTGCCGGCATTCAAACAGATGCGCCCGTTGCTCGCCGCGGTCCCGGAAACCGACGTCGAGGGAGAGCCGGTCAACCGACTGGGCGGCGAAATTCTGTTCGACCGCATTTCGTTCCGATACGAGCCTGACGGCCCGTTGATTCTCGACGATGTGACAATTCACGCCAGGCCCGGCGAATTCATCGCGATCGCCGGCGAGTCCGGCGCCGGCAAGAGCACCCTGTTCCGGCTCGCGCTTGGAATCGACAGGCCCACCGCTGGCGCTGTGTATTACGACGGGCGCGATCTGCGGCACCTGAACCTCAAACAGGTGCGCCGGAAAATTGGTGCCGTGCCGCAGTCGGTCGGACTGCATCCACAGGATCTTTGGGACAACCTGGTCGGTCACCACGAAGAAGTCGCGACCAAGGAAGTATGGGCGGCGGTCCGAATCGCCGGAATCGAAGACGAGATCAAGGGCATGCCCATGGGCATGATGACCATGGTCGGTACCAGCGGGGCGGTGTTGTCGGGTGGGGAAAGTCAGCGCGTCACGATCGCGCGCTCGGTGATCGGCAGCCCGCGCATCATGCTGTTTGACGAGGCAACCAACTGGCTTGACAACGAAAGTCAGGCCGAGGTGATGCGCAACCTGACCGCTCTGACTTCGACCCGGGTGGTTATCGCCCATCGCCTGTCCACGTTGGAGCAGGCGGACCGCATTTACGTCTTGCAGGCCGGAAAAGTTGTCCAGAGCGGCTCCTTCAGGGGACTCATGGAGACCGACGGGGTCTTCAGGGAACTGGTCAAGCGGCAGATCGCTTGATCCGATCCCGCAGACTGGCTGGGAGGGCCGTATCAGACTGGTGATCGCGCAATCGACACTCTCCTGGGTCCGGGACCGTGGGGCGCAGCAATGAAGAATCCCGTTGACGCGGCAAAACTCCTTGTCTCTAGAGCCGGCGAAGACAGCGACTTTCGCGAACGTCTTCTGGCGAAACCGAAAGCAACCATCGAGCAGGAATTCGGCGTAACGCTGGCCGAAGATCATGCGATTCACGTGCACCAAGAAAACGATGCCACGACGCACGTGGTGCTGCCGCCGCGTAGCAAGCTCAGCGAGGCCGAACGGAAGGAGGCGTTGACTGGAGCTGCGTCACTCGAGTTTCTCAAGCGGACGATGTACGACCCTGCACCTCCGTTTCGCCCACCTGCCCTGAAACCGACGCCGGCCCAGGCGGGCACCCTATCGCCCGAGGCCCTGGCGACAGCCGGCAGAGAAAGCATCCGCCGCGGCCTCGTGTTCCTGGAATCGACCATCGACGATCGCGGGGCCTGGCACTGCATCCGGTTCAACGTGGCCGACCCTGACATTCCGAGGCACTTCGAAAGGCCCCCCTTTATTTCCGCACTCTGCGTACTCGCCCTGGAAAGTTCGGATGAAGCGCGGGCCAAGTCCATCTGCACCAGCACACAAGCCTATCTTGTCAATACCATTGAACATCCTGGGTTCTGGCGATACTACCGGCATCTTCCCCAGGACCTTGACAGCACCACGCTCTGCTCACTTGTCATCGGCACTCACCCGTGGATGGTGCTGGGGAGGAACGTCCCGGGGATGTTGGCGAATCGTGACCGGGAAGGCCGTTTCATGACGTGGGTGCTCGCGGAGGGTCAGCCCGATGTCGTGTCGACCTTCCGTATCGAGGCCGACCCGGTCGTCAATGCGAATGTCATTGCCTACCTCGGTGACCACCCCGAAACCAAAGATGCCCAGCGGTGGTTGGAAGCCCTGGTCTCCGAAGACGCGCTTGAGGGTTCATCCAAATGGTATCCGGACACGGTTGCGATCCACTACGCGATCACCCGCGCCATGGTTCGCGCATATCCCGTCCTTGATCGACTGCGCCCAATGCTCGCGGGCCAGATTCGGAGCCTGCGCGACGAAAGGGGCGAATTTGGCAACGTCCTGCAGACCGCCCAGGCGGTGTCGGCGCTCTACAACATTGGAGAACTTGAGGCCGTCGACGCGAGCCGCCAGATGGACCGGCTACTGAACTCGCAGCAAGAGGACGGCAGCTGGCCGGAGCTTCTTGCTTTTGGCGACCAGTCGCTGCAATGGGGTGTGGTGGGGCAGATCGGACATGGTTCCGAAGCCGTGACCACCGCATTTTGCATCGAAGCTCTGGAGCGCCTCGTCGAAGTCCTGAGCGGCTGACAGGCAGATGGGTCACCGCGCCCAGTGGTACCATGACATTCCGCGTCAGAAAGTGGTACGCCGTCAGAGGAGCTGTATGCCGCAACTTGCAGCCGCATGTGGAGCCTTGGCCTGGGGCGAGGCCGACATCGTGCCGGGTCCAGCGGTTGACTAGGTCGCGGCCCGGGCCCTCGCCGGGAGCTGTGCGTTCACTGCATGTGCCTGAAGGTGCCGGCTAACCCTGCGCAGAAATCCCGGACGCTGGCGCAGGCCGACCGGAATTCCCGGCGCGGGATACTGATCAAGGCGACTCCCGAGGACCAGGGCCTTGTCGCGCTGCCCGCGCTCACCCCGCACCTCCGGTTTCATAATGTCGACGAACAGCAGGTGCTGCTGGTTTCCGAGTCATTCAATACGTTGTTGCACGGCAAGCTGTACGGCGATCTGCTGCCGTTGCTCGACGGTCGGCATTCACACGACGAAATCGCCGCGGCTCTCGAGGACCGCCATGCCTCGGTCGATGTTCTCGCAGCCATCGTCTCGCTATCGGGCAGGGGCTATGTCGTCTCCGCCGACCACAGCATGGAGCGGTCCAGAGCGGCCTATTGGTCGTCGGTTGGCGCGTCGCCACGCTGGGTCGAACAACGGTTGGCAGAATCGCGCATTTCGGTGGTCGGCGACCAGGGCCGGTTGGCCCGACACCTGGACGACTCCGGCGCCAGGGTGGAAACTGACGACCCTGAGCTGACCGTTGTGATCTGTGACGATTATCTCGAGGAAGAGCTTGCCGACGTCAATCGGCGTCAGCTTGGGCTCGGCGCTTCCTGGATGCTGGCGAGACCGCGCGGCATCCAGCCGCTGCTCGGCCCCGTCTTTCGCTCGGATGCAGCGGGAGCTTGCTGGGCCTGCCTCAGCTACCGCCTGCGCAGCCACCAGGAGGTGCACAGTTTTCTCCGTAACTTTGCGGGCGAGGGGGCTGCCTTCAAGCCGTTCGCGGCGGAGCCGGCGGTGCTCGAAGCGCTCTACCGGCTGATCGCGGCTGAGATTGTCAAATGGGTGGTGCTCGCTGAGGCCGCCCCCATACACGAACACGCGATCGCACTGGACGTCGGTACGTTGGCCAGCTCTCGGCATCGAGTCGTACGACGGCCACAGTGTCAGGCATGCGGCGACCGAGCGCTGCATCGCCCGGATCGACCGCCGGTTCCGCTCTCTCTGAAGGCGAGTCCCAAAGCGCATCGCAACAGCGGCGGCGCGCGCACCGTGGCACCGGAAGTCACCTTAGCCAAGTACCGCCACTTGGTGAGTCCGATCAGTGGTGTCGTGACGTGGCTGTCACGCACCACGGATGAGACTGATTCCTGGCTGCACGTCCACTGGGCCGGCAGCAACCTCGGGATGAGAACCCGAAGCTTGAGTTCTCTAAGGCGAAGCTTGCGCAGCAAGAGTGCGGGGAAGGGCAGCACACGAGAGCAATCCGAGGTCAGCGCGCTCTGCGAGGCGATCGAGCGCTATTCAGGCGCCCTCCACGGTGACGAGATCCGTGTGCGCAAGCCATTCGTCAAATTCGCCGGGAGTGAAGAGAAAATCCATCCCAACGACGTGCAGCTGTTCAGTGACGATCAACTGGACAACGCCAAGAGCATCAACGCAAAGGGACACCCGTACAACATCGTACCGTCGCGACTCGCACCCGACGCCGAAATCGACTGGACTCCGGTGTGGTCGCTTACGCGGGGGCGGCACCGGTATCTGCCGACGTCAATGCTCTACAGCATGCCCGCCGAACAGCGCGGCCCGGCCGATCTGATTGCCGATTCCAACGGCTGTGCCGCCGGAAACACGCTGGAAGAGGCCATCCTTCAAGGATTCTACGAACTGGTCGAGCGCGATGCCTTTGCCATCTGGTGGTACAACCGGTTACGCGTGCCCGCGGTTGACCTTGCCAGCTTCGACGACGGCTACCTGGCCTCTGCCGTTGATTACTACGGCCGCCGAGAACGGGAACTGTGGATGCTCGACGTCACCTCCGATATCGGCATTCCCACCTTTGTCGCGCTTTCGCGCAGCCCGGACGCTCAGACCGAGGACATCATTTATGGTGCCGGCGCCCATGCTGACCCGCGGTTGGCGGCACTACGAGCAGTCTGCGAATTGAATCAGTGTCTCAGTTGGCTGCCGCGGCCCGGAAGTAGTGACGGTCGGCCAATGATTGATGATCCGCTGGCGCTCTGGTGGTGGAAGACCGCTCGACTCGCCGATTGCTCCTGGCTGGCGCCATTGGCGGACGAGCCGCCCCGCAGGGCGTCACACTACCCTGCGATCGAATCGACGGACACGCGGGACGACGTGGAATACTGTCGCGCACTCGCCGAAGCCAGGGGCATGGACTTCCTGGTGCTGGACCAGACTCGGCCCGACGTCGGCATGCCGGTAGCGCGGGTCATCGTGCCGGGCATGCGTCACTTTTGGGCAAGATTCGCGCCGGGGCGGCTGTACGACGTACCAGTCAGCATGGGGCGCCGTGAGTTCCCTGTCACTGAAGCAGACGTCAATCCGGCACCTGTTATCGCGTGATGAGACGGCATGGATATTGACGAAGCAGTCGCACTTACCCAGGACCGCCTCGCCGAAGAGGGCGGCAGCATGGGTGACTTGCTCGGTCACTTTCGAAATGGAGTTTCGCCGACGCTTGTCGGTGAACCGGAATGGGAGCGCATACTCGAATGCGCCGGGAGTCTTCCGATCACCATGGGCGCGCTTCCGTTCGGCTTTGAACTGCCGCTGCACACACCGAGGCCGGAGGCGGATTTCGGCGTTTCCTTGGCGAGCGGCACCAGAACGGCTGAGATTTTCCTCGAGCGGGCGCGGACCGACAGGACCGACGAGACCGCGACGGCGATTGCGCGGTTGTTCAGGCAAATCGAGACAGAGAACTCACCTTTGCGTGAAATTGTGGGCCGAAAGTTGATGCTGGAATATGACATCGGCTCCGCGCGGGACGCTGAACGTTCTCTTCCGGGAATGTTCCTGCGGCCCGGCGAACGCCCGATTATCGGAGCCAGTGGTCAGGTGAACGATGTCCGTATCGTGGTTGACGCGCTCGTTTCCTGCGTGGGCTGGTAGATGAATGACGCCGAGCGGGAGAACCTCGAACGAGTATTCTTGGCGCAGCCGGCGGATACGCGCATGGATTCGTACGGTCTGTTCCCTTCTCGCTCGCGGGCAATCCGTTTGGCGGTCATGGGCTTCAAATCGCGGCGGGAAATATGTTCCTATCTCGAAAACACGGGTTGGCCGGGTCGGATCTCGGCT
>JAJEGJ010000056.1 GCA_022819905.1 Alphaproteobacteria bacterium
ATCATCCAGGGAATGAAGAAGGCCAAGGTCTCCAACCCGCTCTTCCTGTTGGATGAAATCGACAAGCTGGGTGCTGACTGGAGAGGTGATCCGACGTCCGCCCTGCTTGAAGTTCTGGACCCGGAACAGAATGTCACGTTCAACGATCACTACCTGGAGGTTGATTACGACCTGTCGGGAGTCTTTTTCCTGACCACCGCGAATACACGCAGCATGCCGCAACCGTTGCTGGACCGGATGGAAATCATCCCACTGCCGGGCTACACGGAACGCGAGAAAATCGAGATCGCGAAATCGCACCTGATCGCGAAGCAGATGAAGCGCAACGGGGTGCGTCCGCACGAGTGGAAGCTGCAGGACGATGCGCTGGAGACAATCATCCGCCGCTACACCCGTGAAGCCGGAGTGCGTGGACTCGAGCGGGAAATCGCGAAGCTATGTCGAAAAGCCGTCCGCAAGATCGTTGGCGACGAGATCAAGACGGTGGAAGTAGCACCGGACGATCTTGCCGAATACCTGGGACCGCCGCGCTATCGCTACGGCGAAATTGAAAGCGAGCAGATGGTGGGCGTGGCAACCGGACTCGCATACACGGAAGTGGGCGGCGACCTTCTCACCATCGAGGCCGTGACCATGCCCGGAAAGGGGCGCCGTCAGATTACCGGCCAACTGGGCGAGGTGATGCAGGAGTCGGTCAAGGCGGCGGTGTCGTACTTGCGTTCGCGTGCTCCGCTCATGAGCATCGAACCGGAGGCATTCGATACCCGGGACATTCATCTCCACGTACCGGAGGGCGCAACTCCGAAGGACGGTCCATCCGCGGGACTTGCGATCGTCACGTCGATTCTCTCGGCGCTTACCGGAATTCCTGCGTCAGCTCGCGTCGCGATGACCGGAGAAGTCACCCTGCGGGGACGGGTCCTCCCGATTGGCGGGTTGAAGGAAAAGCTCCTGGCAGCGCTGCGGGGGAGCATTCGAACGGTGCTGATTCCGAAAGACAACGAGAAGGATCTGGCCGAGGTCCCGGATGAAGTCAAGGACGGGCTGGAGATCGTGCCCGTCAATGAGGTCGATGAGATCCTGTCGTATGTGCTCCCGGAACTCACGACCCGCGAATGGAGCGACGACATGCGAGAGCTCACCATTCCCGCGGGCCCGCCAGTGAAATCGGTCAGCGACGACGTTACCCGCCATTGAACGGCTGACCTGGCGACAGCCCGAGTTTTCAGGAGCTAATGGATGAATTTCAGTAACGCCCACGCATTTGTGACAGGTGGCGCGTCGGGGCTGGGTGCCGCGACGGTTGAGGCCGTGGTCGAGGCGGGTGGCCAAGCGAGCATCGTGGATATTGATGGCGATCGTGCGGTAGCGCTTGCGGCCCGCTTGGGAGCACGCAGTCGGGCGGTGGCGCTCGATGTGGCGGACGAGGCGGCCGTGGCCGATGCCGTTGCCGCCAGCGTCAGCGCGTTCGGCCCGCTCAACCTCGTGGTCAACTGCGCAGGTGTCGCGACGCCGGGGAGGATCGTGGGCCGCAACGGCCCCCTGCCCCTCGAGGCTTACCTCAGGGTGATCCAGATCAATCTCGTGGGAACGTTCAACGTCATGAAGGCGACTGCGGCCGTCATGCAGGAGAACGAGTTGGACGGCGACGACCGTGGCTTGATCGTCAACACGGCTTCGGTGGCGGCGTTCGACGGCCAGATCGGTCAGGGCGCGTACGCTTCGTCGAAGGGCGGCGTGGCCGCTCTGACGCTGCCGGCGGCCCGTGAACTTGCACGCTCTGCGATTCGCGTCGTGACCATCGCGCCGGGACTGTTCGAAACGCCCATGCTGGCCGGCCTGCCGGAGGCAGCCAAGGAATCGTTGATTGCATCCACGTTGCAGCCGTCGCGTCTCGGACGTTCCGAGGAGTACGCGGCCTTGGTTCGCCACATCTACGAAAACCCGATGATCAATGGTGAGACCATCCGGCTTGACGGTGCGGTCCGCCTGGCACCCCGTTAGAGAAAGACATGCCGGCACTATCCGGAAAGACCGTCCTGATCACCGGCGCAAGCCGGGGAATTGGGAAGGCCATCGCGCTTCGCTGCGCGCGCGATGGCGCCAATGTAGTGGTGACCGGGAAGACCGAGGACCCACATCCGAAATTGCCGGGCACCATTCATTCGGCCGCCGAGGAAGTGGAGCAGGCAGGAGGGAAGGCCCTTGCCGTGGCGCTGGACGTCAGAGCCGAGGAGCAGGTGGCGGATTGCATCCGACGGACGGTCGAGACGTTCGGGGGTCTGGATGTGCTGGTCAACAACGCCAGCGCCATCCACTTGGCCGGGGTGGAGGGGACACCGGCTAAACGGTTTGACCTGATGTTTGCAATCAATGTGCGTGGCACGCACGTGGTATCGCACCACGCAATCCCGCACCTTCGGCAGGCTTCTAACCCGCACATCCTGACCCTGGCACCGCCCTTGAATCTCAATCCCGACTGGTTTGCACCGCACGCTGCCTACACGGCCTCGAAGTACTCGATGTCGATGCTGGCGATCGGCATGGCCGGGGAACTGGCGGAAGCCGGCATCGCGTCGAACGCCCTGTGGCCGCGAACGACCATTGCGACGGCAGCTGTCGAATTTGTCGTCGGCTCCGAGCTCATGGAGCGTAGCCGAAAGCCGGCGATCATGGCGGACGCGGCGCATGCCATCGTGACCCGTCCCGCGCGATCCTGCACAGGAAATACCTTCATCGACGAGGATGTCCTGCGTGAAACGGGTCTCAACAGCTTTGAGTCCTATGCGGTCAACCCCGGTGCCGAACTCAAGCAGGACATTTTTCTGGACTGAGTGCTTCGCGGGAGCCGCCTGTCTCGCCTCCTGTCACGATGTGATGCAGATTCTGCATGGCTGACATCGAATACGGCGGTGACATTCATCCGAGGTCTTGGGCGGCACAGCGATAGGAACAGGATTCAAAGGCAACTTCAATGCGGATTGGAGTTGCCCCATAACCAACTTCCGAGCGTTGGATTCGGGAGAAAGCTATGCAAATGCTGCATGATCGATGCGCAAGTTCACCTCTAGGGAAACCGTTACCAATCTCCTAAATGGTTCTGCAGGCACGGCTATTGCGTGCTTGAAAGGAACAAGGTGATGAACACCCAATCATTCCGGTCTTCGGCCGGTGTGCCCGTCGTCGGCTCCCAGGACGCTGACTACTCCGATCTGGCCAGGGCCGGTCGCGCCCTTCAGGGTAGAGCCGTTCGGGAGGCAGTCGCGGGGGCCTTCCGTTGGTTTGGCATGGGACTCCAGGCCCGGTTGATCGGCGGAGGCCTGTCACGCCACGCCTGAGCGGTTCTTGAATCTGGCGAGTTCCGGGTGGGGCTGATGTCGCGGCGTTG
>JAJEGJ010000025.1 GCA_022819905.1 Alphaproteobacteria bacterium
GCTCGAACAAGTGACCAATTGACGGCCTTCCTGCAACCACTGCAAGGCGGAAATGTCTCACCTTTGCTCAATGCAATTTCCTTAGAGCATGAGCAATTGCCTCTATAGATTCCGGACGTTTGGCAATCTGAGCCTGTGGACGGCATGTCGGATTTCTCCGTTGGTTTGATTATCAACTCACGATATTGCCATAGTTCACTCACCCACACAACGCAGCATACACTTGATATCATTGATGAAGTAACGAAGAACCGTCAGCAGGTGGCGCCGGCAACCCTTGCTCACGCAAATAGTCCCCAAGGTGTTTCCACAGGCGCCGATGGTAGGTCGCATTGTTGGCCGGCTTGGCCGTGATGTGGGTCAGGGTGCACCCCGGGACCTTGACGTAAATCCTTCCTTCGGCTGCGTTGTAGCGAATGGCCACGGTTACTTCCACGCTTCGGCTTCGCTCCCCGGTCATGACTCGTTCTGTCCCGTGTCGCAGTAATTGGTGCGACCTTCCGCCATGTCGTGAAGGGCGACCAGTTCACGTTCCGAGTTCCTCTTCATCCGGCCGTACAAGTCGTAGTCCTGTGCCCGTGTAAGCGGGTCCGTTAGCTTTTTGTTCAATTCATGGATGATCTTCTGCATCCGGTCGATCGCGTTTGCCGTCCCGCCTGGCATACACACGTTCACCTGCTTGTAGTAGTTCTCGCACAACCGACGAACCTGTTGCCTGCCTAGTTCCCCAACCTCCTCGATCACGGCGGCATCCACACCCGCCTCGGCTGCGGCTGCGACTATTTGTTCATCCACACACCGTTGCAGGAACGCCTCGTGCCCCATCACGGCCTTGCGGACATCGGCCGCATCATCTGCTTGTGCGCTGGCACCCATTAGAACGAGGGCGATGCCTGCCCCCTGTAAAAGTGTCCGGTTGATCCCCATTGGAAGTGACTCACAGCGGTTGCCGTGGCACCGGCTGATGCCGGGCCATTGCAACCAACCGTGAATCACATGAAGGCCCCGCCTGTTCGCCGGGGCACAGGGAGCGACCCCATGCCGGACATAGCGGCTGTTGTATTCAGCGGGTGACCCGGCGCATGGCCGAGTTCACGATTGGTTGCAGGGGTGAGTTTAACCGCGAACGAACGACCCTGCATGTTCCGGCACAACCGCTGACTCAGGAGCTTGTGGCCTTTTGCCTGATCTCCTCGTAGTTGGAATGTACTTCTGTCAGCGCCACGATCCGTGTCGCTTGGTCGATAATTTCGCTTGTTCCGTCCTGTTCTCGGAACCAATCACCATAACGCTCCACGATGGCATCAAACTTGTGCTCCTGCTCGGGTAGGTGGTCGATGGCAAAATCCATGTACACGCGGTTCATCTCGTGACCCAAACGGATCAATTCCTTCATATGGGAACGGAGTTCGTCGACGCGCTTGGTGTTCTTGCCCTTAATCTGTGAAACCGCCCGCACAATGGCAAGAAACCATCGTTCAATGTAGTGGAATGTCGCCTCAACGTTTCTCATGCCCACAACCTACCAAACAGGTTAGTCGCCCGCCCCGTTCGCCAGCCCATTGTCCGCGACCAGATCCCGGTACAGCAGGTTTCGCCCGACCAGCGCGGCGACGGTGTTGCGCATCTGCGCCAGCGTCCCAAGCTCCCGGACATTGTGCTTGCCGACGAACTCGACGATGTAGCGTTCCAGGTGCTTCGGTGAAATCTTGTGAAACGTGCCGGCCTGTGCCCGCTTGAGCATGGACCAGAACGACTCAATGCCGTTCGTGTGGGCCTGCTGGCGCACGTACTCGTTAACGCTGTGCTTTACGGCCTCGTGGTCGAAGGGGATGCCCTTGTAGGCAGTAGCCTCGTCCGTGTAGACGGTTGCACCGGGATTGGCACTGTCCCGCACGAACTTGTGCAGGGTGGGCTTGTCCGTGTCCTGCACGACCTCGGCACGCACACGCTTGGTCTTGCGGTCCTTGGCACCAACGACCGCCGTTTTGCCCACGGCACCCCGGCCCCCAACGGACTTTCTGATCTCGCGGCGCTTGGCGTTGGACATGTTCTTGCGCTTGCCGCCGAAGTAGGTCTCGTCCACCTCCACGGGGCCGTCGAACGGACCCGTGCGCCATGCCCACGCCTCGCGGATACGGTGCAACATGAACCATGCCGACTTTTGCGTGATCTCGAGGTCACGGTGCAGCTTCATGGAGGACACGGACTTCAATGACGTCAGGCACAGGTAAATGGCGATCGCCCACTTGCGCAGCGGGATGTTGGACCGGGCAATCGACGTGCCCGTGCGAACGCTGAAGTACTTGCGGCAGTCGGTGCACCAGTAGGGCATCGGCCTCTTGCTAGGGACGGACTTGGTGTGGGTGGAACCACAGCGACCGCAGTAGCGGTTGCCGTCCGGCCAGACGATGGACTCAAACCAAGCGGTGGCCGAGTCTTCGGTCGGAAACATGTTGTAGAGCTGGATCAGGCTGACCCCCTTGCGGTGGGCCTTGCCTGGCGATTTGCGGGACATTTATCCTCCTGTTCTGGTGGAGGAAGTATACCGCAAAAGCGTCCGTTTGTCAAGTAAAAGACTTAATGTTTAAACGTGGTGTGGGTGACAAAACGGCTTTATCTGTTGACGCAAGACGTGTAGGGTGCGCTGCCCTTGTGGCTCCATCGGAGACGGGCATGCCGATGCCCACCCTGGAGATCTCCATGGTTTACCGTCTCGCCCTGCTTACCCTTCTCCTTGCCCCTTGCTGGACCACCACGGCCACGGCGGAAGAACCAGTCCCGGAGGCATGGCAGGCACTGGAAATGTGGGAGCCACAGCACATTTTCCGGGACCGGGAGTTGCTGTTTGTTATCGCCAAGGAGCGGCGTGTTACGGACACCATCTACAGCGCCATGGTACGAGCCGGTTTGTGCGCCTATGTTGGTGCCGGGCGGATACAACTCGAGGGTGTGGAGGAAATCGTGATCCTGAACGACCGCGGTATGACGGGTTGGCGCTTTGAGGGTGGGGCCGAGGCTTGCCGGGAGGTGAATGCAGCCCTGACCGGTAGCGATGGAGTTAACCTCGAACTCCTTGGCCGTACGTCCCTGTATTGATTGTGTGTCGTGGTTGACGGGTGACGTCCGTGTTGCCATGGTGCGGCGGACCAGCACAGGGATGATGCGAAATGGCCAATGGTGAACCGCCGGTCGTAAGCCCGGAAGAAGTCACATCCAAGGAGGACAAGGCGATGGCGGCACGAAAAAGTGCCGTTCGTGTTCTTGTGACCTATATCGCCGCCGGTTTTCTGTTCATTGTGGGTGCGGGCTTTGTGGCAGCGTTACTGGCACGTGGGCAACTTGATGAAGCCAAGAACGTGTTTTTGGCCATTCTTCCGGTATCTGCTGCGGTTATCACATTCTGGTTTGCCGGTCGTAACTCCGCCTCCCCCACAGAAGTTATCAATGCCATGAACGGAGTTATTGACCGGGTGAGAAAGCAGTGACTAGAGAAGACTGGTTCACCATCATGTTTGGCCTTGCCAAGATACTGGCGATGGCCCTACCCGCCGTGTTTTTCGCCATTGTCCTTGGCATTACGCCGTGCCCGGAACCTGAAAGTGACGATCCAAACAACGAACAGGTCGAGTCAATGGATACAGGCGAGACGCCTAACGGATAACTAGAGCCAGGACATTGCCATTAAGCCCATCCCCAAGTTGCCGAGGATAACAAGCATCATCTTATGAGTTGGGGACAGGTCGGACAGATCACCTATGTTGGCCTCCTATGCTTGGGCACCGATTGAAGAACCCATATAGGAGGGACTAGCAGTTGGTCAAACCCGGAACCTTTGTGACTGGCTGTTACCTCGGCGTCTTGATTCGGTTGGGGTGGGACAACTGGTATGAATTTACCACCATGGAACCTCATTTATGGGGTGACTTTCTTGCCGGTGCGTTCGCCCCATTGGCGTTCCTGTGGTTCGTTATTGGGTATTTCCAACAGGGCGCGGCCTTGCGGGTTCAGGCCATGGAATTGCAGAAGCAGATAGCGGTCATGGAGAGACAGGCCAAGGCGACGCAAGAATTGGTAAGAGAGGCCGAATGGCAAACTAACGCGCAGATGCTTAGCTAAACAACAACCTTGCCCTAGTTCTAATCGGCTGGTTGGTTAGGCGGGGCCGTCGGGTGTTGCGGGTGGGTGTCTAGTAAGGGATATAATTCCCATTCTTTGGAACCAACGGATAAGGTGCGCTCGTATGGCTCAAATCCAGTGAGCCTTCCTAGGCTGCACTCTCGTACGTACTTCTTGGCGTTGACAGGCCAGATAGCCCGGTGGGCGCGGCACGTCCATTCCCGGGCCTGTTGGTATTGCGCGACGGCGTGGAGCGGCCGGGCTTCGCGTGTTGGATCCGCGCCGGCACGCAGAAGTTCGTGCAACTCGGTGCACGGCAATCGTTGACCTGAATGCTTTGCTCCGTTCAGAACACATCCACGGCCGCCGACAGGGGGCACGCGTGGCAAGTTCTTCTTGGGTGATGTGGCCTTTGGGCGGGGCAATTCGGCGTTTTCCGCGGGCAGACCGTTCAGAGAAGAAGTTCAGGACGCAGAAAGCCTACCTGTTCTCTATTATTCTATACATGTTCCCATGTGATGGAATTTCGTGCCAAGTTGGAAAGCACATTAAGTAATGGACTGGCGTCAAGAACTTGGCCTTTACGTCCCAAAGTTGGAAACGCCTACCCCTCCGCCACAGCTATTCCCACTCGCGTTTCGCAGTCAGAGCTGCACGAAAGCACAGCCTCTGCGCTGGTTGGCAGGGGATGCGAACAACCCTGCGATCACATTGACGGTCTGTCACGCTCGAGCACATGCTGGTCGACTATCGCCGGAGGCCGCAGGGTCACGGTGACATCCGGGCAGCGTTCAGACTGCAGCTCCGCACGCCCGCGACGGTACGCGCCGACAGACATATGAAGGAAGGCTCAAGCGGCTCCGGCGAGCCGCTGCACGCTCTTCCTGATGGCAGATCCATTGTCCCGCCTGGCAACCTCAAGCTCATAATGGGACTGGAGATTGAGCCAGAACGAGCCGGATACGCCGAAGGCCCGCTCGAGTCTGAGTGCGGTGTCAGCCGTGATGCCGCGTCGGCCGCGTACGATATCGCTAATGCGGTTCTGCGGAATGCCGAGTGCCTTCGACAAGCCGTTGGCGCTGAGTGCGTACGGCTCCATGAAATCCTCGCGGAGCGTCTCGCCCGGGTGTATCGGTCCGATCATCGGCGATAGTCCGTTATTTCTACGTTGGTGGGTCCGTCGTTCCAGTCGAACACAATGCGGTATTGCTCGTTGATGACAATGGCCCACTGGCCCTCTCGATCACCTCTGAGCCTATGGAGTCTTGCCCCGGGGTTGTTTCGCAGGTCGTCCAGCGTGGCAACCGCGTTAAGAACATTGAGCCTCCGTTTGGCTTGGGCCTGGACGCTCTGGAAACGGCGCACCCGCCGGTCAAGCCAAACGGTCTCCGTATCCTTGTCCGCGAACGTCCGTATCGCCACAAATAATATGTAATACGGTGTTCGTATATGTCAACGGTGCTCGCCCCGTCGGCTGTGTGCTGTTTCCCTCGGCAGTGCCCGATCCGACGAGACGGGTCGGGAGCCGCTGTGAGGCAATGTTGATGATCGGCGCGCCTTGGCAGCCGCCACAAGGGAATGCCAAGCGATGCGACGCCATCGATCGGGGTGGCAGCTCCGCTCGCCTGTCGGTCGCTGACGACAGCACCTAGACTCCGATGGTCATGCCCGCCCCGCCTTCCCACGCGTCCATCGTCATCGTCGGTGGCGGCATCATCGGCCTGAGTCTCGCCTACCACCTGGCGCGACGGGGCCGTGAAGGCGTGGTGCTTCTGGAGCGCCGGCAATTCACGTGCGGCACCACCTGGCACGCCGCCGGGCTCGTGCGCTCAGCTGCGCCGTACCCGGCTCTGGCCGCGATTCTTGCCGATTCGGCGCGCCTCTACGCCGAATTGGAGGCCGAGACCGGTCAGGCGACCGGGTTCCGCCAGACCGGCTCGATCTACACCGCCAGCAACGCGGAACGCTGGGCCGAGTTGCAACGCGCGGCTGCAAGCGCGCGTGCCTTGGGAGCCGAAGTGGATCTTTGTACGCCGGATGACCTCAAGCGTGTCTGGCCGCTCCTCCGTGTGGACGATCTGATTGGCGGGAGTTTCTTCGCCGGCGATGGGCAAACTAATCCCGCCGACACCGCTGCCGCCCTCGCCAAGGGCGCCCGGCAGGCCGGCGCGCAGCTGCTGGAAGACGTGGCGGTCACCGGGATTCGCGCTGCCAACGGCCGCATCGCCGGCGTTGAGACGGAGGCCGGCGCGATCGCGACGGACTGCGTCGCCAACTGCGGCGGCATGTGGGCGCGCGAGATCGGGCTCCTGGCCGGTACCGCCGTGCCGCTGCACGCGGCTGAGCACTTCTATGTCGTCACCGAGCCGATGCCGGAGATCGAGCCCGGTCTCCCGGTCATGCGTGACCAGGACGGTTCCATCTATTTCAAGGAGGACGCCGGCAAGCTGCTGATCGGAGCCTTCGAGCCGGTGGCCAAGCCGTGGGGCATGGATGGCATTCCGGACGATTTCTGTTTCGACCAGCTTCCGGACGACTGGGACCATTTCGAGCCGATGCTGGAGGCAGCGCTGCACCGCGTTCCGGCGCTCCGGGACATTGGCATCCGCACGTTCTTCAACGGGCCGGAGAGCTTCACGCCCGATCAGGCGTTTCATCTCGGACCCGCCGGCAACGTCGAGGGCTTTTGGATCGCCGCCGGCTTCAATTCGATCGGGATCCAGGCGGCAGGAGGCGTCGGCCGGCGGCTCGCGGAATGGATCGAGGAAGGCGTGCCTCCCTGCGATCTCTCGGCCTTCGACCCGCGCCGCATGCAGCCGTTCCAGAACACCAAGTCCTACCTGAAGGCCCGCGTCAGCGAGGCGCTCGGGCTGCTTTACGCCATGCACTGGCCCTACCGTCAGTTCGAGACCGCGCGCGACCAGCGACGATCTCCCGTGCACGAGGTGCTGGCGCAGGCCGGCGCGTGCTTCGGCGAGGTCGCCGGCTGGGAACGCGCCAACTGGTTTGCATCGCCCGGCCAGGAACCGGCCTACGTCTACAGCTACGGTCGCCAGAACTGGTTCGGGGCGTGCGCCGCTGAACATCGTCGCGTCCGCGAGGCCACCGGCGTCTTCGACCTCACGTCCTTCGGCAAGTTTCTGGTGGAAGGCCCGGATGCCGAGGCGCTGCTTCAATGGGTTTCCGCGAATGACGTGGGCGGCCCGCCCGGCAGCGTCATCTACACGCAATGGCTGAATGCCGCTGCTGGCATCGAGGCGGACCTCACGGTCACCCGCCTGACCGACACGCGGTACTTGGTGGTCTCTGCGGCCGCCACAGCGGCACGCGACCTCGCCCGGCTGCGCGCTGAGGCGCGAGACCGGCGCGTGGAAATCATCGACGTGACCGAAGCCTGGGCGGTGTTTGCCGTGATGGGGCCCGAGTCGCGCGCGCTGCTGCAGCCGCTGACGGCCGCCGACCTTACCGGCGCTGCGTTTCCGTTTGCCGCTTCGCGGAAGATCGAATTGGCAGGGGTGCCCGTCCGCGCATCGCGAATCAGCTACGTCGGCGAACTTGGCTGGGAACTCTACGTGCCGTGGAACGAAGCCGAGCGCGTGTTCGCGGCGCTACGGGAGGTCGGCGCGACGCAAGCGGGCATGCATGCGCTCGACAGCCTGCGCATCGAGAAGGCCTCCCGTCACTGGGGTCACGACATCGCCCCGTCCGACACTCCGCTCGAGGCTGGCCTCGGGTTTGCGGTGAAGCCCGATGCGAAAGAGTTCCTCGGACGCGACGCTTACCTCCGCGCCCGGGACGCCGGTCCCGCCCGGAGAATGATGCAGTTTCGGTTGCGAGATCCGGAGCCCCTGCTGTTTGGCCACGAGCCGGTCCTCGCGGATGGCCGAACGGCGGGCACGCTCACCTCCGGCAGCTACGGGCACACGCTGGGCGGCGCCGTGGGCCTGGGCTACGTGCCGGCCGAGATGCTCGACGCCACGGACTTCGCCATCAACGTCGCCGGCACCATCGTCCCCGCGGACGCCTCTCTCCGCCCCCTGTACGACCCGACCGGCACCCGAATGCGGGAGACCTGACCCACCGCCACCCCGGTCGGAAGAGGGCAAGTAACTGGAGACGTGCCGCCGTGGGTGAGCCGTGGCGCGTGCGACATGCCGGAGCGCGGAACCGGATCCCGGTCAAGCAAGGGGTCGGCGCCTGGCACTTCGACGATGTCGCCATGCGCATCGACGCGTCCCGGAACGTCGACGGTCCCGGCCCCGCATGTGAAGCGGCCCCATGGGCAGGTCGCCGTCTTCCCGGGGCGCACTGAGGGCCGGTGAGATCCCTTGGCGTCAGACGGCGTCTCGGGATGATGAATGCGCAATGCCAACGAGTTGCAGTGATTCTGGTTCGTCGATTGCAGCGATTGTGAGCGTCCCCTATGGTCGTCGCGAACCGGTCGGGAGCGAAGCGGACCATGAAGATTGCGGCCTTGAAGGAGAAGCTTGCTGCCGATGGATTCCGGGAGATCGACGTCCTGGAATGGGAAGCGGACAGGTTCAACGAGACGCACAGTCATCCCTACACGGCGCGCGCCTACATATTGTCCGGCACGCTTACGGTGGATTGTGGCACCGAAGCCACGACTTGCGGAAAAGGCGACGAGTTCACCCTCGAGCCCAATATCCCGCATACGGAACGCGCTGGTCCGGAGGGCGTGAAATTCGTATTCGGCATTAGGCGCTAGTCAACGGGATGACCCGGCCGCAGGGCATTGGCGAGCCAGTTTTCCAACCTCAATCCGGGTACACGCCCGAACTCCCGTTCGTTATTCGTGACGAGCGTGGCGCCGATGCTGCGTGCGTGAGCCGACAACAGGAGGTCGCTTGTGGCGATTGGTCGCCCGCGCCGCTCGAGTGTTTCGCGTATCTCTCCGTAATGAACACCCGCACCCGCTTCGAACGGCAGGATATCCAAATCGACACATAAACGCTTGAACTCCTTTTCGTATCGTTCGCGGTCGGGCCGAGTGAGCTACCCCGAAGCACAGCTCTCCGTAGGTGATGAGGAGATGCGCAGGTCAAGTGGTACGGTGTCACCGGGGCGCTGTTGTCCGGGTGCGACAGATCCTCGCTGGATAAGGATGAGGTGGCAACGAAATGACCGTCGACCCCGTACCGTTCAATGTCGATGTGCCGCAGGATGCGATCGCGGACCTGCGCGAACGCTTGGGTCGCACGCGTTGGCCCGACCAAATCGACGCATACGGATGGCAGCAGGGCGCGGAGCTCCGCGCCGTTCAGCGCTACGCTTCCTACTGGGCGAACGGGTACGACTGGCGGGCGGCGGAAACTGATCTCAACCGGCTTTCCCACTTCACCGCACGGGTGGCCGGGATGCGGCTACATTTCGTGCACGAGCGTTCGCCTCACGCACGTGCCGCTCCACTCCTCATCCTGCATGGATGGCCAGGTTCATTCTTCGAGTTCCACAAACTCACCGAGATGCTGACCCGCCCGGAGCTGCACGGGGGCGACGCCGCAGACGCCTTTCATGTCGTTGCGCCGTCCCTTCCGGGTTTTGCGTTCTCGGAGGCGCCACGCGAGCCTAGGATGCACCCGGGTGCGGTTGCCGAAATCATGCACACGCTCATGCACAACGTACTTGGTTACAAGCGCTACGCCGCGCAGGGCGGCGACTGGGGTGCGCTCGTTGCTTCAGGGATGGCGATGCGCCATCCCGAGTCCGTCGTGGGGCTGCACCTGAACATGCAGGGCTATCGGGCGAAGACCGGAGGCAGTTCCCGGCCTCTTGACGACGAGGAGAAGGAGTGGCTGGGCAATGCGCGCGCGATGTTTGCCGAGGACATGGCCTACTTCGCGATCCAGGGCACGCGCCCGACGTCGCTCGGCTACGGCCTGCACGATTCACCGGCCGGGCTCCTCGGATGGTTCCTGGAAAAGTTCACCGCCTGGACCGATTGCGACGGTGTCCTCGAAAACGCGGTCACGCGCGACGAGTTCCTGACGAACCTGATGCTCTACTGGGCGACGGGAAGCATCGCCTCCGCCGCACGCATTTACTACGAGCACCTGCACACCGGCGACCGCGCGATACTCCCGGCTGGCCAACGGGTCGAGGTACCGACGGCCATGGCGGTATTTCCCCGGGAGATTCTGATCGGACCGCGCCAGTGGGTGGAGCGAGCGTACAACATCGTCCGCTGGACGGAGATGCCGAGGGGCGGACATTTCGCGGCGCTCGAGCAACCTGAACTGCTCGCCACAGACATCCGGACATTCTTCAGGGGCCGGTTCTCGTAGGCTCCTTCCTGAATTGACGCTGCCCCGTCCCGGACGGGATGCGTCATCCGCGTAGGGCGTGACCTTGTTCCTTTGAAGTGAAGATGGGCGATGCGTCGTCGGCTTCAGGCTGCCCGTCACTCGCCGATGATGTTGGCGGACATCGACGGAATATCATCAACGCTTGGAAATCACTTCGCGCTGCCGGGCAGCAGACCATTGTGGCAAGGCAAGCGCTTGCCTAGGATTTCGCTGGAGTTGACGGTTGCGGGTGATCCGCCATGAAACACATTTCGCCTGCAGGGATGGAACCGACCAGGGCCGAGCATGCCGAGCGCACGGCGACCTATCTTCGCGCCGGGGAGGAACGCGCCCGCGAACTCGCCAATCGCGGGCCGGTCCGGTTCGGCACCGACGGCAGCCTGCATCCCGACATCCTGAAGGCTTACTGGAAGCACGGTTTCTACGTGTTCCAGGGCGTGGTCGGCGAAGCGGAGCTGGACGAGTTCCGACGCGACGCCGACATGATGATCGAGCGCGCGCCCATGCGTCCGGGAGCCGATCTGGACAGGCACGGCCGCCCGGCCCTCGGGCGGGACTTCGCGCGTGAGCCCTACACGCTGGTGAAGCCGCTTTCCGACCTCTGGGGCGGTACGGCCAAGCTCAACGGCCGGCATCCGCACCAAATGGTCCAGCCGCAGCCCGACGCCGATGCGCCGGAATATGTGGTCTTCCTGATGTACGGCATGTGCCAAACGATGCCGGCGGCGCTCCGGGTCTACGGCCATCCGCACCTCCTGGCCGTGGCGGAAGCGATCAATGGGGCGGACTTCGTCCCCTACAACGACGCGATCTTCGTCAAGCAGGCAGGCGTTGGCGGCTCCGTCGCATGGCACCAGGACGGCGTCACCCACTGGGAATCGCCCGACTGGGACGAAGGCATCCACGGCTTCAACTTCCAATTGCAGCTGTATCCGACGACGCCTGCCAATTGCCTCTGGGTCGTGCCAGGCACCCACAAGCAGGGACGGATCGACATCAGACGCCGCGTCGTCGAGAACGGCGGCGATGAAAAACTGCCGGACGCCGTGCCGCTCGTTTGCGAGCCCGGCGATGTCACGATCGTCAACCGCCAAATGTTGCACTGCTCTTTCGCGAACAGCTCGCCCGACAAGCGCATCTCGATCACCATGGGCTTCCACCGCCGGCGGTCGGTTCTGGGCCAGCGGGGCAAGCTCAACATGGGTGCCGACCAGATCTATGACGAGCAGCGCGTCTTCGACCGCTCAGCCGTGATCCAGGTCGCCATCGACGCGCGGCGCCAGCGCTATCCCGAAGAAGCGCCATTCCGCTACCGGCCCTTTGCGGGGCAGGAGGACCGGTTCCGCTTCAACGACGAGACCTACGAGCGGGTTCTCCGCGACTACAACACAAAGGACCTGGCGATCTGACGCCCGCGCGGTGAAGCGCGGACCAGCAGATACGGGCATCGCCGCAACGTGCGACCTCCTCGGTTGTGGCGCCCCGGGGCCGCGTGAAGGCAAGCACCCGAATGCACACGGACTCGCAAGGCCAGTTGTGTCGACGTATTTGCTCGCGAATTGGGCTTGAGCCTCAAACCAATCGGGCTTCGAGAACCGCAAGCGATCGGCCCTAAGTCCGTTTGCCAGCGCATGGAGCGCCCCGCCGCTGCCCGCCGACTCAACTACACGGCGAGCGTCGCAACGTCGTCAGTCTCGTGCCCCGGGCTTCGGTTTCAGGGCTTCCGATGAGACTTCGAGCTGTAGCTGCAGTCAGCCGCCTTGGTTCCGCCGGCATGGGCCCCGCGATCTTTTCGGCGAGAGCCCGTGTGGTGTGCGCCGCGTCGATGTTCTCGCCCAACCGCTGAACCCCGATTGACAGAGTACCGGCGCTTCGGTTCGTCGAAGTGTGCACCGCGTTCTTCGACGAAGCGTGCTCAGCTGCGCGCACCCGACGACGTACCGCGACAAGCACAAAGAAGACGTCACCCGGGCTGGTCGAGTAAACTTGGCTGGTCGTCGCTGCGCGCTGACATGCGACTGGCCCGGGCGATAATCAGCACATCCACGAGCGAATTGGTGAACCCACGATGAGACAAGTTTTCGCAGCGCTTGCCGCAACCGCGATGCTCGCGGCGGGGCACGTCAATGCCGACACGCTGGGACCCGCCCCGGAGATCGTCGCCGAGTACGACCGCAGCTTCATTGAGCGCTCCGGCGCCCAGACGTTCGGCGAAATGCTCGACACGGGCATCGTCCGCTACTTCTTCACCGGGGGGCGCGACCTGCTCGTCCTGGTGAACGGGCGCGCTTACGCAACGACCGCGCACGATCTGGACACCCTCCCGCTTTCGGCGGTCGAGCGCATCGAGGTGCTGAGAGCCGAGAGCCTGGGGACGCTTGGCGGCCACGCCGCAGTACGTGGCGCATTCAACCTCGTGCTGAGGAAGGATCTGGACGGCTTCGACGTGCGCACCGTCGCTCGGATGCCGAGCCGCGACGGCGGCGACGCGCGCCAGGGCAGCGTGGTATGGGGTGGCGCAATCGGCGCCGACGGACACCTGACCGTCGGCGTCGACATCCTCGACCGTGAGGAGGTCGCCGGCAGGACCCGCGAGCACAGCCGCTCGGAGTGGGCGGATGGCGGGAGCTTCGCCGAGGCGAGGAACGTGAGTGTCGGCG
>JAJEGJ010000051.1 GCA_022819905.1 Alphaproteobacteria bacterium
AAACGCATGCCTTCACCCCCGGCGCGCGCGATCATGCGCCGCAACACGTTTCGCGGACCATGGTCGACCTCGCTTCCGGCCATCATGAGATTGCCGGCCATCCAGCCGACCTCCGGTTTCCAGGGGAGCTGGATGAGCGACCCAGGGTCGGGCACGGCAAACATGTCCGGATGGGCCGGCGTCATGTCGAGGTGGGTGGCGAAGCCGGCGAACCCGGCACCGTCGGCCACCATGTCATCGATCGCGGCGGCCGGCACCAGCTTGGAGCGGGCCACACCGGCAAGGTCCGAAAAGCTGATCAGGAAGTACCTGATACCCTTCTCGCGGGCGATCTTCGATACGGCAACCATGGCACTTGGTCCTCCCGGGATGTGTTGCGGTGGCGCACTCTATCCCCGGGTCTGTTGGAAGTCCAAGTGGTTGCCGCATGGCACGGGGCCTTCTACCGTCGCCGACCAACACGGCGGAGGCGCTTCGGATGACGACGTTTGCCGACATGGCGAGTGTGCACTTCCACGAGACGGCGGACGCGCGGTTCCGGGTGCTGCGGGGTGGCAGCGGACCCGACATCGTCTGGGTTCCCGGAGGGGACAGCCCGGCACACTACTGGGCCGAGCAGTTCGAGTTCTTCCGCTGCGACCTCAGATCGACGGCCTACGATCCCCGGGGTGCGGGGGAGACGACGAGCACACCGCCGCCCTGGTCGATGAAGCAGTTTGGCGATGACTGTGCCGGCATCATCGAAGCCTTCTGTTCGCCGCCCGTCATCCTCGCGGGACTGTCCATGGGATCGCTCATCACGCAGCAGGTTGCCATCGATCATCCCCATCTCGTCCGCCTTGCCATCGTCATGGGAACGTCGGCCAGGATCACCGGCTTCACGCGCGACTGGATGGCAGCGGAAATCCAGGCCCGGATCGACGGCAGCCTCGCCATGCCGGCGGACTTTGCCGCCTGCCACTACGCTGCCTTCGCCTATCCCGCGAATGCCCTGGAGGACGACGCCCTGTGGGAACGGATCAAGGCTGCCTACACGCCCCGCTTCGCCGACCGCGACCCGCAGATGCTGATCGCACAATGGCAGGCGTGCCTTGACTACGACGTGACGGCCGCCCTCGCCGACTGTCCCGTGCCCATCCATGCGGTGGCCTTCTCGGAAGATATCCAGACGCCGCCGCGCCTCGTCCGGCGGGTAGCCGAAGCAGCGCGTCACGGCCACTACCACGAACTTCCCGGGCTCGGACACGTGTCGCTCAACCGCCACGCTCCTCGCACCGTCAACGCCTTTCTCGCCTCGCTTATCGCCGAACACGGGAACGTCGGGTTAGCGGATCAGCCAGCCTCGTGCTAGTGTTCTGACCGCAAAGTTCGTATGGTTAAGCGGGAAGTGTCTTTTCGGAGGACATGGTGATGCGGCCATCGGTGGAGATCAAGTTGACAGCGGAGGAGCGCAGCGAGCTTGAGCGCCTGGCACGGGGGCGCAAGGTCTGGCGTGGTCTGTCGGATCGGGCGCACATCGTGCTGCTGGCAGCCCAGGGGCTGACCAATGTGCAGATCGCAAAGGCGCTGGACGTGACCGACCAGACCGCCAGGAAGTGGCGCAACCGGTTCGCACGCCATCGTCTTGACGGGCTTGACGATGAGCCTCGCTCCGGTCGTCCGCGGCGCATCGATGACGACGCGGTGGCCGAAGTGGTGCGCAAGACCCTGGAGGAGAGGCCTCGTGACGCGACCCACTGGAGCACGCGCTCGATGGCGCAGGCGACGGGGTATGCACCGTCGACGATCAACCGCATCTGGCGAGCCTTTAGTCTTCAGCCGCACCGCAGCGAGACTTTCAAGCTCTCGTCCGACCCGTACTTCGTGGACAAGACGCGCGACATCGTCGGGCTGTACGTGGACCCGCCACAACACGCCATGGTCCTCTGCGTGGACGAAAAATCGCAGATTCAGGCCCTGGATCGGACCCAGCCGCTGCTGCCGCTGCGTCCCGGCCAGGTCGAACGACGCACCCATGACTACAAGCGTCATGGCACAACCTCGCTCTTCGCCGCCCTCGACGTCGCCACCGGCAAGATCATCGGACAGTGCTACCGGCGTCACCGCAGCGCCGAGTTCCGCAAGTTCCTGGGCCACGTCGAAGCCAACGTGCCGGGCGACCTCGAGATCCACATCGTCATGGACAACTACTCGACCCACAAGACGAAGATGATCCGCGACTGGTTTGCCCGGCGACCACGCTGGCATGTCCACTTCACCCCAACGTCCGCCTCGTGGCTCAATCAGGTCGAGCGCTTCTTCGCCGACCTGACAGAAAAACAGATCCGGCGCGGCGTTCACCGATCAACCGGCGAACTGGAGCGGGCCATCACCGAATACATCGAGACCGTCAACCAGGCCCCCAAGCCGTTCCGCTGGCACAAGACTGCCGATGAGATCCTGGCGTCTATCAAACGCTTCTGCCTCAGAACCCTCGAAACCGCTGCAGCAACCCCTTCATAACACTATGAACTTCGGAATCATGACACTAGTTTGGCACCGCACCACACCCCGCCAGCCTTGCGCTTCAACATGTTCCTGACGTCACTTCGTCGTGGGCGTCGATGTCCGGCTTGAATCTCGACATGGCGCCTTGCACCGTGGTGATCTGCGGCCAGGTCGGACGGCAAGTACGCCGTGATCAACGGCCATCGGGCGTAGCTGCGTTGTCCACAGGCGAGCCATCTTGAATCGGCAGGGGGAAGTCATGAATCGCAAGCCGCAGGTGATGCGGAGTTTTCCGGCAGCACCGGGAGAACAGGTCTCGCTCGCCAACATGCT
>JAJEGJ010000121.1 GCA_022819905.1 Alphaproteobacteria bacterium
ATCGGCCCCAACGGCGCCGGAAAGACCACCCTCTTCAACGTCATCGCCGGGGTCTACCCGCCCACCTCCGGCCGCATCTTTTTCGCCGACGAGGACATTTCGGGCCTCCGCCCGCACCAGCTCTATCGCAGGGGCTTGGTACGGACGTTCCAGATCTCCCATGAATTCAACACGTTAACCGTCGTAGAGAACCTGATGGCGTCGGTCGGCAACCAGACCGGCGAGAGCCTTGTCGGGGCGTGGCTGCACCGGGGCCGCGTGCGCGTGGAGGAAGCGAGGCTTCGGGGCCGGGCGGGAGAAGTGATCGAGTTCCTGAATCTCGAGGAAGTTGCCGATAGGCCGGCCGGTGAACTCTCGGGCGGCCAGAAGAAGCTTCTGGAACTCGCCCGCGTCATGATGACCGGCGCCAAGGTAGTCCTGCTCGACGAGATCGGGGCCGGGGTCAACCGAACGCTGCTGCGCTCCATCTCGGGCGCCATCCTCCGGCTCAATATCCATCACGGATACACCTTCTGCCTGATCGAGCACGACATGGAGCTGGTGTCGCTGCTCTGCGACCCGGTGATCGTGATGGCGGAGGGGAAGGTCCTCGTCGAAGGCTCCCCCATGGATGTGCGGTCTAACGAGCGGGTCATTGAAGCCTACCTGGGCTCCAGGTCGAGAAACGGTGGTCCCGGGGCAGCTGGTCCCGCATGAGCTTCCTGACCGGCGCCGACATGTATGGCGGGTACGGCGGCGGCGACATCCTGCGCGGCTGCACCGTTGCGGTCGACAAGGGCGAGATCGTGGTGATGGTGGGCCCGAACGGCGCCGGCAAGTCGACGGCCATGAAGGCCCTGTTCGGGATGGTGCGGCTCCGCCGGGGGGAGGTTCGACTGGCCGGTCAAGCCATCACCCAACTCTCGCCGCAGGGTCGCGTGCGACGAGGAATGGCGTTTGTTCCGCAGACCGGCAACATCTTCACGACCATGACGGTCCAGGAGAACCTGGAGATGGGCGCCTTTCTGCGCCGCGACGACATCTCGGAAAGCATGGAACGCGTGTTCGGACTGTTTCCCGTCCTTGGGGAGAAGCGTCGCCAGACGGCCGGGGAACTGTCCGGCGGCCAGCGCCAGCAGGTGGCAATCGGCCGCGCGCTGATGACGCAACCGGCCGTGCTCATGCTTGACGAGCCGACCGCTGGCGTCGCGCCGATCGTCATGGACGAGCTGTTCGACCGGATCCTCGAAATCCGGCAGGCGGGCATTGCGGTGCTCATGGTGGAGCAGAACGCCCGTCAGGCGCTGGCGATCGCGGATCGCGGGTTCGTGCTGGTGACCGGCGAGAACCGGTTTACCGACAGTGGCCGGGCCCTGCTGACCAACCCGGAAGTGCGACGCTCGTTTCTCGGCGGATGACCGGCGATGGAAGTCGACGTCGTCAATGCGATGGTCCTGCTGGCGAATTTCGTCGTCGTTCCAGCGCTTGCCTATGGATCACAGCTCGCGCTGGGCGCGCTCGGGATCACGCTCGTCTACGGGATACTGCGCTTCGCCAACTTTTCCCATGGGGACCTGATGGCGTTCGGCACGATGGTCGTGATCCTGCTGACGTGGCAGCTGCAGGCATGGGACGTCGGGCTGGGCCTCCTGCCGACTGCATTGCTGGCCCTTCCCCTTGGCATCGCCGCGACCATCGCCGTCGGCCTGGCCGCCGACCGGGCGGTGTTCCGGTTCTATCGTCAGAAACGCAGCGCGCCGGTGGTGCTTGCCATTGCCTCGGTCGGTGTGATGTTCGTCCTCAACGGCGTCGTCCGGGTGGTCATCGGCCCGGATGACCGATCCTTTTCGGACGGCGCTCGCTTTCTGATCAACGCGCGGGAGTTCAAGACCCTGACAGGCCTTGCCGAGGGCCTGTCGATCCGCACCTCCCAGGTCCTGACCCTGGCCCTGGCAGTCATCGCGGTCGCGGCGCTCTTCTGGTTCCTGCGGAGTACCCGCGCCGGCAAGGCGATGCGCGCCTACTCCGACAACGAGGACCTGGCCCTTCTTTCAGGCGTCGAACCGGACCGGGTGGTCCTGCTGACCTGGGCCATCGCGGCCTCGCTTGCGGCGGTCGCCGGCACCCTCTACGGGCTCGACAAGAGCTTTCAGCCATTTACCTACTTTCAGCTCCTGCTTCCCATGTTTGCCGCCGCGATCGTGGGCGGAATCGGCCAGCCGCACGGGGCGATCGCGGGCGGCTTTCTGGTCGCCTTCTCTGAAATCGCACTCACCTACCCCTACAAGAAGTTCCTGGGGTATCTCCTGCCCGACGACATGCGTCCCGTTGGCCTCGTCCAGCTTCTCTCCACCGACTACAAGCTCTCGGTCTCATTCGTGATCCTGGTTGTCGTTCTGCTGTGGCGGCCGACCGGGCTGTTTCGGGGGCGTATCTCATGAGCGGGAACGCTCGCGCCGCCATCGGTTTCGGCGTGGTCGCGGCGGCGCTCCTGTCGATCGGCCTGGGCCAGTCCTGGTCGGTCAGCCTGGCGGTGCTCAACCTCTGCCTGATCTCGGCGGTGATGGCGCTTGGCGTCAATATCCAGTGGGGCTACGCCGGATTGTTCAATGTGGGGACGATGGCGTTCGCCGCATTGGGGGGTCTCGCCGCGGTGGTGGTCTCGCAGCCGCCGGTCCATGAGGCCGTCTCGGCGGGCGGCGCGAGCCTGCTGCTCGCCGCCGGAGTGGCGTGTCTGACGGTGGCGCTGATCTGGCTTGCCTGCCGGCGGCTGCCGGCCGGCGCCCTCCGGACCGCCGCCGTGGCGGTGGCAGCCCTCGCCGGATACTTCTCGATCAGCGCCTTCTTCAATCCGGCGGTGGAGGCCATCGAAGCCGTCGACCCGTCTTCCACGGGTTATCTCGGCGGGCTCGGGCTTCCCATCGTCATGTCGTGGGCAGTGGGCGGTGTGTTTGCCGCGGGCGCCGCCTGGGCGATCGGCCGCGTGGCGCTCGGCCTGCGCGCGGACTACTTCGCGATCGCCACGCTTGGTATCTCCGAAATCGTGATCGCAGTACTGAAGAACGAGGACTGGCTCGCCCGGGGGGTGAAGAACGTCACCGGACTCGACCGCCCGGTACCCTACGAAATCGGCCTTCAGCGGGCGGATTGGTTCCAAGACCTGGTGCACTCGCTACACCGGGACACGCTCACCGGACTGACCGAGACGGAATCCGCGGCGCTGCTGCGCGAACTGGTAATCGAGGCCTCCAGCATCTTCGTCAAGCTCTGTTACGCGGGCTTGTTCGCAGCCGTCCTCCTGGTCGTGCTGCTGCTCAGCGAGCGAGCACTCCGTTCGCCCTGGGGACGAATGATGCGCGCGATCCGCGACAACGAGACTGCCGCCGAGGCGCTGGGAAAGGATGTCTACCGGCGCCACATGCAGGTCTTTGTGCTTGGCTCGGCTGTGGTTGGCGTTGCCGGCGCAATGCTGGTGACTCTTGATGGTCAATTCGCGCCCACCAGCTACATCCCGTTGCGGTTCACCTTCCTGATCTGGGTGATGGTGATCGTCGGGGGATCCGGCAACAATCTCGGCGCGGTGCTTGGCGGGTTCATCGTCTGGTTGAGCTGGATCGAAGCCGAGCCGGTCGCGCTGTGGGCGGTCGCAACCTTGACGGCAGCGATGCCGCCGGATGATCCGTTTCGCGTCCACCTGGTCGAGGCGGCGGCGCATGTTCGCCCCATCCTGATGGGCGTGATCCTGCTGCTGGTGATGCGTTTCTCCCCGCGCGGCGTGGTACCGGAAACCGTCGGCGGCCAGCAACGTCTTGCTCCCTAAATTTGTTGCACTTGCCGAACACACAGTCGCAAGAAGATGCCTGAAGCTGGAATCCTGCGGCCGTATGCGCGACAATCCAAGCGTCAAGCTGTCCCAAGGGCAGCCTGAGAGCCTCCGCTCGACCCGCTGTCATCGGTGTTGGGCCCGAGGCCCTCGCATGCGGCCCGGGACACGGTCCTACCCAGCGAGGAGGCGAGACCAATGTCAAACAAGTACTCCGGAGGCTGTGACCACATCCACACGCATTCTGACGCCGAACCGATCGACAACCACACCTGCCACTGCTCCGTCTGCAAGCGTGTTACCGGCCAGCCAACGACCCACGTGGTGTTCTTCCGGCACGGGGATGTCAACGTCGACAACCTTGACGGCTTGAACCGTCAGCCCTTCAACGACCAGAACCCGGACGGCCCCCTGGAACTCTGCGTCTGCGCCACCTGCGGCACGCCGATTATGCTCGACGACAAGCAGCGCCGGATTCGCGTGATCGTGCCGAACCTGATGGGTTACGATTCGGCGAGCCTGCCCGCGACCTATCATGCCTTCTACGACCCGGCCACAGGTGTCCCAAGGCCAACCGACGGCCGGCCGGTGCACGAGGGCCTTCGCCCAGACTTTGTGTGGCCAGAACCGGCGTGAAGAGCGCTCGTAGCTAGATCGATCGGCAAACGCGGGGCGCCCCACGCCGTTGAACGGCTGTGGGGCGCCCAGCGGTTCCCGGCATCGACGATCGCCATACGGCTCCGAGGCTACCAGCGAAGCTCGGTGCCGTACCGCTCGTCAGGCGTGCAATTCCTGGGCCATGCGCGTGCCGTCGGCGGCGCGGTCCCCGGATGGAGCCTTGACCTCGCTCGGGTCCTCGTGAAGCGACTTGAGGATTCCGTAGGTCATCAGCAGCAGGACCACGCTGACCGGCAGGGCCGCGGCGATGGACGCCGTCTGCAGCGCCAACAGACCGCCGGCGAGCAGCAGGATGGCGGCGACCAGTCCTTCACCCAGACCCCAAACGATGCGGAAATGCTGCGGCGGGTGATCGTCGCCCATGGAGAGCATGGTCGTGATCACCAGTGTCCCGGAATCCGACGAGGTGATGAACCAGGTCGCCAGCAGGAAGGTCGCCAGGGCCGCCATGATCCAGTTCAGCCAGCTGACCGCCGTCACCTTGTCGATCGTGCCGTAGAGTGCCCCGGGCAGGTCCCAATTGCGCACCAGATCGGCGATGCCGGCAGTGCCGACGCCGCCCTGGGCATTCAGCTCGAGATAGATGGCGGAACCGCCGAAGATGCACAGCCAGAAGAAGGCGATCGTGGTCGGCACAAACATCACGCCCAGCATGAACTCGCGGATGGTCCGGCCGCGGCTGATGCGGGCGATGAACATGCCGACGAAGGGAGCCCAGGAAATCCACCATCCCCAGTAGAAGATGGTCCAGCCTCCCTGCCACGCTGCGGCCCCCTGATCGTTGAAGGTCTGGAAGCCCATCGGTATGAAGTTCCACAGGTAATCACCCGCTGTCGTGACAAAGAAACCCATCAGCCACTTGAACGGACCGCCGAACAGGAAGAAGGCCAGCAGCGCGATGCTCAGCCAGATGTTCCACTCCGAGATGATGCGGATGCCCTTGCCGACACCTGAGACGGCCGAGAGGGTTGCAACGGCCGAGATCACGCCGATCAGGACAATCTTCGTGACGATCCCCGGATCGATTCCGAACAGATAATTGAGCCCGGCCGCCATCTGCGACACACCGAGACCCAGCGAGGTGGCCACACCGAACACGGTGCCGAACACGGCCAGCAGATCGACCGCGTGGCCCACCGGCCCGTAGATCCGGTCGCCGATGACCGGGTGCAGCGCGCTGCGCAGGGTCAGTGGCAGTTTCTTGCGGAAACCGAAGTAGGCCAGACAGAGGCCAACGATCACGTAGAGCGACCAGGCGTGGAACCCCCAGTGGAAATAGGTCACGCGCATTGCAGCGACTGCGCGCTGCTCGCTCATCTGGGTAAAGCCGGCTATGTCGGCAAACGGATTGTTGGGATAGCCCCACGGCTCCGAATTGTCGAAATAGAACATCGGCTCGGCGATGCCGAAGAACAGAATGCCGATACCGACACCCGCCGAGAACAGCATCGCGAACCACGAGAAGTTGGAGAACTCGGGCCTGCTGTCATCGCTGCCGAGCCTGATCTTTCCAAACCGGCTGAACATCAGGTACACGCAGACGAAGAGCGTGATCAGCAGCACGGACACGTAGTACCAGTTGAGCGCCGACTCGATCCATCCGCGCACGGCCGAATAGATGCTGTTGGCGAATTCCACGTTGAGGGCGGTAAAGACCACGAAGGCGATCACCATGCCCTTGGACGCCAGCCCCATCCCGCCGTGCAGTCCTTTGAAGATGCCCGCTTGGGCTACCAGACTTCGCTGTGTTGTCATGTCCGCGCTCCACTTCCGTCGACACAGTACATCTTCTGCCGTGGCGGAACCAAGGAATCATCCTCAGACGGTGCTACTCCCGCACACCTGCAGACACCGCCCATGGCGCTCAGCGGAATCGCATCGGCAGCGATATTGCTTCTTTCGTGCGGGCCCGCGGCAGGTAACGATGAAGAAGTGGCTCCATCGAACCCGGTGTGCACTGCCTGCCGGTGCCGGAACCCGTCCGCTGGCCACGGCGTCTGGCAGGTTTGGCCGCGGCGCCCGCTCGACGCCGACACGGCTAGCGCCGTTCGTCCTCCGGCTGCTCGCTCGACTGCCCCCCTATTAATTGAGTACTGTCGATGGACAGCGTACAATTGACACATGATCCGGTCGTTTCGACATCGCGGCCTGAAGGAACTGTATGAGCGTGGACAGTCAAGTAGAGTGGCGCCCGAGCACCTTGCAAAACTCTTGCGAATCCTGACCGCCTTGGACCGAAGCACGGACCCGGAAGCGATAGATCTTCCGGGCTATCGCCTGCACCGGCTCCGCGGTCACCATGCGGTGGCGGTCTCCGCCAATTGGCGGGTGACCTTTCGGTTTGATGACGGCGATGTCGTGGATGTCGACTATGTGGATTAACACTAGGAGGTTCTGCCATGGCAATGAGCAACCCTGTCCATCCCGGAGCCATTGTGCGTGAGGATTGCCTGAAGCCTTTGGGTCTGTCGGTCACAGAAGGGGCACGGCGGCTCGGAGTCGCGCGTCAGACCCTATCCAATCTGGTGAACGAGAATGCTGCGGTCTCGGTCGAGATGGCCTATCGCCTGTCGAAAGCGTTCGGGTCCACACCGGAAACCTGGCTTGGGATGCAGCTGGCCTTCGACCTCGCCCAGTCACGCGGTCTCGAACAGACGATCCGGGTCGAGCGCATCGCTGCCGCCTAGGGCGTACCCGCAGCCGGCATCGCCGTCACCGTCTTGCCGACCGGCCAACGCGCGCTAGACGATCTGGTGCGCAGCTTCGTTGCCATCCTATGGCGCGAGATGATGCTCCGGCCCCGCTTGCCGGGCAGCTGGCCGACCACGCTAGTCCGAACGCTATCCGGACCTCGCGATCGACTCGGTGAGAGAGTCAGGGTCTCGCGTCGGTGACAGCATCCTCATGCATGTTGCCTCTTCCGAGCTGGCCCGCAACGCTTTGCTCAACCTTCGGACGGTGCGCACCGCTTCCCGTCCAAGACCCCCGGGCCTTCGGCGCAGTCTTGAACTCGGTCACCCGCCCGGGCCACTGAGACGTGCTCATGACGGGCACCGTCACATCTGACACGGGGATGACGGGCGACAGGAGGCTGGTCGGCTGGCCCCGAGCCGCGCGCAAGCCTCGGCCAAGTCTGGTCTTTACGACCTGGTCGCCTGATAGGGGCCCCAGGAAGGATCCGAAGCATCGGTGGGGGTCGGGAGTTCGCGTTCCCGGTTGCCCGTGATGTCGATCGTGTAGATCCGAATCGTGTCGGCGCTGCCCGGAGCCGGTTCGGTTCGCGCGAACGCCAGCAGTCGTCCATTGGGCGCCCAGCTCGGCCCCTCCACCAGGAAGCCGTCCGCGATCAGCCGTTCGCCGGTGCCGTCCGGGTGCATGAGTCCGATGTAGAAGCGCCCCTTCACCGACTTTGTGAACGCAATGTAGTCGCCGCGGGGCGACCAGACCGGGGTGGTATAGCTTCCCTCTCCGAAACTGATCCGCCGGGCCACCCCGCCTCCGGAATCCATCACGAACAGATGCGGTCGCCCCGATCGGTCGGAACTGAAGACGATCCTGTCGCCCTCGGGGCTGTAGCTCGGCGACGTGTCGATCGCGCGGCCGCGGGTCAGCTGCAGAAGATCTCCGGTCGCCAAATCCAACGTAAAGACGTTGGTCACCCCCTCGCGTGCCAGCGACATGGCAACCGCGGTGCCCTCCGGGTGGAACCGGGGCGCGAACGACATGCCGGAGAACTGCCCCAATTCCTCGCTTCTGCCGGCGTCCAGATCGTATCGGAACACGCTCGGCTCCCGGCCCTGGTAGCTGAAGTACAGCGCACCTTTTCCGTCGGGCGAGAAGCGCGGCGTCAAGACCAGATGCGATCCATCCGTCAGGTACTCGTGGTTGGCCCCGTCCTGATCCATGATCGCGAGCCTCTTGACACGCTCCGTCGCAGGCCCCGACTCAGCCACGTACAGGATGCGCGTATCGAAGTACCCGGGCTCGCCCGTGACACGCGTATAGATTCGATCAGCCAGCACGTGCGCCATCCGACGTGTGAGCGCCAAAGGTCCGTTCAGGCGGACACCGACCATCTCCCGGCCGCCATAGACGTCCCAGGCCCGGACCGCCACCTCGATCGTCCCGTCACCCCTGTCGCGAACCGACCCGGCAATGAGCACCTGAGAATCGATGATCCGCCAGTCGCGGAACCGCGGCTGCTCTGCCGCGTCCGCCGCGCTTTGCATGTACGCATCCGGATTGATCTGCCGAAAAAGAGCCGAACTCTGGAGGTCGTTGACGACGACATCACCGATATCGCCGGCGTCTGTCGCCAACAGATTTCCTTCCACATCGAGCGTCAAGGCGAAGGGAACGGGCTCGATCCGCCCCTCGGTGATATCAATTTCCAGCGGCCCTTCCTGCGCCACCGCAGAGTGGCCGGCAACAAGCAGGACGGCGAACGGCGTCGTGAGACGGAGAAAAGCTGACATGCGTGGCATCGAGAGCACCTGGCGGGCTAGCGCGGTGGACGGAAGTTTAACCGCACGCGCCGCCACAGTGCGTACTCCTCCGGCGGCAGCCCGGTGATCTTGCCGGTCCTCAGGATCGCGGCCTGGGCACTGTCAAGCAGCGGCCGCAGGAGCGCGTTCCGATCGATCCGGTCAAGCTCCGCATCCGAAATGTGAAGATCGTGGATGGTTCCGTCCGGCTGCAGCTGGAAGTCCAGGCTCACAACCATGTCGTCAACCTCCTGAAGTGCCGGCGGGCGCCTCCAGTTGGCCTGAATCTGTCTCTGAATCAAACCGTAAATCCGGGCCCGCGCGAAGCGATCTTCGGGCGTGTCGCGCGCGTCCGGCTGTGGTGCCGGTTCAAGTGCCGCCAGGCGCTCCAGCGTTTCCTCCAGTTTAGTCTCGGCTTCCCCGGCTTCCGGCGGCGGAGGTTCCCGTTCGGAGAGGTCACGGAGCATGTCGTCGAAACGCGATGGCGGTGGTGGCGCCGCCGGTGCGGGAGGAGGATCGGCCTGCGCCACCTGCGGGGGCGGGGGCTCAGGGATTTCGGGCTCTACGGGTTCCGGCTCGACCACGGTGGGCGCCGGGGGCGGGGGCGCTGATTCCGAAGCTGGCGGCTCGGGGCTGGGCGGCGCGGGAGCAGGAGGTGCCGCCGCTACCGGTGCTGGTTTGGGCGGCGGCGGAGGCGCGTCGTCAACGGGTGCCTCGACGGCTTCGGGTTCCGGAGGGCTCGCCGCTGCGACCGGTTCCGGCGGTCGTGCGGGTGCCGGATCCGCCGGCTCCTGCTCCCGCTGCGGCATCGCCGGCGGCGGTGGGGCCTCTGCCGGTTCCAGTGCAGGCTCGAGAGCCTGGGCCACCTCCACGTCGATCGAGGGCGGCAGCACGATCGGCCGCGACAACGTTGGCAGGCCCACCACTGCCAGGGTCACGAAGAGAGCGTGCAACAGGACCGATAGAATGACACTCCGGCCCACGGCGTCAGGGCCCGTCGGTGTTGGGCGGGACCGTCACCAGTGCCACGCGATGCTGGCCTGACGCCGAAATGAGTCCGATCACTTCCATGATCCGTCCGTAGTCTACATCTCGGTCGCCGCGTACGAACACCCGCTGACCGGACCGGGCCCCTTGAATGGCGGCCAGCTTGGCCGCCAAGGTCTTGATCTCGACCGGCGTATCGAGCAGCAGCACCCGCCCGTCGGCCTGTACCGTCACGATGATGGGTTCATCGTTGCCCGGGATGGGTTCCGCATCTGCCTCCGGGAGGTTGACGCTCACACCCGTGGTCAGCAGCGGCGCGGTGATCATGAATACGACCAGCAAGACGAGCATCACGTCGACGAGCGGGGTGACGTTGATCTCCGACATGGGGGCCCGGGGGGCCCGCCCGAGACGCGCCTTGTGCTGAACCGGGTCGATGTTCAAGTGTGGTTCTCGTCAATGTGTCGCGACAGCAGCGCGCCAAGTTCGCTCGCAAACGTCTCCAGCCGCGCCGCATAGCGATTCAGATCGCTGGAAATCTTGTTGTAGGCCACCACCGCCGGGATGGCGGCCAACAGTCCGAGCGCCGTCGCAAACAAGGCCTCGGCGATGCCTGGAGCCACCACTGCCAGCGACGTGTCCTGGCTCACGGCGATCGACTGGAAGCTGTTCATGATCCCCCAGACCGTCCCGAACAGACCGACGAACGGTGCCGTCGAACCGACCGTCGCAAGGAAGCCGACGTTCCTTTCCAGCGCGTCCATCTCCCGGGTGACGGTAACGTGCATCACCTGTCCGATCCGCTCGCTCAGGCCGGCCGCAATGGTTCGTTGGCGCTCGGTCTGCGTGACCGACCGCTGCCACTCGTTCATGCCGGACACGAACACCGCGGCCAGCGGGTGATCGGGGCGGCTCTGGAGATGCCGGTGCAGCTCCTCCAACGAGCCCCCCGACCAAAACGTCTGCTCGAACTGGCTGGCCTTTCGCTTGAGATATCGCAGTCGGCCCATCTTTTGAATGATCACCGCCCAGCTCCAGACCGAGGCCAGGACCAGTACGACCAGCACGGCCTTTACCACGATGTCGGCCTGCAGCACCAAGCCCCAGATCGTCAGATCGATGTCACCCGTGGTGGTGAGAAATTCGTCCATGTACCTGAAGATGTCCGGAATTACGGTCGGGTCAAGTTGGCAATTGCCGCTGCTACGCGTGCGGGCCAGCGACGCGGGCGCCCTTCCCTTGTCACGCAGGCCAAGGTCAACGCGAACTCCACCAGCACCGCGTCTCGACTACGAACGGTTTGCGAAAGCCGTAGCCTAGCCCCGCTTGCGGAATCCGTTCTGGTATGCACTTCGAGCGCGTCGTCAAGGCGGGCCGGGGCGTGAAATTGCACATGCATCTCGCGAACGACAAAGAACACGCTGTGCTCGGCCAGCATGAGCGTGTGCTCGATGCCGAGGCAGCGCAACATCTCCGTCCGGGCCCTCTCCGCGTAGCGGAGGTACCCCGCATGATAAACGATGCCACCTGCATCGGTATCTTCGAAATACACCCGGATCGGCAGGACATGCGTGCCGTTCCGAAAGCAACCGCTCGTCGGAACAGCGTCATCCGTCATCGGCGGTTCCGGCTTCGGGCGCAACGTCTGCCGGGAACAATCCGGGAATGGTCCCCGGACTGGGAGGTTTCAGGCCCAGCCGCCTCCAGGCCAATCCGGCCGCGACACGTCCGGCTGCGGTCCGCTGGACAAAGCCTGCCTGCAGGAGAAACGGCTCCACCACGTCCTGAAGCGTCTCGACTTCTTCCGAGAGCGCTGCGGCCAGCGATTCGATCCCGACCGGCCCGCCTTCGTAGCTTCGGACCAGGCAGTCGAGGTAGCGGCGGTCCAAGGCATCCAGCCCGTCGGCGTCGATGTGAAGCTGCTCCAGCGCGGATTCGGCATCGCCCTTGACGACCGCATTTGCGCCCCGGACCGTTGCGAAATCGCGGACGCGGCGGAGCAGCCGTGCTGCCACCCGTGGAGTACCGCGTGCCCTTCTGGCGATTTCGCCGGCGGCATCCGGGGCAAGGTCCAAGCCGAGTAGCGCGGCGCCGCGGGCAACGATCTGCTGCAGTTCCTCGGGCCTGTAGAAGTTGACATGAAACGGAATGCCGAACCGTTCACGCATTGGGTTTGAGACGCGCCCGACGCGGGTGGTGGCGCCGACGACCGTGAACGGCGGCAGCTCGATTCGCATGGTACGCGCGCTGGGGCCGCGTCCGATCATGATGTCGAGGCGGAAATCCTCGAGGGCCGGATACAGGGTTTCCTCCACGGTCACGGGCAGCCGGTGAATCTCGTCAATGAACAGGACGTCGCGCGGGTCGAGGTTGGTCAGGATCGCGGCAAGGTCGCCCGGCCGCCCGAGCGCCGTACCTGACGTCGCCAGGATGCCAGTCCCGAGCTCCTCCGCGATGATGTGTGCGAGCGTCGTCTTGCCGAGACCCGGCGGTCCGTGCAGCAGGACATGGTCGAGTGCCTCGCCACGCGTGCTCGCCGCCTGAATGAACACCCGAAGGTTCGCGAGATTGCGTTCCTGCCCGACGAATTCATCGAACCGGGTGGGCCGGAGCGCCCGGTCTGCGGACTGTCGCGGGCCGCCAGCCACCACCCGCACCGCGTCGACAGGCTCGCCCCCGCTCATCGGGCTATCGCCTGGAGCGCATGCCTGACGAGAACCTCCGCACTGACATCGGGATGCTGCGCCTGCGCACTCGAAAGTGCGCCGACTGCCTCGAGCCGGCCGTACCCGAGGGCAACGAGCGCCTCGACAGCATCGCGGTAGGCGTTTGCATCGGAACCCGGACCGGCGTCGGGAGCGGTCGGGAGAGTGCCGACGCGGTGCTTGAGTTCCGCGATGATGCGCGAGGCGGCCTTGGCGCCGATCCCCTCGGCCCGCGCGATGGCCTTGGCGTCGCTCGCGGCCACGGCCTGTTCGAGTTCGGCCGGCGCCAGCGCGTCAAGTGTCGCCAACGCGGTCTTGGCACCGATCCCCTGGATGGTGAGCAGGGCCCGGAACCAGCTTCGCTCGGCATCGTCCCGAAACCCGAAGAGTTCGACCGCATTGTCGCGGGCACTCGTATGCACCAGGATTTCCGCCTCCGGCCCGGCACTGAGCAGCCAGCCTAGCGTGCGGCGGGTGCACGTCACCTGGTAACCAACCCCGCCCACGTCGATCAAGGCCCAGCCGTCCCCCGTCGAATCCAGAATGCCGCGCAGCTTGGCGATCACGGGCAGCCACCCGTGATGACAAACCGCGCGTGCGACCGGGCGTGGTTCGCATGGCAGATCGCGACCGCCAGGGCGTCCGAGGCGTCATGGGTCTCCAGGGTGGCCCTGGGCAACAATGCCCGGACCAGCGCGGCCACGCGCTCCTTGGTCGCATTTCCCTGCCCGGTCACGGCCTGCTTGACCGTCGCCGGCGCGTATTCGTGCACGGGCAGCTGGCGCCGGGCCACGGACACGAACACGGCGCCGCGCGCCAGCCCGAGTGCCAGCGTCGACCGCGGGTTGCGGTTGACGAAAATCTGCTCGAGCGCGGCCTCGGAAGGATCGTGCGCCTCGAGAACCTTGCCGAGCTCGCAATCGAGGTGACCCAGGCGTTCGGCCATCGTCTGCTTCGGATTGGTCCGAACTGCACCCGACGCCACAAAGGCGATGTCCCGGCCCATCACGTCGATGATCCCCCAGCCGGTACGGGTCAGACTCGGATCCAGGCCGATCAAACGCATAGGCTCGGGCACAGCGCGTCAGGGATCCGTTGGGCGGGCCTGAGTCAGGTGGTTTCTCGCAGTTTCTCGAGGACCTCGTCGGACACTTCCAGATTGGCGGAGACGGACTGCACGTCGTCATTGTCTTCCAGCACCTCGATCATGCGGAAGAGCGTTCGCGCCTGATGCTCATCCACGGGCACCATCGTGTGCGGAACCCACTCCAGACGAGCGCTGGTCGGGGTTCCGAACTGCTCGCTCAGGGCATCCCTGACCGCGCCGAACGTGTCCGACTCTGTCCGAACCTCGTGCATGCCGGCGCCGGAAATCACGTCGTCGGCACCGGCCTCGGCCGCGGCCTCCAGCATGCTGTCAGCATCGGCCGTGTCGGCCGCGTACCGGATCACGCCCTGACGCGAAAAGGCGAAACCGACGCTGCCGGTCTCCCCGAGCGTCCCCCCATGCTTTCCGAAGGCAGCACGCACCTCCGAGACCGTTCGGTTCCGGTTGTCGGTCAGGGCCTCGACGATGACCGCCACTCCGCCCGTGGCATGGCCCTCGTACCGGACCTCCTGGTAGTCGCTTCCCGCCGCGGGGCCCTGCGCCTTCTGAATCGAACGTTCGATCCGGTCCTTCGGCATGTTCTCCGCCCGGGCGGCCAGAACCGCCGAGCGGAGCCGGGGATTCTTGTCAGGATCCGGGAGTCCGGACCGGGCGGCGACCGTGATCTCGCGCGAGAGCTTCGAAAAGATCTTGGACCGCTTGGCGTCCTGCGCGCCCTTGCGATACATGATGTTCTTGAATTGCGAATGGCCGGCCATGAGCGTTTCGACACGTTCCTGCAATGCTGACGTCAACGACGCAATTTATCATACGACCATTGGCCACGGGCCTCACGAAGCGGCACGGTCGTGCCATCGGTCTGCCGCCTCGGACACGCGGCCCGGTACCTGGCCCACCCCGGGCGTCCCCCCAGTTCCGGTGTCCACTCCCTCCCCTGACAATCGCCTGCCAAGGAAGGCGGCGCAGCCCTCGTGGAACGTATGTGACGCGCCGCGCGGTCACCGGGGATCTCACCCCGTGTCGTGGCGGAGGCCGTCAGCCTGGCGGACGGCGTGGCCGCTCGCGAGTTTCCGGCCGTTCGCCTGCCCTGCTCTCTGCCGATCGGGACCGCCGGCCACCCGTCGGTCCGGCGGGGCCCGCCGGCTAGGCCGGCGCGGTGGCCGGTCTCGGGGCGTCCTGCCGGGCGGCTCGCGCCTTCAGTTGTGCGACGAGCGGTGGGCAACGGGTTTTGTCGTCGTGCAGGACCTGGCAGTCCAGGCAGTAGAAGCATTCGCTCATGTTGATCTTGCCCGACCGATCGATGGCGCCGGTGGGACAGACTGGCCCGCAGGCCTGGCAGGGACTACCGCACTCGGGGCGACGCCGGAGGAACGAGAACACGCGGATCCGGCCGAGGATCGCGAGGCCGGCGCCAAGCGGACACAGGAACCGGCAGAAGGCGCGCTCCACGAACAGCGCCAGGATGAGGAGCCCGCCCGCCCACAGCACCGCCGCCGTCGGCGCATCGAAGCGGAGCGTGATCGCGGTCTTGAACGGCTCGATGCCGGCCGCCCACGCAGCCCACTCGAAATCCACGAACGTAAGCACCAGGAGGACGGCCAGGACCGCGTACTTCACGCCGGAGAGTCGCTTGGCCCAGAGCGGCGGAATGTGCGGCCGCCGGACCCGGAACG
>JAJEGJ010000048.1 GCA_022819905.1 Alphaproteobacteria bacterium
GGCCCTTCACGGGGCCCTTCACGGGGCCCTTCACGGGGCCCTTCACGGGGCCCTTCACGGGGCCCTTCACGGGGCCCTTCACGGGGCCCTTCACGGGGCCCTTCAGTGAAGAGGGGAACTCGTGGCTCTGCGGATTTTCGAAGCAATCGGGCCATCCGGCCGCCAGGCGCGGCAAGAGGAGTTGTTCGCCCGGCTTTCTGCCCGCAGGGTATCGCACAGGCCCTTCTCCCGACGACCTGTTCCACCATCCGCGACATCCGCGAATGCGGGTCGCGCTTTCCTTATCGACACCCGAAAACCAGGGGAGAAGCCATGACGACGCAGCAAAAGGACGACGGCGGCATCATCTTCAAGGGCAGCGACGGCGACGACACGAAGCGGGGTACGAAGTACAACGACATTCTCAATGGCCTGGGCGGCGACGACACGCTCTATGGCCTGGCAGGCGATGACGAGCTTTACGGCAGCGTCGGGAATGACACGCTCTATGGAGGCGTCGGGAATGACACGCTGAGCGGCGTCGGCGGCGACGACACGTTCTATGGCGACGCCGGGAATGACAAGCTCTATGGCGGCATCGGGATCGATACGCTCTATGGCGGTATCGGGAACGACGAGCTCTATGGTGGCAACGGCGATGACGAGCTCTATGGCGATGGAGGCGTGGACCGGCTTTTTGGTGGAAGGGGCAACGACACCCTCCGCGGAGGCGGAGGGGACGACACGCTGGCCGGCGGGGCCGGGACCGACACGCTCTATGGCGGGGCCGGGAACGACACGCTCCATGGCGGCGGCAGCAATGACAAGCTGTATGGCGGCATCGGGAACGATGTGCTCCGTGGCAGCAACGGGAGGGAAACTCTTTCCGGTGACGCCGGCGATGACGAGCTTTACGGCGGCGCCGGGAACGACACGCTTGATGGCGGCGCCGGGAATGACACGCTTGATGGCGGCGCGGGCGCAGACACCTTTGTGTATGACAGCAGGACGTTCGGCCAGGACATCATCAAGAATTTCGAGGTCGGCGCGGACAAGCTGGACTTCACCGGCTCCGACCTGTCGCTCGCCGACTTGAACATCGAGGAAAGGGATGGCGGCACGGTCGTGTCGGTCACGGAGACGGGCTCCACGATCACCTTGAAGGGCGTGACGGGGCTGTCCGCGTCCGACTTTGTGGACATTACCGTCGGGTTGGTGGGCATCTACGACACCGAGGGCCTCGACGTGCTGCGCGGCACCGCGAATGCCGACAAGATTTTCGGCCTTGGCGGCGACGACCGGCTCTCCGGCCATACGGGCGACGACGACATCTACGGCGGTGCGGGCGACGACACGCTCTTTGGCGGCGAAGGCAACGACAGGCTCTACGGCGGTGCTGGCAACAACACGCTCGTTGGAGGGGCCGGGGACGATGAACTCCGTGGCGGCATCGGGATTGACATACTCATTGGCGACGACGGCAACGACGAACTCAAGGGCCTGGGCGGCGATGACGAGCTTCGCGGCTTGGCCGGGGATGACACTCTGTATGGTGGCGCCGGCGATGACGTTCTGAGCGGCGGCGACGGGAACGACACGCTCTATGGCGGCGATGGCGTTGACACGCTCTATGGCGGCGCGGACAACGATGAGCTGCGCGGCGGCATCGGTAATGACGCGCTCTATGGCGGCGCCGGCGATGACGAGTTGTATGGCCATGCAGGCAATGACCACCTCTATGGCGGCACCGGAGATGATACCCTGGTTGGCGGTGGCGAAGACGACATACTCGATGGCGGCGACGGCGATGATGATTTGGACGGAGGCGCCGGGGTCGACACGCTCTATGGTCGCGCCGATGACGATGAACTCCTCGGCAAAGCCGGGAATGACACGCTCTATGGCGGCGACGGCGGCGACAAGATTTATGGCGGCGCCGGGAACGACTGGATTTACGGCGGCGCCGGGGATGACACGCTTGACGGCGGCTCGGGCGTGGACACCTTCGGATATGACAGCAGGACGTTCGGCAACGATGTCATCTCGGACTTCAAGGTCGGTGTGGACAGGTTGGACTTCAGGGGTTTGGGCCTGTCGCTCGCCGACCTGACGATCACGGAGGAAACCGGCGCTGCGGGCGTGAAAACGATCATTACGCTTGACAGTGAGAACTCGATCACTCTGGAGGGAATAGCCAAGGCTGACCTCATGGACAACCTCACGACCAACGTCATCGGGCTGGAGGGCATCTATGGCACCGGTGGAAACGACGATGGGGAAACCAACAAGAAACTGATCGGTGACGCGGAGAACAACAAGATCTTCGGACTTGCCGGCAACGATGTGCTTATCGGTGCTGCGGGTGACGACGATCTTTACGGCGGCGATGGCGAGGACACATTCGCCTATAACGACGCGACGTTCGGCAATGATGAAATCTGGGATTTCAATGTCGCCGCGGACAAGATCAACTTCGAGGGTTCCCGCCTGTCGTTTGACGACCTAAAGATCGCAGACGGGGAGCCCGGCGATACTGTCGTGACGGTGTTAGAGACGGGCTCGACGATTACCCTAAAGGGCGTGACTGGAGTGTCCAAGACCGCTCCTTCCCCTTGGATGGTTGGGCTTGTTCCGCCTGACACCGATGATCCCATTGAGCCTCCGAAAAATGAAATCCGCGGTACCGAGGCTGGTGAGCGACACACCGGTACCGACAAGGACGACTGCATTTTCGGCGAAGGCGGCGACGACTGGATTTCCGGCGAGGGCGGTAATGACGAGCTTTACGGCGGCGCGGGCAGGGACACCTTTGCCTATGGCAGCGCGACGTTCGGCAATGATGTCATCAAGGATTTCGATGCCGGCGAAGACGGAGACATTCTGGACTTCACGGGCGCCGGTCTGGACTATGACGACCTGGCGGTGGCGATCGGTGACGACAAGAATGTGACCGTGACAGTCAAGGAAACGGGCTCCTCGATCACCCTGGAGGGTATCGGAGCAATGAAGACGATCGCCATCAAGGGGGTGTACAGCCCGGACGGCAAATACAGCGAAACCGCCGCCTACGTTACTCTCGGCACCGACGCAGGCGAAACGATGACCGGCGATGACGGGGAAGATATCTTCTCCGCCCAGGGTGGAGACGACATCCTTTACGGTCAGGAGGGCAATGATGACCTTCATGGCGGTGGCGGAAACGACACGATTTATGGCGGTATCGGGGTCGATAAACTGTGGGGTGGTGAAGGGAACGACGACCTGTATGGCGGTAGCGATGGCGAGGGCGGCGCCCGCGGTAACGAGACCCTGTATGGCGGCGTAGGCAACGATAACCTGTATGGCGGCGCTGGGAGCGATTATCTGACGGGCGGCGCCGGGGATGACAACATGACCGGCGGCGACGGCGCGGACTTGTTCCAGTACGGGGCCGGGGAGTTCGGGAATGACACGATCCATGATTTCGAGGACGGTACGGAAAAGGTTCATTTCACCTCAAACGGGGACCTGACCTTCGACGACCTCGAGATCAAGGATAATGCCAACGGTCATGCGGTGGTGACAGTGAAGGACGATGCGGATCGCGGATCGATCACTTTTCTGAAGGTCAGCGCGGCGGACCTGACCAGCGAGGACTTCCTGTTCGCCTGATTCGCAGCAGGCGCATGACTCCCGCCCGGGATGCCGACTGGCATGCCGGGCGGGCTCCTTTCTGCTGACGCTCCCGTTTCCCGGGCGTGCCGCAAATATTCGCCCAGCAAACATCACGGACCTGCACGGGGGACGTTGCCTGCCCATGACCGATGATTTGGCCGATTTCCGCCTGACGCTGACGCACGCGCTTCCCGAGGCCGGCTCGGGGCCCGTGAGGATCGGCTGGCTTCTGAAGGAGGAGCGCGGCGCCGTGGTCTACGAGGCGCCGTCCCGGCTGCGCTCTGCGAAGACCGACCGTCGCCACGGCAAGTCGGCCTCGCGCTGCCCGGCGATCCTCAACCTGGAGAGCCGCCATGTGGAGGTGAGGTGCCCGTTCGACCTGCATTTGGGTTTCGCGCGCGACAAGGAGGGCCGGCCCGGCCTGCGCAACCTTGCGGGTGCGGCCTCGCCGGTGCGGGCGAGCAAGCTTTCCGATCTGGTCCATATGGTGAACGAGGCGGAGTGGCGCTACCCTGACCGCCCCACGGTGCAAATAAGCCTGCCCTGGATATTCGTGTCGGACGAGCCGGTCTATCTCTCGCAGGTCCCGCCCTTCATGTATTACCGGTCCGAGCCCTGGCCGGGCACGCTGTTCGGCGGGCGCTTTCCGATCGACGTCTGGCCGCGCCCGCTGATGTGGGCGTTCGAGTGGCACGACACGGAGAAGGCGTTGCGGCTCTCCCGGGGGGAGCCGCTGTTCTACTGCCAGTTCGAGACCGTGCCGCCGGACCGCCCGTTCCAGCTTGTGGAGGCAGCGCACACGCCGGAACTGGAGGCCTATCTCGAGCATATTTCGGGGGCAGTGAACTACGTCAACCAGACATTCTCGCTGTTCCGCATAGCGCGGGAACGCCGCCCGGCATCGCTGGTGCGGCCCCGGGACCGGTGAAGATGCCGACCGGGTTGCAGGAGAGCGCCGGGCGATGAGCGGCCGGTCCGGAGCCAGCGAGATCCGCGAGGCGCTGTCGGAGGGCCGGCGCTTCCTCGTGACGATCGGCGTGTTCAGCGCGTTCGTGAACCTGCTGATGCTGACCGGCCCGCTGTTCATGCTGCAACTCTACGACCGGGTTCTGTCCTCGCGCTCGGAGGCGACGCTTGTGGCGCTTGCGGGCATTGCGGCGTTCCTGTTCCTGATGATGGGCTGTCTCGACCATGCGCGGGCGCGGATGCTGGCGCGTGTCGGGGCGCGGTTCCAGCAGCGCCTCGATGCGCGCGTGCTGGGGGCCATACTGGACCGGGTGGGGCGGGACCCGCAGGACCACTCGGGGCCGGCGACGGGGCTGAGGGACCTTGAGGCGATGCAGCGCTTTGCGTCGGGCCCGGGCCCGTTCGCCTTCTTCGATGCGCCCTGGACGCCGGTCTTCCTGGCGGTGCTGTTCGTGTTCCACTTCTATCTGGGCGTGCTGGCGGTGGTGTCGGGCGTCCTGCTTCTGGCGCTGACGCTGCTCAACCAGTCGCGGACGAAGGCGCTGTCGGCCGATGCCGGGGAGGCGGGGGAGGAAGCGGACCATATCGCCGCCCAGTTCCGGGCGGGCGGGCAGACGGTGCGGGGACTCGGCATGAGGGACGCGGCGATCGCGCGCGTCTCGGCGGCGCGGGTGCGGGCGCTGGATGCGACGATCGCGGCCTCGGACGTGGGCGGGGCGTTCTCGGTAACGGCGCGCACGCTGCGGATCTTCCTGCAATCGACCATGCTGGGCCTCGGGGCATGGCTGGCCATCCGGGGAGAGGTGACGCCGGGGGTGATGATCGCGGCGTCGATCCTGCTGGGCCGGGCGCTGGCGCCGGTGGACCAGGCGGTGGCGCAATGGCCGGTGCTGCAACGCACGCTGCAGGCGCGGCGCTCGCTGGCGAAGCTTCTTGAGGAGACGCCGCAGGAGCCCGAGCCGATGGCGCTGCCGGCGGCGCGCTCGCTGCTGGAGGCGGAGACGCTGACGGTCGTGCCGCCGGGCGGGAAGAAGCCGACCGTGCAGGGCGTATCGCTGCGCATCGAGCCGGGCCGGGCGGTGGGGATCACGGGTCCGTCGGGGTCGGGCAAGTCGACGCTCGCGCGGGCGCTGGCAGGCGTGTGGACGCCGGTGCGGGGCTCCGTGCGCCTGGACGGGGCGTCGCTCGACCAGTATGGCGACGCCGCGCGGGCCTATCATATCGGCTGGCTTCCTCAGGAGATCGTGCTGTTCGACGGGACGGTGGCGGACAACATCGCGCGGTTCCGCCCCAACCCGGATGCGGAGGCGGTGGTGCTGGCGGCGCGGCAGGCGGGGGCGCACCGGATGATCCTGGGCCTGCCGGGCGGCTACGGGTTCCGGGTGAGGTCGGGGGGCGCGATGCTGTCGGGAGGGCAGCGCCAGCGGATCGCGCTGGCGCGGGCGTTCTTCGACGATCCTGCCGTGGTGGTGCTGGACGAGCCGGACGCGCATCTGGATATCGAGGGGGCGGCGGCACTGAACGGGGCGCTCCGGGCATTGAAGCAGCGGGCCGGCGCGGCGGTGGTGGTGGCGCACCGCAAGAGCGCCTTCGCCCAGTGCGACCTCGTTCTGGAGATGCATGAGGGGCGGCTTGCGGTGCAGCGCCCGGTTCCGGGCGGGCCGGTGCGCGTGCTGCCGGACGGCGGCGGGGAGTGATGGCGCAGGCCCTCGCAATCGAGGCAAGGGACGGGTCGGCAGGCGCCCTGCCCGCGCCGCCGCCGGCGCCGCCGGACAGGCCGGCCTTGCGGACGATCTCCATGCGCCGGAGTCTTGTTCTGGGGCTGGCGTGCCTGGCGCTTCTGGGCTGCGGCGTGTTCGGCTGGGGTCTGCTGGCGTCCATATCGGGGGCGGTCGTGGCGGGAGGGCGTGTGGCGACCGAAGGCGGTGAGCAGCTCGTGGAGCATGTCGATGGCGGCGCGGTGGCGGCGATCCGGGTGCGGGACGGCGACCGTGTGACAGCAGGCGATGTGCTGGTGCGGATCGACGGAGCGGCGCTGGAGGCGGCGGTAGCGTCGCTTGCAGTGGAACTGCGCGAACTCGTGGCGCGCCGCAACCGGCTGGAGGCAGAGGCGCTGGAGGCGGACGGGATCGCCTGGGATGCGGAGCTCGTTGCCGACCCGGCGGCGCAAGCGGCGATGGCGGGCCATCGGCGCTTGTTCGAGGCGCGGCGGGCGACGCGCGCGGGCCTTGTGGCGCAGTTGCGCGAGCGCATCGGGCAGGCGCGCCGGCAGATTGCGGGGTTTGAGGCGCAATTGCGGGCGCTCGGGCGGCGCAAGGCATTTGTAGCGGAGGAGCTGAGGGCGAAGCAGCGCCTGTTCGACCGGGGGCTTGCGGAATTGTCGGAGGTGATGGCGCTGAAGCGGACCGGGGCGCTGATCGAGGGCGAGGCGGGCGAGACGGAGGCGCGGATCGCGGAGGCGCGCGGGCGCATGGCGGAGATCGAGGTGCAGATCCTGCAGATCGGGGCGGAGCGCCTTGAGGGGGCGGAGGCCGAGGCGCGGGACGTGCAGGCGCGGGAGACGGCCTTGCGCGAGCGCCTGGGCGGGCTCCGGGAGCGGCTCGGGCGTCTCGATGTGCGGGCGCCGGCGGCGGGCGTGGTCCATGATCTTGCGGTCTCGGCGGTGGGCGAGGTGCTGCAGCCGGGCGAGCCGGTGGCGAAGGTGGTGCCGGAGGCGGCGTCGTTCACCGTACGGGCGCGCATTGCGCCGACGGATGTGGACCAGGTCTGGCCGGGCCAGCCGGCGGTGCTGCGCTTCTCGGCCTTCCCGGCGCGCACCACGCCGGAATATGGCGGCGAGGTGGTCAGGGTCTCGGCCGATGCGCTTGCGGACGAGCGCAGCGGGCTTGCCTGGTATGAGGTGGAGATCGCCATCGGCGCGCCGGTCGGGCCCGAACGCGCCGGGCGGGCGCTGGCGCTCGCGCCGGGCATGCCGGTGGAAGCCTATCTGCAGACCGGCGCGCGCGCGCCGCTGGACTGGCTCGCCAAGCCGCTCACCGACTATTTCGCCCGCTCGCTCAGGGAGGAGTGAAACAGGATGCGGGGTCTTGCATGCATTGCGCGTCTTCCAGCGCTTGTTCGGTGGATGCCGGGCGGGCGAACCTGCCGTTTGCTGCGGGCGCGTCGTTCGGTTAGCATTTCGGGGCTGCTCGCGCGCCGTTTCTCCGGGAGCCGGGAATTGCGTCTGGGGCAGGCCGGGCCGGGAAGAGAGGGGTTCATGCGGAACAGGGCGTGCGCGGTCCTTCTGGCAGTCCTTGCTGCAGCATGCCTGGCCCTCTCGCCGCTGAAGGATGCCGGGGCCGGGACCACAAGTGAGGCTCCGGGCATCATCACGTCTTCCGATCCATCCGCCTGCACGGTCTCGAAGGGCAATCCGGCCCAAGGGATGGTGGGTATGAACCCGCGGGGGCCAGGCCCCGCTGGGGATTGGGTCAATGCCTGGCTCTTCAAGGCGAGTTGCGATGGCAGTGCGCATACCGTCAAAATCAGGGTCCATAACGCCTTCACGGAATCGGAAGCGGCGAGTGCAGCCGAAAAATACGGCAAGGCCATCGGGCGCCTGCCGAAAGTGCTGCGAACCGGGATCAAGCCAGCAAAAGGGCTTCAGATACTCAGTATACACAAGGGATCCCATACTTGGTATGCGACCAGGGCGTTTGGGAATATCCGCATCTATACAGGAACGCTAAGGAAGGCGGAGTATCACGAGGAAATACTGGTCCACGAGGCGGCGCATGTGTCGCTGGATGATCGGGTCAAGACGGACGACGCTTGGGGGGCTGCGCAGACGGCCGACGGGGCGTTCATCTCGACCTATGCGCAGGCCAATCCCAGTCGGGAGGATGTCGCGGAGTCCTTCCTGGCGTATCTGGCTGCCCGGTATCTGCCGTCGAGAATCACCAGGAAATGGGAAACAACCATCTACGAGACGATCCCTAACAGGATCGTCTATTTCGACGCACTGCTGTCGGCGAGCGACATGACGCCCTTCACCAGAACCTCGCCGCGCGTGTCGGGACTCGCGGTCGATAACGACAGCCTGTCGATACAAGCCAGCAATAAGGCTGCTTACGACATCCGGATTCCGTCGCCGCCGGTTGCCTCCGTGACGGTCACCCCGGAAAGCGGCGACACGGCAGCGGCCACGGTGAGCGGGCCGCTGACCTTCACGACCGGCAACTGGCATATCCCGCAGACCGTGACGGTGACAGGCGCCGGTCCCGGCACGGCGACCATATCCCACACGATTTCAACGACGGACGGCAGTTACAAAAAGATCCCCGCGGAAGATCTGCCGGAGGTGTCCGTGACGGTGTCGGGGACGGCCAACCCGGTTTCGCTATCGGTAAGCGGCAATGCCGCTGTCGACGAGGGCGATCCGGCGCTGACGATTACGGCGACGCTCGGGACGGCGAATGCGACGGGCCAGGCGCTCGCCATCCCGATAGAGGTGCGCGCCTCGGGCACGACGGCGTCGCCCGGCGACTACACGCTGGCGGGCACGATCTCGATTGCCGACGGGGCGCTCAGCGGCGAGACGGATTTCGAGGCTGTCGACGACAGCGATGTCGAAGCCCTTGAGGCGGTCGTCGTGGAGCTGGGCAGTGCTCTGCCGTCCGGGCTTTCGGCGGGCGCGGCGGACCATGTGACGATCGAGGTGGGCGACAACGATGCGCCGGTGAACGCCTGCCTGACGGGGACGGTGCTTTCGGATGTGCAGGGCTATGCGCAGGAGACGGCGAACGGCGCTGCGCATGTAACGCGCTGGAAGCAGGCGCTGGCCGGGTTCGGGGCGAGGAACGGCGAGACAGAGATGACCGCCGCCACGGCGAAGCAGCATGCGGAGGACTTCTCGGCAAGCCGCTGGAACCCTGCGGTGACGGCGCTGCGGTGCCTGAACGGTCCCGAGGTCACGGTTGCGGGCGGCAATGGCATTACCGAGGGCGGGGATGCGGCGTTCACGGTGACGGCCGCACCGGCGGTGGCCTGGGATGTCACGGTGACGCTCGATATCGGGGATGACGCGGTCAGCGACTTCCTCGGCACGAGCGACGAGGGCGAGAAGACGGTCACGATCCCCGCGAACCAGCCCTCGGCCACGCTGACGCTTTCCACGGTGGGCGACAGCACGGACGAGGCGAATGGCGCCGTCACGGCGACGGTGGTGGACAAGGTCATCTACAATCCGGGCGACCCCGGCACGGCTTCGGTTGCGGTAAGCGATGACGACGGTGCGGCGGTTCCGGGGATCCGCCTTTCCGCCGGGGCCGGCGTCACCGAGGGCGGCGACGCGGTGTTCACGGTCACGGCAACGCCCGCGCCGACGGCGAACCTCGACGTGACGCTCGAAGTGGCCGACGCCGCAAACAGCGATTTCCTCGGCTCGAACGATGAGGGTTCGCATACGGTCACGATCCTCGCCAATCAGCCCTCGGCCACACTGACGCTGGCGACACTGGGCGACAGCACGGACGAGGCGAATGGCGTCGTCACGGCGACCGTCCAGACCGGCACTGGCTACACGGTGGCAGCCGGTCCCGACGATACCGCCTCGATTGCGGTGACCGATAACGATGCGACCACGGTCGTGCTCTCGACGCCCGACGCCAGCGCTGCGGAGGGCGATGCGACGGCGACGGCGGAGATCGTCCTGACGCTCGGGCGCGGCCTCGTGGATGGCGAGACCCTGATTGCGCCGCTGCAGTTTGCCGGCGGGGCGGCGGGGACGCTCTTTACGTTGACCTGTCCGAGCCCCCTACCGGAGGGCGTGACCTGCCAGAGCCTGGACAGCGTGCCGCAGGTGACCTTTGCGGGGCCGGCTTCGGGCGCAAGCGCCACGGCGGTGACGCTTGCCTTCACGGCGCGCGATGACGCGGACAGCGATGGCGAGACGGTGACGGTGTCGATCCCGGCCTCCTCGTCGGGCAGTGCGCCGATCCTGACGGCGACGGGCCTCGGCGGCGGCGCCACGGGATCGCGGACCGGCGACGGGCAAATCGCCATCACGGACAATGACGCCCCGGCGCAAACGAACCCGGTTTCGCTGTCGGTGAGCAGCAATGGTGCTGTGGACGAGGGCGATCCGGCGCTGACGGTCACGGCGACGCTGGGGGCGGCGAATGCCACGGGCCAGGCGCTCGCCATCCCGATACGGGTGCGCACGGCAGGCACGACGGCGGCGGCCGGCGACTACACGCTGGCGGGCACGATCTCGATTGTCGACGGCGCGACCAGCGGCGAGACGGATTTCGAGGTTGCGGACGACAGCGATGTCGAAGCCGTTGAGTCGGTCGTCGTGGAGTTGGGCAGCCCACTGCCTTCGGGTCTTTCGGCGGGCGCGGCGGACCATGTGACGATCGAGATGGGCGACAACGATGCGCCGGTGAACGCCTGCCTTTCGGGGACGGTGCTTCAGGATGTGCAGGACTATGCGCAGGAGACGGGGAATGGCGACGCGCATGTAACGCGCTGGAAGCAGGCGCTGGCCGGGTTCGGGGCGAGGAACGGCGAGACGGAGATGGACGCCGCCACGGCGCAGGAGCATGCGGACGACTTCTGGGCGGTCCGCTGGAACCCTGTGGTGACGGCGCTGCAGTGTCTGGAGAACGCCGCCAACACCGAACCCGGGATCGCGGTCACGGGCGGCAGCGGCATTACGGAAGGCGGGGATGTAGTCTTCACGGTGACGGCCGACCCCGCTCCGACGGCCAACCTCGCCGTGACGCTCGATGTGGCCGATGCCACGGCAGGCGACTTCCTGGCCCAGGGCGATGAGGACTCGCATGTGGTCACGATCCTTGCGAACCAGAACTCGGCCACCTTGACGCTTTCCACGACGGGCGACACGACAGATGAGGCGAACGGAAGCGTCACGGCGACCGTCCGGACCGGCAACGGCTACACGGTGGCAACTGCGCCCGACGATACCGCCTCGGTTGCGGTGGCCGATAACGATGCGACCACGGTCGTGCTCTCGACGCCCGACGCCAGCGCTGCGGAGGGCGATGCGACGGCGACCGCGGAGATCGTGCTGACGCTCGGGCGCGGCCTTGCGGATGGCGAGACGCTGGTGGCGCCGCTGCAGTTTGCCGGTGGGGCGGCGGGGACGCTGTTCACGCTCGCCTGCCCGAGCCCCCTGCCGACGGGCGTGACCTGCCAGAGTCTGGACAGCACGCCGCAAGTGACCTTTACGGGCCCAGCTTCGGGCCTGAGCGCCACGGCGGTGACGCTTGCCTTCACGGCGCGCGATGATGCGGACAGCGATGGCGAGACGGTGACGGTGTCGATCCCGGCCTCCTCCACGGGCAGCGCGCCGATCCTGACGGCGACGGGTCTCGGCGGCGGCGCCACGGGGTCGCGCAGCGGCAATGGAGAGATCGCCATTGCGGATGACGACGCCGCGGAGTCGGATGCCTGCTATGCCGATGTGAAGCCGGACGTGAAGACCTACGCGCTGGAGACGAGCAACGGCACGGCGCATGTGACGCGCTGGGAGAGAGTGCTGGCCGCCTTCGGGGAAGACAACGGCAAGACACCCATGACCGTCGCGGAAGCGCAGCAGAACGCGGACGACTTCTGGGCGGTCCGCTGGGACCCGGTGGTGACGGCGCTCCAGTGCCTGGAGAACGCCGGCACGACC
>JAJEGJ010000123.1 GCA_022819905.1 Alphaproteobacteria bacterium
GACGGCGCACGGGCACTCCCAGTGGCAACGGATGTCGGGAGTCCCGAAGCCGTGGACCAGTTGTTTGCGGCCGTCGAGGAACGTTTCGGCCGGCTCGACGTGGTCTTCAACAACGCCGGTGCCGGAGCGCCGCCCGTGCCGATCGAGGAACTCACCTGGGAGCAGTGGAAGACCGTGGTCGACGTGAACCTGCACGGTGTGTTCCTGTGCACACGTGCCGCCGTTGCCATGATGAAGAAGCAGTCCCCGCAGGGCGGCCGCATCATCAACAACGGCTCAATCTCGGCCTACGTCCCGCGGCCAAACTCAAGTCCGTATACCGCTACAAAACATGCAGTTACCGGTCTTACCCGATCCACTTCGCTGGACGGCCGGGCCTTCAACATCGCCTGTGGCCAGATCGACATCGGGAACGCCGCGACCGACATGACGGCAGGGATGGTCAACGGTGTGTTGCAGCCGGACGGCTCCAAGCGGGCGGAGCCCCGGTTCGACGTCCAGCACGTGGCCGACGCCGTCCTCTACATGGCGAACCTGCCGCTCGACACCAACGTGCAGTTCATGACCGTGATGGCGACGACGATGCCGTACATCGCCCGTGGCTGATGTCGGGGCTTTCTAGCTGCTAGCTGCGCGCGTCTCTGTCGAACGCGGCGGTCTCTCTGGACTGAGCGCCGAGCGGATCAGGAGTTGTCAGCAGGTCGACGATCGTATCCCGGCAGCGGCCGCACTGCGGGCGGCACCCCATGTGCCGGTACACGCCTCCCGGGGTGGAAGCTCCGGCCCCGGCGGCGCTCCGAACGTCCGAGCAGCGAATCGAATTGCACAAGCAGACGTACAACTGGGGTCTCCCGCGTTCACTGGCAAACTAGACCGCTTGCGAATGATTGTCAACTGCAGCAATCGGCGTTGCCGAGCCCAGTGAGCTCGTCCGAGATTCGCGCAGCTGGCGTATCGGCGATGCCTTCGCCAGAGTCCAATTCGGCCGACCGCAAGTGCCGCCGACGCCGACATGGATCTCCGCTCTCTTCGTCCCGAGCCCTGCGAGAAACGCGAGTTCAGCCTTGAGCAGCCGAGGAAACGGTGCATTGGGGACATCTGCATTACTTGAGATTATCTTGTTACTGCATTGATATATCATCATCTACTGGATTGTTTCATATCCCAGACGCGACTCCCGGTGACTGCCTTCGCTTGCCGGCGCCGACCTTTGGCGGAGTTGGCGAACACGTGCGGGACGTTCTGGCTCCGGTGATCTGCGCCGCTCGGCGGAACGCCCAGGTCAGCCGTTCCGTTCGCGCGTACAGGCGTTACCATCCCGCCCCCCGCATCACGCCACCGAGGAAGTCCTCACCATGACCGATTCCCCGGCCCGCCGTCCGACCACCACCGATATCCGTGCCGCCAAGGGAGGCCGCGAACCGCTCGCCTGCTTCACCTGCTACACCGCGCAGATGGCCCAGGCGATCGACGAACACGTGGACCTGATTCTCGTTGGCGACAGCCTTGGGATGACCATCTACGGATTCGACACGACGTTGCCGGTGACGCTCGACATGATGGTCGCGCACGGCCAAGCCGTGGTCAGGTCGACCCGTTCCACGTTCGTGGTCGTGGATCTGCCCTTCGGCAGCTACGAGGGAAGCGAGGAGCAGGCCTTCCGGAGTTCCTCGCGCATCCTCGCGGAGACGGGCGCGCAGGCCGTCAAGCTCGAGGGGGGCGCGGAAGTCGCGCCGATCGTCCGTTTCCTGGTGGACCGCGGAATCCCGGTAATGGCGCACGTCGGGCTGATGCCACAGCGAATCCAGGCCCTGGGCGGGTTCCGCGCCCAGGGGCGCACCCCGGAAAGTGCACTCGCGGTCATCCGTGACGCCGAAGCCGTCGCGGCGGCCGGCGCATTCTCGGTCGTTGTCGAGGCGGTTCCCGTCGATACCGGAATGCGGGTGACCGAGGCGGTTCCGATCCCGACGATCGGCATCGGCGCTGGGCCGCATTGCGACGGACAGATTCTCGTGATCCACGATGCACTCGGACTGTTCCCGGCATTCACCCCCCGATTTGTGAAGCGGTATGCCGAACTGGGCGCGGCAATCTCGGATGCGGCCGCCCAATACGCAGCGGAGGTGCGTGCGCGGACGTTCCCCGGACCCGAGCACACGTTCAAGGCGGTGGGCGGCGGGAGATCAGCCCCCCAGGATCCGTGACGTCCGCGGAGGAAGGCGCCACGCCACGCCGCCGGCATTGCGGCCAAGCGAATCAGTACGGGCGCAATGCGCGGTTCGTTGTCGACTTGGCCGCCGACCTGATCGATGTGCTTGACCCGAAGCCGGGACAACGGATGCTGGCGTCGGGTGCGGTGACGGTGCGTTCAGCAGCCGGGTCTGGGCCCGGGGCGCCGAGGTTGTCGGGATCGACTCCGCTCCGGACATGGTGCGCAGCGCCCGAACCAGAGGCATCGAGGCCCATGTCTGCGCTGCCGAGGACTTCGCACAGGAAGGCACCTTTGATCTCGCCGTCAGCAATGCCGTCTTCCACTGGATTCTCGCCCCGCGTCCGGCACTGAGCGCTGTCTACCGTGCCCTGCGTCCCGGTGGCCGGTTTGTCGGCGAGTTGGGTGGCGAGGGCAACGTCGCCTCTCTGATCCGGATTCTCACACCCTTGCCGGCTGCCCCGGGGATTGTGTTCACGAAACACGATCCCAAGCGCTTTCCCGACCCGGATTCGTCGACGACAGCCCTGAAAGCAACCGGGTTTCGGGTCTCATCCGTGGAACGATTCGAACGACCGACTCCGCTCCCCACCTCACTTGGCGACTGGATCGACACCTTCGGCAACGGCCTGCTGGCTGGACTGAACGCATCGGCGCGGTCCGATATCAAGACGGCTGCGGAGGCCGCTGCAGCGCCGATACAGGGAACACGCGACGGCACCTGGGTCCTCAAGTGCGTCTCCGGTTCGCCGCGACCGAGCCGTCGATGTTGCCTGGGTGAGGATCTAGAGGTGGTCTATAAATTGTCTCTAAACGTTTGACGTTTGGGAAGTATTCGTCCTCCAACAAAACGTCGCTGTTGGGCCGATAGCATCCTGGCAACCGCGCTCCCTGGCGTGGCGGAACCAAGCGAATCCCGTGGGTCCATCGTCCTCGCGTACCCGCCCGGCTTCGGTTATCGAGATGTCCGCTGCCGAGTGAATCCGGGGCGGTCACCGGGCCTCCTTGCAGTTCTGTTCGCGAATCACCACCTGTATTTCAGCCGAGGCGCTTCGGGCTTCGGTGGGATGGGGGCCGCCTCATGGCCCCATCGACAGGAGAACAAAGATGAACGCTTTTGACTTGGCACCCCTGCTCCGAACCGGCATCGGCTTCGAGCGGATCAACCGCGTACTTGGGAGCATGGCTGAAGACATGCGGGATGTTCCCACGTATCCCCCGTACAACATCGAGAAGACTGCGCGAGACCAGTACCGGGTCACCATGGCGGTGGCCGGGTTCGGCGAGCAGGACCTCGAGATCGGGGTGAAGGAACACACCCTCACGGTCCGGGGCAAAAAGGACCCTGAAACTGCTCAGCCCGAGTACCTCTACCGCGGTATCGCGACCCGAGAGTTCGAACGTCGGTTCCGGCTCGACGAGTATGTCCGGGTGACGGGCGCCGATCTCAAGGACGGGTTGCTCCACGTCAACCTGGTTCGCGAGATCCCGGAAGAGAAAAAGCCGCAGCGGATTGCCATCACCAATTCCGGCAGCTGACGGCTTGAGCCCCAGGAGCGGGCCGGGGGGGGGCGGCCCGCCGCCCGGGGG
>JAJEGJ010000020.1 GCA_022819905.1 Alphaproteobacteria bacterium
ATTGCGATTGACAGCTTCAGCAGTCCGGTCATGGTCCAATTCCTCCGTGGCATTGTCGTGTGCCCTCGGGCATGCCGCGCAGCCGCGACGGGAGTGAGGTGATCGCGGCGCTCCGCGCACGAGGTGCGCCGGTCGGCCGGCTATCCGGAAGGCCGCCCCTTGCCGACCGCTCCACCGCCTCGGACCTCCCGGCTCACAGTCACGGCGACACCGGCATCGCGAAAGGCCTCCCTGGCGGCGTCTACCGTTCCGGGCAGGTCGACCGGTCGGGTCGCGTCCTCGATGACGATTGCCTCGTACCCGTGGGCGCGCGCGTCCGTCGCCGACCAGCCGACGCAGAAGTCGAAGGCGAGCCCGACGAGAAACACGCGCTGGATATGCAGGGCGCCGAGCAGGCCGCTGAGGCCGGTGGGCGTGCTGCGGTCATTCTCGGTAAAGGCAGAATACGAATCGATGCCGGCGTTCATGCCCTTGCGAATGACCGCGAGCGCGCCATCCGTCTCCAGGTCAGGGTGGAAGGCCGCACCGTCGCCGCCCTGGATGCAGTGGTCCGGCCACAGCGTCTGTTCGCCGTACGGCATGCCGATCGTGTCGTACGGCGATTTGCCGGCATGCATGCTCGCAAACGACGCGTGGTCCGGAGGATGCCAGTCCTGCGTGAGAACGACATTCTGGAACTGCGGCAGCAGGCGATTGATGACGGGCACGACCTGATCGCCGTCGGCGACCGGCAGGTTGCCGCCCGGACAGAAGTCGTTCTGGACATCGACGACGAGCAGGAGATCGTGCGGCCCCATCATCAGGCGCTCATCCGTCCGGCACAGGTCAACTCGAGCAATTCAGAGTACTCCGATAGGGCGACGAGGTCCGAGCGCTCTTCCTGTATCTGCCGGGGGGCCCGGAACAGGACGGCGCGCGTCGCGGCGTCGAGCATCGGAATGTCGTTGTACGAGTCACCCACTGCAACCACTTCGAAACCCAGGGCGGTGAAGCCCTCGACGGCGCGTCGCTTGTGGTCGTCGACCCGTTTTCTCCAACCGACCACGCGCAGGTCGGCCGACGTCTCCAGGTGGTGGCAAAACACGGCCGGTCGACCGAGCGCGGCGAACAGCGGGTCCGAGAGTTCGTAGAACGTGTCCGACAGGATGGTCACCTGGTGGGTCTCGCGGAGGCGATCGAGAAATGCGCGCGCGCCGGGATACGGCTGCAGCGACGCGGCAACCGCGCGAAGCCGCGGCAGGTCGATGGCGTGGTCGGCCATGACCTCGATCCGGTGGCGCATGAGGGCGTCGTAGTCGGCAACGTCACGCGTGGTCTTTCGCAGCTCCTGGATCCCGGTTTCCGTGGCGACCGCGTGCCAGATCTCCGGCACCAGCACCCCTTCCAAATCCAGGCAGACCATTTGCATGGGCGGTTTGCGAACGCGTCTGACCGGGATCAGAGTGCGTCGGCGATCTCCGGCACGATCTTGAACAGGTCGCCGACCAGCCCGTAGTCGGCAACCTGGAAGATGGGGGCTTCCTGGTCCTTGTTGATGGCGACAATCACTTTGCTGTCCTTCATGCCCGCGAGGTGCTGAATGGCCCCGGAAATACCCACGGCGATGTACAGCTCGGGCGCGACCACCTTGCCGGTTTGGCCGACCTGGAAATCGTTCGGGACGTAGCCGGCGTCCACGGCGGCGCGGCTGGCGCCAACGGCGGCACCCAGCTTGTCCGCCAGCTGGTCGAGCAGCTGGAAGTTCTCGCCGCTGCCCATACCTCTGCCGCCGGAGATGACGATGCGCGCAGCGGCAAGCTCCGGTCGGTCAGACTGGCTCAGTTCGCGCTTGACGAACCGCGCGATGTCATGGGCTGCAACCTCGGGCCCGTCGGTGATGGCAGCCGAGCCGCCTGGCGCCTCGGCCACGGCAAACGCGGTGCCGCGTACCGTGATGACCTTTACGGGGTCGCGGGAGCGCACGGTGGCCAACGCGTTGCCCGCGTAAATCGGCCTGATGAACGTGTCCCCGTCCACGATCTCCGTGATGTCGGAGATCTGCTGGACATCCAACATGGCGGCCACGCGGGGCATCAGGTTCTTGCCCCAGGTTCCCGCCGGCGCAAGCACGTAGCCGTAGTTCCTGGCGGTCTCCGCCACGGCGGGCGCCAGGTTCTCGGCGAGGTTGCCGGCGAGGCCGGGCCCGCCGGCCTTGATGACCGAGCGGACGCCGACGATTCCGCTGGCGGCTTCGGACGCCTCGTCGCCTTGCTCGTCCAGCACCAGCACGTCGACCTCCGGGTCGATGGCAAGGGCGGCGGTGATGGTGGCGAGCGTGCCGCGGGGAAGATTGGCGCCGTCGGTTTCGGCAACGACCAGAACAGCCATCAGAGGACGCCCTTCTCTTCGCGGAGGATCTGCACGAGTTCAGCGGCCGATTCGAGCATCCGGCCCGGCGGACGTGGCGGCGGTTCGGCCACCGTGACCGTTTCCAGGCGCGGTGCGACGTCGACGCTGTAGTCCGCCGGGGTCTTCGCCTCGATGGGCTTGCTCTTCGCCTTCATGATTCCGGGCAGTGACGGATAGCGAGGCTCGTTCAGCCGGAGATCGGTGGTGACGATCGCCGGCGCATTGATCGAGATGGTCTCGAGGCCGCCGTCGATCTCGCGGGTAACGTCGAACACGCCGTCACCGATCACGAGTTCGGACGCGAACGTGCCTTGCGGCCAGCCGAGGAGCGCTGCCAGCATCTGCCCGGTCTGATTGCTGTCATCGTCGATGGCTTGCTTGCCCAGGATCACGAGCCCCGGTTCCTCGGCCGCGACGACGCCGGCGAGCAGCTTGGCCACCGCGAGCGGTTCGGGAGGCTGCTCCGTCTGCACGTGGATGCCGCGGTCGCATCCGAAGGCGAGAGCGGTTCGGATGGTTTCCTGGCTGCGGGCCGGCCCGATCGAGACGGCAACCACCTCGGAGGCCGTACCCGCCTCTTTCAACCGAATCGCTTCTTCGACAGCAATTTCATCGAACGGGTTCATGGACATCTTGACGTTGTCGGTCTCGACACCGGAACCATCCGGCAGCACCCGAATGCGGACGTTGTAGTCGATGACACGTTTGACTGCGACAAGGATTTTCATGAGCGACCGGCTCCGAGGGGACAGTAGCGGTGAGGGAGGGGCGCGCGTCGACTAGCGCGGCCTTCATGCATCCTAAACGAATGCTCCGGGAATTCGTTCAGGACGCGTTCTGCATCAATGCGGCGAACGCAAGGATTAGCAGAACGGCTAGCGCCTGCAACACGACGCGGGCCCGCATCAGGCGGTTTCCCCAGCGGGCATTGAATTCACCACCGCGAAACATCGAGATGACGCCGACCGCCAGCACGATGACAACCGCGGCGAGGCTGACTCCCAGGATGTAGGGGAAGATGTCTTGCAGCAGGCTCACGTATGGCTCCGGCAAGGCAGGAAAGCAGGAGGATAGTGGAATGTGGCGTGCCGGAAACTGACGGGCTCCGTCGCCTTATGCACGGAACATTCCCGATGTCGCGGCCGGCATCGGGAACACACCGGCAACCCGGATTTCCCTGCGCGCCCTGCATGAGCGTCACCGAGACGCCAGAACCCTGATTGCCGACAGGCCTCGAACGGAGGGCCGGGACTCCTGCCGGCAGGGAAGAACCTCGCCGATCAGGTCACGTCGACCCACAGTTCCGAGAGGCCCCGAAGGACCATCTGGTTTCGACGGACCGGGTCCTGCGCCAGGCGTATCCTCGGAAAGCGCTCGAGCAGGGCCTTGAAGGTGCCCTTTCCCTCCAACACCGCCAGTGATGCGCCCAGGCAATAGTGAATGCCCCGTCCGAAGGATATATGACTTTTCTCGGATCTTCCGAGGTCGAGGCGATTGGGGTCGGTGAAGACTTCGGGGTCCCGGTTGGCCGCCCCCAACAGGGAGATCACGCGGTCACCGGAGCGAATCTTCTTGCCGCCGATGTCGAGGTCCTCGCGGGCGATCCGGCCATCGAACTGAACCGGAGGGTCGTACCGGAGCAGCTCCCCGATGGCTCCCGTGAGCATGTCGGGATGCTGACGCAGGCGCTCGAGCTGATCGGGGTGACGCAGGAGCGCCAGCATCCCGTTTCCGATCAGGTTGCGCGTGGTCTCGTTGCCGGCGACGAGCAGGAGCATCAAGGTGGATAGAAGCTCCTCCCGGGTGAGGCGGTCCCCGGCTTCCTCGGCGGCCATGAGTCCGCTCAGCAGGTCATCCTGCGGGTTCGCGCGGCGTTTCTCGATCTGTCCTTCGAAGTACTCGAAGAGCTCGCCGGTCGCCTTGCGGACCTTGTGTACGTCGGGCTCGTCAAGCAGCGGCTCGACCGTCATGGCGATGTCGTCGGACCAACCGCGGAACCGGTCCCGATCTTCCGGCGGCACGCCGAGCATCTCGGCGATCACGATGACGGGCAGCGGGAACGCCACCGCGTCGATGAGGTCAAAGCGGTCCTGGTTGCCGACGGCGTCAAGGAGCTCGTTCACCACGGCGTCGATCCGGGGCTCCAGTTTCTCGATGGCCCGCGGCGTAAAGGCCTTGGATACGAGCCCTCGCAAGCGGGTGTGCTTGGGGGGATCGAAGTCGAGCATGGTCAGATACGACGTGTAGCCGTAGTTCCGGCCTTCCGACGTGAACCGCTTGTGATCCCTGAGGAGCTGATCGACATCCTCGTACCGGGTCAGTGCCCAGGCTTTCATCAGTCGCATCCGGTGCACCGGATCCTTGCGACGGAGCTCGTCGTATAGCCCGTACGGTTCGTGTCGCGTGGCGATGGAGGTCGGATCGTAGGCGACACCGGATTCCAGCCGTTCCCATGCCAGCAGCATCTGTTTGGCCGCCGGGGTAATGAGCCGGTTGGCCAGACGGGATAGGGAAGCCATAGGCACCTCGCTTTGATGCAGCCAAAACGGCTAATGCCGGATCGCAAGATTTAGCGCGCCGGGCTTGTCGACACCGTGCCGAAGCGGCGGACAACGTCAAGCCCGCTGTGAGTGGCTAATTTGCCATATTCGGGTGTGACTTAGGGCACCAACGCTGGACGCCACCGACGCAGGCGAATAGGTGGCCGCCGAATGTCCGGTGGCTACACGCGGCTTGCGGCTGCATCAGTCTCCCGTGCGTTCTCGATCGTCTCGTTCACTCGAGTGCGGGCGCACCCGAACGGGAGGATCGATTCAGAGCGACGTGAGTTTCTCTGAAATCTCCCACAGGCGTTTGGCACTGTCCGGATTTCGGGAAGCAGCCGACGACGTGGCAGCGCGCCCTGGAGAGCGAAACTTGCCGCTCACACCCGGCGTGAAGTACTTGCCGGTAACGCCGGCGAGGTCCGGCGAGGCGGCGAGGTGGATCGAGGTTTCTGCGCCTTTCTCGGGTGTGATGGCGGCAGTGAATCGAAACACCAGGGTGGCGATGCTCCGCCAGAATGCGGAGTTGTCAGTGGAACCCTGACCGAGATGGGAGCGCACGAATCCCGGATGGAGCGCGTTGACCGTGGGTCCCTCGTCTCCGAGCTTGCGCGCCAGTTCGTAGGTAAACAGAAGGTTGCAGAGTTTCGAGCGCTTGTATGCGGTCCAGCCGTTGTAGCGATGAGAGAACTGCAGGTCGTCGAAGTTCAGATCAGTCCCCACATGCGCGTGTGAGGCCACGTTGACAATGCGGGCCCCGGGCGTCGCTCGGAGTTGGTCCAGCACCAGGTTCGTGAGAAGGAAGTAAGCGAGATGATTGAGCGCAAAGGTCATCTCGATCCCGTCGGCACTAACCAAGCGGCTGGCGAACAGCCCTCCCGCATTGTTCACGAGCACGTCAAGACGATCGCCTTGGGTCATGATTGTTCGGGCCAATCGCCGGACTTCGCTCTGGGAGGAAAGATCCGACTGGTGGAAGCACACGGCATCATTGCCGGTGTCCGCGCGAATCCCGGCGACGGCGGCATTACCCTTCAAGGGGTTCCGTCCGACGATGGTGACGCGGGCACCACAGGCGGCCAGCGCCTTCGCGGTGGCGCGTCCGATGCCGTCGGTTGCGCCGGTTACGATGGCGACCTTGTCCCGCACATCCTGTCCCCAACGCCGAGAAATTCGCACGGGGCATGATAGTCATGGTGATGGATGACCGATCGACTGCACGGAACAGACGTCTGTGCGGGCAACGGGTGGCGGAGTGTCCCGCACCCCCAGTGGCCAGCAGCGATTGGTCATGACCGCCTGCACCCGCAGAGCAGCACTGACCGAAGGTGTCCATCGCGCATCGGAACTGAGTGCGACGGAACGAAGTCCGTCGTCTGCGGCGTTGCTTGGCAAACGCGAGTGTCGGATTCACGACGTTCGCTTGCGTCCCAGATGCAGGCAACCTGCGTAGTCATTGCCTGAAAGTTGCCTAGCGGGTAGTCACTCTCAATCTGCTCAAATGGGGTGTGTGCCCATGGATGATTCTGCCGACGGCGGTGTTCGACCGCGCCCCTTGTCGGGGCCTCGCGTGACGCCCCGATCGCACGCGCCTGCCCGTCAACTGGTGGTGTTCCTGCACGGTTGGGGGTCGAGTGGCGACGACCTGATTCAGCTGGCCCCTCTGTTTGCTGGCGCACTGCCTGACGCCGAGTTCGTGTCACCGCACGCACCGGAGCGATGCGATCAGAACCCGGCCGGCTTTCAATGGTTTACCCTTGGGGGCGCAAATCCGGACCGGGCGGCTGCGGCCGCGCGAGCAGTCATCGATCTCAATGCCTTTCTCGAGGCCGAACAACGACGGCTGGGGCTGGCAGAGAACCGGGTGGCGCTGGTGGGCTTCAGCCAGGGCACGATGATGGCCCTTGAACTGGGACTGCAGCGTTCGTTCGCCGGGATTCTCGGGTATTCAGGCGCTTTGCTGCCGACAGCGCGAAAGGTAAGCCAGGCCGATGTCTTCCTTGTCCACGGGGCTGCCGACGACGTACTCCCGGTTGAAGGCATGCACGCGGCGGTCGCGGAACTGGCGCCATTGGGCGTCCGCGTGCGGTACCACGTCCGACCCCGGCTGGGCCACTCGATCGACGAAGAGGGCATCGCACTCGGGGCGGACTTTCTGCGGCGACAGCTCCTGCAGTAGGCGTTCGGTGTTCCTCGGTTTCGTGTGCTAACAATTGCAGCAGGTAGGGCGAGGATCGGACCATGAACGACGAACGTTACCGCCGGGGCGACGACAGCCTGCAGGAGATCGCCGGTCTCTGGGAGCGCACTAGTGCGAATGGCCGTGAGTACATCGGCGGGCGCACATCGGACGACGAAGACATCACGATTCCGGCCGGATCATTCGTGATGGTGTTCCCGAACGACAGCGAGAATCCCCGTGCGCCGGCGTTTCGGCTGCTGTTTTCCCCGCCGCGCGATGATGGACCGCGGGCGGCACCACCCACGAAAGGCAGGTTCGACCGCTTCAAGGGTGGCGCCAAACCGCAGGAATCGTATTCGGCTGGTGAGCCGGTCCAGGGGAATCCAATGACGCACGCAGCGCCCGGCGACGACATTCAGGACGACGACATCCCGTTTTAGAAAACCCCCACGACTGGTGGGTGGCTCATCGACTGCCAGCTGATGGGGCAAACGGAGGTGTTCGGACACCCCTCGAGTCGAGAGGCATCACTGCCCTCTCCCCAAGATTCCCGCTTGTCGGCGGCAGGTCAGCCTTCCACGGCCACGCCGATGATGAAGAGAACCGAATAGTCCTGCTTGTTGCAGCCATCGATCGGCGGCATCAGGCCTCCTGGAGCCACCGGGAACTCGGTCATTTGCGCCTTGGCTGGCGAGCACGGGCTGTCGGGGGTCGCTGGCGTGTAGCGTGCCGACCGGCATCGCAGATGCGTCACGTCGTGGATTGTGGCGTTGCCCCGTAGCTCCCAGCGCTGATCACCGTCCTGGTCCATGGGATGGACCGTCAGCACGGTCGTGACCTCGCGTCCGCCAGTGACAACGTACTGGCCGGGAGGAAGCGGAAATTGCGGCTTCTCCATGATCAGACCGTTTTCTTCCACCCACCAGTCCGCCTCGTCGAATTTCCACCGGGCCGGCGCGACTCCGCCTGCGGCCTGCAATCGCTCGTAGTGCTTCAGCCACACCCCTCGCGGGCCCGGGTCCAATCGCCAGACCCCCCACTGTTGCGCGCCACTCCCCGAGTTCGCACCCGGGTCACCCAATGCGGCGATGAATTGCGGGCGAATCTGCTTGAATCTTGTCTCGTCATCACTGGCTGCCTGAACCGACTGTCCGGCAGTGACCATGATTGCGAGCAGCCCAACGGCCCAGAGTGCGCAGGGGATCAGGCGTCGTGTGGTGGTTGAGGGCGGCAACACTGGACCTCGCCACGGAAACAGTTATGCGGTCAACGCGGGATCACGGGCCTGATCTTCGTGGTGATCCGGCCCCATTTCGTGATCCGGTCGCAATGGTAGTGAATGGTCAGTGGCTGCTCCAGCGGGAGTATGGCCGGGCCTCGACAGGAGGTGCGCAATCTGTCACGCCGTTTCACTACTGCGGTCCGCTCCGTCTTCGCCCGCAGCTGGCTGACCCGGATTCCGCTCTTGCATCGAGGTGCTTTAGGCGCTCTTCTTCAATGCCCCGACCAAACCCAGGACGTCACTCGGCTTCTCTCTCTTTCGGGTGCCGCCAGGTCTGCACACGTCCATCCTCGGGGATCCCGTCGTCGTGACGCTACAGCGGGCCGAGACGACCGAGCTAGATGCTGCCCCCTGCACGCAGGCGCTGCACTTCTTGAGAGCTCTTCCCCAGGACGTCACGGAGAATCGAATCGGTATCGCCGCCCAGCGCCGGCGCGGCTCCCCGGTACCGCACGGGCGTTCGGGACAGCCGGATGGGATTCCCGGGACTCGGGACGGTGCCGCCGTTTGCGTGTGGGAGCTCGATGCGCATCCCGCGTGCTCTTGTCTGTTCAAGGTTGAGGGCGTCGAGCACGGTATTCACCGGTGCAAACGGAATGTCCGCAGCCGTGAGGGCGGCGTCCCAGTGGCTGAACGCCTGATCACGCATTTGGTTCTCGATGAGGCCGTCCAGGACCTCCCGGTGCTGCAACCGGTCACGGTTGGTCGCGAAACGGGAATCTGTGGCCAGGTCGGGAAGTCCGATCGCTGAGGCAAAGCGGGCGAATTGCGCGTTGTTGCCGACGGCAACCACCATGGGGCGATCTGCGGTCGGGTACAGGCGATAGGGGACCACATGCGGGTGCGCGTTGCCGAGGCGGGGTGGCGACGCGCCCGTGATCAATCCGGAGATCGCCATCATCGAGAGACCGGCGATCGTGGAATCCAGCAACGCGAGATCGATGTGCTGGCCCTGCCCGCTGCGCTCGCGCTCCAGGATGGCAGCCAGCACCGCCTGGACGGCGTACATGCCGGTAAAGAGGTCGCTGACCGCCAGTCCCGTCTTGGTCGGACCACCGCCCGGCCGGTCGTCAGCTTCGCCGGTGAGGCTCATGAGCCCGCCCTCGGCCTGGATCATGAAGTCGTAGCCGGGCCGCATCCGTGCCGGCCCTGTCTGGCCGAAGCCAGTGATCGAGCAGTAGATCAGGCGCGGGTTGACGGCGGCAAGCGACTCGTAGTCCAGGCCGAAGCGGGCCAGTCCGCCCACGCGGTAATTCTCGACCAGCACGTCGGACTGGCCAGCCAGTTCCCTGATGATCCGCTGTCCGTCGGGGTCAGCCAGGTTGACGGTAATGGACCGCTTGCCGCGGTTCGCCGACTGGAAGTAGGCGCTTTCGCCCGGCCCCTCACCGGTCTCCATCTGCAGGAACGGCGGCCCCCAGTGACGCGTGTCATCGCCGGTGCCGGGCCGTTCGACCTTGATGACCTCTGCGCCGAGATCCCCGAGACACTGGGCGCACCAGGGCCCGGCGAGAACCCGACTGAGGTCAAGCACTCGTATACCTTCAAGCGTTTCCGGCACAAACTTCTCCTTGCGACACATTTCCGAGCCGCGCGCATGGTGTCCCAAACTCCGACGCTCTTCTATACACTTGCCGCCGGAACTGCCGGTAACGGATCGGGAAACACGTGGTGGCGCTCGAGCTTCACATGAATCCGGCGCTGGTACTTAACGCCGACTATCGGCCGCTCCGGTACTTCCCACTGTCGCTGTTGCCCTGGCAGGACACGGTGCGGGCCGTGTTTCTTGAGCGGGTCAGCATCGTCGCCGAGTACGATCAGGTGGTCCGGTCGACCACGTCGTCGATGCGGCTTCCCAGCGTGGTGGCGCTCAAGCGATACATCAAGGGCAATCGGACCCCCGCCTTCACGCGCTTCAACCTGTTTCTTCGAGACCGGTTCACGTGTCAGTACTGCGGGGCCCGTGAACCCGTGTCCGACCTCACGTTCGATCATATCCTGCCGAAATCCAGGGGAGGGCGGACCTCCTGGGACAACGTGGTCGCCGCTTGCGCTCCCTGCAACTTCGTGAAGGGCAATCATCTTCTCGACGAGATCGGAATGCGCCTGATCCGGGAGCCCAGGGCGCCGACCGAGCGTGAACTTCATGCGCGCGCGCCGGGCTTTCCCCCCAACTACCTGCACGAGAGTTGGCGGGACTACCTGTATTGGGATACCGAACTCGAATCCGACTGACCGGGTCCCGTTTCGGCTCCATGAGGCGATGAAACGGCCTTGTGGCGGCGCGGCGGGCCGGGTTTGGGCCGCGCACTGGAAGTCCACTGTGTTGACCGGCGGGCTGCTCGTTGCTGTGGTCGTGGCGCGCGGACCCGCGCCAGCCGGTGGCCGCACCTGACGATGCACGAATGACGGTGTGCCACCGCAAGCAGAATGGAATAACCTGAAGTTGGATCTCGTGCTCTGATCCAAAGGAGGGCCCGGCTATGCCGACCTTGACCGATGAGCAGCGGCGCCAGTGGGCGGTAGACGGTTACATCCACTTGAAGGGAGCATTGGATCCCCGCGAAGTTGCGCTGTACAGCGAATTGATCGACTCGATCCGGCATCAGCCGGGATGGGAGCCCACGCCGGACGTGCCGCGCGGTCATTACGCCTGGGTGGAGCGCAACCCGACCGCGGACGACCCCAACTCGTTCATGGACCGGCGGGACATCATGGGGTACGCGCAGCCCTTCCTGGACATGGTCGACCGGCCCAACGTGTTCGACCGGATCCTGGAGTTGATGGGGCCCTACATCGTCCTCAGCATGACGCAGGCCATCGTTCGGGCTCCGACGACAGAGTTCGCCGGCTTCACGCACACGGATGGGGGCGAGGCGCTCCGAAGGATCCGCGTGACCGAAACCAGCAAGCCGCTCGCGATGAAGGCCCTGTACCTGCTCACCGATGTCGAGGGAACGGACTGCGGCAACTTCACGGTCTTCCCGGGAAGTCATCTTCGGCAGATCCCGTTCGACTGCGACGCCGCGCCCACCCCCCACACGCCGGGAGCTGTCCAGCTGGGCGGCGAGGCCGGCGACTGCTACCTGTTCAGCCACGCGCTGTGGCATGGGCCGGCGCCGAATCACTCCGGCAAGGGTCGCAAGACACTGCTCTACAACTACGCGCAGATGTTCCTGAAGACGTACGACTTTCCCACCATGACCGGCGTCATGGACTCATGTACGCCGCGCCAGCGTCGACTTCTGGGTGATCTCGGGCACGACCCGCGACCGGGCGATTACTTCTACGTCCCGGACGATCAGGAGGAGGTCATCTACGAACAACCGCGGGCCAGACAGGCGGCCTGAACTTCCCGGAACCAGCCCGGCCGCGCGCGGAGTCAGTGAGCGGCGGGCGCGTTCAGTTCTTGGCTAGTCGAGGTCAAGTTGCTCGAGACGTTCGGCAATGGCCTGGCGCATCGGTTCGTCGGGAGGGATTCGCTGCAGCAGCCGGCCGAGCAGGGCCCGGGCGGTTTCGTTGTCGTCTTGCCGTGCTGCCGCTTCTCCGACGACGTACAGGGCCAGCGCATGGTCCGGGTCAACGTCAAGCACCCGGCGAAACAGGACGAGGGCCTCTTCCGGGGGCTCGGCCGGATCCTCCGATCCTAGGGTGAGTGCCTCCGCGGCCCCGGCAAGCGCCTCGGGATCCTCGGGTGCGAGCGCGACGGCCCGCAGGTAGGCCTCGTGGCTGAGATCGAACTGGTTTAGGACCCGGCGGGACCGTCCGAGCCGTTTCCAGCCTTCCAGGTCATCCGGGTTCTCGGCCAGTCGTGCAGCCAGCCCGTCCACCATGGCCCGGATCTGGGCATCGTCCGGGAGTTGCGGCGCGGCGTCGGGCAGGGGAGAGGGCAGGTTCGCGCGAGCGGCGGCCTCCCGGATGCCGCTTTCGACCATCGGCCGGAATTCGGCGTCGGGCGGCAGATCCGTGAGCAGCGAGTTCCACGTTGCGAGCGCTTCCGCCGGCTGTCCCGCCTGGAGTTCCGCCAGGCCGGCGTAGAAGCGCGCCGGCAGGTGGGCGGGCTCCACCGCGAGCGCCTCGGCGATCAGTGCGGTGGCTTCCGCCGTGACGGTGCCTTCGTTGGCCATGATCAGCGATTGCGCGGCGTGCGCCAGGGCGTCTGCCTGCTCGTCGCCCCCCAGCGCGGCCGCGCGGCGCCACAGGGTGGCTGCCTCCGCAGGCCGGCCTGCTTCGTCAAGAGCTTGTGCAAGGTTCATCAGAGGGCCTGGCAAGTCCGGCTGCGACGCAACCTGACGCTCCAGCAGGGCAATCAGCGTATCTCCGTCGTCCAGCGACCCCTGGGGATCGATGAAACCGGGGCTGCCGACAGCCAGGTAGACGGCCGCCGCTCCGAGCGGGATGGCGAACGTGCCGACGCCCGCCAGCCCCCGCAGGCGGTTGTCGGGTCTGGCGCGGAGACCCAGCAGCAGCGCAGCAATGACGGCAACGGAGATGCCGGCAGCGACCAGGAGGAACGTCATGAAGCTCCTGGATCGTCGGGATCGTTGCGGTGACTCCGGGCCCGCCTGATCCGGGTCCGGGCAAGGGCCAGTGCCAGCAGGAGAAACGCCAGCGGGCCAAGCCACAGGAACCAGGTGGCCGGCTTGAACGGGGGCTGCAGGAGGATGAAATCCCCGTAGCGCTCGACGAGGAAATCGACGATCGCCTCGTCGGGATCGCCGGCCTCGACGCGCTCACGGATGAGCGCCCGCATGTCCTTCGCCAGGTCGGCATCGGAATCGAGCAGGGACTGGTTCTGGCAGACCACGCACCGGAGTTCGGCAGCCAGCGCCCGCACCCGTTCATCGCTGGATTCGGCCGTTGCGGGAACACTCGCCAGGATTGGGAGCAGGACAACGATTCCGATGACCGACGCGGCCCCCGTCAACTTTCCGGTTCCTGCAGACGGGCAAGGAAGGGAAGGAACACCCGCTCGAGATCGTCCTCGCTCAATGGGCCGGCGTGCCGGTGACGGATGAACCCCTCCCGGTCCACGAGGAACGTTTCCGGGACGCCGAAGATTCCCAGCTCAATCCCGGTCCGGCCGTCCTGGTCGGCGCCAACTGCCCGGAAGGGATCGCCTCGTTCGGCGAGAAATGCCCGGGCCAGCTCCGGACGGTCCTTGTAGTTGACCCCGTAGACGGGAATCCCCTGTTGCGACATGGCGAGTAGCTGCGGGTGCTCGATCTTGCAGGGGCCGCACCATTCCGCCCAGACGTTGAGGATGTACGGGGCTCCGCGCAGCTTCTCGGTATCCAGGGCGGGCCCGTCGGGATACAGGGAATCGAGTTGTATCGGGGGCATGGGTTGGTCGAGACGGGCGGAAGGCGGTACGTCGGTGCCGTCGTCCAGCGTTGCGAGCCGCCCGGCAAAGACGGCTGCGAGCGCAATCACCGCGATCGCCGGCAACGCGTACAGATAGATTCGACGAAAGGTCATGCTGGTTGCACCGACGCGGGCTGGGCACCGGCCGCGTACATCCGGGGACGGGTCCGCTCGGCGATGGACACTGCCCCGCCGAGGACGCTGAGAAAAGCGCCCCCCCAGATCCACCAGATAAGGGGATTGAAGGTCAGGCGCGTTCCCCAGCCGCCATCCGCAACAGGATCACCCAGTACCACGTAGATGTCGCCGACGAAGGTTTCCAGGATGGCTGCCTCGGTGGTGGCCGTGCCGCTGGCCAAGTAGGCGCGCCGTTCCGGCAATAGTGTCGTGGCACTGCCGCCCGGGCCAGTGACGAGAAACCGGCCCTGGAGTGCGGTGTAGTTGGGTCCGTCGACGTCTTCCACGCCCGCGAACTCGATCGTGTGACCCGCCAGGGACAGCGCTTCCCCGGGATGCATGACCTGCTCGACATCGACCCGGGCGGTGCTGGACGCGGTGACGCCGACCACCAGTACGGCGACGCCCAGATGGGCCAGCGTCATGCCGTGGGCGGAGGCCGGCAGATTCCGCACGCGCCGCAACAGGCGTCGGGGGCTGCGCGCCGGACGCAGACGCGCCAGCCACTGGCGCACCGTTCCCGCTGCGAGAAATGCCGCGAGACCGTACCCGGCCAGCGCCATGGGGACGGGGTCTCGTTGCAGCACGCCGGTCAGCACCGCTGCGCCGACGGCGCAGACCGCGGCAAACCGCATCCGGTGCAACACGCCCGGGAGATCGGCTCGCTTCCAGGGGATGGCAGGCCCCATCGCGGCGAGCACGATGGCCGGAATTGCGATTGGCAGAAAGACGGCGTTGTAATACGGCGGGCCCACGCTGACCGGTGGACTGCCGGCGACCTCCATGAAGATCGGATACAGCGTCCCGAGGAGTACGGTTGCCGCGGCTGCACCGAAGAACACGTTGTTCAGCAGGAGGGCTCCCTCCCGACTCACGGGCTCGAACAGGCCTTCGGCCCGGATGCGCGGGGCACGGACGGCAAACAACGCAAACGCGCCACCGGTAACCGCCGCAAGGAAGGCAAGGATGAAGAGGCCGCGGGCGGGGTCGCTCGCGAACGTGTGCACGGATGTAATGGCGCCGGAGCGGACAAGGAACGTGCCCAGCAGGGACAGGGAGAAGCCGGTGATGCAAAGAAGCAGCGTCCAGGCCTTCAGCGTGTCCCGCTTTTCCGCGACCCTGAGCGAGTGCAGGAGTGCGGTGGCGATCAGCCACGGAATGAATGAGGCGTTTTCCACCGGATCCCAGAACCACCAGCCGCCCCAGCCGAGCTCGTAGTAGGCCCACCAGCTTCCCAGCGCGATGCCGGCAGTCAGGAAACACCAGGCGAGGAGCACCCAGGGGCGGGCGAGCTTCGCCCACGTGGAGTCGATCTCCTTGCCTAGCAGGCCGGCAATGGCAAACGAGAACGCAACGGACAGGCCGACGTAACCCATGTAGAGGCAGGGCGGGTGGAATGCCAGGCCGGGGTCCTGGAGAATCGGATTGAGACCCATGCCTTCGGCGGGAATCGGGATCAGGCGAGCAAACGGGTTGGAGGTGAAGATTGAGAACGCCAGGAACCCGGCGGCGATGAGACCCTGTATGGCGAGGGCCCGCGCACGGAGCGCCGGCGGGACCTGGCGACCGAACACGGCCAGTGCGGCGCCGTAGATCGCGAGAATCAGCACCCACAGGACCAGGGAGCCCTCGTGGTTTCCCCACACCCCACTGATCTTGTAGATCAGGGGCTTGAGCGTATGTGAGTTCTGCCAGACGTTAAGGAGCGAGAAGTCCGACGTGACGTAGCCGTGCCCGAGCATCACGATCGCAATCGTGACCAGTCCGCAGAGCACTACCGACGAGATGTCGCTCACGGCCATCAGATTCGCGTCGCCGCGGGCGGCGCCAATCAGCGGCACGGTGCCCTGGAACAAGGCGACCCCGAACGCAAGAATGAGGGCGAACAGCCCTATTTCGCCGGTCATTGCCTTCGTGTTCCGGGATGTAGCTGGCCATCGCGGCGAACGGCCGGGATCCCCGGACACCAACCGGTGGCCTGCGGGGACGTCTGCCCCCTGACGCGCGCGGGCCGGGCTTCAGTGCTGCCTGTCGATCCCGTCATGAGGAAAACCTGCGGGTTGGTGCCGGACGGTCTGCGCGGTTCCGAAGCGAACGGGCGCACTCGAAAGCGGGATTCGGACAGCATACGTTGATCGATCGTCGTACCTTAGCCCGCGCCGATCGTGATGCACAGGATGCCAGTGCGAGATAGTGCATCCCAGTCCGGTTGTCGGCTGCCGGCGCAATGTCTGCGGCACCGTTCTTCTGTCGGCGCGGCAGCCGACGCGCCACGTTCCGGGACGGGCCGTGAATCGGGCCCGGTAGTTCCTGCACCGACTCGTGCCGATGCAGGCGAACCGGCCAGTTCTGTTCAGTGGATGGGAGGGAGCCAGGTGGCGTGCGCTGCTTGTGAGGATGGCGGGGCGCGCGAGACTGAGATCGTTTCGGTCGCATTCTCTGGTCGGTTCGTGTAGACGGCGGAAGCTGTGCCGGGACGCCCCGACGTGTGCACGCCCCCCGGCGGAACCCGCAACCACCGACTGGAGCCCCAACTTGCCTGGTCCAGCGCGCTCCGCGTCATCGTCTGCCCGCCAAGTGCAAATCGGGGTCGCCTGCATTTTTGGCGGTGTCGTGGCGCTGACCCTCCAGGATGCGGTGATCAAGTGGCTGAGCTCCGATTTCGCGCTCCACGAAGTCACGTTCGCGCGCTCGCTGGTCGCCATCGTCATCACGCTGGCAATCGTCCGCCTGGAAGGCGGGATGCGCTTGCTCAGGACGCGCCGTCCGGGACTGCACATCGTCAGGTGCCTCCTGTTCATCTGGACCAACATGTGCTTCTTCATGGGTGTCGCGAGCATGCCCCTGGCCGAGGCCACGGCAGTGTTCTTCGTGGCGCCGTTGTTCATCACGGTGTTTTCCGTCGTGCTGCTGAAGGACCGTGTGGGACCTCGGCGCTGGGCCGCGGTTCTGGTCGGGATGGTGGGCATGGTGATCATGCTGCGGCCCGGCCGGGAAACGCTGGAGCTCGCCGCGCTGTTTCCCGTGGGGGCCGCGGTCGGTTACGCGCTGCTGCAGATCGTCACGCGACGGCTCGGGACGACCGACCGGGCCTCATCGATGGCACTCTACGTGCACCTGGCTTTCGCCGTCGCGAGCCTGGGTGTCGGTCTGGTGATCGGCGACGGCCGCTTCGCCAGCTCCGACCACCCGAGCCTCCAGTTCCTGCTGCGGGCCTGGAGTTGGCCGGACGGGATGGAGTTGGCACTGCTGTTCGCCTGCGGTGTGCTGATCGGGGCCGGAACGTACTTCCTGTCGCAGGCCTACAGGGTGGCCCAGCCCGCCGTCGTGGCGCCCTTCGAATACTCGGCGCTGCCGCTGTCGTTGCTGTGGGGGTTGCTGGTTTGGGGCGACTGGCCTGACGCCACGGCGGCGATCGGGATGGCATTGATCGCGGGGAGCGGGCTCTACGTCTTCTACCGTGAGACCCTGACCGCCCCGCCCGCGGTGGTCCGGCGGCTGTTCAAACGGGGCCGCTAGCAGGACGGATTACGTCGGCGCCTCAGGAGATCGGCCGCCCCATGGGGAGCCATGGGGCCGCCGGGCGCGGTGCCTTGCTCGTTCCAAGTGGCAGGAAATGCCTGCAGGGCACGTGCCGTACAATCAGGTCGACGCCGGCACCCGCGTTTCGGACGCGGCCAACCGGAATCGCGTGGAGGATGTGTATGCGGATCGCATTCGTCGGGCTTGGCAACATGGGCGAGCCGATGGCCGCCAATCTGGTTTCGGCAGGCCATGAGGTGCATGGATACGACGTCGCCGTTGCGGCGATGGAGCGTGCGGTGGCGCGGGGCGTGAAGGCTGCGCCGTCGCCGGCCGGAGCGTGCAGTGAGGCGCAGGCCGTCGTCACCATGCTGCCGGCCGGACAGGATGTCGAAGACGTCTACATGGGTAGTGATGGAATATTTGCTGCGCTGTCCCGGGAAACACTGCTGATCGATGCCTCCACGATCGACGTTGCGACTGCCCGTCGGCTCGCGGCCCAGGCCGAGGAGAGTGCCCACGCCATGCTTGACGCCCCGGTGTCCGGTGGTGTGATCGGGGCCGAGAATGCCACGCTGACGTTCATGGTCGGGGGGAGTTCCCAGGCTTTCGAATCCGCGCAACCCCTGTTCGAGGCCATGGGACAGAAGTCGGTCCTCGCGGGCGGTCCCGGCGCCGGGCAAGCGGCGAAGGCGTGCAACAACATGTTGCTCGGCATCTCCATGATCGGCCTGTCTGAGGCGTTCACGCTGGGTGAACGCCTGGGAATCAAGCCGGAAACCCTCTTCGCGATCACTTCGGCCGCGTCAGGGTGCAGCTGGGCGATGCTGCATCACCTGCCGATCCCGGGGATCGTGGAGACATCCGCCGCCAACCGGGAGTTTCGACCGGGATTTGCGGCCGCCATGATGCTGAAGGATCTCAGCCTGGCGCAGGAGGCGGCGACGGGAACGGGCACCGCGACGCCGCTCGGGGCTCTCGCTCAGGCCCTCTACGAGGAATTCGTGGCGGGCGGCGGCGGCGAACTCGACTACGCCGCCGTGATCCGCCTCATCCAGGAGCGAGCGCCTCCGGCATGACGCCTAGTGACTGAAGGCCTGGATTCCGGTCTGCGTGCGGCCCAGCACCAACGCGTGGATGTCGTGGGTGCCTTTGTAGGTATTGACGGCTTCCAGGTTCACGACGTGCCGGATGACCTGATACTCGTCGACAATCCCGTTTCCGCCATGGATGTCGCGGGCCTGCCGGGCAATGTCCAGCGCCTTGCCGGCATTGTTGCGCTTGATTAGCGAGAGCATTTCCGGCGTAAACCGCCCGGCTTCCTTCAGCCGCCCCACCCGCAGCGCCGCCTGCAGGCCGATGGCGATCTCGCTCTGCATGTCCGCCAGCTTCTTCTGGACGAGCTGGTACGACCCGATCGGCCGCCCGAACTGCTTGCGCTCGAGCGCGTAGGTTCTCGCGGCATGCCAGCACGATTCCGCGGCGCCGAGGCATCCCCAGGCGATGCCGTAGCGGGCGCTGTTCAGGGACGAGAACGGCCCCTTCAGGCCCTTCGCGTGGGGCAGGCGGTTCCCGTCCGGCACGAACACGTCGTCCATCTGCACCATCCCGGTGCTGGAGGTCCGGAACGCGACCTTGCCTTCGATCTTCGGCGTGGCCAGGTCACCTCTGGCGTCACGTTCGAAGACGAATCCCCCGATCACGTTGTCATCGTCCTTGGCCCAGATCAGGAACAGGTCCGCGATCGGGGCGTTCGTGATCCAGTTCTTGGCCCCGGAGAGAAGCCAGCCGCCATCGACCTTCCGGGCCCGGGTCAGCATGCTTCCGGGGTCGGATCCATGATCCGGCTCCGTCAGCCCGAAACATGCGATCAGCTCGGCTGTCCGCAACTTGGGCAGGTACTTGCGTTTGAGTTCATCCGACCCGAAACGGTGAATCGCCGGCATGACCAGGCTTGACTGCACGCTGAGCGTTGAGCGGTACCCGGAGTCGACGCGCTCGATCTCGCGGGCAATCAGTCCATACGTCACCCAGCCGACGCCGGCGCAGCCGTAACCTTCGAGCGTCGCGCCCAAGAGCCCGAGGCGAGCGTATTCCTGGTAAATCTCGCGGTCGAACGTCTCGTTGCGAAAGCTGTCCTGCACCCGTGCCATCAGCTTGTCCTGGGCGTACTCGCGCACCGAGTCGCGCATCATCCGTTCTTCCGGCGTGAGCTGATCGTCCAGCAGCAGGGGATCGGCCCAATCGAACGCGGGCTTGGGGGCGGACGGAACGGTCACCGAAGCGACTGTAGCGGTGGCGGTCATGGATCAAGGGTCTCCTAGAAGTGAATCGAGTCCGCGATCGCGAAGAGCTGGCGGTAGCGACGGGGATTTTGTGCGCGGGCGACGACCACGTACCAGGTCGAACCGGCCTGCTGCAGGCGGACGAGCAGATGGCTGCTCGTTCCGCCCAGCCAAAATGCGCAGTCAACCTCGACCGTCAATCCCGAATCATTGTACGACTCGGTGGGGCCTTCGCAAAAGTGGTGAGGGCGTTCGGCAACGAGCTCCAGCGTCGCGTGCACGGATTCGGGCGTGGGGTCGATGTCGTTGATCCGGGCGCCGGCATACGGGTTGTCGGGATCGAACAGGAGGAGGGCTGCTTCGGCGATCGTACCGGTCTCGGCGGAAACGCGGTCAAGTACCCATTGGTGCGGGTCCGAGACCGAGTTCTCGAGCATCGCCACATCGAGGCGGGTGAAGGCGTGAAACGGGCCCGGGTTGCGAGGCTCGATTCGGTAGAGACCAAGCTCTCCGGAGTCCATGTCCAGGATAAGCGATCGCTGGGCCAGGTCGCTGGGCAGGTCGGACATGTCGGCGTCGCCGGCAATCGGGGTCAGCGCTACCGCGGCGGCCGCGAGAAACCAGCGGAAGCTAGTCATCCGTGTCGGTTTCGAAGGTCACTGGCTGGCCCATGGGAGATCCCAGCACTTCATCCTCACGCATCGCCACGCGCCCCCGGATCATCGTGATGATCGGCCAGCCGCGGACGGTCTTTCCGTCGAACGGTGTCCAGCCCGCGGGCGAGGCGATCCAGTCGTTGCGGATCGTGCGCGTGGCCTCGAGGTCGACGATGGTGAGGTCAGCGTGGTAGCCGACGGCCAGCGCGCCCTTCTTGCTCGCCCCGTAGATGCGAGCCGGCATCCAGGAAGCCAGTTCGGCGAGTCGCTCGAGGGTCAGCCGCCCGTGATGCACGTGGTCCAGCATGACCGGTAGCAGCGTCTGGGTTCCCGGCATGCCCGACGGACTCTGGGGGTAGGGCAGGGCCTTTTCCTCGAGCGTGTGAGGGGCGTGGTCGGAGCCGATCACATCGATTGCACCGCCGCGAATTCCTTGCTCCCATAGCGCATCTTGGTGGGCCTGATCCCGGACGGGCGGATTCATCTGGGCTCGGGCGCCGAGTTCCCGGTAGCACTGCGGGGCTGTCAGGGTCAGGTGGTTGGGTGTGGTTTCTGCCGTCGCGATGTCCTTGGCAGCGGCCAGTAGCGGGAGTTCGTCCGCTGTCGAGATATGCAGGACGTGGATGGGCCTGCCAGCAGCCCGCGCCAGTCCCAGAATTCGGTCAGTTGCTCTGAGGGCAGAGATTGGATCCCGGACTTCGGGGTGTATCTCGACGCTTGCGCCGTCCTTGATGAGCGCCTTTCGCTCATTCAGGCGATCTTGGTCTTCGGCGTGAATGGCGCACCGGCGTGTCCCTGATGCCATGACGCGGGCAAGCGACTCGTCATCCGGTACCAACAGGGTTCCGGTCGAACTACCCATGAAGATCTTTATGCCGGTACACCCCGGCAGGCGTTCGAGTTCGGCAAGTTCGTCGATGTTTTCGGGGCTGGCCCCGATGAAAAAGGCATGATCGACCCAAGCCCGTCCGCGAGCGCGCCGAAACTTGTCGTCGAGCGCTTCCGCGGTGGTCGTCGACGGCGAGGTGTTCGGCATCTCGAATACGCTGCAGACGCCACCGAGCAGGGCTGCCCGGGTGCCCGATTCGAGATTTTCCTTCTGTTCGTGCCCGGGTTCCCGGAAATGAACCTGGCTATCGATGACGCCCGGCAGCACCGTGAGGCCCGTAATGTCGAGCTTGTGTCCGCCACGAGCCTCTCGCCCGATGGCGGCGATCGTCCCATCGCGAATGGCGAGGTCAGCGCGGTGAATGCCGTCCCGGGTGACGAGCGTCCCCCCGGTAAGGACCATCTCGGGCGCGCCTGGCATGACCGGCTAGTCGGTCGCGGCCGGAGGGGGTCGAAGGAACGCCGGAACGTGCTCCGAATCCCTGAAGGACTTCGATCCCCGTGAAGTTCGTGCGGCAGCGGGGCGCTTGTCTGGACCCGTGTTCAGGTTCGACGCGGTTTGGCTGCGGCGATAGCCCTTCCGCGACGGAGCCCTCTTGACCGGTTCAGCGTCGGCGTCCTGATGTCGACGCCGAGCTTTCCCGACAGTCTCGCTCCAGCTGGGTATCCGTTTCGGAGCAGCGGCGATGCCGTTGCGGTGCTGCCGGACGGGCGGGGTTCTGTGGCGAGGGGCGGCGGGAGTGAGGATGTGCGCGAGCGGATGGCTGGAGCCGTCCGGGGCAGGCGGCTGATCCGAAGAAGCGTCCTTCTCAATGCGCCTCGCCCTCCTGGGCTTGGCCTCAGCAGTCGGCGAAATGACGGGTGCGGCACCCTCGTCGGCGCGCTGCACGCGGATCTTCAGGTTGATCAGCTTCTCGATGGCCTCGAGGTGCTCACGTTCCGCAGACGCTGCGAGGGTGATGGACGTTCCGGGAGTACCGGCACGCCCGGTGCGACCGATATGGTGCACGTAGTCCTCCGGCTGCGTCGGCACGTCGTAGTTGAGCACGTGGCTGATCCCGCGTACGTCCAGTCCGCGCCCCGCCACGTCGGTGGCAACCAGAACGCGGATCTCGCCTCCCCGAAACGCCTCCATGGTCTTCAGGCGGACCGGCTGGGCCATGTCTCCGTGCAGGGGTTCGACCTGGACGCGATCACGTCGCAGCGTCCGTACCAACTCGTCGACTGTCCGTTTGCGGTTGCAGAACACGAGTGCCGACTCGATGGCCGGATTGCCCAATAGCGTTCGCAGGATTCGGTCCTTGTCGCCGGCGCGGCAATGGATGACGGACTGGTCCACCAATTCCGTGGTCGCGGCCGGGGGGGCCACGGAGACTCGCGCCGGCCGCTGCAGGAAACGCTTGGCGATCCGTCCGATCTCCGGCGGCATGGTCGCGGACAGCATCATGGTCTGGCGACGTACCGGCAGCTTGGCGACGATGCTCTCGATGTCGGGAATGAACCCCATGTCGAGCATCCGGTCCGCCTCGTCGATCACCAGAATCTCCACACCGATCAGCAGCAATGCGCCACGGTCGAACAAGTCCAGCAGGCGGCCCGGCGTGGCGATCATGACGTCGACCGGTTGCGCCGCCCGGCGGATCTGGGGGCCGATGTTGACGCCGCCGATGAAGAGCTCGGACGACAGATTTACATGCGCGGAAAACAGGTTCACCTGTTCCTGAACCTGGAGCGCCAGCTCCCGGACGGGTTCGAGAATCAACGCGCGGGGCATCCGCGCCCGGGCCCGCCCGCCGGCGAGCCGATCAATCATCGGGAGCGTGAACGCGGCAGTTTTTCCCGTCCCCGTCTGCGCGGTAGCCAGGATGTCGCGTCGTTCGATTGCCAACGGGATTGCCGCTTGCTGGACTGGCGTCGGCGTCGTGAACCGGGCATCCCGAATCGCCCGCTGGACCGGCTCCGACAGCCGGAATTGATCGAACGAGGTGATCGTGCTCGGGCGGCTACTCAAAGGTCGAGGCCCACGGCTTCCGGAGCCCGGGCGCGGATAAAGGCGAGTCGCTTTTCCGGGTTTCGTCCCATGACTTCTTTGACCAGGACGCCAGCGGTTTCCTGCTGGTCCCTGGGAAGATCTACTCGTATCAGCGTGCGCATTTCCGGATCCATGGTGGTGCTGCGCAGCTGGGCCGCGGGCATTTCACCAAGGCCTTTGAATCTGCTGATGTCGACTTTCTTCGACCCATCAAAAACATCCCTGAGCAATTCATCTCGGTGGTCATCGTCACGTGCATACCGCGTATTGCCTGCCTGCGCGATTCGGTAAAGCGGCGGCTGGGCCAGATACAGGCGACCGTCTTCTACAAGCGGGCGCATCTCGGAGAAAAAGAACGTGAGAAGAAGGGAGGCGATATGAGCGCCGTCCACGTCCGCATCGGTCATGATGATAACGCGCTCGTAGCGGAGTTGTCCAAGTTCGCAGGTATCGCCCGTTCCGCATCCCACGGCCTGGACGAGATTGTTGAGTTCCTGGTTGTTGCGGAGTTTGTCGGCGCTGGCGCTCGCGACATTGAGGATCTTGCCCCGCAACGCCAGTACCGCCTGCGTCTCCCGCGAGCGGGCCTGCTTGGCGGAACCGCCGGCCGAATCGCCCTCCACGATGAAGATCTCGGTGCCTTCGGCAGACGTGCGGGTGCAGTCGGCCAGCTTCCCGGGGAGACGCAGACGTCGTGCCGGGGTCGCGCGCGGCGTTTGCTTGTCCAGCTTTCGTCGCAACCGCTCTTCCAGCCGTTGGACACAGTGCTCCAGGAGTGCGTTCGAGGTCTTCGGGTCATTTGCGAGCCAGTGCTCGAAGGCGTTCCTGACGGCACTTTCGACGTGCTGGCGTGTCGCAGTGGTGGTCAGTTTCTCCTTGGTCTGCCCCTGAAACTGGGGGGCGCTGACGAACACGGAAAGAGCCATTCGGGAGGCACCGCAGACGTCCTCAGCCGTGATGTCGCCGGCACGTTTGTGCTTGACCAGATCGCCGTACGAGCGGGTGCCGCGCGTGAGCGCCGCGCGCAGCCCCGCTTCGTGGGTGCCGCCCAGAGGGGTTGGAATCGTGTTGCACCAGCTCTGCAGCGCCCCGTCGCCGCGCTCGGGCCAGACGGCCGCCCACTCGATGCGCCCGCCCCCGGGCAGTTCCGTGCTGCCGGCAAAGGGTTCGGCGGTGATGGTCGGTACGTCGCGGATGCTTTCCTCGACGAAGTCGCGCAGTCCGCCAGGAAAGTGGAGCATCGTCGACGCCGGAACGTCAGTTTCGGCGTCGATCAGAAGCGGGTCGCAGCGCCACATGATCGTGATCGTCGACACCAGCCTCGCCTTGTCGCGGGCCATGGCGAAGAGCAGGGCGGGCCTTAACGCTGTTCCCTCTTCGAAGATCTCCCCGTCCGGAGCGAAACGGACCTTTGTGCCCGTGCGGCGGCCCGCTTTTCCCACCGCTTCCAGCGGCCCCATGGGAATCCCGCGGCGGTAGGACTGACTCCAGCGGGCGTCATCGCGGGCGACCTCGACGGTCAGTTCCGAGGACAGGGCGTTGACAACCGAGAGTCCCACCCCGTGAAGCCCCCCGGACGTCCGGTACGCCGTTTCACCGAACTTGCCGCCGGCGTGCAGGAGCGTGCTTGCAACTTCAACCCCAGACATCTCCGGCATTTCCGGGTGGGGTTCCACCGGAATGCCCCGCCCGTCGTCGCTGATTGTCAGGATGTTGCCGGTCTCAAGCGCGACACTGATCTGGCTTGCGTGGCCGGCGAGCGCTTCGTCGATTGCATTGTCGAGGATCTCGGCGGCGAGATGATGCATGGCGGTCTCGCCGGTGCCGCCGACGTACATCCCTGGATTCTTCCGGACGGCCTCCAATCCCTTGAGTATTTCGATGTTGGAGGCGGTGTAGCCGGAATTCTTCACTGAGCGGGTTTCCGCTGCGTTGTCGAGTGGGCGGAGCAAAGCGGCTCTGCCGGCGCGTCCGTGAGCCGTCCGGGAGTGGACTGGAGCGGCCTTGTGTGTCCGCGGCGGGTCAGGCCTGCCAGAGGTGCTGAGGTGTAACGAGAGTCGGCGCGCAAACGTCTCACTAGCCGGAAACGCCCCCTGGTGTCACGGGTAGATCTGCAGTCGCGCTCATGCTTCTTCCAGCGTCGAGACGCCGCGCACGCGCGTTTGACGCATGTACCGGCGATAGCGGTCGGCGTCGTATCCGGTGCCGCGGTGCAGCAGCGTTCGATTATCCCAGATAACGAGCTGGCCGGGTCGCCAATGGTGGGTGTACACGTGTTCCTGTCCGACCGCACGGTCCAGCAGGTCATCCAGCAGGCGACGGCTGCCCTGCTGGTCCCAGCCTTCGACGACCTTGGCGTGGGATCCGACGTAGTAGTTCTTGGCGCCGGTTCGCGGATTGGTCCGCACCAGCTTCTGCCTGACAGGCGGCAGGGATTGCGCGTGGGACGGAGTCACCGCGTCTGCGCTGACCTTGCTTCGGGAGAACACGTAATCGTGAATGACGATGAGCGGGTCGATCTCGCTCTTGAGCGCGTCCGGAAGGCGTTCGTAGGCAGCCCGGGAACTTACGAACTGGGTCTGGCCTCCCTGCTCGGGAACCTCGTACACGCACATGATGGAGACGTAGGAAGGAACTGGGCGAAACGATGAATCCGTGTGCCACATGTTGTTGCCGGTGGAAAAGACGACTCGCTTGTGGCGGTTTCCCAATTGACTTCCGTCTTCCTGGACATTGCCGATCGTCCCGAAGAAGTTGATCACTCCCTGCTGGCCCAAGATCACGTGGTTTTCTTCCGGTTCTCCAAGGCTGCAAGTCAGCGCGAGCTGACGGGCATCGTCAAATGACTGGTCCGGAAAGCAAAGAAACGAATAGCGGTCAATGAGGCCGTGAACTTCGTCAACGCGTTCCCTGGACAACGGAACGTGCAAGTCCCATCCGGAAACTTCCGCACCGAATTCAGGGTGCAGTGGTTCCACACTGAAGGTGCTCATAATTCCTCTTGCCGCAGCGCCGGGGCATCAGCAACTGCTATCACGTCCCGCCACGGCAAATATACCAGACTCCTTGGTAAGGCGGTGCGGGTTTCGCCGGGGACTGACCGACCAGACCGCGAATGATTTATTGAGATATGTTGTGATGTAGATCTGACAAGCAATTGAATTGTATGAAGGTATGCGCAATTGTTGAAACCGGCGCGTGGAGGAGAGACACGGGGCGGGCGAGGCCATCGCCGTACTCCAAAAGACCCCGGAAGTGACGGTCAGCGAATGATCGTCGAGGCGGCGCCCGGTGAATGATCGGCCTTGCTGTTCCATGAATCCGAAAATGCCCACTTGATATCCTCGGAGGATCGGCGATGGGCGTTCTGACTGGCGATCAGTCGTCTGGACGACTTCACGGGTCCATCGAAGCGGAGACCGGATGTGTTGACTTTGCAAAGCAAGCGGTCGGCTGCGGCTTCGTCGGCGAGTGCATGCCGCCCAATGCGTTGGACCCGATACGCGGCGCGTGTGGCCGCCGGTGTCGGTGCCGGTGTCCTGGTGTCGGCGCTGACGCCGGCGACTTCGGCGGCCGCAGCAGACATGAACCGTGGGTTGTACGTTGGTGTTGACGTAGGCGTTTCCGCGGCGACAACGCTCGAGTCCACACGGACCAATTTCGGCATTCCGACCAACTGCGACCAGTGGCTGGAGCCGGTCGTCATCGAGGGGCTTCGGCTGCCGCTTCCCGCGGATCAGTGCCAACCGCGAGAACTGCCTTCGAGCGCCAACGAGTTTGAGCTGGGCAGCGGCGTACTAGCCGGCATCAACTTCGGGTATTCGGGTGTCGGGCCGTTCCGCGTGGAGATCGAGTACTTCCGCCATCGTCGAGGCGGGGACAAGGTCAATCTCGTGGTCCCGGGGGACCCCAAGCAGAGGGAGTTCTCTGTCCGCGAAGAGGAAATTGGGGAGTTTCGCTCTGACAACATCTTTGCCAACCTCTACTACGATTTCGCGGCTGTCGGCGGCATGCCACTCACTCCGTTTGTCGGCGTTGGCGTGGGGACTTCGCGGATAGAGATCGACTACTCGGCCACGTCGATCCGGCGCGGCGAAGCGGCACTGCTGGCGCTCGATCCGCCTCGACACCCGGATGCGGCCAACAAGGTGTCACATGCCAGCACCAATGCATCCGACCGTTTGTGGGGGTTTCAGCTGGTGGTCGGGGCGGAATACGCCTTGCAGACGGGGCGTCTGGTCACCGGGAAGCTGCGATACGGGCAGGCCATGGACGATTTCCTTGACGGCGGCAACGCATGGCGGAGCTTGCGCGGGCATGAATCCACGGTCGCGCCGGGCGGCGCACCTGTACATTACAGCGTGTCGTTTCCGGGTCCGAGTTTCTGGGCGATCTCAATCGGCTTCAAGGTCGAATGGTGATGCCGGGGTCACGTCACGTCAGTCGATCATTCCGGAACTGGTGTCGGCGGATGGCCATTGCAGCATGACCTCAACGGCCGGATTTGCCAGATCGTGTAGCTTGTTGCCTGGAGCAATCGCAGAGGGTCCGGCAACTTGGAGGGTCAAGCCATGAAGCGCCTACACATATCGGTTGGAGTCAAGGATTTGCAGCGTTCGGTCGAGTTCTACACCACGCTGTTCGATGCGGAACCCACGGTCACTAGGCCTGGTTACGCAAAATGGCTGCTGGAAGACCCGAGCGTGAACTTTGTGCTGGATGCGCATGGGTGCCGACAAGGTGTGGATCACCTGGGCATCCAAGTCGACAACGAAGACGAACTGGACGGGATTACGACGCGTCTGGCACAGGCGGAGGCCCCTTTGCTGGAGCAAGAGGCAGCGGAGTGCTGCTTCAGCAAATCCGACAAGTCGTGGTCGCAGGACCCCGAAGGCGTGCGGTGGGAAACGTTTCGTACGCACGGGCAGATCGGCTGGTACGGCGCGGATACGGCTCCGTCGGAGATGCCGCCGGACACGGTGCCGGAAAGCTGCTGCGCCGTGCCATCCGCCGCCGCCACTTCCGAATAGCTTGAAAAGAAAAGGAGTTTCGGCCGCGAAACCACGAAGTCCGGGTGAGCATATCAGGGACCACCCCCGCAGAATTCAGGCCGGCACGTCTTCCATCGGGACATTCTGAGCGTCGCTCCGGAAGAGGCGAACGGCCGTGAAGGAGGGCGATGTGGCGCATCAGGGTTTGGAAGGCCTGCCGTTCTTCGGTGAGGCCGCGGTTGCCCGTGTTCTGGACTGGGCGCCCCTCATGGACGAAATCGAAAGCGCCATGGGTGCGTTGTCCTCCGGACTGGTGGCGCAACCATTGCGACAAATGACGGCGGTTCCCGGGCGTGATGCGTTTTTTGCCGCCATGGCCGCAGCCGGGGACGCGATCGGCGTGAAGGTGGTGACCTTCTTCCACGGCAACGCGGGCACGGAGATCCCCACGCACCAGGCGGTCATCCTCTTGTTCGACGCGGACAACGGGGCTCCGGTCGCAGCCCTGGATGGGCGACTGATAACCGAGATGCGAACGGCGGCCGCGTCGGCGGCGGCGGCCCGCAAACTGTCGGTCGCGAAACCGGCGGTGGTGACCATCATGGGCAGTGGTGTCCAGGCCCGTGCCCATGCTGAAGCGCTGGCTGTCGTGCGGCCTTGCGACGAGCTCCGGCTCTGGGCTCGCAGCGAGGCATCCGGACGCGCTGCTGCCGAGGCTGTCGGGGCCGTCTTCGTGGGCGATGCGGAGGAGGCGGTGCGGGGAGCCGACATCGTCGCTTGCACCACGTCAGCCAAGGAGCCGATCCTGTTGGGGGACTGGCTGAAGCCAGGTGCCTTCGTCGCCGCCGTCGGCTGGAACACCCCTGATGGCCGTGAGCTCGACGATTCGGCGATGCGCCACTCCGTGATTGTGGAATCCCGTGAAGCTGCCCGGGATCAGTCCGGGAATGTCCGGGGTTCCGGCTGTGAGATCTTCGCCGAAATCGGCGAGGTGTATCTCGGTGAGCGGACGGTGCCGATCGGACGGACGGTCATCTACGATTCCGTAGGGGTAGCCGTCTTGGATGTAGCTGCAGCGAAGCTTGCCTACGAGCTGTTGCAGGGCGACGGGTCATTGCACTGAGGCAGGGGGGCGTCCGGCTCAGCCCATCGGGTGCATCCACTGTACGATTGATGTCGTTGCTCGAGAGGTCGCCATATCTGCCTGCCTGTTCGATAAAGTTGATAAAGATGCTTTTAGCGGTTGATTGTAAGCAAGATAGTTCGAAGGCACGTATCAGTTCCAACCGACGTGACACGCCATGTAGGCACGAACGAATGGACACGAGAGCTTCCGACCCGTTTCGCCTTGGAACCCCCCGACCTCGGAAATTCGAGCCTTGACGGTCGGCTGGCACAGCTTCGGTTCGAAGCATTGCCGTAGCTTGGCGGATCAATGATTCAGGCGCGCGGGATGGGAGGAGGGAAATCCGGCCTGGCCCCGTCGGATGCTCAGTAGCTCTTCTCGCCGTCTTCGCCTACGAACATCCCCTGCTCCCGGAGTGCGTCGGCGACTTCCTTGGGCATGTAGTTCTCGTCATGCCGGGCCAGCACCTCGGTCGCGGCGAAGGTTCCGTCCGGCAGAAAGCTGCCTTCGGCGACGACGCCCTGCTCGTCACGGAACAGGTCCGGCAGGATCCCGTCGAACGTGACCGTGACCTCATTGGCGCCGTCGGTCACGACGAACCAGACCTTCAGGCTGTCGTCCGAATGCTGCACGCTTTCGGCCTTCACCAGGCCGCCGAGCCGGATGGCCTCCCCGGGCCGGAACTGGCGTTCGGCGGCCTGAGTCGGGCTGTAGAAGAACACGAGCGTGTCATCGAGTGCCTGGAACACGAGGGTCGCCGCGACTCCCAGAACCACTCCAGCGGAAAGGAGGCCGATGAGACGCTGACGCTTGCGGGTCACCGGGCGCGCCTTCGGGGTGAGGCCTGCTCGGCCTCGTCGAGACTCGACCGCATCGATCGGCGTGCCCGCAGGCTCGCCACGACCAGGAGTCCCAGGATCAGGGCGGTAATCGCGTACGCGGACCAGACGTAACCGGCGTAGCCGCCCATCGCCAGGAACGCGCCCAAGTCAGGCATCGCCGGGCTGGGACACGGCCAACGCAGCCCGCCGCAGCGCCATCACACGACGTCGGGCGAGTTCAGTCTGCATCCGGATGATGACCAGGTAAGCGAACAGCAGCGTGAATCCTCCGGCCATCAGCATCAGTGGCAACAGCATCGCCGGGTCGATCGAAGGTCCGCCGAAGCGCAGAATGCTGGCCGGCTGATGAAGGGTGTTCCACCAATCCACGGAAAACTTGATGACCGGCAGGTTCACGGCACCGATCAGCGCCAGCACCGTGGCCGCCCGTTCGCCGGTTTCCTGTTCGTCGAACGCGTGCAGCAGCGCGATGTAGCCCAGATACAGGAACAACAGGACGACCACCGAGGTCAGCCGTGCATCCCAAACCCACCAGGTACCCCACATGGGATGGCCCCATATGGAACCCGTGGCGATGGCAATCACCGTGAAGCACGCGCCGATCGGCGCGATGCAGCGAGCCGCTACCAGCGCAAGGGGGTGCCGCCAGACCAGGGCAATGGCGCTCGCGACGGCCAGCCCGGCATAACCGGCGAGTGCATTCCAGGCGGCGGGCACATGCACGTACATGATCCGCGCGGCATCGCCCTGCTGATAGTCGGGCGGGGAACCGACCAGTCCAAACCAGAGCCCGAGGCCCCCGCAAACCGCCGCCCCGGCAGCAATCCAGGGCAGGAGCGGCGAGGCGATCCGGAGAAAGCGGGCCGGGTTGGCCAGTCGGTGCAAGGCCTTGGCCATCAAGTCGGTCCCGATAACAGCATGCGACGGCGGGAGGGCTCTAGCTGCGTACTGCCCGCAGGGCGGCGTTGCCTGCATACGGCGCAAGAGCCAGCGCGGCAAGCGTGAAGGCTCCCAGCACGGAGAAGTACGCGCTGGAGTCACGTCCCATGAGGGTTTCGCTCACGGCAGCGGTTCCGAAAATTAGCACGGGAATGGTTTGGGGCAGTACGATCAGCGCAGCAAGGATTCCGCCACGCCTGAGCGGCGCGGTCAGCGCCGCCCCCACCGTACCGATGAGCGACAGTGCCGGGGTCCCGATCAGAAGGGCACCGGCAAGCGGCAGGACGCCACGCAGTTCCATGCCGAGCGCGATGGCTGCCACGGGCGCCAGAACCACGAAGGGCAGACCGGTTACGAGCCAGTGGGCGAAGCCTTTTGCCAGCACCAGTACATGGGCGCTGGGGGCATGCAGCAGGAGGAGGTCCAGCGAGCCATCCAGCTGATCCGGCGCAAAGACGCGCTCCAGCGACAACATGGAGGCGAGCAGAGCAATGGCCCAGGCGGCGCCAGGGGCGATGCGGCTCAGAATGTCGGGGTCGGGGCCAATGCTGAGCGGCAGCATGGCGATCGCGATTCCGAAGAACATCCATACCCCGATGAGGTCGACGACTCCGCGCATGTAGAGCTTCAGGTCTCGTTCCACGACGGCACGAACGAACGTCATTGGCCGGTCAGCTCAAACCGTTGGGCGTCCGTCATCTCGATATCGGTCGGAGATGTCACGACAGCGCACCCGCCCGCGGAACGGTGGCGTGCGAGTTCTTGCTGAAGCACGGATTCGCCACCGGAGTCCAGATTGGCGGCCGGTTCGTCCAGGAGCCAAAGACGCGAGTCCACGATCAGGAGTTGCGACAGTGCAAGACGGCGCAGTTGTCCGGCAGAGAGCCAGCCCGCCGGCATGTCCATGAAGCGATCGAGTCCGACGCGTTGCAGAATCGGTTCCACCGCCGGTTCTGCGTGTGCCAGCCGCGCCCAGAACCGCAGATTCTCCCGCACCGTCAAACGAATCTTTACCGAGTTGGCGTGGCCGAGGTACCCCACGGAACGCGCGAAGGCACCGCGTTCGGGCGTACGGTAGTTCCCGTCCTCGGCATCCAGCAGACCGGCCAGGATGCGGAGCAACGAAGACTTGCCGGAGCCGTTCGGGCCCGTCACCAGCAGGGCGCTCCCGCCTGGAACCACGAACGAGACGCCGGAGAAGAGTGCCCTCTCGCCACGTACGCAGGACAGGTTGGTGACCACCAGGGCGTCGGATGACGCCCCGGCTGGATCAGTCATGCGCGCGGATGTCTTCGATGTGTCGACCATCGTCCGGAAGGGCGTCCTCGGGCACGACCTTGATCTGGGCCCGGACGCGAAGCACGGCCCGCGCGGTTTCCAATATCTGGTCCGTCGGGGCCGACTGCCCGGCGCGTGGCGAAACCTGAAGGACAGCGGTGTCCCGATCGTCCTCCCGGCCAATCATCAGACGCAGGCGCCCGACTTCGGGATGGCGCCTTGCGATTTCCTGCACCTGCCCCGGATGCACGAACATGCCCCGGACCTTGGTCGTCTGGTCGGCGCGCCCCAGCCAGCCGGCAATGCGGGGCGCGGTGCGACCGCACGGGCTTGGGCTGTCGAGAAACTTCGAGAGATCGCCCGTCCCGAAACGAATCATCGGATAGTCGGGGTTGAGCAAGGTGACCACCACCTCTCCGATTTCTCCGTGGGGAACCGGCTTGGTGCCGCCGGGCTCGACGAGTTCAACGATCACGTCTTCGTCGAGCACCAATCCGGCGCCCGGTGTCGTTTCGTACGCGATCTGACCGACGTCGGCGGTGCCGTAGCCCTGGAGCACGCGGATACCGCGGGCGTCGAACTGCTCCCTAAGGCTGGCCGTCAGCGCCTCGCCGCCAACGATCCCGCTTTCGATCGACGAGAGATCGAGGCCACGGCTGTCCCCCTCCTTCAGCAGAATGCCCAGGAAGGACGGGGTTCCCGCGTACCGGTTCGGCCGGAGCGACGCGATGGTCTCGACCTGCAGGTCGGTGTTGCCGATGCCTGCGGGGAACACGGCGCAGCCGATGGCGTGCGCACCTTGCTCCATCATGAAGCCGGCCGGCGTGAAGTGGTAGGAGAACGTGTTGTAGACGAGATCTCCCGGCCGGAAACCGGCGGCGTGCATCACACGGGCCATCCGCCAGAAATCCCCCGTATGGCCGGGCTCGTAGATCGGCCCGGGCGAGGCGAAGACGTGTCGAAAGGTGCCGGCCGCTCGCGTGGCGAGGTTGCCGAACGGCGGCGCCCCTTCCTGCAGCGGGGGGAGGTCGGACTTGCGCAGCACGGGCAGGGACGCAAGTGCCTCGCGATCGTTCACGCTGTCAGGGTCGATCCCCGCCAGACGCTCGGACCAGGCCGGGGCGCCGGCAATCGCCTTGCGGAGGACTGCCTGCAGGGCCTCAAACTGCGCACGCTCGCGGACGTCGGGAGGACGCGTCTCGAGGTCGTCGTAGTACGGGTCGCTTGTCGTGGATGGCGTCATGCTGCGTCTTTCCGAGGTTAGTAGCCGCGCTCCGGCGAAATGCCGTGCAACGGTGGCTGTCCGGCCCGGATCCGCTGGAGATTATCGGCCAGCAGCCGGGCGGCGTAGGGGGTCGCGAAGTTCACCCCTGCCGCGTGCGGCGTGACGATGACGCCCGGATGCTGCCAAAGCGGGCTGTCGGCGGGCAGGGGTTCTTCCTCGAACACGTCCAGGAAGCAGGAGCCCAGGTGTCCGGAAGCGAGGCAGGCCTGGAGATCACGTTCCACCACGGCGCTGCCGCGGCCGAGGTTGATGACGTGGGCGCCTGCAGGAAGTTGACGCAGGCGGTCGGCGTTGAGCAATCCGTGTGTTTCGTCGGTCGCCGGCAGGGTCGACAGCAGAATGCGGGTGTCCGCCAGGAACGGCGCAAGCCCGTCGATTCCGGCGAATCCGGTCACGCCTTCGATGTCCAGCCGTCCGGAGCGTGACCAGGCCCGGAGCGGGAACTGGAGCGATTGCAATCGTCTGAGGATGGCGCCGCCGATCTCGCCGGTCCCCATGACACCTACCGGTGTTGTCGCCGTATCGGCGTAGGGCGGAACGCCCCAGGCGCGTTGCCTCTGGTTGTGCAGGTGGTGGGGCAGGCTGCGGTGGCAGGCAAGTACCGCGAGCAGGGCGTACTCCACCATCTGTTCCGTCAGTGTCGGATCGACGGTGCGGGCCAGCAGGACCGAGGCGGGAGGGGGGTGCGCGAGCAGATGATCCACCCCGGTGCCGATCGTCTGGACAAACTGGAGGTTTGGCAGGTCGGCCCACATGTTGGCCGGTGCATGCCACACGAATGCGGCCTCGATGCCGGCAGGATCGTCGATCTCATCGGGCCACGCCTGCAGCTGCACGGGCGGGGTGAGGGTGCGGCAGAGGTCCCGCCAGGGTTCCACCGGGTCGTCAATGCTGAAATAGGCGACGCGGATCGGATCGGTCATGTGGCGGTGTCCTCGGCGGGTGCAAGCTGTGCCGCGCGCAGCAGCTGTCGCGTGTACTGCGTGGTGGGGTGGCGAAACACGTGTTCGGCAGGCCCCCGCTCGACCGCGAGCCCCGCGCGCATGACGAGGAGTTCGTCCGCCATCGCACGCATCACCCGCAGATCGTGACTGATGAAGAGATACGCGAGGCGGTGGCGTGCCTGAAGCGCGTTGAGGAGGCTCACGATCTGGGCCTGGACCGAAAGATCGAGCGCCGAGGTGGGCTCGTCCAGCACCAGCACCCGTGGCGTGAGGGCGAGCGCCCGCGCGATCGAGATGCGCTGGCGCTGTCCGCCGGAGAATTCGTGCGGATACCGGTCCATCACGTCGGCGGGCAGGCCGACTTCGGCCAATGCCGAGGCGACCCGTTCGCGTGCCTCGTCGGCCGTCTCCACGATTCGGTTGAGGAACAATCCCTCGGCCACGATGCCGAACACCGAGAGGCGCGGCGAGAGGGAGCCGTACGGGTCCTGGAACACGAACTGCATGCGCGAGCGAAGGGGCCGTAGCTCAGCCCATCCGAGGTCATCGATCGCTCTCCCATCGAATCGGATCGAGCCTTCGCTGGAAATCAGACGGAGGACAGCCTGGCCGAGCGTCGTCTTGCCGCAACCGGATTCGCCGACCACCCCCAGGGTGCGGCCTGGCGTCAGCGACAGGTCGATCCCGTCGACGGCTTTCACGTGCCCGACGGTGCGGCGCAGGAGGCCTTTGCGGATGGGGTAGTGGACCCGCAGTTCGCGCACTTCCAGCAGCGGCTCGGAAGCGGTGCTGTCTGCTGCCGGCGTGGGCCGGACACCCGGTTGGTTGGCCAGCAGGCTTTGCGTGTAGGCGTGCTGCGGCCGGTGGAAGATCTCGTCGGTTGTTCCTGTTTCAACGATGCGTCCGGCCTGCATCACGGCGGTGCGGCGGGCGACGGACCGGACGATCGTGAGATCATGGGTGATCAGCAGGAGCCCCATGCCGGTCTCGCGCTGCAATTCCGCGATGAGCGCGAGAATCTCTTCCTGCACGGTCACGTCGAGGGCGCTCGTCGGTTCGTCGGCGATCAGGAATTTCGGCCGGTTGGCCAGCGCGCAGGCAATCATGACGCGCTGGCGCTGCCCGCCGGAGAGCTGGTGCGGGTAGGCGTCCAGGCGGGCGTCGGCCTGCCCGAGACCGACCCGCTCAAGGAGGCCCCGAGCTTGCTCCCGGGCCGCTTCGCGCGATAGCCGCTGGTGCAGCATGAGGGGTTCCGATACCTGCCGCACGATCGTGTGGAGCGGATTGAGCGAGGTCATCGGTTCCTGGAAGATCATCGAGATGTCATTGCCGCGGATGCTGCGCAGCGTCTCTTCCGGGGCGCCCAGCAGTTCCGCATCCTCCAGGCGGATCGATCCGCGCGGATGGCTGGCGCGCGGGTACGGCAGGAGCCCGAGAACCGACAGGGCCGTGACGGACTTCCCGGAACCGGATTCGCCGACGAGTGCCAGCGTTTCGCCCGGGGCCAGCGACAGGCTCACGTCGTGGACCGCGTCCACCGGTCCGTCTTCGGTCGTGAACCGGACGGCAAGATCCTGGATACGGAGCATCAGCCCGCCGTTCCCGGCATCACCGGAACACCTTCCTCGGGTCGAAGGCGTCGCGCACCGCCTCGCCGATGAAGACCAGCAGCGACAGCAGCACCGCCAGAGCGAGAAATCCGGTGAAACCGAGCCACGGCGCCTGGAGATTGTTCTTGCCCTGGTTCAGGAGTTCCCCGATCGATGGCGACCCCGGCGGCAGACCGAACCCGAGGAAATCCAGCGACGTCAGGATGGTCACGGAACCCGCCAGCGTGAACGGCAGGAATGTCAGCGTGGACACCATCGCGTTGGGCAGTACGTGCCGGGTCATGATGCGGGCGTTGCTCATCCCGAGTGCCCTCGCCGCCTTCACGTACTCGAAGTTGCGGGCGCGCAGGACCTCCGCGCGGACGACGCCGACCAATCCCATCCAGCTGAAGAGAAGCAGCAGGAAGAGGAGCAGCCAGAAGGTGGGCGTGACGATGCTGGCCAGGATGATCAGGAGGTACAGCACCGGGAGGCCGCTCCAGATCTCGATCAGTCGCTGGCCAAGCAGGTCGGTGAGACCGCCAAAATACCCCTGCACCAGACCGGCCGCGATCCCGATGGAAGATGACAGGGCCGTAAGGACAACGCCGAACAGAATGGAAATGCGCAGGCCGTAGATCAGGCGTGCGAGCACGTCACGGGCCTGATCGTCGGTGCCGAGCCAGTTGTCCGTAGATGGCGGTGACGGGGCGGGCTGCCCGAGGTCCAGGGCAACCGTCCGGTAGCTGAACGGGATGAGCGGCCAGATCGTCCAGCCGTCCGTGCGAATGAGATCGCGCACGTACGGGTCGCGGTAATCCGCCGTGGTGGCGAAATCGCCGCCGAACGCGGTCTCCGGGTAGTCCTTCAGGACCGGGATGTAGTAATCGCCCTGGAAGTGCACCAGCAGGGGTCGATCGTTGGCGATGAATTCGGCCGGGAGCGTGGCCAGCAGCAGCACGGCCATGATCCAGGTGGAGACGTAGCCGCGGCGATTCCGCCGGAAGTTGGCCCAGCGGCGGCCGGCCAGCCCGCGCCCCGAACCGGGCGCTGAACCGATGACGGCCGCTTCAGACATTGCGGTGCTCGAAGTCGATCCGCGGATCGACCACCGTCATCGTGAAGTCGCCGATGATGTTCATGATGAGGCCGAGCAGCGTGAAGAAGTACAGGGTCGCGAACATCACCGGGTAGTCGCGATTGATCGCCGCCTCAAATCCCAGCAGGCCAAGGCCGTCCAGCGAGAAGATCACCTCGGTCAGCAGCGCTCCGGTAAACAGGATTCCGATGAAGGCGGCGGGAAAGCCGGCGATCACGATCAGCATTGCGTTCCTGAAAACGTGGCCGTAGAGCACGCGTCGCTGGTGGAGCCCCTTGGCGCGGGCGGTGAGGACGTACTGCTGGTTGATCTGGTCGAGAAAGGAATTCTTGGTGAGCATGACGAGGCCGGCGAAGCCGCCGATGACCATCGACAGAACCGGCAGGACCATGTGCCACAGGTAGTCGACGATCCGCCCGCTCCATCCCAGTTCCCGCCAGTCGGGGGAGGTAATTCCCTGGAGCGGAAACCAGTCGAAGTACCGACCGCCAGCGAACAGGATGATCAGCAGGATGGCAAACAGGAAACCGGGAATCGCGTTGCCGACCACCACGACCCCGCTGGTCCAGACATCGAACGGGGAACCGTCCCGGACCGCCTTTGCCACGCCGAGCGGGATGGAGATGAGGTAGACAAGGAGCGTGGTCCAGAGACCCAGTGAAATCGATACGGGCAGCTTGTCGAGCACCAGGTCGACAACCCGACGGTCGCTGAAGAAGCTCTCGCCGAAGTCGAAGACCAGATACCGTCCCATCATGTCGAAGAACCGCACGTGCGCCGGCTTGTCGAAGCCGTACATGCGTTCGATCCGTGCGATCAGTTCCGGGTCGAGTCCCTGCGCGCCACGGTAGGGGGTCGCCGTGTCGCGGCTCGCCGCCGTGGGATCCAGCTGTTCGCGGCCGCCCCCGGCGAACCGTTCCGTGGCGTCCCCTCCGATGCCCTGAATCTGGGCGATCATGCTCTCGACCGGGCCGCCCGGCGCGAACTGAATGATCACGAAGTTGACCACCATGATCCCGAACAGCGTTGGGACCATGAGCACCAAACGCCGAATGAGGTAGGTGATCATCGGCGGCTAGTCAGCGGGCATGCCGTCTCGTGACGCGCGGCCGGGGTCGTACCACCAGGTGGAGGGAAAACCCAGGCCGTAGCGGGGCGTGATTTCGGGGATCCCGAAGCGGTCCCAGTACACCAGCCGGAACTTCGAGATGTGCCAGTGGGGGACCACGTAGTGGCTGTGCAGCAGGACCCGGTCCATCGCCCGGGTCGCCGCAATCTGGGCGTCACGGTCCGGCGCCCGGATGATGGCTTCCACGAGCTGGTCGACGATCGGATCGGCGATGCCCGGGTAGTTGCCGCTCCCGGGCGTGTTGGCCGCGGCCGACGTCCAGAAATCCCGCTGCTCATTGCCGGGCGAGAACGACTGGCCCCTCGCCATCACCATCATGTCGTAGTCGAATTCCCGCAGCCGATTCTCGTACTGGGCCCGGTCGACGATTCGGATGGAAGCGCGAATGCCCAGGCGCTCGAGGTTGTTAACGAACGGCGAGGTGATGCGTTCGAACGCCGGCGAGCCCAGGAGTATCTCGAACTCGACAGGCTCGCCGTCGGGATCAACAAGGGTCTGTCCTTCCACCCGGTATCCGGCCTCGTTCAGCAATTTCTGCGCGATCCGGAGATTCGCGCGGTTGTTGCCCGATCCATCCGTCGAGGGTGCGTGATAGGCAGGCCCGAACACCTCGGCCGGCAGTGCGGCGCGATGGGGCTCCAGGAGGGCGGTCTCGGCGGCGGAAGGCGTGCCGCGTGACGCCAGTTCGGAATTCGAGAAGTAGCTCTCCGTCCGGTCGTACTGTCCGTAGAAGAGCGTCTGGTTCGTCCACTCGAAATCGAAAGCGAAGGCGAGGGCCCGTCGAATCGTCGGATTCTGAAACACCTTTCGCCGAACGTTGAACACGTAGCCCTGCATGCCGGTCGGCAGCTCGTGGTCGACGGTACGCCGGATCAGCAGGCCTTCCCTGACCGCGTCGGTGTCGTAGGCGGTCGCCCATTCCTTGGCGATGTTCTCGGCCCGGAAATCGTACTCGCCCGCCTTCAGGGCCTCGATCATGACGTTGGCGTCTCGATAGTAGTCGTACCGGATGCGATCGAAATTGTGACGACCCACGTTCACCGGCAATTCCTTCCCCCAATAATCCGGAACGCGCTCGTACGCGATCGACCGTCCCGGGTCGACCGCGGCAAACCGGTACGGCCCGCTCCCCAGCGGGGGGTCGAGCGTGGTCGCGGTGAAGTCGCGTTCCTCCCAGTAGTGTCTCGGGAGGACATCGAATTCGCCGACGATCAGGGCGAGTTCCCGATTGACCCCGGGAGAGAACGTAAACCTTACCTGTCGCGGGCCGGTGGCTTCGACATTGGTCACATCCTCGTAGTACTTGGCGTAGAACGGATGCCCGTCGGTCATCAGGGTGTTGAACGTCCACACGACGTCGGCCGGCGTGATCGGCACGCCGTCGTGCCAGCGGGCCTCTTCCCGCAGCGTGTATTCGACCCAGGCGTTGTCCGGTCCGACCGTGATGGATTCGGCCAGCAAACCGTACTGGGTGAACGGCTCATCCTCGGTTCCGTAGGTGAGGCTGTCGTAGATCAGCGCGGCGCCGGCGCCGGTGATTCCCTTCAGGGTGAAGGGATTGAGCGTGTCGAATGTCCGATCTGCCGACAGTCGGACGGTTCCTCCCTTGGGGGCGTCCGGGTTGGCGTACTCGAAATGCGTGAATGCGGCGTCGTACTTGGGTTCACCGAAGAGGGACAGCGCGTGCGTGGTGACGGCGTCGTCGGCCCGGGCGGCGAACGGCCCGAGCAGCAGGCAGGTCAGTGCGCCGAGGCACAGGCGGGGCAGGGTGGAGCGCATGGAAGGGGATCATCAAGGGGTCGGGAGCGGGGCCGGCGTGTCGGCTTGGAGCCGTAGCCACGCGATGATAGCGGCGCGCGCGTCGGGATCCCGGACACCGGCAAAGGCCATGCTGGTGCCGGGTACGTACGCCCGGGGGCCGGCGAGGAACGCGTCCAGGTCATCGTAGCTCCACGTGCCGTCCCGGGCGGCCATGGCCTGGGAGTACAAGAAGCCCTCGCTTGCGGCCATCGACCGGTTGACCAGGCCGTACAGGTTGGGCCCGACCCGGTGGGGCTCCCCGGAGGCGAAGGTGTGGCAGGCCGAGCACTTCCTGGCCTCGCGTTCGCCCTTGGCGGGATCGGCAGCTGCCAGCCGGGCGGCGATCGGGACAATTTGCGGGGTCGCCGGCGCATCGGCGGATGGGGCCGGGCCATCTTCCGATGCGGGCACGGCGAGAAGAAGCTCGGGCACGTGTGGCTCCGGATAGACAAGATTGCTGATGGTGACGGCGACCCCGGCGGTGAGACACGCAGCAAGCAACGCCCCGGCAATCTTGTTGAGTTCAAATAGAGACACGAAGGTCCTCCGAAGCGGAAGATACGGGCAAAGAGGCGGTCCTCAGGTCATCGGCTGCACCCATGGCCGCGACTCGCAGGCTGACGGCTGCGCAGAGCCGCGTGCCGGAATTAGCCGGAGGTGACCCGCAGGTCAACCAGCGGGGTGCCGCGCATCGGGGGCGGCATGTCGACCCCGAGCAAACGCAGCGCGGTGGGCGCGAGGTCGGCCAGGGTGCCGTCCGCCAGCCTCGGGCCCGGCCCGGCGCCGTCGTGCAGCAGCACCGGCACGGGATTGGTGGTGTGGGACGTCTGCGGTGACGACGGCGTGCCCATTTGCTCGGCATTCCCGTGGTCTGCCGTCAGCAGGAGTCTGCCGGCGGCGCCAGCTAGCGCCGTCGCGACGCGCCCAAGCTGCTCGTCCACCGCTTCGACCGCGGCGACGGCCGCCGCGAGGTCGCCCGTGTGCCCCACCATGTCGGCATTCGCGTAGTTCACCAATGCGATGTCGAAGCGGCGTTCTTCGATTGCCCGGACCAGTTGCGTCGTGACCTGGGCGGCAGACATCTCGGGTTTCGCGTCGTAGGTGGCCACCTTCGGCGAGTCGATGAGGATCCGCGCTTCGCGCTCGAACGGCTCTTCCCGTCCGCCGTTGAGGAAGTACGTGACATGCGCGTACTTCTCCGTCTCGGCGATGCGGAGCTGGCGCAGACCGGCCCGCGCGACGGTTTCGCCCAGTGTGTCTTCGGGGGTCATGGCCGGAAACAGCGGTTGGGCAAGCCGTTCCAGATGACTGGAGCACGGCGTCAGGGTGGCGCACGAGGCATACCGGAAATGCTCAACCGGGAAGGCGTCAAACCCGGGGTCGATCAGGGCGGCCATGAGTTGCCGGACCCGGTCAGCGCGGAAATTCGCCAGCAGCAGCGAATCGCCGTCCCGCATGCCGCCGTACCCCTCGATGACCACCGGTTCGACAAATTCATCACCGATCTGTCCGTTCGCGGCCGCGTCAAGCGCGGCCTCAGCTGCGGGATGGGGGTGCCCGATCCCGCGGGCAATGGCCTGCCAGGCACGTTCTGTCCGGTCCCAGCGATGGTCCCGGTCCATCGCCCAGTAGCGGCCGGCCACGGTGGCGATCGCGGTCCTGGGGACTTCCCGAACCGACTGTCGGAATGCCCGGAGATGTTCAGGAGCACTGTGGGGCGGCACGTCCCGGCCGTCGAGAAATGCATGCAGGCGGACGGGCACGCCGCGGCTCGCGACGATCTCGCACAGGGCGGCGATATGGGCCTGATGAGAGTGGACTCCGCCTGGGGAGAGCAGACCCAGAACGTGGCATGCGCCTTCTGACCGGAGCGTCGCGTCCACCAGGCCGGTGAGCAGTGGATGGCTGGCCAGCGTCCCGTCCGCGAGCGCCGAATCGATCCTTGGCAGATCCTGCTGGATCGTCCGACCGGCGCCGATCGACATATGGCCGACTTCCGAGTTCCCCATCTGCCCCGAGGGGAGGCCGACCGCCGGTCCGGAAGCGTGGAGCAGCCCGTTTCGACCCTGCGCAGTCAGCCGGTCGAGCACGGCGGTGCGGGCTTGTCGGATGGCATTGCCCTCCAGAGCGGTTCGATGCCCCCACCCATCCAGAATGCAGAGAACCAGCGGGGCCGGCCTCTGGCCCGCATCAGGAAACAAGGATCAGGCGCCGGTTCCGGTGTCGGCGGGTAGCGCGCTCCACATTTTCTCCAGGTTGTAAAAGAGTCTCGTTTCCTCACGGAAAAGGTGGACGATCACGTCGCCCACGTCGACCAGTACCCAGTCAGCCTGGCGCTCGCCTTCGATTGCCAGGCGGGGTGCCCCGGAGTGTTTCAGGGCCAGTGACAGCCGTTCGGCAAGGGCCCCAACATGACGGGTGGAACGACCACTTGCAATGATCATGCAATCGGCGATGGACGACTTGCCGGTCAGGTCGATGCTCACGATGTCTTCGGCCGAACCGTCCCGAAGCGTCTCGGTGATGAGGTCTTGCAGCTCCACGCTGCCCGGATGCGAAGCGGGTGTGGGTGCCGGTTGATTCATGGATGATCGGGCGGCACGGAAGGTCGGCGTCGCGCCCGGAGCGCCGTGCCGGAGGCGGGATGCCTCCGTCCCTCCAGATATGTCCATGCGGGGGGGCGTCGCGAGGCCAGCGTAACGCTCAACGCGGACCGCACCCGAGCCATTCGATATCGTCTGAACGCCATGCTCGTCAAAGCAGGACGAGCATATGGCGGGCGCGCAAGCACTGCAATGCCCGTCGTCCGAAAGATGCGGCGCCAGTGCTCCCAAAGATGAATCGAAGCAGGAAGATCCCCGCCCATGAGCCATACCAGGCGGGCGCCCGGAAGGCGCCTGCGCAACCGGGCCAGCGTGGCATGGGTGCGGATGGTACCCAGCCGGTCTTCGAGATCGCTGACGAGAATCCGCGGGTGGTCAGCGACTTCTTGGGCGGCCTTCACGCGTTCGGCGAAGGGCCGCATGCCTTCAGGGCTCTTGTGCGGGTTCTGCGGGGAAATCAGCCACCACACCTCGTCGAGCGCCAATCGGGCAAGGGCCTGCGTGCTGATCCAGCGATGGCCGGCGTGCGCCGGGTTGAAGGAACCGCCGAGGAGCCCGATGCGTTGGCCACGCCTGCGGGCGAGTGAGGCGCTCCTGTTCAGGGACGCACCCCGCCTTGCCCTCGGACCACGTACTTGAAGGTGGTGAGCTGTTCCAATCCCACCGGGCCACGGGCATGGAGCCGGCCCGTCGAGATGCCGATTTCGGCCCCCATGCCGAACTCACCGCCGTCGGCGAACTGAGTCGAGGCGTTGTGAAGGACAATTGCGCTGTCCACTTCCTCCAGGAAGCGCTCGGCCGCTCCCTGGTCTGAGGTGACGATCGCGTCGGTATGGTCGGACCCGTGGCGGTGGATGTGCTCGATCGCCGCCTCGAGATCGTCGACCACGCGGACCGAGACGATGGCGTCGAGATACTCGGTATCCCAGTCGCTAGCGACGGCTGGCACGATGCGGGAATCCAACTGCTGGACTTCCGTGTCCCCGCGTACTTCGCAGCCACTGTCCAGCAGCCGGCCGACGACCTGCGCGAGCGTTGCACCGGAAGCGTCGCGGTGGCATAGCACCGTTTCGGTCGCGCCGCACACCGATGTGCGCCGCATCTTGCCGTTGTGAACGATGTCCGCAGCCATCACAGGGTCTGCCGCGCGATCAACGTAGGTGTGGCACAGACCTTCCAGGTGGGCGAGGACGGGCACGCGGCTCTCGCGCTGCACCCGTTCGATCAACGAAGGCCCGCCCCGAGGCACCACCACGTCGATCCATTGCGATTCGGTAATGAGAAGACCGGCTGCCGCCCGATCTGTCGTCGGCACCATCTGGACGGCCGTCGGGTCGATACCGCCGTTGCGCAGGCCCACGCCAAGCGCCTCCACAAGCGCGCTGCTGGAATGGAAGCTCTCCGATCCACCCCGCAGGATGACGGCGTTCCCCGACTTCAAGCAGAGTGCTCCCGCGTCAGCGGTCACGTTCGGACGCGACTCATAGATGATGCCGATCACGCCGAGCGGCACGCGCACGCGCGCAATATCCAGTCCGTTCGCCTCGTTGAACCAGCGGGCCGACTCGCTTCCCACCGGATCCGGAAGAGCTGCCACTTGCTCGAGGCTGGCCGCGATCCCTTCGACCCGGTCGTCGTCGAGGCGGAGCCGGTCGAGCAAGGCGTCCGTGAGCCCGGATGCTTCTTCAACATCTTGGGCGTTCGCTGCGAGGATGTGCTCGCGACGTTGCCGGATGGCGCCCGCGGCTGCCCTCAGGGCATCGTTCTTGGCCTCGGTTGAGGTGCGGGCCAGGGCCCCGGCAGCAGCACGGGCCGCTGCGGCCAGCTCGGCCATCATCGTGCGCACGGCGTCCTCCCCGACGGGCGCTGCGTGAACCTGTGCAGCCTTTCGATTCATGCTCAGGAGACCTCCGGGCCCAATACAAGGTCGTCTCGGTGGACGAGTTCGTCACGCCAACGATAACCGAGAATTGGCTCGATCTCATCGCTCCGATGACCAATGATCCGGGCTGCATCCGCCGCCGGGTACGAGGCCAAACCGCGGCCGAGGAGCTGGCCGGCAGCATCCTTGATCAGGATCAGCTCCCCCTTCTCGAACTGGCCGGTCACTTGAGTTACCCCTGCCGGCAGGAGGCTGCGGCCACTTCTGAGAGCCGCCGCCGCACCGGGGTCAATGGTCACGACGCCGGCTGCGTCCAACTGGCTGGCAATCCAGCGCTTGCGGGCGGAGCGCGGTGATCCGGTGGCCAGGAACCAAGTGGCGCGGGCGCCGTTGAGGAGCGCCCCGAGAGCCCCGGGCTCGCGGCCGTCGGCAATCGCCATCGAGCAGCCGGCCGCCGTGACAATGCGCGCCGCCTGCAGTTTGGTGACCATTCCGCCGGAGCCGCTGTCCGTCGTGCTTTCGCCCGCCATCGATTCGATTTCGGCTGTGATCGCAGAAACTTCGGGGATATGTCTCGCGTCTTGATGAAGATCTGGATCGGCGGTGTACAGCCCGTCCGTGCTGGACAGCATCACCAGCGCATGCGCGCTGACCAGCTGGGCGATGCGGGCCCCCAAGCGATCGTTGTCGCCGTAACGGAGTTCGCGGGTTGCGACGGTGTCATTTTCGTTGATCACGGGAACGATGCCGAGCCGCAACAGCATCTCAAGCGTCGCGCGCGCATTCAGGGAATTCCGGCGTTCTTCCAGATCGTCATGGCCGATGAGGACCTGCGCCACGGTGAAGCCGCAGGACTGGAACGCGTTGCGCCAGGCGTTCAGCAGGGCGATCTGGCCTACCGCGCTGGCCGCCTGCCGTTCATCGATGCGGCGGAGGTGCACGTCCGGCGGGAGGAACGCCCGGCCTGCAGCGGCGGCCCCGGACGACACGATCAGCACCTGCCGTCCCTGCTCGCGAAGGATCGCCGCATCGCGGGCCAGCGCGTCCAGCCAGGTCTCTCGGATGGCCCCCGTCGCGGCGTCAGCCACGAGCACCGAGCCGATCTTGATGACGACACGCTGCGCCCCCTCCAGGGGCGAGACGGCACTCAAGCGCTGCCTCCGGCCTGGGCGGCGCGCACGTCGTTCACGTGCGTGGCGAGCACGGCCACGGCTTCGTCGACCCCTTGCCGCGACAGCGCAGACAGCCTGAGCACCGGGCGGCCAGCTGCCTCGGCCAGGCTCGCACACTGTCGGTCGAGGTCCGCTTGCTCGACGGCATCCGCCTTGCTGAGGGCCACGACCTCGGGTTTCTCGGCCAGCCCGGCCCCGTACTGGTCAAGCTCGTGACGGATCGTCCGATACGCGGTCCCGGCATCATCCCCCGTCGCATCGACCAGATGGAGCAGGACCGCGCAGCGTTCGACATGCCCGAGAAACCGGTCCCCGAGTCCTGCTCCGTGATGCGCGCCCTCGATCAGACCCGGGATGTCCGCCAGTACGAACTCGCGGTCAAGATCGTGGCGGACCACGCCCAGGGTCGGAGTCAGGGTGGTGAAAGGGTGGGCGCCGACGCGTGGATGGGCGCGGGACACCGAGCCCAAGAACGTCGACTTGCCGGCGTTGGGGAGACCGACCAGCCCTGCATCGGCCAGCAATTTCAGACGAAGACGGAGCCACATCTCGCGCCCCGGGCCGCCCTTGGTGGCAATCCGGGGCGCTCGATTGCTCGACGTCCTGAAGCGAGTGTTCCCGCGCCCTCCGGCACCTCCCTCGACCAGGACGTGCCGCTCTCCGGCTTGCGTGAGGTCGACCAGTCGCTCGCCGGTGTCGGTGAGGATCTCGGTGCCGACGGGCACCTTGAGCAGGAGATTCGGGGCATTCGCGCCGGTACGCTTTCGACCAGCGCCGTCGATGCCTCGCTGGGCGCGGTAGTGCTGGCGATAACGGAAGTCGATGAGCGTGTTGGCCGACCCGACAGCCTCGGCTTCGATGCTGCCGCCGCGGCCGCCATCGCCGCCGTCGGGACCCCCGTACTCGACGTACTTCTCGCGCCGAAAACTCACGCATCCGTTGCCGCCGTCGCCGGAGCGGACAAGGATCTTCGCCTGATCAAGGAAACGGCTCATGGCGGTCGAACCCCTCCGTCCCGTTGATGGCAGGCAGAACCATGCTGGACATGTTCCAGATGTACCGCTTGGACGGCGTAGGCGGAGGAAACTCGGCCAAGTGTCAGGCAGCGAGCCTCGATGTGCAACCTGACAGGCTCCCGAAACCCGGGCGCCCTAGCACTACTGACTGGGAGGCTGGGGCCGCAATCGTGCGTTGCGACTCCGGGTTCGAGGATGGTCCGGCGTGGTACGGCAGCGCCAACCGCAGTGTCGCGCGAGTGCTCCTCAGGCGCTGCCGGCGTCGACCGAGACGTACGAACGACCGCCGCTCTTTGTGCGGAACACGACCTGTCCGTCGGACAGGGCGAACAGCGTGTGGTCCTTGCCGATGCCGACACCGGCACCAGGGTGGAACCTGGTTCCGCGCTGGCGAACGATGATGTTCCCGGCACGGACGCGTTCGCCACCGTACTTCTTCACTCCGAGCCTGCGTCCGGCAGAATCACGGCCGTTGCGTGAGGATCCGCCTGCTTTCTTGTGGGCCATGCTGCGCGCTCCCTACTCTGAACCATCGACGGACGCGTCGTTGGCCGCGGGTGCGGCGTCCTCGGACGCTGGTGCAGTGGCGGCGGAATCGCCTTCCGGCTTGGCCGTTTCCCCGTGATTTTGCACATTTACGTTGATATCGGTGATGCGGACTACGGTCAAGCGCTGCCGATGTCCATTGCGCTTGCGGTGGTGCTTGCGGCGCTTCTTCTTGAACACGATCACCCGCGGTGAGCGCATCTGCTCCGCCACGGTTCCGGTAACACTGGCGTTTTCCAGCAGCGGTGTACCAACGATCGAGCGTTCGCCGTCTGACACCATCAGAACTTCATCGAACGTGACCGTCGCTCCGGCATCGTCTACGAGGCGGTCCACGGTGACCACGTCCCCCGGGGCAACTCTGTACTGTTTTCCGCCTGTACGAATGACCGCGTGCATGGCCAGCAATCCAAACCATCGAGACTGAAAGGAGCAATCAGCGAAATCACCCTGAGCCGTAGCCGGCGATTCACTGGACGGAACACAGTATCCACCATTTGTTCTGGACGTCAAACCAGCGCTCAGGGCGGCGTCTGCACCGGTCGGCAGAAGGCCGGCCCAGGCTCTGCGTGACCTCTCTCACAGCCGGCCTCGCGCGCGAACCTCTGAATGGCGAAGGCGTCGCCGAATCAGCTTGGCTAAATCGGCCGCTTCATTCGCGGACCCAAGAGGGGGGCTGGATGGTGCAGGCTGTTCGCGCATGCAGGGTGGTGACGCCGAACCGGGCCCGTGCACGCAGCACGACCCAGAGCTTGCCTTCCGGCGGGCGCAGGATCGCTTCTCCGGTGCCGAGCACCTGCTGTTCTTCCGAATACAGCACGCAACGCACCAGGCCGGGATTGCTGGCGGCATCGGGAATTCGCACCACGACTTCCACGATGTTGGTGCATGCAAGCTTTCCGTTGTGCTCAAATTGGTTGCAAAGCGGCGGAGTCACCTCCACCGGTTCCACCGGCCACGTCTCCGCAGCGCCTGCCTCGGGAGCCAGGCCGGCGAACATAACCGCCAGAACCCCGCCGATGCCCCGCAGGCGGGTTCGCGGATGGATCAGATTGGCCATTGTCCCGTGGAGCATAAACCGTTGCGGGTGAGGGGGTTTCACGGGCACCCTTGCCAGGCGGTTTTGCACTCTGTGGCCCGGAGACAGACTGATGATTCGAGCTGATGCCCGGGAAGTGATCCTGGTGGTAGGTGCCGGCGACGCCACCGGCGGAACGGTGGCGACCCGTTTTGCGCGCGGCGGCTACACCGCCGTCGTGACCCGGCGGAAGCTGGACCGGCTGACCGGTCTGGTAGAGCGGATGCGCGCGGAGGATCTGGCCGTTCATCCGTTCGCGCTCGACCCTCGCGTCGAGGACCAGGTGGTCACGTTGTTCGCAGATGTCGAGCGCGACATCGGACCGCTCGCGGTGGTGGTGTTCAACATCGGGCCCAACGTCCAGTCCCCGATCGTCGAGACAACCGGCCGCGTCTATCGAAAGATCTGGGAACTGGCCGCGTACGCAGGGTTTCTGACCGGCCGCGAAGCCGCGCGCCACATGGTGCCTCGCCGGTCGGGCAGCATTTTCTTCACTGGAGCGACCGCTTCGCTGCGCGGGGGCAGCGGCTTCGCGGCATTTGCCGGGGCCAAATTCGCGTTGCGGGCGCTGGCGCAATCCATGGCGCGGGAACTCGGTCCGCAGGGAATCCACGTGGCGCATTCGGTAATCGATGGGCCCATCGACACGGCATTCATTCGCGAGCACCGCCAGGACCTGCTCGAGACCCGTCCATTGAAGCCCAATGTGCTGGACCCGAAGGACATTGCAGAGGCCTACTGGTCAGTGCATAAGCAGCCCCGGAGCGCATGGAGTTTCGAGTTCGACCTGCGACCATGGGCCGAGCCTTGGTAGGTTGGTGCGCATCCACCCCGCTGTCGCTTCATGTCCATTCACAAGAGGAATCAGGAATATGGGAGCCCGTAAAGTCTTGTATGAGAGAGAGGGTGCGGTTGGCCGCATCCTGCTGAACCGGCCTGACGAGGCAAACGCCCTGGATCTCGATACCACGAAGGAGTTGTACGACGCGGCCGTGGCGGCGGCGGGCGACCCGCAGGTCAGGGTGGTGCTGCTGGAGGCCCGGGGCCCCATGTTCTGCGCTGGCGGTGACCTCAAGCACTTCGTCAGTTTCCATGAACAGCGCTCGGAACTGGGCACGGAGATTCTCCGGATGACCACCTATCTCCACGGCGCCATTTCCCACTTCAACCGCATGGCAGCGCCGGTCGTCTGCAAGATTCAGGGAACCGCCGCGGGCGGCGGACTGTCGCTGGCGATGAGCTGCGACCTGGTGTTCGCAGCCCGCTCGGTGAAGTTCTCCTTGGCCTACACCGCTGCCGGACTGTCTCCTGACGGGAGCTCGACGTACTTCCTGCCTCGGCTCGTGGGGCTTCGACGGGCGCGCGAGCTCATGTTGACGAATCGTCGCTTTACGGCCGACGAGGCCCTGGCGATGGACATGATCGACCGAGTCTGCGACGACGACCAGCTCGATGCAGAGGTGGCTCGGCAGGTCGAGCACCTGGCGGCCGGTCCCACCGAGGCGTACGGAGCAGTCAAGCGTCTGTTGCTGGCTTCGGCCGGCGGAACACTGGAGAGCCAGATGGACGCGGAATCGCGCGAGATTTCCCGGGCGGTCCAGAGCCCTGACGGCATCGAGGGCGTCGCGGCATTTGCCGAGAAGCGGGCGCCCGCGTTTGTCGGAGGCTGACGGGTCCATGGCTGCTGTGAACGAGATTGCCAGCAAGGAACTGCCCAAGAAGCGCATCAAGGTTGCAGGTCTGGAACTGGCGTACGTCGACGAAGGGAGCGGTGATCCGGTCCTGTTCCTGCACGGGAACCCCACGTCTGCCTATCTTTGGAGAAACATCATCCCGCACCTGTCAGATCGGGCGCGGTGCCTCGCGCCAGACCTGGTCGGGATGGGGGCTTCCGATCCACTGCCGGAGACCGGACCCGGCACCTACCGGTTTCGCGACCACCGCAAGTACGTGGACGGTTTCATCGAGGCCTTGGGTATCGGTGATCGCCTCACGCTCGTGGTGCATGACTGGGGCTCGGCACTCGGCTTCCACTGGGCGGCCCGGCATCCCGGAGCCGTTCGCGGCATCGCCTACATGGAGGCGATCGTCCGTACCGTGGACTGGGACGAGTGGCCCGAAGCTTCGCGGGGAATCTTCCAGGGTTTCCGCTCACCGAAGGGGGAGGAGCTCATTCTGGACCGGAACATGTTTGTCGAGCGTGTGCTGCCCGGTTCTGTGCTGCGAAAGATGTCTGACGCGGAAATGGAGGTTTACCGCCGTCCCTTCGTGCAGCCAGGCGAGTCACGCCGTCCGACGCTCACCTGGCCGCGCGAGATTCCGGTCGGCGGGACACCCGCCGATGTCTGCACAATCGTCGAGGAGTACGCGGGCTGGCTGCCGGAAACGGATTTCCCGAAGCTCTTCGTGAACGCGGAACCCGGCGCCATTCTGGTGGGGCCCCAACGCGAATTCTGCCGGACATGGAGGAACCAGACGGAAGTGACGGTCAAGGGCAGCCATTTCATCCAGGAGGATTCTCCCCATGAGATCGGCCATGCGCTTCAGGACTGGTTTGACACGCTCCCGTAGGCCGCCGGGAATTCGGCAGCCGTGCGGCGCCGGGCCAAACGGCGGGCATCGTCACTTGGCCGGGGCCTTGCTGGGGGCGGTTCTCATGACCGCCCCGGGTTTGGCGACTGCGGTCGAAACAGCTGCCCACGGGGCACACCTTGCCTGGTGTGCGGGCGTGTCCGAAGTCGCGTCGGAGGCCGGCGACTCAGCGGCTGCGATGACGCTGATGTCCGAGTTGCGCACGCGGATCGGCGAACTGCAGCTCGATGCGAGCCTTGTGGATCCCGAGATCGAAAAGGGCAGGCGGGCGGCGCGTGCTTACACCGCCGCCGGCGACGAATCGCGCCTGCGCGATGCACTCGCCGGCTGTCGAACCTCGTTGGCTACCGGCGCCCACTAGGCGACCGTTTGGACCCGGCGACGGCCGTCTGCGGTCGTCGCTGTCCGACGGCGCCAGTCAGAACGTTATCCCTCGGCAGGCGGCGTAGTTGCCGGTCCATCCATTGCCTTCCACCTTGAGATCGCCGTGGGTAACCCGCCGGAAGATCGAGTGACAGCGGCCGCATGTGCGGCTCAGCTCACAAACGGAGCGCTGTGCTGCCGGGCCGTCATCACTGGACAGGGCCTCGACCAGCGAGACGGAGGCGTTGATCGTGTCGTCAAAGTACCGCTGAAACACTCCCGGCAGTACCCAGATGACCGGTTCTGCCCGAGTCGCCCCGTGCCATCCGCGGTTGGTGTTGGACGGCCAGAGAGTCCGCACATGATCCAGGAGGTCGGCAATGTCGCGGGCATCGGTGGAAGGCTCGGTCCCGTGGACCAACGCGTAGACCTCCGTGGGCGACATCTGTTCCGGCTGAACGATGATCTGTTCCCCGGTTGCACTGACGTCCGCCCGCGATTCCGTGATCAGTGCGGACAGCCGATCGAGGCGTTGCCACATCGCCGCCATGCTCTCGCGGCGAAGATCGATGGTTTCGCTTCCAGACGCGGCGGTTTGGGCGGTCGCAGTTTCTGGGACCGTTGCGGCAAGTACCAGCGCGAGCGCGAAGAGACATAGGTAACGCATCGAATGGTTCCCTGAACAGATTTGCCACAAGCTCGTCGGCTTCTGGCCGGACTCAAGTTGGGAAGATGTGCCGATCAGGAGGTCGAGTCAACGCGGCGCTCGGCGTCCCGGGCCGGAGCCCCCGGTCGCGACAGAGGTGAACACGCTTTGGTCGGGCGGTCCGGGCGCGAATTTCCAGGCGGGGCGGGCGCCGGGATCAGCCGGAATCGCGAGCATGGTGCTGGAAACCGTCCCGAACCCCCGGTGATCAACGGGGATCACCATGCCCGCATCGGGCGCGCCGCCGGGCACCGGAGTCTGCCCAAGCAACTGGGCCCATTCCTGCCAAAGATCCCTGTCCGGATCCGGCGCGGCAGCGCGCTCGAACAACGGTTGGTAGGTGCCGATCCGCGCGTGCGACATTGCGTTCAATTCACCGTTGGCGAGCAGTGAGAGACCGGTTGGAAACTGATGTTGGGTCAGGGTGCCTTGGGCTCGGATCCAAATGGCGGTCTTCCGGTCTGCGATCACGAGGTTGAACGGTTTCCATTGCCCTGCGTCCAGTTGCATGACGGCCGCCGCCGCGTCGATCGCCGAAGCATGATCAAGCGCCAGCAAGGGCAGGTCGCCGCGGGTTCGAAACCCAGGTGTGAGCGGGTCCGGGACGGGGCGATTGAGGAGCATCGCCATGACGTTGGCGTCGTTCACCGCGAACCAGGTCCCGTTCCTCTCCAGGTCGACGCCGCCGAATACGGCAGGCCGGGCCGGCCAGTGGCGGGCCGGAGGCTTCCAAGCCCGCGAGACGAGTTCATCGCGATTGGCCCCGATGATCACGGGCCAGCGATGATCAGGGCGTAAGAGCAGGGCGAGCGTGCACATCGTGGCCACACCTGGACGGGATCCCCCGGAATCGTACCCAATGAGGTCCCGAGGATCACGCGACCGGCCGGGTGACGCCGGATCGGGGAACCGTCGCGGACAATCTCGCCGTGAGGCCGGGAAACCTGCGCCTGTCTTTCTGGGCAACCGCGCGAGCGGCCGTTACACTTCGGGCATCTTGGAGGAGATGCCGATGTCTAACGTCCGACAAGTCCAGAAGCTGGCGCACGCTACCCCGGAAACTGCTCCGAGCGTGCAGGGCCGGCGCGATTTCTTCACCTACCAGGACTTGGGGGTGACGGAAGCCAGCCTCGGGAAGCTGCGGGCCCAGACCATGACAGCGATCCGTGGCATGACGGAGCCAACTGGCTGGCACTATCACGATTGTGAAGGTCAGTTCATCTACGCGTTGAAGGGATGGGTGGAGCTGGAGTTTGAAACGGGAGATACGATCCGGCTCGAGGAAGGTGAATCACTGTTCATCCCAGGCGGGATGCGACACAACGAGATCGGCACATCGGATGACCTGAAGATCTTGGAGCTGTCGATTCCGGCGAAGATGGAGACGGTTGCCTGCGATCCACCTGCGACAGGGGCTTCGCCCGGGCGGTAGCAGCGCAGCCCTGTCGCAGCGAACCGGAAGCGGCCATCTCAGGAGCACCGTGCTTCCGGCACGGTGCCGGCTTTGCAGCGTCGCCATCGCCGTGCTTGAGCGACGTCCGCGGTGCGATGACATCGTGGGCATTGCGCCGTACAGTCGACCCTGTGGAGTGGCCCATCCGCGAGTTCATCGGGGTGTCAGGCAGAAAGGAATCGACTTTGCATTACAGGATGTTGTTACGAGTACTTCTGAAACGACAGGTTCACCGATTACACCTCAGAATCCGGGTGGGAGGGGGAGATCATGACCACGTTCGATGATCGCAAGGACGAAGCCGAGAAGAAGTACGTGCACGACCAGCAACTGCAGTTTCGGGCGGTCGCGCGGCGAAACAAGCTGCTGGGAATGTGGGCTGCGGAGATCATGGGGCGCCCTGAAGCGGAGCGGGCGAGCTATGCGCAGGAGGTGGTAGAGGCCGATTTCGATGAGCCTGGCGACGCTGACGTGGTTCGGAAGCTGCAGGCCGATTTTGAGGCTGCCGGCATGGGCAAGAGCGAGAGTGAAATTCGCGCCGAGATGGACCGCCTGCTGGATCAGGCGAAATCCGAGATCATGTCGGAATGACGGTGGCCCCGAACACGCGTTCGAACACGATGTCGACATTGCGCACGTGCCGGGCATCGTCAAAGGCCGCGGCCAAGGCTTCCGGCGCGAGATAGGCGGTCACGTCAGGGTCGCCGCTGAGCAGATCCCGGAAACTTCCTTCCTTGCTCCAGGCCCGCATCGCATTGCGCTGAACGATGCGGTAAGCGACCTCCCGCGTGGCTCCCGCTTCGGCAAGCGCGAGCAGGACCGCCTGGCTTGCATGCAGGCCGCCAAGCTGGCCGAGATTTGCTCGCATGTTTTCGGGATACAGCACCAAGTCGCTGATCACATTGGTTAAGCGGGCCAGGGCGAAATCAAGCGTGATCGTGGCGTCAGGGGCGATCATGCGCTCGACTGAGGAATGCGAGATATCGCGCTCGTGCCACAAGGCTACGTTCTCCAGGGCCGGAAATGCCATGGAGCGGACGAGGCGGGCCAATCCGGTCAGGTTTTCCGAAAGCACGGGGTTTCGCTTGTGCGGCATTGCCGAGCTCCCTTTCTGCCGCTCGGAAAACGCCTCCTCCACTTCCCGCACCTCGGTTCGCTGCAAATGCCGGATCTCAGTCGCAACCCGCTCAACCGAACTCGCGATGACGGCAAGCGTTGCGAAGTACATGGCATGTCGGTCGCGCGGCACGACTTGTGTCGAAACGGGTTCGGGTACGAGCCCCAGCTGACTGGCGACATGTGCCTCGACTTCCGGGGAGATTGAGGCATAAGTTCCGACGGCACCGGACATTTTGCATGTCGCGACAGCTTCCCGGGCCGAGCGCAGGCGGTCCCGGTTCCGATCGAATTCCGCGTAGGCCTGCGCGAACTTGAGGCCCATGGTGGTCGGCTCGGCGTGGATACCGTGTGAGCGGCCAATGCAGACCATGTCCTTGGCCTCGTGCGCCCGAGCGCGAAGGGCGATCAGGAGTTCGTCCAGGTCTTTCAGCAGAAAATCGGCCGCCCGGGTCAGCTGCACGGCAAGGCACGTATCGAGAACGTCCGACGATGTCATGCCGTGATGCACGAAGCGCGATTCTTCTCCGACCTGCTCGGCCAAGCTGGTCAGGAAGGCGACGACGTCATGGCGAACCTCCCGCTCGATGGCGTCGATGCGCGAGATATCGACGCGCCCACGCTGCCGCAACTTCTCGGCCACGCCGCGGGGGATGGTGCCCAGCTGTTCCTGCTTTTCGCAGGCTAGGGCCTCGATCTCGAGCCAGATCGAAAACTTTGTTTCCGGCTCCCAGAGGCGGGCCATCTCGGCGCGGGCGTAGCGGGGAATCATCGCAAAGCGTCTCGAAGAATGAAGGTTGCTGCACTCGCGAGCGTGGGATCGGCCTCGCAGGCGCCGACGGTGTGGCCGAACTTACACACGCGGATTACCGGAAGCGTGGCTCGCGCGAACGCCAGTCTAACGGGACCAGGTCGGGTGAATGGTATGGACGGGAGTCGAGATACACGTTTCTTGTTGGCAGCGCGCGACACTCCTATGCCGCCGCTACGCCGCTGACCGGTGAATACGGATGTACGGCGCCGAAACACTCCCCGTCGACCGTGATCGCCACGCCGGAAGGATTGGCGTACATGGAAGGAAACGTGGTCGGACTCCAGGCAGTCGATGGGGCAACGGTATTGATCGCGGCAGCCACGGCGGTGTCGAGGCGTCCATCATGAACCAGTGTGTCGATGTCGCTCGCGTCGAGTCTTGGATGGGCAAGCGCGGTTTCCAGGTCCATACCGAAGTCGTTCGTAAAGGATGCGAGCTGAAACACTGCCGGCATGATCTTGCGGCCGCCTGAAGCACCGTATCCAAACCATGGCGCGCCATTTCGCGTCGCCACCACGGGACACATGTTGGACAACGGACGCTTGCCGGGGGCCAGCGAATTGGGCCTGCCCGGCCGCGGGTCGAACCAGTTGATGCCGTTGTTCATCAGGATTCCGCTGCTCGGCAGCACCATTCGTGAGCCGAACGGAGACAGCAGTGTCGACGTCAGCATGACGAGGTTGCCATCGGCGTCGGCTGCGGAGATATGGGTTGTGCAGCTCTGGGTGCCGTCATCACCGGCATGCCCCATGCTTTCGAGCCTTGCCCGATAGGCATCGACCAGCGCTTTGGCGTAGGCACAATAGGTGTCGGCGTCCGGCTCGCGCGAATCAAAGCCCGGAAGCCGCGACAGGGCCTGCACGAACGTCGGCCCGGCGGTCAGACCTCGGGGTAGATGGTAGACCGCTTCCCCGCGTGCGAGCTGGAGCGGCTCCGTGAGTCGGGCCGAATACGCCGCAAGGTCTGCCTCCGAAAGGTAGCCGCCCGCTGCCTGCACGTCGGTTGCCACCGACCGGGCCAGCGTTCCTTCATAGAGGCTCCGTGGGCCCTCGTCGGCCAGCACCCGCAACGATTGCGCCAATGCCTGCATCGAAAGAAACGACGTCGTCGTCTCCGGGAGCATCGACGGCGGCAATCCGCCCGGCAGCCAGACGGCTCCGGAAGCAGGGTACCGGGCCAGCAAACCGGCCTCCGCAGCAACCTGAAGGGTGGTCCACCACGTCACGCGGTGCCCCCGGTCCGCGAGTTCGATGGCGGGGTGGACGAGATCAGACCACGGCCTGCGCCCGAATGTCGCAGCCGCCAATCCGTAGCCCGCGACGGCGCCCGGGACTGCTATCGATTTGGGGCCGTGAATGTTGGCGTCGTTCTTCACCTCCGGCCATCCGAACATCTCGGCCCCGTGGGAGCCGGTCAGCGGGTAGTCGGCAGGGTCGAGCTGACCGGGGGCGACCATGCCGAAGTCGATGACCTTCACGGCGTGCTCTGAAGCGATGTAGGCAACCATGAAGCCGCCGCCACCCAACCCGCTCATCCACGGCTCAGTGACGGACAGAGCGAGCGCGGTGGCGATGGCCGCATCCACGGCGTTTCCGCCGCTTTCGAACATGTCCGCGCCGATCCCCGCCGCTTCGGCTTCCTGTGCGACCACGACTCCCTTGCGGCCGCGCCTGGCGGGCTTGGTGATGGTCCAGTTCTCAAACGGGGCTGGCGACCGCGCGGTGGCGTTCATCAGAACTTCCTCTCAAGCTGAAGCTGGGACTCGGGCCGGCCGGGTTTCGGAACCGTTGGGAGTCCGCGACGAACGCTTCGTGGCGTCGATTCACCGCGGACAGACATGGGTACGAACGCGCGCGACCCGGAAGTCCGGAGAGACGGCCGTCGCCCCGCTGATCATGTCCCGATGGCCGCACTCTGCTCCTGGATGTGGTGATTCAGGATATGGTCATTTTCAGAGTAATCGACAGGGCAATCAATCAAATGTACTCCCGGGCTGGACAAGCATGTCGAGAGCAGGGAGGCGAGTTCCTCGGTGCTCGCGACGCGATGTCCGGCGGCTCCGTAACTCTCCGCATAAACGCGAAAATCAGGATTTCCGTACTCGAGGCCCCAGTCCGAGAAGCCCATGTTCGCTTGTTTCCAGCGGATCATCCCGTAGGCACCGTCATTGAGGATCAGACAGGTCAGGTCCATTTTCAGGCGAACCGCGGTCTCGATTTCCTGCGAGTTCATCATGAACCCTCCATCGCCGCAGATGGCCAACACCTTGCGGTCGGGATGGACGAGGCGGGCGGCCATGGCCGACGGTAGTCCTGCACCCATGGTCGCAAGGGCATTGTCGAGGAGCACGGTGTTCGGGCCGCGGGCGCGGTAGTTGCGGGCGAACCAGATCTTGTACACCCCGTTGTCGAGACACACGATCCCGTCATCGGGCATGACGCTTCGGACGTCTCGCACCAGGCGCTGCGGATAGATTGGAAACCTGCTGTCGTCCTCGCCCTCGGCCATGCTGGCATCGTGGTGAGCCTTGATGGCACCCATGCGATCGAAATCCCAGGATGTTTCTTCAAGTTCCAGCAGCCGGCTGATTCGCCAGATGGAATTGGCGATGTCACCCACGACTTCGATTTGCGGGAAATAGACAGGGTCCACCTCGGCGGACCGGAAGTTCACGTGGATGACGGCGGTGCCTCGGGCCACGCGAACCGGGTCGACATCCGACTGGTGCGGCCGTTCCTCGGGCCCCTCACCGCGGTGCATGAAGAACGGAGGTTTCTCGATCACGTCGTGGCCGACGTTGATCACCACGTCGGCGCTCTCGATCGCGCGATGCACGAAGTCGCCTGCCGACAGCGCCGCACATCCCATGAACAGAGGGTGAGCTTCGTCGATGACCCCCTTTCCGAGCTGCGTTGTGGCAAAGGGAATGCGAAACCGTTCGACCATCTCGGTCAACATGCGGCTGGTCAGCTTCCGGTTCCCTCCGGCACCGATCACAATGATCGGAGATTTGGCGTTGGCGATCCGCTCCACGGCCGCCCGCACCGCCTTCTCTTCCGCGATCGGGCGACGCACGTAGGAGGCGGCGACCGGACGCTCCAGCGTGGGTTCGCCGGCGACATCCTCGGGCAGCTCGAGATGGACGGCGCCGGGCTTTTCCTCCTCGGCCTGTCGCAGAGCTTCACGGACACGGGTGGGAATGTTGTCGGCGGAAACGATTTGATGTGCGTACTTCGTGATCGGCTTCATCATCTCGACCACGTCGAGGATCTGGAACTGGCCTTGCTTCGAGCGCTTCACCGGTTTCTGGCCGGTGATCATCATCATGGGCATGCCGCCGAGGGTCGCGTACGCGGCGGCAGTGGTGAAATTCGTTGCCCCCGGCCCCAACGTTGAGAGACAGATCCCGGCCTTGCCGGTAAAGCGGCCATAGGTGGCCGCCATGAAGCCGGCCGCCTGTTCATGGCGAGTCAGCACCAGTTTGATCTTGCTGGATCGGGTCAAGGAGTCCAGGAAGTCCAGATTCTCTTCACCCGGGATTCCGAAGATCGTGTCGACACCTTCGGCCTCCAACGCGCTGACCAGCAGATCCGATGCCTTGCCCATGATGATTCTCCTGTACCGGTTGGTACATGGTTCTAGCGGTGAGACGGGCGGGAGCCTAGTTTCCGAAACAGCCGTCGGTTGCCCGAGACGGGGCCGTGTCGCGAAACACTGCAGACTCGTTGGCTGCGGCTGGTGTGACCGCTATCGCCGCGGGGAGCTTCTCGCGGTCCCCGGGCTGACGACGTAGGCCGGTGCGCTTGCCGCCGAAGGCGACCGAGCGGACCGGAGAGTCTCTGCCGCCTACGGTGTCGTCGACCGGCGGGCCTAGCGGCGCCTTCGCGGCCCCGGTCCGCGGAACCGACGGCTTGATCCGCCGGCCGCGGGGCCGCAGTTTGAAATCTGCCTGAGGACGTTCTCTCGGGCGCCAGCTACCTACGCGCCGACCGGCGTACCGGGGAACACATGGAAGATAGACCGATTACACCATTGCCAGTGGTCGAAGACCCGATCGAGCTGCTGCAATCCTGGCGTGCCGACGCCGAAAGAGAAGAGACACAGGGCCCGTCGGCCGCATGCCTCGCGACCGTGGGAGAGAACGGCGCGCCGGCAGCGCGAATGGTGCTGGTCAAGGCAATCGACGCAAGTGGCCTGGTGTTCTACACGAACACCGAAAGCCGGAAAGGCAAGGAGCTCAAGGGAAACCCGAACGCCGCGCTGGTCATCCACTGGCCGGTGCTGGGCCGGCAGGTAAGGGTCGAAGGCGCGGCGGTGCCTGTGAGCGATGAAGAAGCTGATCGCTATTTTGCGTCCCGACCTCGCGGGAGTCAGATCAGCGCGTGGGCAAGTGCGCAATCGAGCGTGCTGGCAGGCGGGCTGGAAGAATTGAGCCGACAGTTCGAGGAGACCGCGGAGCAATTCTCAGGCAGGCCCGTGGACCGTCCCTCCCACTGGACGGGGTATCGAATCGCGGTGGCTCGGATTGAGTTTTGGCGCCATCGTGACGATCGCCTGCACGAACGCCTGCGGTACGTGCGAGCCGGGGAGGGGTGGCGGCACGAGCGGCTGGCCCCCTAGGCAGGGACGGCTGCAATCGGGTGGGCAAGGAGCGGGCTCAGTTACGGGAGTGGCGGGAAGAGGCTGGAGCGCCGCGTCGCGCACGTGCGCCGCGGGATCCGTTCCGTTGCGTCAGGACGGTTCCTGGACCGTAGACAGGTCGCACATCCGGTCGGAGCAGGAGGGGGGCACTGGGGAGTGCACATTCATTGGCGGTTCCCGGCTGCAAGCGGTGGTGGTCGCCTGCCTTCGGTCCGGGCCCGCTCGAGCCAATCCAGGCCCTCGTCGTAGCAGCCCTTGAGCAGCTCGGACCGATCGGCTCCGGTTCCCCCGTACTTTGGGATGAACAGCTTGAATTGCTCGATGTAGCGGCGTGCGGCGTCCAGGACTTCCTCGCCCCGGACGGTGTGGGAGAGCTCATGGGCACTCCAGCAGTCCACGAGAAGCTCGTCGCCCGACTGCAAAGCGATATGCCCATACTCGTGCAGGAAGAAGAACTTTGACGCGCTCGGGTAGCGTCGTTCGATGGCCACGACGCGTTGCAGGCAGTAGTAGATCCGGCCTTGGGCTTCGGCGATTGCGATCCCGCCGCCAGTCCGGGCGCAGTTGGGGATCAGGTGAGCTTCAGGGACGGCGATGCGCCCACCCGAATCTCCGTCGTCCGCCAGTGCTTCTCCCGGGCCGCGTGCCAGTACTGCAGCGAGCGCCAGGAGGATCACCGCCGCCAGCCTCAGGCTGCGCTCCGCGAGGGCGTCGACGCCGAGGCGCGAACTTCGTGCACGAGTCCGTGCGAACGCGGCATCCCACTGGCCTGCAAGCGCCATTCGCGTTTTCCGGGGACCAGCAAGGGATAATCCTGACCGCCTGGCTGGTCGTGAGGGGTTCATGCGATGTACCGTCCGGCATCTCCTGCCCGACGCAATTGTTCCCTGTGCCCCCGCGCCATCCCTGCGGTACTTGGTCTTGTCATCCGGCTGACCGGCTGAGGATCGGTCATGCCGGGTAATGGACGGCGATCCCTTCCACGATGCAGGCGGGCCGCTCTGCCCCGTCGATTTCCACAGTGGATCGATTCTCCACCTTGACTCCGCCCTTGAAGTCTTCCACACGCAGGATTTCCAAGCGGCTCCGAATCTTGTCACCCGGTCGAACCGGCGTGAGAAACCGCAGGCGGTTGGCGCCGTAGTTGATGGTGCGGGCGATTCCCTCGACCTTGAGGATCTCTGACGTGAAGTAACTGATCAGCGATAGCGTCAGGAACCCATGCGCAATCGTCGTCCCGAATGGACCCGATTCCGCCCGTTCGGTATCGACGTGGATCCATTGGTAGTCAGCAGTTGCTTCGGCAAATCGGTCGATGCGGTCCTGGTCCATTTCCAGCCATTGGCTGGTTCCGATCTCTTTCCCTGCAAAGCGGGGTAAATCTGCAAGCGCAATAACAGTCGGCATCGTGGCTTTGCTCCGAAGCTTGATTGGCGGTGACGCGAGGTGGGTTGATCTGACTTCGTGTCGCGGTCACAGGCGAACCCCGGTCACGCGGACTTGGGCCACCTCCCGTCGTTCGCGAATCCTAGCAGCACACTTGTCATGGCGGCGGGCCGTGTCCGATACGGCGTGCGAAGGTTAGGGTGGCCTGGGTGCCGATGATGTCGACCGCCCTTGCCGACCCGATCCGATTACCCAAGCAGGCGAAATGGCATGGCAGGTGCAGGTTTCAGGCTCTTCCTTCCGCCCTGAAACCAGAGGCGCGCCTTTCACTCTCAAGCGGGTATAGTGCTGCTGTTGCAGGAGCTTGGCGCATGGACCACGACTGGAAGGACGTAGCCGATCGGGATGCGTACTGGCACGAGCGGTTGTCGCCCGAGGCGTACGCCATTACCCGCATGGCCGCGACCGAGCGTGCATTCAGCGGGCGTTATTGCGATGAGAAACGCCCGGGCACGTATGTTTGCGTTTGCTGCGGAACGTCGTTGTTCGCCTCAGATGCGAAGTTTGACTCCGGGACGGGATGGCCGAGCTTCACGGGACCTCTTGCCGAGACTTGTGTGACGGAACGTACGGACACGAGCTTCGGAATGATCCGAACCGAAGTGCTGTGCCAGGCATGCGATGCGCACCTCGGCCACGTCTTTCCCGATGGCCCTCCGCCTACCGGACAGCGTTATTGCCTGAATTCCGCCGCACTGGTACTGCACCCCTCAGACGGAACGCCGCCTGATCAGCCGAGCTGATTCAGCAGGCCTGCCCCCAAAGAGTTGCCGTTGGCGTTGAGTGACACGCGGGTTCGCGTGGGTGTCGTGGGAACCGGCCGCTGGGGCCGGAACCTGGCGCGGAACTTTCACGGGATCGGGTGCCTGGCGGGGTTGTGCGATTCGGCCTCGGAAGCACTTCGTACAGCTGCGCTCGGGTGTCCGTCGGTGCCCGGCCATGGCGATGCGAAAGAGCTCATCAATTCCGGGGATGTCGATGCAGTTGCCATCGCGACACCGGCCGGCACCCATCACGACATCGCCGCATCGGCTCTGGCTGCGGGCCTGCACGTGTTCGTCGAAAAACCGATGACCACCGACCTTGCCGCTGCGAAGGCGCTGGTGGCCGATGCGAGCTGTTCAGGATTGCAGCTGGTGACAGGACACTTGCTGCATTACCACCCGGCATTTCAGTCGTTGCTGTCGCTGGTGCGCAGCAACCGCCTCGGGGCGCTGCACAGCATCGTGACCAGCAGACTCGTCCCGGGGCCAGCGGTCCCGCGGGAACATGTCCTGTGGGAGTTCGCTCCACATGATGTTGCGATGATCCTCGCATGTGCCGGCGCGCTGCCGTCATCGGTTCGCTGCTCCGGCCCCGATCCCTATTCGGGTGGCTCGGCCGCCGCGGAATGCTCAATCGAGCTTTGCTTCAGGACCGGTCTCAGGACTCGGACAACCGTTTCCTGGCGCAGCGATTCGAAGGTGCAGCGCTTCGAGGTGCAAGGCGAAACCGGTTCGGCGGTATTTGACGACGTGGCGCCCGCGGAAACGAAGTTGAGGCTGACAGCTGCCGGTCAGCCCCCGCGTGCGATACGCTTTCCCTCGCAGGAGCCCCTGGCTGCCGAATGCATCGCTTTCGTGGAAGCTGTCAAGACCGGTGTGGCCCCACTGAGCGGAGCATCCGAAGGACTACGTGTGATGACCGTCCTGGATGCCTGTTTCCGCTCGCTTAACGAGGAACGGACGGTGCTGCTGCAGACACCGGAAAACGGATGATGGGCCGGTCTTCGCCACAGCCCCCTGTAAGTCTACTTGACCCCGTAGGGCAGTACCAACGACTGCAGCCGGTGATCGACGCGCGGATCGCGACGGTCCTGGGGCACGGCCGTTTCGTCAACGGGCCCGAGGTTGCGGAACTTGAAACCGCGCTCGCCGCCCAGTCAGGCGCAAAGCATGTCGTTGCAGTTGCCAATGGCACGGACGCGTTGAACATCGCGTTGCGCACGGAACAAATCGGTCCTGGTGATGCGGTATTCGTCCCGGCGTTCAGTTTCGTGGCGACTGGCGGTGCCGTTGCGCTGAACGGCGCGACCCCGATCTTTGTCGACATTGATCCTCGGACATTCGTGATGGATCCGGCGGTACTGGCCGACACGATCCGCCACGTGCGCTCGGCAGGGGATCTCGCCCCTCGCGCCGTGATGCCGGTTGACCTCTTCGGGCTGCCGGCTGACTACGGGCGCCTGGAACCGCTGTGCCGGGAGGAGGACCTCTTTCTGTTGGTCGATGGCGCGCAGAGCTTTGGCGCCAGCCAGCACGGTCGCCGGGTGGGAGCGTTTGGGGACGCCACGATCACGAGTTTCTTTCCCAGCAAACCGCTGGGCGCATGGGGCGACGGTGGCGCCATGTTCACCGACGATCGGGCACGCATGGAGCAGTGGCGAGTCGTGTGCGCGCACGGAACTTCGGGGGACCCTTACGACGCCCAGCGGATCGGCACCAATTCCCGGCTCGACACGCTGCAGGCGGCGGTGCTCCTAGCCAAACTTCCCGGCTACCAGGATGAAATCGCACGGCGAAACACGATCGCCTATACCTATACGGAGGCACTGCGCGATCTCGCGGAGACCCCCGTAGTCCCCGATGGCAATGTCAGTGTCTGGGCCCAGTATTCCCTGCTGGTGGACCGCCGGGATGCTGTCCGGGCAACGCTCGCCGAACGGGGGATCCCGACCCGCGTGTACTACCCGCGCACCCTGCCTGCCCAGGCGGCATTTCGCGGTTCCGCCAGATTGGGTCTTCCCTGTCCGGTAGCGGAAGAAATCACGACCCGTGTCGTCAATCTTCCCATGCACTCCGAGCTCGACGATTCAATGGTCGCGAGAGTCATCACCGCGCTTCGCGATGTTCTTCGGCACCGGCCGGGCAAACAGCGCTAGCGAAGGAGGGGATCCGTGTCCTGACGCATGACGGCCGAATCACCGACCTTGAGCTCGATTTGGCCGGCGCAACCTCCTTCGCAGCCGTATGCGCTCACGCGAACGCAGTACTCTCCCTTATCTCCGGAAGTGTGAAGGAACAGGGGAAAGTTGAACTTGAGTTCCGACGCTTCTCCGGAGAATCCTGCTGGTTCCTCGATGAATCGCCGCGGAGACTTCCCACATTCCGCGGCATCAATGGCAATCGAGAACGAGAGCGTGGTCCCTGCGGCAGGCGCCAGGCGTTGCAGCAGCAGCGCAACGTTGTAGACCCCCAGGTCGGATGCCGCTTCCCCACCGCCCTGTATCTGAAGCTCGCAGACAGGGTCCCCCGCCGTATCCGCAGTGCAGGCCACTTCCTGGGCCAGAGCGGATGGCCCGGCCAGCAGCGTGATGAGCAGCGTCGCGTCGCGGATGCCGCGGATCACGAGGCGATGGCTTCCGAAACGAGCGCAGGCGCGCGTACGCCGTAGCCGTCGCCCGCGGCGCAAATGGATTCCCACGTCGTGTCGGTCAGTGGTATCCCGTTGGCCAGCCGGTCGGCACGGGACCGGTTCTCTGGCTCTCCTGGGATCATGACACGCTCCGTCCCATCAAGCGGGCGCGCGGTCCGGAAGAAAGCGAGGTAACGCTCCATCTCCGCGGCGAATTCGTTTTCGGACCCAAGCACATCCGGACGGAAGTAGAAGGACAGCATGCCGTTGGCGAGATTGGATTGCTCGGGGGTTGCGCAGCCCGAGCCGGTGAGGGCACCCGCCAGTACCTCGCAGAGGAACGCCAGACCCGATCCCTTGTGCTCGCCCATGGCCCGGATGGCACCTCCGCCGCCGCGCATATCGTTGGGATTCGCCCCTGTCCCGACACCGTAAATTAGCTCAGGATTGGTCGAGAACTCCCCCTCAGAGGAGATCAGAGCGCCGTCCGGCAGTGGCTTGCCGCCCTGATGAGCCACCAGGACCTTGCCTTCCGCCACCACCGATGTCGCAAAGTCCAGGATGAGCGGCTCCTCGCCGGGGATGGGAACGCCGGCAGCGAAGGGATTGGTCGAGAATCTGCGATCGGGTGACCCGTAGGGTGCGACCAGCAGGCCGAGGCCGGACGTGTTGACGAAATGAATCGAGGCGATTCCCGCGTCGGCCGCCCGCTCCGGCCAGTCGCCGATACGCCCCAGGTGTCCTGAATTTCGGATTGCCACGATGGAAAGACCGTGTTCTTTGGCCTTCCTAATGCCAATGTCGGCGCAGAACGGTCCGACCGACTGCCCGAAGCCGAAACAACCGTCAACCACCGCGTGCGTGGGACCTTCGCTCACCACGTCGGGTTGCACACCCGCCTTGACCGACCCGATTTCCATCCAGGAGAGGTACCGCGGAACCCGAATCACACCGTGACTGTCATGCCCCGCCAGATTGGCTCGGACGAGGTAGAACGCGATCCGGCCGGACTCATCTTCAGGACAACCTGCGCCTTTGAAGATCTCGGCAACATAAGTTTCAAGCAATTGGGCAGGGATACGCATGTTGAAGAGCTCCTGGCGAAGGTCATGAGTGCGGCCGGCAGGGTAGCGACTTCCGGGGAGGTCCAGCGACGCGGACGCTCGAGCCGCTAGCAACCACGGGTGCTGATTGAGCACCTTTCAGCGCGGTGCATTTCGGCTACAGGATAGTCTGCAACGGATCAGCTGTGGAACTCGAGCGGTAGCCATCGAGCGAACCGGTACAGCAATGCCGATCTGACGCGGCTGCAGTGGTTCGTGAGGCAGTAGGGGGGACGGTCGACGGTGCATGTCGGGCCCCCGGAACGAGCTGCCCGACACGGCCACCGACGGAAGCACGGTTCATCGCGACCCATTGCGCGGAACATGATGCGGCGCGTGCCGGATCGGAAGAGAATTCGGCAAGGCAGCCCTCGGCATGAAGGCGGGTCAGCGCTAAGCCGGCTTCGGCAACGCTCAGGAGCTGGCCTGCGCAAATCGCGCGAAGAGCTTGTGCCTCGACCGCTTTGGCAGCAGGTCCTTCCCCGGCAGGGGAAACAGGTCGACCGGAACCGGATGGGGCCGCCACGCAACTGAGTGCCGCGGGAAGGTAGCGTTGGGCTAGCCGGAAATCCGCTGCCGCGCATGCGTCGGGCAGTTGGCGTGTTCCCGGCGCGACGCGGTTTTCGATCTTGCGGTCAGCGGTCTTCCCCAATACCTATTGGAATGTCTGCAACACGATTCAGGCACGGGCCGGAAAGGACTGCCATGAGACTCCAGGACAAAGTCGCGATCGTCACCGGAGGTGCCAGCGGGTTCGGGGAAGGCATCGCGCATCGCTTTGCGGAGGAAGGGGCGCGCGTGGTGGTCGCTGATATCAACGGCGACGGGGCCGAGCAGGTCGCCCATGCAATCCGAGGATCCGGCGGCGGTGCAGTCGCATGCGGTGCCGACGTGGCCAGCGATGCTGACACCAAGCGCATGATTGAAGCAGCCAGCGATGCATTCGGGCAGCTTGACATCCTGGTTCAGAACGCCGCCATCGGGATGAGGCCCACGCCGCTCGTCGAGGTGGACGAGGAGTTTTTCGACCGGCTTTTTCAGGTCAACGTGAAGAGTTGCTTCCTGGGTGCGAAGCACGCCGTACCTGTCCTGCGCCGGCAGGGACGCGGCGGCGTAATCGTGAATACAGTGTCAACGGCGGCGCTGGCGCCACGGCCGGGTCTCGCCCCGTACAATTCGACAAAGGGGGCCCTGCTGACGCTGAGCCGCACGCTGGCGCTTGAGCTCGCGCCGGAGAACATTCGGGTGAACGGGATCTGTCCCGTCGCCGGCGAGACCGCGATGCTGCCGGATTTCCTCGGTGACGGAGACCCCGACGAGGCCCGAGCGCGGTTCCGCGCCACGGTACCTATGGGACGGCTCTCGACACCGACGGATGTGGCGAACGCGGCGCTGTTCCTCGCTTCGGACGAGGCAGAGTTCCTGACCGGGGTGATGCTGGAGGTGGACGGCGGGCGCTGTATCTGAACCGACGCGCCTCAGTCGACGACGTCGCTGATTCGGCCTAGCGTCTCCGCGCGGCCCAGGACGTCCATAACCGAGAAGATGGGCGGCGAAGTCGTGGCCCCCGTCAGCGCCGCCCGGAGCGGCTGGGCCACTTTGCCCAGCTTCGTGTCGGTACGCGAGGCGTACTCGCGAATCCGTGTCTCAAGGCCGGCGTTCGACCAGTCGTCAGTCGCAGCAAGAATCTCGGACACGTCACGCAGGAGCGCTCGCGCGGCCGGATCAAGTTGGCGTTCGGCTTTCGAGTCGAGCACAAGGGGGCGGGGGAGCACGTAGAACCGGCCAACCGTGGTCAGCTCGTTGACGGTGCGGGCACGCGCCTTCAGGTCAGGCATGCCGCGGGTCAGGCGCCCGATGTGCTCCGGGTCGGCCCGCACGCCGTCCGCCGTCAGGCGTGATGCGATGATTGTCGCCAGGTCGGCATCGGCAGTTTCACGGAGATAAATGGCGTTCAGGTGGTCGAGTTTCTTGAGGTCGAACCGGGCAGGGCTTTGCCCGACACCCTCAAGGTCAAACCACCGGACCGCGTCCGATGTGCCGATGACCTCCTCATCGCCGTGGGCCCATCCTAGCCGCAGGAGGTAGTTCCTGAGCGCCGCGGGAAGGTATCCGGCCTGTTGGTAGTGTTCGATTCCGAGCGCACCATGCCGCTTGCTGAGTTTCCTGCCGTCGTCGCCGTGAATCAGGGGGATGTGGGCAAAGACGGGCCGCGGCCAGCCGAGCAGGTCGTAGATCTGGCACTGACGAAAGCAGTTGGTGAAATGATCGTCGCCTCGGATGACGTGCGTGACTCCCATGTCATAGTCGTCGACCACCACCGACAGCATGTAGGTCGGCGTGCCATCGGCGCGCAGAATCACGAAATCGTCGATCTCCCTGTTCTCGACGGTCACGCCGCCCTGGACGCTATCTGCGACGGAAGTGCTCCCGGCCGTGGGCGTTCGGATGCGAATCGTGGGCTCGATCCCGCCGGGCGCATCGGCGGGATCACGGTCGCGCCATCGGCCGTCGTACCACATCGAACGCTTCTCGGCGGTAGCCTGCTTACGCATGGCGGCAAGTTCTTCCGGCGTGCAGTAGCAGCGATAGGCATCGCCGTTGCGGAGGAGCGTCTCGGCGACCTCACGATGGCGATCAGACCGCTTTGACTGGAAGACGGCCTCGCCGTCCCAATCGAGTTCCAGCCAGGAGAGCCCATCGAGAATCGCCTGCGTTGCCTCGGGCGTCGACCGGACCCGGTCGGTGTCCTCGACCCGGAGGAGAAATCGGCCCTGCCGACCCCGGGCGTACAGCCAGTTGAACAGTGCCGTCCGCGCGCCACCGATGTGCAGGAACCCGGTCGGCGATGGGGCAAAACGGGTCACGACGGTCATGGTGAAGGCCTCGGAACGGACGACGGGTCGCGCGCGCGATTGGCCGGCGGTCATTGCCGGCTGGCGGCACGCGGTTGGCGCCTCCCGTCAAGCGGGAGGCAACGCCTCAATAGATGGTAGTGCGATACAGCCCTTTCATGATGCCCTGAATCTGAAGCTGACTCGGGTGCACCACGATCGGCTCGAGGTCCTTGTTCTCTGGCAGCAACTGGATGGAATCGGCCTGCGGCCGGAACCGTTTCAGCGTTGCTTCGCGGCCGTCGATGAACGCGACGACAATCTGCCCGGACTCGGCTGTCTGCTGACGCCGAAAAATCCCCATGTCCCCATCCAGGATTCCGGCATCAATCATGGAGTCCCCCTGGATCTTGAGCGCAAAGTGTTCGCCGCTCCCGGTGCCCAGGTTCATCGTCGGCGGAACCTTGATGAAGGACTCGTGCTGGATGGCCTCGATCGGGGTGCCGGCTGCGATTGTTCCGTAGAACGGGAGATCGATCAGGGCTCCCCACTGGCCGGGACTGCTGTTGTCCACCGTCGCAGCGGCTTCTTCAGGCTTTCGAACCACGCGAATGGCGCGTGCCCGGTTGGGTAGCCGTTCGACAAATCCGCGCTCCACGAGCGAGGTCAGATGCCGGTGGATCCCCGATTTCGATTTGAGCCCGAGAGCATTTTTCATATCCTCGAACGAGGGGGAGATCCCAGTCTCCTCGATCCGTTTGTTCAGATAAACGAGGAGTTCGTGCTGTTTGCGAGTGAGCATGCGGTGAACCCAAGGCGGCTGCGGACCATGCTTCTATGTTCTACTTTGTTCGCAACAAGAAGTCAATGTGAGCACTTTGCGTCCTCTCCCGCGATCACCCGGTCGGATGTGCACCGATCACGTGCTGCCGACAGCAGGTGGGAATGGAAGCGCAGTGACATGCGTTCCGGCGGGGGCCGCGGGAGCGTGCGGGGGGCGAATGACCAGGCAGTCGGCTCGGGCCAGCAGCGAAAGCACGGAACTGTCCTGAAGTTCGAAGGGATGGACCGTGATCGAGCCGGTGTCATCCCGTCTGGTGGACGCCCGGAGATAGTCTTCCCGCACGTCGTTCGCGGGCAGATCACGGCCCAGCTCCGCCTGCACTAGTCGCGGGCCCGGGTCGAGCCCCAGCATCGTCCGCAACGCCGGCAGAAGAAACACGAGGCCGCACACGTAAGTGGATACCGGATTGCCGGGAAATCCCAGGACGGGTGGCCCCCCCGGGAGCGTCCCGAACAGGAGAGGCTTGCCGGGACGCATGGCGATCTTCCAGAAATGTCGCTCCAGGCCGGCCGATTGGAGGACCTGGCCGACCAGGTCGTAGGCGCCAACCGACACTCCGCCGGTCGTCACCAGCAGGTCGAACGAACGCACCCCGTCGATGGCCGCGCGAAGCGCCGCCGGGTCGTCGGGAACAAGCGATAGATCGACCGCATCACCACCAACGGCCCGTATCATGGATTCCAGCGCGAACGTGTTCGACGAGACGATCTGTCCCGATCTGCGTGCCTCGCCCGGCAGGACGATTTCGTCACCCGTGGCGAGGAGGGCGATCCGCGGGCGGCGCCGGACGCTCAGCCAGGGCCAGTCGGCGGCAGCTGACAGTCCGACGTCGCGGGCCGTGAGCAAGCTCCCTGCCGTCACCAGCGGATCGCCCTCCCGGAAATCGATGCCCCGACCACGGACATGTTTTCCGCAAGCGACTCCGTTCAGGACACGGACCTCACCGTTCTGCACAGGTTCGGTGTTTTCCTGGATGACGACGCTGTCAGTCCCGTCGGGAAGCGGGGCGCCGGTGAAGATGCGCACCGTTTCGCCGGTTCCGACGGATCCGTCGAACGGGCGTCCGGCAGGAGCCTCACCGATGACGGCCAGGTCGCATGGGGTCGCCTGCACGTCTGCCGAGCGTACGGCGTAGCCGTCCATCGCGGAAACCGCTGACGGCGGCTGATCGGTGCGGGCCGTCACATCGGTGGCAAGCACCCGCCCCAGCGCATTCGTCAAGGGTACCCGCTCGGTGGCCACCAGCGGCATGGCTTCAAGTATCCGGTGCCGGGCGTCCGTGACCGAAATCATGACGCGCGGAACGTCCCGGACTTGCCGCCGGCCTTGTGGAGCAACCGGACGGTGTCAATTCGCATCGCGCGATCCACCGACTTGCACATGTCGTACACGGTAAGGGCGGCCACGCTCGCCGCCGTGAGTGCCTCCATCTCCACGCCGGTCTTGGCGGAGGTGGCGCACGTTGCCCGGATCTCCACTGCCTCCTCCCCGGGTAGGCAGGTCAGTTCCACCGCAACGGAGTCCAGCGGCAACGGGTGGCACAGGGGGATCAGTTCGTGGGTGCGCTTGGCCGCCATAATCCCGGCGACCCGGGCGACGCCAAGGACATCGCCTTTCTGGTGGCCACCGTCCAGGATCATCTGCAGGGTGGCCGGCGCCATCGTGACGCGTGCGGCCGCCGTGGCCGTCCGGCGGGTGACCGCCTTGTCGCCCACGTCCACCATGCGGGCGCGGCCGGACTCGTCGAGATGGGTAAATCGTTCGGTCATGCCGCGTCCGCCGTGCGCGCCAGCAGGTTGCGGACGCCTTCCGCGACATCCGGACTGCGCATCAGGGTCTCGCCTATCAGGAAGCGCCGCACACCACAATTGGCCAGGCGGTGAAGATCATCCGGCCCGCCGAGACCACTCTCCGCCACCAGGTCGGCCGCAGTCGGCGCCACGGCCGCCAGCCGTTCCGTAGTCGCCAGATCAACCTCGAACGTACGCAGGTTCCGGTTATTGATTCCGATCAGGTTCGCCCCCAGTGCACCGGCGCGCTCGAGTTCGCGTTCGTCGTGAACCTCGACCAGGACGTCCATCCCGAGCGCCTTTGCGGCGCGCGCCATCGTCGATGCTTCCGTGTCATCAAGCGCCGCGAGAATCAGCAGCACACAGTCTGCGCCGAGTGAACGGGATTCGAGGATTTGATACGGGTCGAGCATGAAGTCCTTGCGGAGCGCCGGGACGGGCGCGGTGGCGCGCGCAGCCACGAGATGCGCGTCCGAGCCCTCAAAGAACGGTTCGTCCGTCAATACCGAGATACAGGCTGCCCCTCCGTCGTGCAAAGCGCCGGCCAGCGCTGCCGGATCGAAGTCATCCCGCAAGCGTCCCTTGGAGGGGCTGGCCCGCTTGATTTCTGCGATCAGCCCATAGCCGCCACGGGCGATCGACCGCCGCAGCGCGGACGCAAATCCGCGCGGGGGCTCTTGCGCGGCGGCCCGTCGCTCCAGTTCGATCTCCGGCACCGCCTGGCGTTGTGCCGCCACGCGCTCGCGCTTGGCCTCGAGGATCGAACGGAGTCCGTCGTTCATTGCCGTTCCTGCGTACATTCGACCAGCCGGTCCAGTGCCGTACCGGCGGCACCGGTGTCGATCGAGCGGGCGGCCTGCGCAGCCCCTTCTGCCAGGTCGTCGGCCCGTTGCGCCACGACCAGGGCAGCGGCGGCGTTGAGTACGACGATGTCGCGATACGGACCGCGCTGTCCATCGAGCAAATTCCGGATGGACGCGGCGTTGGCGGCGGCGTCCCCGCCGACCAGTTCGGCCGGGGCTGCTCGCGAAAGGCCGGCATCCTCGGGGGTCACCGTGAACGTGCGGACCTGGCCCCGCTTGAGCTCGGCCACGTGAGTTGCGCCAGTGGTGGTGAGTTCATCCATGCCATCGGCGCCGTGGACGATCCATGCACGCTCCGACTCCAGCTCATGGAGCACCCTGGCGAGCGGCTCCAGCCACCGGTCGGCAAACACCCCGATGACCTGCCGGCGCACGCCGGCGGGATTGGCGAGCGGCCCGAGCAGGTTGAAGACGGTGCGGAGACCGAGGTCGGCCCGGACTGGTCCAACGTGCCGCATGGCCGGATGGTAGACCGTGGCCAAGAGAAACCCGACGCCAGCCACGCGCATGGCTTGCTCCACGGCTGCGACGGGGGCGGCGACGTTGACCCCCAGCGCATCCAGCACATCCGAGGACCCGGACCTGGAAGAGACGGCCCGGTTGCCGTGCTTCGCGACCGGAACGCCGCACCCGGCGACCACCAGGGCCGTCGCCGTCGAGACGTTCACGGTGCCCAGTCCGTCACCACCGGTGCCGCAGGTATCGACCGCTCCTGCCGGGGCGCGGACGCGCGTGGCCTTCGCGCGCATGGCCTGAGCCGCACCGGCGATCTCCTCGACCTGTTCCGTTCGAACGCGCAGGGCCATCAGGAACGCAGCGGTCTGTGCCTGGCTGATCTGCCCCTCCATCAGGAGCGAGAACGCGTGTCGCGCCTGGTCTCGGGTGAGCGTCCGGCCGTCTGCGACCGCCGCAAGGATGTCGCGAAACGCGGGCCCGTCACTCACACCGAACGCTCCGCCCGGGTCGCATCGAGAAAATTCCTCAGCAGCGCGTGACCCTGCTCCGACGCGATGCTCTCCGGATGAAACTGGACACCGAAGAGCGCGTGCTGGACATGCTGGATCCCCATGATGACGCCATCGCGGGTTTCCGCCGTGATCCGCAGACAATCGGGCATGGATTCCCGCTCCAGGATCAGCGAATGGTACCGCGCGGCCGTGAACGGGGAGGGGAGGCCGCGAAAGATGGCGCTGCCGTCGTGCTGGATCGGACTGGTCTTGCCGTGCATCACCGTTCGCGCACGAACCACCCGGCCGCCAAAGGCCTGTCCGATCGACTGGTGGCCCAGACAGACCCCGAGAACCGGCGTTCGTCCGGCGGCTGCGCGCGCCAGTTCGAGACAGATGCCCGCCTGGTCGGGGGTGCACGGCCCTGGCGACAGCACGATCCCGGTCGGCTTGCGGGCGAGCACGTCGTCGACCGTCAGGGTGTCGTTCCGGTGGACCTCCACCGACGCCCCGAGCTCTTCGAGGTAGTGCCAGAGGTTCCAGGTGAAGCTGTCGTAGTTGTCGATCAGGACATACATCGGTGACTTCCGGTACCGGTCGCCGGACCTAGCCCTGGCCGCCGGCGAACCGCACCGCCTCTTCGGCAGCCTGAAACAGCGCCCGTGCCTTGTCGACCGTCTCCTGGTACTCGGCCTCGGGATCGCTGTCCGCGACGATCCCGGCCCCGGCCTGCACGTACATCGTGCCGTCCTTCACCACTGCGGTGCGGAGCGCGATACATGAATCCATGGACCCGTTGACGGAGAAGTAGCCGACGCAACCGGCATAGATGCCGCGGCGTTCCGATTCGAGTTCGTCGATGATTTCCAGTGCGCGCACCTTCGGTGCGCCGCTGACCGTCCCGGCAGGAAAACCTGCCATCAGGGCGTCGATCCCATCGTGCCTGGGGTCGAGATCGCCTTCGACGTTGGAGACGATGTGCATCACGTGGCTGTACCGTTCGACAATCATCTGCTCGGTTACGCGGACGGAGCCGGGCACACTGACCCGACCCACGTCATTGCGGCCGAGGTCCAGCAGCATGAGGTGCTCGGCACACTCCTTAGGATCGGCGAGGAGCTCGCGCTCATAGGCCAGGTCTCGGGCCCGGTCTGCCCCCCGGGGTCGGGTCCCCGCGATGGGCCTGACCGTGACCGTCCCGTCACGTGCGCGCACCAGGATCTCCGGGCTGGATCCGACGACCGCGACACCGTCCAGGTTCAGGTAGAACAGAAACGGGGACGGATTGAGGCGGCGCAAGGCGCGGTAGAGCGCAAACGGCGGCAGCCGGAAGGAAGCGGCGAACCGCTGGGCGAGGACAACCTGAAAAATGTCGCCGTCCAGGATGTACTCCCGTGCCCGCGTCACCATGGCCCGGTAATGGTCCGGCGTCATGTTCGAGACGGGGGAGGGTGCCGAGAGCTGGTCGGTGGCCGGCTCGGGTTCAGGCTCGAGCGGGGTACCGAGGGCCGCAACCGCGTCTTCCAGCCGACGTTCGGCCCCGGCGAACGCGGTGTCAGCCGTCACGGCATCGTCGGGATAAACGGGTGTCGTCACCGTGACCGTGTCGGACACCGCATCGAAGATGGCCATGACGGTGGGCCGAATCAGTAGGCTGTCCGGCAGCCCTAGGGCAGCGGGGCGGGCGGTCGGCAGCCGTTCGATGAGACGCACCGTGTCAAAGCCCATGAATCCGACGAATCCGGCAGCCATGGGAGGCAGGTCGACCGGGAGGTCGATGCGCGACTCGGACAGCAGCTTGCGGAGCGAGCCGAGCGCCTCCAGCGGCTCGGGCTCGAAGGCGTCCGGATCCAGATGTGCCTGCCGGTTGATCTCGGCCCGCTTCCCGCTGCACCGCCAGATCACGTCCGGGGCGAATCCGATGATCGAGTACCGGCCGCGGGTGTCGCCGCCCTCGACCGACTCGAGCAGGAAGCTGTTGGGGCGCTGGCGTGCCAGCTTCAGCATTGCCGACACCGGGGTTTCCAGGTCCGCGATCAGCGTGCGCCAGACGATCTGGGGGGTACCCGAGTCGTACGTTTGCCGGAACGCGCCGCGCGCGGGCTGAACCGGCATGCCCTGCGCCCCGTCTAGAACGACGTGCCGGTGTTGTCGGTGAGAACCCGATCCAGCACGGCTTGATTGATGCTCACCTGATGAGCGCTCCAGAGCGACGCGATGAACGACAGCACGACATCGTTCCCGAGTGCCGCCCCGAGCGCGGCCCGGCTCGAGTCCAGGTCCTCGCTGGTCGGCTCCGGGGCGTCGATGATCTGGTCGAGCGTGACAACGGCGTAGCCGCCCCCGAATTCTTCGGCACTGCTGGTGGCCCCCATCGTGAGTTCGAACGCGATCCGCCGGGCGACGTCCGGGAAATCGGCCGCCGCGCCTTCCCCGCTGCGCGTAAACGCCTCGGACGTGTGCAGGACGCCCCCATGCACCGTGGCCAGCGTGGACAGGCTTGCCGTGCCGGACGCTGCGGCAGCGTACGCTTCGGCCCGCCGGCGCGCGTCGGCCAGGCGGGCCTCCTCCGCAAGGTCCTCAAGGATGTCTTCGCGGGCCTCGTCCAGCGTCATGGCGCGGGCCGGCACGTCCCGGTCGACCCGCGCTGCAACCATGCGACCGTCATCGAGTTCCTCCAGATCGGACGTCGCATCGGCATTGACGTTGAAGCCCAGCGTCACGAGCGCCCGGCCGGGAGCGTCCGGATGCGCGGAGCCGGTGCTGTCCCGGCTCTGGGCGTCGATATCGGCGACGGACAGTACCGAGGCGCCGCTCGCCCTGGCTGCCTCCTCAAGCGACGCGTTGCCGGCACGTTCGTCGTAGAACAGTTCGGCGCGTTCGTGCAGCAAGTCGAATGCCCGTTCGAGCTGCAGGGTTTCGGTGAGGGTCTCGCGGATGTCATCCAGCGACGGGGTTCGGGCTTCCTGGATGTCAGCCACCTCGAAGACCCGCCAGCCAAACGCCGTCTCCGAGGGGCCGTGCAGGGTGTCGGCGCCGGCCGAAAAGACCGCGTCCGCATAGTCGGCATCGAGCTCGTCACGCGTCACCGGACCGAGGTCGATGACCTGGCCGCCCAGCGTCTCCTCGACCGCGGCGGCCAGGCCGACGCCCTCCCGGGCCCGGGCCAGGACGCGTTCCGCGTCGTCCCTGGCATCCGCCAGGTACTGCCGGACGTGGCGTCGTTCGGTTTCAAAGTACTCGTCGCGGCGCTGATCGAAGGCTTCCAGCAGATCTTCCTCCGTGATCCGCACGGCGCTCTTCAGGGCCTCGGGATCCAGCACCGCGAACGTCAGGTCACGCCGGCGCGGAGTCTGATAGCGATCCGCCTGCTCCTCGTGCCGGGCCCGGACCGCCTCGTCCGTGGCGGGATCCGGCGGGTCGGCATCGGCGGCCAGGAAGACTGCCGCCCGGGCGCCGCGCTTCTCCCTGTCCAGCGCGTGGAAGGTCTTCAGCCAGCGGTCCGGCGGATGGGCGCCGAACGATACGGCATCGAGCAGCAGCTCACTGGTCCGCATTTCGCCGAGCAGGGCGAGAAACTCTTCCTGCTGGAGTCCCTGGGCGCGCGCGGCATAGGTGAACAGATTGCGATCGAACTGGCCGAGACTGTTTCGAAACATCGCTTGATCCTGCAGCCAGCTGCCGAGATCGTGCTGACCGGCGGTCAGCCCGCGTTCCGACACTTCGACTTGGATCAGCAGGCGCCTTGCCATGTCGTTCAGCACTTGCTCCGGCAGCCCGAGCTCTCGGATCAGATTCTCGTCGACATTGCCGCCCAGGGAGCGTCGGAGTTCAGACAGCCGCTGGTTGTACTGATTGAAAAAAGTCGACGCGTGAATGTCCCGGTCGCCGACTTCGGCAACGACGGGGTCCTGGTAGCCGCTGAAGATGTCGCCGACTCCCCATAGCCCGAAGCTCGCCGCCAGCAACAGCAGGAACCCCTTCGCGACCCAAGACCCGGCGTGGCGGCGCAGCGCCTGCAGCATGATGGATTCTCTCGACGGAAAAGCAGTGACGGCGAGACTATAGTGGAGCACAGCGCCCCGGCCACCCGGGCCGCTGTCGGTTTCCCAAGAGAGCTTCGCATTGTCCGCATCATCCTGCCTGGTGGTCGGCAACTGGAAGATGCACGGCACGCGGGCCGAAGCGGCCGCGCTGGTCGGTGACCTGAAGCAGCTGGCCGGCCGCGGCCGACAGGACGCTCCGTGCGCGGAGATCGTGCTGTGCCCGCCCCACACACTGCTCGATCTGGTGGGCCGGGAGATCAGGCAGACACCGTTTCAGCTGGGGGCGCAGGACTGCTCGAGTGCACCGCCGGGTCCCCGTACTGGCGAGGTGGCTGCCGGGATGCTCGGCGACGCCGGCTGCACGTTCGTGCTCTTGGGACATTCGGAACGGCGAGCCCATCATCACGAGAGCAACGAGGACGTGCGGGCGAAAGTCGTGGCGGCGGCGGCCGCGGGTCTGACGGCGATCGTCTGCGTCGGCGAGAGCGCGGCCGCCCGCACGGACGGCCGAGCGGAAGCACAGGTCACCGCCCAGGTCCTCGCCTCGCTGCCACCTGATCTCGATTGCTCGGCTGCGGTGGTGGCCTACGAGCCGGTATGGTCGATCGGTACGGGCAACGTGCCGAGTCAAATCGAAATCGAAGCCATGCACGCGACGATTCGCGACGCCCTTGAGCAAACGTACGGTCCGGGCCCGTGGCGAATTCTGTACGGCGGCTCGGTGCAGGCCGCCAACGCCGGCCGGATCGGGAAGGGAATCGGTGTCGACGGGCTGCTCGTCGGCGGCGCATCCTTGCAACCCGGGGAATTCTGGGGCATATGCGAGGCAGTCTCCCCGACCCGGACCGTCCTGCCATGACTGCTTTCCTGCTCGTCATTCACGTATGCGTTGCCGCGGCCATGGTCGGCGCCATCCTGCTGCAACGAAGTGATGGCGGGGCATTGGGCGGCATCGGCGGCGGCTCCGACCCGTTCGGCGGGGTCATGAGCAGCCGTGGCTCGGCCAACCTGCTCACCCGGACGACGGCTGTGCTGGCCGTTGCGTTCATGGGGATCAGCCTGCTCCTGGCGGTCCTGGCAAGCATTCCCGACGACGACCTGCTGCCGCTGGTGCCGGTGACTGACGAGGCGCTGCCCACCGGGATCCTGGAGCCCGTGACCGGCGACGCGGATTCCGAACCGGCGCCGCCGACGGGGGATTGACCGCCTTCGAGGCACCGGCATGTTCGCATCGGACCGTTTGAGCCCAGGCTCTCAGTGATGTCCAGCGCCAGCCCGCGGTACTTGTTCATCACGGGCGGCGTCGTTTCGTCCCTTGGCAAGGGGCTTTCCGCAGCGGCCCTGGGGGCCCTGCTGCAGGCCCACGGCTATCGGGTGCGCCTGCGCAAACTGGACCCTTACCTGAACGTCGATGCCGGGACGATGAGCCCGTACCAGCACGGTGAGGTCTACGTCACCGACGACGGGGCCGAAACCGACCTGGACCTCGGGCACTACGAACGGTTCACGGGAGTCGAGGCGCGCCAAAGCGACAACGTGACCTCGGGCCGCGTCTACGAGCGGGTGCTGGCCCGGGAACGGCGCGGCGACTACCTGGGCGGGACTGTCCAGGTCATCCCCCACGTGACCGACACGATCAAGGAATTCATCGGGGCGGACACGGAGGACGAGGATTTCGTGCTGGTGGAGATCGGTGGCACGGTCGGTGACATCGAAGGGTTGCCGTTCCTCGAAGCCATTCGCCAGTTCGGTAACGAGGTGGGCCGATCCCGGGTGCTCTACCTGCACCTGACGCTGGTGCCGTACCTGGAAGCCGTCGGCGAGCAAAAGACCAAGCCGACCCAGCATTCGGTGAAGGAACTTCGCGGGATCGGGATTCAGCCGGACCTGCTGCTGTGCCGGTGTGACCGCCCCATTCCGGAATCGGAACGGGCAAAGCTCGCACTGTTCTGCAATGTGGATCCCGGGTCCGTGGTACCGGCGATCGACGCTGACACAGTGTACGAGGTTCCCGCGATCTATCGTCGGGAAGGTCTCGATACGAAAGTGCTGGACTATTTCGGACTGCCCGGCAAGCCGGCTCCGGACCTCGATCGCTGGCACCGCGTGGTTGAAGCCATCCGCCTCCCCGCAGGCGAGGTCAACATTGCGATGGTCGGCAAGTACACCGGGCTGCAGGATGCCTACAAGTCGCTTATCGAGGCGCTCGTGCACAGTGGCGTGGCCCACCAGGTCGGCGTTCGGGTGCAATGGCTGGATGCGGAACTCCTGGAACAGGATGATCCGGCGGGAGAGGCGATCGCGACGCTGCAGCAGGCGCACGGCGTCCTGGTGCCGGGCGGCTTCGGCGATCGCGGGATCACCGGCAAGATGCGCGCGATCGAGTTCGCCCGTACCCGGAAGGTGCCGTACCTCGGCATCTGCCTCGGGCTGCAGCTCGCGGTCGTCGAGGTCGCGCGAACGCTTGCCGGCATCCGTGAGGCGGGGTCGACCGAATTCGGCGCCTGTGCGGACCCGATCGTGGGGCTTATGACCGAGTGGCTTCATGCGGGTACCGTGGAGACCCGCAGCCCCGGCGACAATCTGGGCGGCACCATGCGTCTTGGAGGTTATGACTGCGTGATTGATCCAGGCACCCGGGCGTCGGAAATCTATGGCCTGGATCGGGTCCGGGAGCGGCACCGGCATCGTTACGAGGTCAATCCGGCGTACGAGGATCGGTTGCGCGAGGCGGGCCTCCGGTTTTCGGGCAAGTCGCCGGACGGGGCGCTGTTCGAGATTGCCGAGCTCAGCGGCCATCCCTGGTTCTTCGGCGTGCAGTTCCATCCGGAATTGCGGTCGCGTCCGTTTGCGCCGCATCCGTTGTTCACGTCGTTCATCGAGGCCGCCATCCGGCAGGAGCGGTTGATCTGATGCCGTCCGAACAGGTCATGGTCGGTGACGTGGCCATCGGGAACCGGCAGCCGTTGACGCTGATCGCCGGACCGTGCGCGATGGAAAGCCGGGACCACGCCCTCGAGACCTGCGCTGCCCTGCAGGAGATGACCCGCAAGGCGGGGGTGGGTTTCGTCTACAAGACCTCGTTCGACAAGGCGAACCGGACCAGCGCCGCCAGCCCGCGCGGACTGGGGATGGCCCCGGCCCTCGACGTGTTTGCGGAGCTTCGCGAGCGACACCGGGCAGCCGTGGTCACCGACGTTCATGAGCGCGGGCAGTGCGCCCCGGTGGCCGAGCACGTCGACCTGCTGCAGATCCCGGCATTCCTGTGTCGTCAGACGGACCTGCTGCAAGCGGCCGCCGTGACGGGCAAACCGGTCATGGTGAAGAAGGGGCAGTTCCTGGCGCCGTGGGACATGCAGAACGTGGTCGACAAGCTGCGCCAGGCGGGTAACGCCCAGGTGCTGGTCTGCGAACGCGGCACATCATTTGGATACAACCGCCTGGTGAATGACATGCGCGCGCTGCCGGTGCTGCGGCAAACCGGGTGCCCGGTGGTGTTCGATGCCACGCACTCGGTTCAGGAACCGGGCGGCGAGGGGACGCGGTCGGGGGGACGCCGCGAGTTCGTGCCGGTTCTGGCGCGGGCAGCCTGCGCCATTGGAGTTGCGGCCGTGTTCATGGAGACGCATCCGGACCCCGACCGTGCCCCCAGCGACGGTCCCAATATGCTGCCGTTGTCGGACCTGCCGGCACTGCTCGGCACGCTGGTCGCATTCGATCGTCTGGCGAAGGAGCGCGGATGATGGCAGCTACGGTCCTGCGCTCGCTACGGGCCCGCGAAATACTGGACAGCCGCGGTTACCCCACGATCGCGGTGGAAGTCACGCTCGGGGCGGGAACGCGGGCGATGGCTGCCGTACCTGCGGGGGCGTCCACCGGGGCGCACGAAGCGCATGAACGACGCGACGGCGATCAGGCGCGGTATCGCGGCCGCGGCGTCCTCCAGGCCGGACAGGCCGTCGAAGGCGAGATTCAGGACGCGGTTATCGGCCTGGACGCGATGGACCAGCGTGTGGTCGACGATGCGCTGAACGCGCTCGATGGCACGCCGGACAAGTCCCGTCTGGGCGCGAACGCGCTGCTCGGTGTGAGCCTGGCGACAGCCCGGGCCGCCGCTCGGTGCCAGGGCATCCCGCTCTACCGTCACCTCGGCGGGCTCACTGCCAGGTTCCTGCCGGCTCCGTTCCTGAATCTGCTCAACGGCGGCGCCCACGCCCGCAACCGGCTGGACGTGCAGGAGTTCATGATCGTTCCGGCCGGTGCGGCGACGTTCGCCGAGGCGCTGCGTTGGGGGGCCGAGATCTTCCACGTACTGGCGGATCTGCTGGCTGAGGCGGGCCACGATACCGGTCTGGGAGACGAGGGCGGGTTCGCGCCGTCGCTCGACAGCACCGAAGACGCCGTCGAGTTCCTGCTGCGGGCCATCGAGCGAGCGGGCTACCAGCCCGGCGACCAGGTCGGGATCGCATTGGATGCGGCGGCTGGCGAGCTGCTGGTTGACGGCTGGTACCGGCTGAAGGGAGAAGACCTCGCGTTGGAAGCCGACGGTCTGGCGGCGTACTGGACCGCCCTCGTCGACCGGTACCCGATCGTGTCGATCGAGGATCCGTTTGGCGACGATGACTGGGGTGCGTGGCAGGCCTTCGCCGCCACCGAGGGGAATCGGGTGCAGATCGTCGGGGATGACCTGTTCGTGACGAACGTCGAACGCCTGGACAGAGGCATTCGGGACGGGGCTGCGAACGCCCTGCTGGCGAAGCCGAACCAGGTGGGAACCTTGAGTGAGACGCTGGACGCGATCCGTACCGCTGCGGCGGCGGAATTCGGCGTGATAGTGTCGCACCGGTCGGGTGAGACCGAGGACACGACGATCGCGGACCTGGCCGTTGGCACCGGATGTGGCCAGATCAAGACCGGTTCGCTGGCGCGCGGGGAACGGACGGCGAAATACAACCGGCTCCTGGCGATCGAGGACGAGCTGGGGTCTGGAGCCCGGTACGCGGGCTGGCAAGCACTGCGGCGAGGACGCTAAATTGTGGGGATGAGCGTTTCGAGCACCCTCCCGGTCGGGAGTTCACGCTGGCAGGTGTTCCGCCTGGCCTGCCGCAACACCGCGGGCTGCCTTTTCGGCTGTGCACTGGGCGACCTGGGAACCATCTGGGTATGCCAGCTGCTGGCCGTTCCCTGGCCCGTCTGGCTGATCATGAGCCTCGCCATGGTGAACGGGATTATCACCAGCTTTGCCATTGAAACGGTGATGCTCGCGCGGATCATGCGGTTGCGCGAGGCGATGCGGACCGCCTTCGGGATGTCACTGCTGTCGATGCTCGGAATGGAAGCGGCCATGAACGCCGTGGACATTCTGCTGACGGGAGGAGCGCGGCTGACCTGGTGGGTGATCCCGCCGATGCTGGCCGCCGGGTTCCTGGTGCCGCTCCCGTACAACTACTGGCGCTTGCGGGTTCTGGGGAAATCCTGTCACTGAGGCCCATGGTCCCGGATCATCTGCGAAACCTGCTCGAACGCGCGCTGTTCCGTTTCGATAAATGCGGCGCCGGCTAGCCCGACGGCCTGATAGAACACGGCGTCCGGATGGACCGCGAGGTCGCTGAACAGGGTCGGTATCCAGGTCCGGATGTGCTGGTCAAAGAAATCCTTTTGCGACGACAGGGGGGTCGGCGATCCGTAGGTGCCCGCGATCAGCCCGGCCATTGCTTCGAGGATGGCGGCAGCGTGATCCTCCGGGTCACCGGTGGAGCGGGTGGCGCGGACCCCGAGGTCCTGGAACGTGCGCCTGAGTTCAGCCAGCGGCTTCTCGTACATGAACCCGGTGACATAGTAGGACTGATACGGATTGATGCCGGCCTCACCCAAGCCCAGAAACAGATCCTCGTACTCGTGGCGAATTGCCTCCTCGGTCATCCCACGGGCGCACGCACCCAGTTTGCTGAGCGAGCCAAGCAGCGACAGGTCGGCATCGCCCTGGAGCGCGGCGGTTGCGGCCAGCAGGTCCGGGGCCGGCGGCGCGTGGAGGAGCCCGGAGAACAGCAGGTAGCACTGTGACCGGGAGCGATCCTCTGGGCCCGGAAGGGGCGCGGTGTCGCCGCCGGCCGAACCCGCGCTCAAGCCGGTTTCTCCGCGACCTCGGGATCGTCCGCGTCCACGGCTGCAGCCTCGGCTTCCGCCGTAGCTGAGTCTGCGTCTACATCCGCCGGTGGGTCTGCCGCCGGCGCTTCGGATGCATCGCGTGCCGCAAGCGGGTCACGGGCATACCGCCGGCCCGCCCGGACAGCGTCGGCGATCGCTTCCGCCCCGGCCCTGTGGAGCGACGCAAAGTCCTCGTCGTAGTCGTTCAACCCATCCAGGTTCGCGAGGACAGGGTTGCTCTGCCACAACCGTCGAAGTGCCAGGCGCCGCAGCGCAGGCGCAACGGCGCGTTTCAGGAAGGGGCGATAGTCCGCCTCCGGTCCCAGCTCTTCCACATCGGGCAATTCAGTTGGCAGCGCGAGATCGGCATCTTCCGGATCTCCGCCTGTCGGCGGCAAGGCGGTTCGATCGGCAGCGGGCTCGTCGGACCGGGAATCAGGCGGTTCCGACCGTCGAGCCTCCACAGCCCGCTTCGACCATCGGCTGAAGAAGCTTCTCATCGCTGAGACCGGGGCGGTCGGGCAAAGGATTCCGGCGATGACCTGGGCCCCCGCTTGCGTTTCCGAAACGGCTCGTCGACATGATGGCGGCGCACAAAAGCCGTAACCCAGGCCGCGACCGAAATCGGCATGGGAACGGCGTCGACGCGTGAATCGGCGTCATCCGCGTAATCCTGTGCCTCGAATGGGCAGACGGTCGCCAGGAACGGTTCGGAGACGGTCCCGTCAGGACCAGGCCGGAGAACCACGTAGACGGCGCGATCGGCAGCGAGATTTGTCCTGTATCCTTCTGTTTCCTTGCGATGAAGTTCCAACACGAGCTGCGGTGATTCGGACACTGCGGAGTCGCCTTCGGGCACGACTGCCACCGCTTCCCAGACGGTGGAGGCCCATCGACCTGCATCTTCACTGCGCTCAAGCGTGATTCGCACCGGCAGCCGGGTCCGCATCTCGCCTCTCCTCGCTGTCCTTGGGGAGTCCGAATATTACGCGACTGCCCGGAGCCGATGTGGTAGCGCCTCAAGGATTCGAACCTCCGGTGTTCCTTTCACAGTGCAAGCGAGCCGCTCGGCAGCGGGCGCCGATCGCCCAGGGACTGCCGAACCATTCCAGCGTTCCTGCCTGAAGGCGTGGGAGGACGGTTCATCGACACCTCCCGCAATGTTCTGGCGCTAAGCTGTACAGGGGTCGTTTCCGCCTGCCTGAGAGGTGTCGGCTGCAGTGGCAACGAATCGTTCACCTCTGGACGCCGCGTCGGCCGCGTGGATGAAGGAGCCCGTGCCGCCTGGACGCGCGCTCCACGTGCACGGGCACGGAAGGGTGCTGATCATCGGGACGTGGGCACACGCGGTGCCGGCCGCCCAAGAGTTGGCTGACGGCAGTGCGGTGACGGTCTTGTCCGCCGATGGCCCGGGCGACACCGACGACCATCCGATGCAGGCGTCCGTTCGTGTCGTGGTGGGCAGACCAGCGCGGGTGGCCGGGCACGTGGGCGCCTGGATCGTGACGCTGCGCGACAGTGACGAACGGCTGGAGGCGGATGCGGTCCTCGATCTCACGCGCGGTCCGCCGCCGGTCCAGGCCCACGAGCTCCGACGGGGGTATGTGCGTTGTGATCCGCGAAATCCGCGGGCTCTGCGGGCCGGTTTGCAGGCGGTCTCCGAGTGCCGTGGGGACCTCGAGTACCCGTTATTCGTCGACGTTCGGAGCGAGTACTGCGCGCATGCGCGCAGCCGGATTTCGGGTTGCACGCGCTGCCTTGACCTCTGTCCGCCCGGGGCGATTGCACCCGCGGGCGACCACGTGGCGCTGGACCCGCTGGTTTGCGCCGGTTGCGGTCTGTGCGTCGGCGCGTGCCCGACGGGAGCGCTTCGCTACGACCTGCCGGCCGAAGACGCATCCTTGCGACGACTGCGCGCCGCGTTGCGGGCGTGGCACGAGCATTCCGGACACGCTCCGATCCTGCTCCTGCACGGTGACGGCTTCGGAGCCCACCTGATCGAAGCCGCGCGGGAACGGGCCGGGCATGATCTTTCCGGCCTGCTACCGCTCTCATTGGGGGTCGTTTCGCAAGCGGGCGCCGAATTGATGACGATGGCCCTGGCCTGGGGAGCATCCCATGTCGTGTGCGTCAGCAACCCGGCCCGTCCGGATACACTCCGTCCCATTGACGAGCAAATGGCAGTGGTGAACGCCATTACTGGGGCTCTTGGGTTCGGGGCCCGCGCGGTCCATTCCGCCACGGCCGACCCGGACACCCTGCTCGCCATCCTTCAACCGCTTGAAACCGGAACGGACTGGCCGGCGGCCGAATTCCTGGCGCTCGGCGAACGACGCGCCGGCGCACTGCAGGCGGTCCGTCACCTGCACGCTCACGCCGCGGTCGCCGCCGATACGATCATCCTGCCCGAGGGTGCGGCCTTTGGCACCATCGAGGTTGACCCGAACGCTTGCACCTTGTGCCTGGCCTGCGTCGGCGCGTGCCCGACCGGCGCGCTGCAGGATGATCCCGACACTCCCCGATTGGGATTTCAGGAAGATGCGTGCGTCCAGTGCGGCCTGTGCCGCGCGACCTGCCCGGAGGACGCCATCACGCTGCAGGCAAGACTGCGGCCGGACCTTGGTGCCGGCGCCGGGCGCACGCTGCACGAAGAGCAGCCATTTGCCTGCATCTCTTGCGGCAAGCCGTTCGGCGTGCGTCAGTCCATCGAACGGACGCTGCAAAGGCTCGCCGGCCATCCCATGCTGGCGATGGATCCCCGTCTGGAGCAGCGTGTAAAGATGTGCGCCGATTGCCGGGTCATCGACCAGTTCCGTGATCCCCTCGCCACCGGCGAAAGGGCCCGCCCCAGAGTCCGCACCACGGACGACTACCGGTCCGGTTCGGGCAAGGGGCCAGGAGACAAGGGCTCGGGCGGGGGGCAAGAATGATCCCCAGGATTGGCATCGTTGGATGGCAGGGAAGCGGAAAGACGTCGCTGATCGCCCGCCTGATCCCGGAATTCAACCGGCGCGGCCATACGGTTTCGACCCTGAAGCACGCACACGCCAGCTTTGAAATTGACCGGCCGGGGAAGGATAGTTTCGTTCACCGCGAGGCCGGCGCGCGCGAGGTCCTTGTTGCCTCGGGACAGCGCTGGGCACTGATCCACGAGGAGCGCAACGTTGACCGAACCCCTGAGCGCTTGATCGCGCGGATGGAGGCGGTCGACGTCCTGCTGATCGAAGGCTGGAAGGGCGGGGCCCACAAGAAGATCGAAGTGCATCGTCCTGCCCTGAGACGTCCGTTGCTCGCAGCCGACGACCCCATGATCATCGCCATTGCGGCCGATGCCCCGGTGTCGGAAGTCGATCGCAGGGTGCTCCCGCTGAACGACGAGACCGCGATCGTCGACTTCATTCTCGTCGAACTCGGCATCTCGAACCGTGCAGCTTAAGGACGACTGCTTCGCCTTCGGCGGTGGGCTGATTCCGCTGGCGGCGGCGCATGCGGAGCTGGGCCGCCGGCTCGAGCCGTCGACCTTGCCCGTCGACGTGCCGGTCGGGTCGTCCTCGGGACGGACTCTCGCCGAAGACATCACCAGCGACCGCGACGTGCCGCCGCACGCAAACACGGCCGTCGACGGTTATGCGTTCCGGTTCTCTGACTTGGGGGGGAAGGGTGAAGGGTGGCTGAAGCTGATCGGTAGCGCAGGTGCGGGGCATCCCTGGGCCGCTGACCTGCCTGGCGAGAGCACCGTGAGGGTCCTCACCGGCGCCGTGCTGCCACCGGATGCTGACACGGTCGTAATGGAGGAAGATGCGGAGCTCCAAGGCCAACGCGTGTACGTACCTGCCGGGCTGAGGCAGGGAGCGAATGCACGCTCTGCTGGTGAAGACCTGCAGGCAGGGGCGACGGTGCTGCGGGCAGGCCAGCGAATCGGGCCCGCAGAAACCGGCATCCTTGCGGCTCTGGGACGCACCTCGGTCAAGGTGCGGAGTCGGCTCCGCGTCGGGGTACTCTCGACAGGGGACGAGCTCGCCGACCCTGGGTGCGCCCTTGAAACGGGACAGGTCTACGACTCCAACCGGGCCATGCTCTGCGCGCTCGCCCGCGGTACTGGCGCCGACGTCAGTGATCTCGGCATCGTGGCCGATCGCGCCAAGGACGTGCACCAAGAATTCACGCGGGCGGCAAGTTTCCATGATCTGCTGATCGTTTCCGGAGGCATGTCGGAAAGCGAGGAGGATCATGTGCGGCGAACGTTGAACGACGCCGGTTCCCTCTACTTCTGGCGCCTCGCGGTCAAGCCGGGACGCCCGGTCGGCCTGGGCCAGTTTGCCGAGACTCCGGTCGTCGGCTTGCCGGGCAATCCGGTGGCCGCCTTCGTGATGTTCCTGGTGATTGCGCGACCGGTCATCGCCCGGCTGGCCGGGGAGAATTGGAAGTTCCCGTCCGGCGTGCCGGCCGAGTGTGGCTTCACGTACAAGAAAAAAACCGGTCGTCGCGAGTTCCTGCGGGTCCGCCGCCGTTCTGCGGAGCAGCCTGAGGTGCTCGAACTGTTTCCGCGCTCCGGCGCCGGAATCCTCTCGTCGGTGGCCTGGGCCGATGGGCTCGCGGTGTTGCTGGAGAACGTCAGCGAAGTGCGGCCCGGTCAGCCGTTGAACTGGCTGCCGTTTCGCGGGCTGCTGGATTGATCGAGCGTCGGCCAGGACGCCGACACCGGTGGGCATGCCCCGGCGGTGACCGACAGATGCCGGATGCCCCGTCGGGGAGGCTTTCGCACACGGTGCGGGCCGGAGGCTTGCCAGATTGGCGGCATGGCGACAGCGTGCGCAGTCGAATTCCGCGCTGGTGACGCACCCCGGAGGGGGACGCACGAACCTGCCGAGACTTGCATGCAGGGTCGCTACAGAATGGGGCCGTTCACAACGGCTGTCGCGCGCTTCTGGAGCGAGCGGGCGATCCGTTCAGCCGGAAAGCCGAGCTGGGTCATTCCAATCCCGACGTCGAAGATCTCCGAGTAGTCGGCGATCAACCCCTTCCGAAAGCGGAACCGGCCCATTCCTTCCATGGTCACGCGCGTTCCCTCGGCGCCCGGTAGCAGGGAATCGTAGTGGAAGCGGTAGGATCCGTAGGCGAGGCCCGCTCCTTCACAAATGTCTTTGTAGACCCACTCCAGATTCTCCGAATGCGCGTGGAAATGGTCGTCGATCATGGCCGCGATTGCCTCACGCCCGCGAAATGCCCCGTAGTACCCGTCGTGATACACGCCCTCGTCGGTGAAGCATTCCGCGAGGCGGGCGCCGGGGCCCGCACAGGCGGCACGGGTAAATCGTGAAATGAAGCCGGCGATATCATCGGGATTGTCACCAGAAAGAGTCATAACCATCCTCTGAGAAGTGCTCTTCGGTGCGGTCAACGTACCAACCGCGCGGGGGGCCATGCGGGCCCACAGTAAAGGGTACGTTGACAGGAGGAGCCAGCGGCAGCGCTGGGCCCCGAGTCTTCCGTGCAAGGGCCGAAGTCGGGTTGCGGACACCGGGTTCATCGGCTATGTAGCTGCGAATAATTGTTACTTGCAATGGATGATCAATGCGGCTCCTGACCCTCCTGCTGGCGCTCGCGATTACTGGCTCCTCGATTTTGGCTGCCACCCCGGCAGCCGCCAAGTCAGTCAATCTGTATTCGGCGCGCAAGGAGGTATTGATGCGCCCGCTCCTGGACGCGTTCACAGCGCAAACGGGAGCGGAAGTCAGGATCGTGGCCGCATTCGGCGGGCAGCTTATCCAGCGCATGATCGCGGAAGGCGAGAACTCGCCGGCCGACGTCCTGTTGACGGTTGACGCCGGCAATCTTTGGCGGGCCGCCGATGCAGGCGTGCTGCAACCGGTCGAATCGGAGTATCTCCACAGCGTGATCCCATCTGACTATCGGGATCCCGACAATCGGTGGTTCGGATTGAGTCTGCGTGCCCGCGCCGTCGTCTACGCAACCGATCGGGTCAGTCTCGACAGCATCGCCACGGACCTGGGCGGCTACATCGGGTTGGCGGCTCCCGTCTGGGAGGGAAGGGTGGCCGTGCGTTCCAGCGGCAACATTTACAACCAGTCACTGATCGCGGCGGTTATTGCCAATTTCGGGCCCGAAAGAACGGAGCAGTGGGCGCGCGCTGTTGTCGGCAACTTCGCCCGCCCCCCGAGCGGTGGTGACCGCGACCAGATCCGGGCCGTGGCCGCGGGCGAAGCCGATGTGGCAGTCGTCAACAGCTACTATTACGCGTTGATGCTCGCTTCGGAAGAATCGGATTCCATCAGCAATACGGCGATTTACTTCCCGACCGACGACCAGATGGGCACGCATGTCAATGTCAGCGGCGCCGGAGTCGCCCGGCACGCGCCCCATCCCGAGTTGGCACTCGCGTTTATCGAATTCCTTGCCTCTCCAGAAGCCCAGTCTCTGTACGCCGAGATCAACAACGAGTTCCCGGTGCATCCTGATGTTCAGGCAAACGGCGAAGTGGCCAAATGGCAGAGTTTCACACCCGACGACGTTCCCGTGGTGGAATTCGGCAAGTTGAATGCTGATGCGGTCCGAATTGCCGATCGCGCGGGCTGGAAGTAGGCACGATGGGCGCCGCCCTGGCCCGCCTGAGCAGCGCCGGGCGCCGCATCCGTACGCTGAACAGCTGGACGTGGACCGCGTCGGTGACGTCGCTGCTGCTGATCGGGCCGCTCCTGGTAGTGGTGTTCGGTCTCTCGGCACCCGCCAACGATCTGTGGCCGCATCTCGTTGATACCGTCCTCGCCGGCTACATCGTCAACACGGTCGGGATTGCCCTGGGGGTTGCGCTCGGGACGGCGATTCTCGGAGTCAGCACGGCTTGGCTCATCGCCATGTGCGATTTTCCCGGACGCGCGTTCTTCAGCTGGGCTCTGGTCTTGCCGCTCGCCCTGCCCGGCTACATTGCCGCGTTTGTCTACGGTGACCTGCTTGAGTTCGCCGGACCCGTCCAGTCTGCCTTGCGGGATTACTTCGGCTGGGTGAAGGGCGACTACTGGTTTCCCGCGGTGCGCTCGCCGCTCGGGGCAGTCATCGTGCTTTCCCTCGTGCTCTATCCGTACGTATACCTGCTCGTCCAGACCGCGTTCGCGACCCAATCGGCGACGTTGATCGAAACCGGTCGATTGTTGGGCCGGGGGCCGCTCCGGATCTTTCGCACCCTTGCGGTGCCGCTGGCGCGTCCCGCCCTGGTCGCCGGCTGTGCACTGGCGGTCATGGAAACGCTGAATGACATCGGCGTCATGGAACTGTTCGGCATCGGTACTTTTACTACGGGGATCTACCGAGCGTGGTTCGGGTTCGGGGATATCGGCGCCGCGGCGCGGCTGGCTACCGTCCTGCTGCTCGTCGTCCTTGCGGTCTTGTGGGCGGAACGACGGCTGCGCAAGTCGCTCCGCTACCATCCGGAAAACGATCGGAGCCGACCGGTTATCCGGTATGTGTTGCGCGGCCGGCGCGCGGCATTCGCCACGCTCGGGTGCGGGTTGCCGGTACTGCTCGGCTTTGCGCTGCCCGCCGCCGTTCTCGCCTGGTGGCATCTGCGCGCCGGAGCGCCCGTCGATCCCGCATTCCCGGCGATCATGCTGAGCACCCTGGGCCTGGCATTCGCCGCCACGGCCTTGACTGTGGCGATCGCCTGGTTGGTGGTGTTCGGACTGCGCCTTGATCCGGCCATCGTCCGCCCGTTTGCTCGGACCGCCGGCGCCGGATATGCGGTGCCGGGCGTGGTGGTGGCGGTTGGCGTACTGGGATTGTGCTCGTTGTTCGATCACGCCGTGGACGACGTGAGCCGGATGATATTCGGGGCAGGTACCGGCCTGCTGCTGTCCGGGACCGTGACGGTCCTGTTGTTTGCGTATGCGGTCCGCTTCCTCGCCGTGTCGATGAACGCGCTCGAGAGTTCGTATCACCGCATTCCGGGCACGCTGGACGCGGCGGCACGGACCCTGGGGGTGTTCCCTCGCGGCATGTTGGTCCGGGTGCATGTTCCACTTCTCCGTGGAGGAATTGCCACCGCCGCGGCGCTGGTGTTCGTCGAGGTAATGAAGGAACTTCCCGCCACGCTGATCCTACGGCCTTTTGATTTCAACACGTTAGCGGTGCGGGCGTTCGAGATGGCCCACGAAGAACGGATGGCGGACGCGGCCCTTCCCGCAATCGCAATTGTCGCTGCGGGGCTGGTTCCCCTGATCGTGTTGTCGCGGCGCTTCTTGCAACCAAGCGTCGCGGCCGAGACCTCATCCTGACTGAATAGGGCTGCCCGGACCGTTTCAACCGTCGGGACGGCGCCGATCCTCGGCGGGCGAGCAGCCCCCCTGAACGGCACGGCGCGAGCTCATCAAGGAGCCCGATCCGGTGACCCGGACACCCGACCAGCCGGACCACCCATGGAACACCTGCAAGTATTCGGAACTTGCACGCTTTGCCATTGCTTCTTGGGGCAGTTTGATGCGATGGTGGCATGTTCGAAAGCGCGGGTCCGGGAATAATGGCAGGTGAATCAAGGCGCGGTCTGGAAGTCCGGGGCCTGTCGGTACGATCCCAGGCCAGCGGGAAGCAGCTGATTGCCGACATCTTCCTCGATGCCAAGCACGGGGAGGTCCTGTGGATCGTCGGGCCGTCCGGAGCCGGCAAGACCACGTTGCTCCGGGCCATCGCCGGCATCGAACATATTCACGGTGGCTCCGTCGTCGTTGACGGTCGCGTATTGGCCAACAGGTCCATCGAAGTACCGCCCGAACAGCGCCGGGTTGGGATGGTGTTCCAGAATGCCGCGCTTTTCCCGCATCTGAGCGCCGCGGACAACGTGGCGTTCGGCCTTAACGGACGGGCCCGACCGGCCCGTGTCACGCGGGCGCAGGAGATGCTGGAGCGCGTGGAACTTGCTGACGTCGCCGAGCGCCTGCCGCACACGTTGTCCGGGGGTGAAGCGCAAAGGGTTGCGCTTGCAAGAGCTCTCGCCACCGATCCGGATGTGATGTTGCTCGACGAGCCGTTCTCCGGCCTTGACCCGCAACTTCGGACCGACCTGGCTGCTGCGGTGTGCCGGGTTCTACGTGATTCCGGGACCGTCGCCGTCCTCGTTGGCCACAATCCGGAAGATGCGATGCGGTTTGCCGACCGCATCAGCGTGATGCACGACGGGAGGGTCCTGCAGCTTGGCACGCCGGAAGAAATCTATTCCCATCCGAACGATGCCTTTTGCGCGGGCATCCTGGGGCACGTCAATCGGATTCCGGTGCAAGTGCAGGGCGGACAGGTGGCCACGCCGTTCGGGCCGGTCGGGGCACCCGGATTTTCCGACGGGAGTGCAGCCGAGCTGCTGGTGCGGGAAGAAGGATTGCTGCTCGGTGACGGGACTCCCGTGACGGTTCGAAGCGTCCGCAGCCTGGGGGCGCTCGCCGTCGTCGCGATCCAGCCCCGGGATGACAGCAGGATTCTGCATGCCCGCGTGCCGGCGGATTCGGCGCCGGTGGAAGGTGCCGAGATCCTCGTTCGGCTGGATCCCGCGCGGGCGTTCGTGTTTCCAGTAGGCGGCTGATTGTTGCGGAACTGCGCATCTTTGCCATACTGAGCATCGCGGGTTGCGTCCCCCAACCATGGCGCAGTCGGAGGTTCTAGGGCCATGGGCATTGGCATTTGGCAAGTCATTCTGATCCTTGCGATCGTCCTGATTCTTTTCGGCGCCGGCAAGCTGCCCAGAGTGATGGGCGATCTGGCGAAAGGGATCAAGAGTTTCCGTTCCGGCATGAAGGAAGAGGTCGCGGCTGATGCCGACGGGCCGAAGGAAGTAGGGCACGAAGCAACAGGCGCTGAAGAAGCCGCACCTACGGCCGCCGCCACCGCGAAAGCCGACGAATCGGCCAAATCGTAACGGCACGGCCCGGCGTGCACCGAGGCTCTGATGCTGGACATTGGCTGGACGGAAGTCCTTGTCATCAGTGTGGTGGTGCTCTTTGTCGTCGGGCCGAGGGATATCCCGAAAGTTCTCCGCACGGTGGGGCAGTGGGCAGGAAAGATTCGCGCGCTGGCCAAGGAATTCCGTGAATCGGTTGACGATGCGGTCCGCGAGGCCGAACTCGACGAGGTCCGGAAGACGGTCGAAGCCGCACGGAGCGGCTTTCGGGACGAGATCCGTTCCACGATAGATCCGGGCGGGGAACTCACCCGGTCGCTGCGGGATGTCCGGGTACCGTCCGATTCGAACGGATCCGCCAACTCGGCTGTCGAGGAAGATGCGCCGGTGCCGGCAGAGCCGGAGCCGGTCCCGCCGAGCCCGCCCCCGGCGCGCCCGCCAACCATGCCGAGCGGGACCCCGCTGGCGCAGCCTGCGGGGACGGTTGCCCGTCCCGCATCCGACCCCAAGGAACCTGCTTCGCGTCCGGTAGGACTCCGCCATGTTCGCGCCGGCGACCCCGAACAAGGCAGCGACGAGGCCTAGTTTCGGGATATGGCGTCGCGAACGGACCGGGATGAAGCGGAGATCGAGGCCTCCAGGGCA
>JAJEGJ010000055.1 GCA_022819905.1 Alphaproteobacteria bacterium
GAGCATGTCGATGAAAACCCAGTTCTCCGCCAGCTTGTCGCCATCGCGCCGGTACATATCGACGACGCGCATTTCCGTCGGGCGCTCCGAGGCCGGCAGGCCCATGAATCCCTCCCCCTGCTTCAGGCTGAGATTGGCCCATCCGAACCAGCCGCCGTAACACCCTTCGGCATGCTCCAGCACGTGCCCGTTGAACTCGATGTCGTCGAGGCCGGCACGGAACGGCCCCTGGTGCTGCACCTGGTAGCGCTCGATGGTGTAGGTGGAACCGATGCCGGCCGGTCCGAACCAGATCATGTCGTCATGCCAGGTCGAGGCCAGCGAGGAGTTCGGGGACTGCCATCCGTCCTTGACGACCAGATCGTCGCACATGCGAAGGATCAGCTCCAGCGTCTTCTTCGATTCGGCCTCGTCCTGGGATTCGAACAGGAGGCCGTCCTGGGTCCGCGGCGGCGGGTGGAGAATGCCCGACCCGGTCTGGATCGGCAGCGGGTTGAGTCCCGCCTGCTGCATCACGCTGACGATGTCGCAGAACAGCGCGGTTTCCGCGATCTTCCCATCCTCGATGCGGAAGAACTCGCAGTACGGAAGCATGGCGATCTTGCCGGTGGACGGGATGCCGAGCCAGTCGTTGTCGAACAGGCCGAAGAACTTCCCCATGCTGCTGACCCATAGGGTCCCGTCGATCCAGTTGGGCCCCGCCATGAAGATCTCCTGGCGCCGCTGCATGTGCGGGAAGGCTTCGCGCAACGGCCGCCATACCTTTTCGGCGATCTCGCTCGCGCCCTGAATCTCGTTGAACGGATGGACGCCGCGAAAACGCAGATCGTCGCCGCCAAAGCGCGCAACCACGCTGTCGAGGCGATCCGCGGCTGCGTTCTCAAATTCGTCGAAATAGCGCAGCACCAAAGCCTTGCTGCTGGCGATATCGCTCATGCAAATCCTCAATTCAAGCCGGATTGCCCGGCTCTAGATCCAGTGCCGTCGACGTTCGAACGGGTAGTCAGGCAGCGAAATCCTGCGGCGAGTTTCGCCCGCGAAAAGCCCCGCGAAGGAAACGGGCAGCCCGGCTTCATAGGCCCGGGCGACAGCGTCCGCAAAGCGGCCGCCTGACCGCGACGCAGGCTTCGCCTCGCGCTCCGGCGACCGCTCAAGACTGGACAGAAGAACCGGAGCGGAGCCTTTGCCGGAGGTTTCCGGCCACGCTGACGACAACATCGCCGACAGTGCCGCGTCCGGGCCGATTTCGACGACCACATCGGCACCCACGGCCGCAAGCATTTCCACACAGCGGTCCGGGGCAGGCGGCCCGTTTGCGGCGTGCCGGCGCCAATAGGCTTCGTCCAGGACTTCATCGGACCCAAGCGCACGCCCCGACAGGGTGTTTACCAGTATCAGTTCCGGCGCACCGATCGCGACCCCGTCCAGTACCGCGCCGGGATCGTCAATGGCCGACGCAAGGCGCAAGCCATCCTCCAGGCCGATCACGCCGGCGGCCTGCGCGGCAGCAAGCGCTCCGCTTCCGAAACCGAGCGCAACGCCCGGCTTGACGCCGACGCCGGACCACAGCGCCGTAAGCGCGCATTCGAGCGCATAGCTCGCCGGCCGCCCCCATTGCGGATCGTCAAGGTCTCCGGGCACGCCGGGACGATCGAAAATCACGTCGAGCAGAGAAGTTGCCCGTTCTTCGCCAAGCGCTTCCGCACAGCGGTCGAGAACCGCCCGCACTACCGGCTCGCCCTTGTACAGCGCCTCAGCCGTCCCGACCCACCCGCTCCCCTGGCCGGTATAGACGAAAGCGACCTTCGTCGGCGTCCGCGTATGCGGCTGCTCCTCCGCTTTCACCAGCGCCCGCAGACGTTTGCGCAACGAATCGCCGTCTTCGAACACCACGGCCGCACGATGGTCGAAGTGACTTCGCCCGACGCCTGCAGTCCACGCCATGTCGGCAAGCATCGGCTCCGACGCCGCACCGTCCGACGGGAGCAGCGATTGCCGTTCATCCAACCATTCGAGATAACGCCGCGCCAGCTTCCGAAGCGCCGCGCCGGATTTGCCGGAGAGCGGCAGAAGTCGCGTTCCGCGCGGCGCACGCTCATCGTTTGCATCGTCCGCTTGCGGCCGCGTTTCGACGGCTTCGGGCAGCGGGACAGGTGTCGGCTGGGGCACACCGTCCGGACCGGGAGAGGTCTTGTTGGGGCTGCCGTAACCCTCCACAACGACATGCGCATTCGTTCCGGAAATTCCAAAGGCGCTGACTCCGGCCCGCAGAGGCCGGTTTGGCGTGTGCGGCCAATCCGTCGCCTCGGACACCACGCGCACCGGCAGCTGGTCCCAATCCAGATGGGGGTTCGGGTCCTGAAAATGCAGGTGCTTCGGGATCACTCCATGGCGCATGGCCAGGACGACCTTGATCAGCGAGGCGACCCCCGCCGCCGATTCCAGGTGGCCGAGATTGGTCTTGACCGAGCCGATGAGCAGTGGGCGGTCCGGGTCGCGCCCATTGCCGTAGGCCGCCGCCGCGGCCTGCACCTCGATCGGATCGCCCAGCTCCGATCCCGCCCCGTGCGCCTCCAGGTAGTCCACTTCCGAAGGCCGAACGCCGGCCTGCGACAACGCCTCCTCGATCACCCGCTCCTGCGCCGGGCCGTTCGGCACTGTCGGCCCCGCACTTGCGCCGTTCTGGTTCACTGCCGCGCCCCGGATCACCGCCCAGATGCGGTCGCCATCGGCCTCGGCCTCCGCGAGCCGCTTGAGGACCACCATCCCGCAACCTTCGCTGCGCACGAAGCCATCGGCAGTGGCATCGAAGGTCTTGCAGCGCCCCTGCCGCGACAACATCCCCAGCGCCGCCATCTCCCTTATCAATCCAGGCGAAAAGACCGCGTTAACGCCGCCGACCAGGGCAAGATCCACCTCTCCCTGACGCAAGCCCGCCGCCGCCTGTTGCACCGTGACCAGCGACGCCGCGCAGTTGAGCATCACCGGCATCGCTGGCCCCGTGAGGCCCAGTTTGAACGCGACGCTACCGACCGCCGTACTGCTCGCGGTGCCGAGATAGTTGAGCTCTTCGCTACCAGCCGTCATCAGATCGCGGTATTCACTGGTCGCGACACCCGTGTAAACCCCGGTGCGGCTGCCTCTAAGACCCTCCGGGTCAATCCCCGCATCCTCAAGTGCCCGCCAGCTCGTCTCCAGAAGAAGCCGGTGCTGCGGGTCTGTCATGCGGGCACCGATCGGCGTCATACCGAAGAAGCGTGCATCGAAGCTATCGATCTCTTCGACGAACCCGCCACGCTCCCAAATGCTGTTCTCGGCCGCGGGATTGCCCGCGACTCCTGTCCAGGACCCGTTGTCCTGCCGCCCGTCTGTTACCGCATCGTAGCCAGATTCGAGCTGGCGCCAAAAGGTCGCGATGTCCGGCGCACCGGGAAACCGGCACGCCATGCCGATGATCGCGATTCCATCGTCCTGGTGCCGCGCGGGAGGTTGCGGGCTTGGATCGGGCTCTGTCTCAAGGGCCGGGGCGGGCTCGCCGAGCGCATCCACCAGATGATGAGCGAGATCGGCGATAGTCGGGTAGTCGAACACCAAGGTGTTTGGCGCCACGTAGGTATCGGAGAAGGCACGGTTGAGGCGATTCCGCAACTCGACCGCCATCAGGGAGTCCATCCCGAGGTCGAAGAACCCGGCCGTGGACGCCGATGCCGAGGGCAACCTCAGTACCGCCTGGACTTCCCGTTGCAGGAAGGACACCAGCAGGTCTTCGCGCCCCGCCGCCGGGGTCGAACCGAGTTGCTCAAGCAGGTTTTCCGATGGGGACGAATCGTCACCGCCGTCCGTCGCATCGGCGAGCAGGTCCTCCAGCAGAGGCGCACGGTCTCCGACAGAATCTCCGAATACCGGCCAGTCCACTTCCGCCACCACGGCGCTCGTTGCATCCTGCCGTAGCAGGCGCTCGAGTGCCTTGAAGCCCTGCTCCGGGGTGAACCAGCCGGTGCCCGATGCCTCGCGCCGCCCGGCGATCCGCTCGCGCTGCTCCTCCGCCTCGCCCAACTCCGACCAAGCGCCCCAAGCAATAGCCTGCCCGGGGAGACCCAGCGCGCGTCGGTGGGCGGCGAGTTGATCGAGGAAAGTGTTGGCTGCCGCATGGTTGGCCTGGCCCGGATTCCCCAGAATGCCGGCGACGCTCGAGAACAGGACGAACATGTCCAGATCGCGCTCCATCGTCGCCCGGTGAAGGTGCCAGGCTCCCAGCATCTTCGGCCACAGCACGGTCTCGAAGCTTTCCCAGCTCTGGTTGCCGAGGGCGGCGTCGGACAGCACGCCGACGCTATGGATCACGCCGGCCAGCGGCGGCAGGGTCCCGTCCATCCGCACCAGCATTTCGTCGAGCGCAACCGTGTCCGTCACATCCGCAATCTCGACCTCGATCCTGAATCCGCGGGCGCGCAACGCCTCGATCACTTTTTCCGCCGCCTCGTCAGGAGGCCTGCGACCGTTCAGAACGACCGAACCCTCGCCGCGCTCGGCGAGCCATTCGGCGAGCGCGCCGCCGATGCCGCCCAGGCCGCCTGTCACCAAATAGGTTCCATCCGGCCGCAGCCGTCCCTTCCT
>JAJEGJ010000040.1 GCA_022819905.1 Alphaproteobacteria bacterium
GACATGCCGCTAACCGGATTATGCCGCGTTCGCGTCCCAAGGAACTGATTTTCCTTTCCTTTCCACCGTCGTTTTCGGCATAATCACAGCGACTTCAGGAAGGCCAGCAGGGTGTCGTCGGGCTTGAACCGGCCGGACTTGACGTCGACCGGACGGGTCCTCTCCATGGCCTTTTCCTTGAGGCGGAGATCCTCATGCAGGTAGATCTGCGTCGTCTCGACCGATTCATGGCCGAGCCAGAGGGCGATCACCGTGCAGCCGACACCTTCGTGCAGCAGCGCCATGGCCGCACCGTGCCGAAGGCTGTGCGGGGTGACCTTCTTCTCCCCGAGCGACGGGCAGGTCTTCGAAGCTGTGCGGCAATGCCGGGCGACCAGGCGCTCGACCGCGTCGCGGCTGAGCGGCCCGCCGCGGTTGCTGGGGAACAGCGGAGCGTTTTCCGGACCGCCCCGTTCGTCGATCCAGGCTTCGAGGATCTTCACTGTGTCGCTGCGCAGAGGCGTCGCGCGGTCCTTGCGTCCCTTGCCGTGGCAACGCACGTGGGCACCGGTCCCGAGCTCGACGTCCCGGATCCTGAGGCCGGTCAGTTCCGACACGCGAAGGCCGGCCTGGGCGGCAAGCGCCAGCAGCGCCCGGTCGCGCCGTCCGTACCAGGTGGCGAGGTCGGGCGCGGCAACGAGCGCCTTGATCTCGTCCTCCGTGAGCCAGGTCACGGTGGCCTTGTCGTGACGCTTTCCGGGCAGCTGCAGGATCTTCTGGCAATGGTGCAGGACCTGGGGCTCGCTGGCGGCGACATGGCCGAAGAAGGAACGGATGGCGGCAAGGCGCAGGTTGCGGCTCTGGACACTGTTGCCGCGTTCGGTCTCGAGGTGTTCGAGAAAGTCCGCGACCAGGTCGATGTCGATGTCCGCCACGTCCATGTCCTCCGGCGCCTTTCCGCACCGCGCCTCGGCGAAGTTGACGAGCAGCCGGAAGCTGTCCCGGTAGCTTGCGATCGTGTTGGCGCTGGCTCCGAGCTGGCCGGCGAGCCGTTTGGTGAAGAACCGCTGCACGAGCGGCGCCAGCGGCGTCGGCAAGGTTCCGGTCATGACGCGCCTCCGTCCCCGAGGGTCCGCAGCCCGCGTTCGCTGGCCAAGGCCAGCAGTTCCGGCACGGCCTCGATGTAGTAGTAGGTGCCGGACGGTCTCGCGTGCCCCAGGTATGCGCTGAGCTTGTACATCTCCGCGTCCACGTCACGCCCCTGCCGGAACCAGTCGAGGATCGTTCTGGAGGCCATCGCGTGGCGCAGATCGTGGATGCGTGGCCCGCGGCCCGGCGGGAGTGGGCGCAGGCCGATCGCCTGAGTGACCTCGAGGAAGTTCCCTTGAGCTGCCCTGATGCCTGCACGCCTGCCGCTGTCGACCCGAAAGAGCGCGCCGCTTCCGGCATGGGCGACGGCCCGGTCACGGAACCCCTGGTATTCCTGCAGCTTGTCGACCACGCACCGGGTGACCGGAATGACTCGGCTTCTCCCGTTCTTGCCGCACCTGACGGCAAGGGTGGCGTCCCCGGCATTGAGGTCCCGGTCATCGAGACCGATCGCCTCGCCGATCCGCAGGCCGGTGACCGCGATCAGGCCGAACAGGGTCGAGCAGGTCGCGCCGCGCAGCCCCGACGGTGACGGCAGAGCCGATGCCGCGGCCACGATCTGCCTGATCTCCGCCTCGCTGTAGATCCATGGTCGCGGACGTGTGCAGCGCTTCCGAACCAGCCGCTTGGGCGGAATTTCGTGCCGGCCGTCAATGCCTTGCAGCCAGGTTGCAAAGCTGCGCACGGCGCCGAGCCGGATGGCCCACGTGTTCGGGCCGGCCGATCCGAACGCGGCCCTCCAGCGCAGGAACAGGTCCGTCGTGACCCGTTCGACGCCCTCGGCGTCGGCAAAGGCGACGAACGGCTTGAGGACCTTGCCGACCGACGCCATGTCGGCGCCGAAGCGGCGGCGATGGTCGAGATACTCGGAGAGCAAGGTGGAGAGCGACGTCATGATCCGGCCTCCGCGGCGGGCTGCGGCACGGGCCAGGGACGCGCAAGCGGGCGCAGGGCCTCGATGTCGTGCCGGGCGTAGACCGTCGTCGTCCTCGCCGAGTCGTGGCGCAGCATGTTGCCGATGTCGGCCAGTGGCATTCCGTCCTGAAGCAGGGCCATGCCCAGGGAATGCCGGAAGACATGGCAGCGAACCCTGCCTCCGGGCGGCGCGACACCGGATGCCGCATGGGCCTTGCGCAGCGCCTTCCTGACCGGCGCGGCGGACGTGAATCCCGGGAAGGGCGGCCGGACGCTGACGAAGAGATGCCGCGAGCGTCCCGTTCGCCCGTGGCGGATCCAGTCCACGATGGCCTCGCCCACGTCGACGGGAAGCGGCATGGCCGCCTGCCGCCCGCACTTGCCGCGGACCAGGATCTCGCCGGCATCCCAGTCGATGTCGTCGAGCCGGATGGCGATGACCTCCTGGCCGCGCAGGCCGAGCCGGGCCATCGCCAGAAGCATCGCATGGTCGCGGCGGGCGACGGCGCTGTCTCCCTTGGCGGCCGTCAGGACACGCTCGACCTCTTCACGCGAAAGGTGCCAGGTCGGTGCGGGCGACCGGGGAGCGGGAACGCTTGGGACGCAGGGAACCAGGTTCCGCTCGATCCGGCCTGTCGCGAACAGGAACCGGAACAGCGATCGCAGGGCTGTGGCCGTGATTCTTGCGCCGGCAGGACCCGTTTCGCCGACTGTTCCGAAATGCGCGACGATGTCGGCACGGGTGATGGCGTTCAGGTCGCCGGGCGCCGAATCGCCGAACCGGAAGGCCAGGAAGCGGCGGGCCACGCCTTGACGCGACCTGATCGTGCCGGGCGCCAACCCGCACCGGGTGCGCAGCCAGGCCCTGTAGTCCGTCATCAATGCCTCGTGGACTGTCTGCGCCGGTTCGGGCGGTTGCGGCGCGACCGCGACGGCGTTCTCCTTGACGAGCCAGGCGATGAACCGGCCCAGGACCGAGGCCCATATGCGTCCGCTGCGAACCGAGAGCCGCGCCGGCAGCGGCTCCAGGACCTGCGCAAGAACCGACCCGTCAACGCCGTCCGGCGTCGTCAGCCCTCTGCGCCCCGCTTCGGCGCAAAGCCAATCGACGGCAGGAGCGTAGTCCCTGACGGTGCCGGTCTTCAGGCCGCGCGACAGAAGCGAGGCCAGGAATGCAGTGCGCAGGGGAAGCAGCCAGTCCGGCATCTCCTCCCTCGGCAGCGGGACTCCGGATGAGTCTGATTGCACCATTGTCGTTCCTCCATTGTTGAAAGCTGGAACGGACAGGATTGCACGATTTGGGCGGATGTCTGCGGGCCGGACGCCGAAACGATCCTGCGGCCCGTCGAAACCGTGCCGCCGACCCGCTCAGGCGTGGGCGCAGAGGGAATGAAGATCCGGCGGGCAGGTGATTATGCCGAAAACGGCGGCAGAAAGGAAAGGAAAATCAAATCCTTGGGCCGCGAACGCGGCATAATCCGGTTAGCGGCATGTCGGCCGTTATGCCGATATCGGCATAACGGCCGAGTTGTAGGTCTCCACGCCCTTGGGGGCGTACTGCTTCAGCTCGAGATACAGGTTCAGCGCATCTAGTGCCTCGGGGCTGTTCAGGGATGCGTTCCCTGCCTCGTCAACCACCCGTGCGCCGTGCGCCCACAGGATCGGCAGGAATCCCGTCACGATCGGATTGGCCTTGATGCCGCGGAACACGACTCCGGACACGCCGCTGCCGGACTCCGAAACGGATTTCGCGGCGGCAAGCACGTCGGTCCAGCTTTCGGGGCGCTCCATCAGGTCGGACCGGTAGGCGAACATCTCGACGTTGCCGACGAACGGCACGGCAAACAGGTCGCCGTCCCGGACCGGATAGCGCGACACGTCCACGGCGGCGCCGATGAAGTCGGCGTCGATGCCGCCGCCCAGCGCATCAAGGTCGGCAAGCCATCCCTTCGACATGAATTCCGTTGCCCATGTGTCGTCCAGCATGATCACGTCATAGGCGGCGGCGCCTTCGCGCATTGAAACGGTGACCTTCTCGAGAAGGCCGCCATAGGGCAGTTCCAGCCGATCGACGTCGACGCCGGCGTTCATGGCCTCGAACTCGGCCACCGCCATTGACAACGCCTTTCCGTATCCGCCGTCGCGTCCGGCAATGGTCAGGTCTGCGGCGGGGGCGGCACCCGCAGAGAGCGCGGCAATGCTCGTCGCCGCAAGCAGCATGCGTCCGATATTCATCCTCTTTCCTCCAAGGTGTGGTTGATCAACAAGCGAATCATGTATAAAGCGTTTTCAAAAAATGCGCAATAAGAATCAGATTAACAATAAAAATATGACATTTTTCGACTTGAAAACGGTTTCACACTTGTGTCATATTCGCAGGCATGAAACGAAAGACGATCAAGGATGTGGCCAGGATGGCGGGCGTTTCGCCCGCAACGGTCAGCAGGGTGTTCGCCTCAGGCTCCTCGGTTTCCCCCGCTGTCGACGGCAAGGTGCGCGCCGCGGCGAATGAGTTGGGATACCGACCCAGCGTGATGGCGCGCAGCCTGGCGCGCGCGCGCACCGACCTGGTGGCGCTCGTG
>JAJEGJ010000098.1 GCA_022819905.1 Alphaproteobacteria bacterium
GCCGCGCCGACAAGGCTCGTGTTCTGATCACGGTACGAGGAGACCTTTCCGGGTGCCCGCTGAGCGAACACCCTCGCTGTTGTCGCCGGCAGCGGCTCCTCCTCGCTGCCAGGCGCCATATGGTCGGCCGTCAATCGCGCGACCGAGATGGCTGGTTTCATAGTCCGCTGGCGCTGCCGTGTCCAGATACCGGCAACCCGCCGCCGGCGGTCTCAAGTCCACCACTCACCAAGTATTGGACTGGCCGGCCGTCTCTAGCGGTCCGCGATCCGGTATACCACTGGCAGCAGGATCGACTTGACGCCCGCGCCTGCCGGCAACGGTTCGAACGGTGCCGCGCGCAACACCGCTCGCTGCGCCGCCCGCCGGAGGCGAAGCGAGGCATTCGTCCGTTCCTCCTCGATCGTGATGTCCACGACGCTCCCGTCCTCGCGCACCCGGATCAGCATCACGACGCTCCCTTCCTCGCCAAGATCGAGAGAGCGGCGTGGATAGCTTCGGGCCGCGATCGTGCTGATCTGGCCACGCAGGCGGACGTAGTAGGCCTCCGGAATCCCCGCCTCGCGCGCCGCTCTGGCCGAGGCTGACTCGGGGCGCGCCGGCGCCGCGGGCGGGGCAGTCACCGCTGGCGGTGCCGACGCCAACAACGCTTGGGGCGGCGGCGGCGGCTCCGCAGATGGCGGAGCCTCTACGGGCGCGGGCGCAGCAATCGGTACGTTGGCGGCGACCGGCGGCGGTGCCTCGGTCGTGCGTGCCGGCGGCGTGACCGCAGCCGGCGGGGTTCGCGAAGCCGGCGGTGCTGGTGGCGGTGGCGGTGGCGGTGGAGCGGCGTCGGGTTCGACCGCGGTTTCAGGTGCAGCCTCGGTGGGAGGTGGTGGTGGCGGCGGTTCGAGATCGGGTACCAGCACCTGCTCCAGCGGCGGCGGTTCGACCGGCCGCACTTCCGTTGGGGCGGGTGGAGGGGCGACGTCGGGACGTGGTTCCGGGGTGTCCGGAACTTCCGGCGGCAGGGGCACGGGGGGCGGCTCGGGCTCGCTCAGCGTCTCGGGCTCGGGCTCCGGCAGCACTTCCGGGGGCGGCGGCGGCTCGGGCACCGGCTCAACGAGAACCTCGGTCGGTTCCGGCTCCAGCAATCGCGTCTGGGGCGTGACCGGCGTCGGAGGAGCTTCGATCTCTGGCGGCGGCTGCGGGAGGTCGGGGACGGTCTCGACTACCGGCGGCGGCGTATCCGTTGGCGCCGGTGGGGTCACGGGCGGTGGCGTCAGGGCGGCGGGAGGCTCATTGGCCGGCGGCAGAACATCCTGGTCCGGCAGGGCTGCCGCCAGCGCGTCGGGCGGCAAGTCTCCGAGCGGCACATCGTGCCCAAGCTCCAGGGAAATGTAGTTCTCCAAATCGAGTTCGGGCTCGCTCAGTGCCCAGATGCCGACGAGCGCAGGGACCATGACGTGGAGCGCAGCGGCAACCATGGCGGCTCCCGCCACATCCAGAAAGCTGATCTCGTTTGCGCCGCGGGTAACGGCCTGGGGGATCACGGCGCCTCGAGCTCGGCCCGGCGCGTGGCAAGCAGCACCTGATCGAAGCCCGCCACCTTGGCCTCATCCATGACGTCGCGGAGCATCGAGATGGTGGCCAGCTGCGCGACCTTGATCAGGAGCGTCGTCTTGTCTGCCGCCACCGCCGTGCGAAGGGTTGCGGGCAAGCTGCCCCGGGCCACCGGTTCCCCGTCGAGGGTGAGGTCGCCGTCGGCAGCCACCGTCAACACAGCTTGAACCGCAACGCCGGGCTCGCTGCTGTCAGCCTCCGGGAGCTGATGATCGATCGGATCGATGGTTCGAAATGTACTGGTCAGGATAAAAAAGATCAGCAGCAAGAAGACGATATTGATCAGAGGCACCATGTTGATCGCGTGCTGCCGATGGCGTGGTGCTCCCTCGAACTTCACAGTTCGTCTCGCACCGCGATCGCGATGGCCTCGACCCCGGCCATACGAATGTCGTCGACCACTGTTATCAGTCGTTGCACCGCTTCCTGGGACGGCGCCACTACCACCACGTTCAGATCGGCGTCTTCCGCCCGCGCCCGCTCCACACGCTCGACAATCTCATCCGGGTCAACCACAACGTTCCCGAACGTCACCGCTCCGTCGTCGTGCAAGCGGATTACAAGTGCGTCTGATTCGCCACCGCCTCCCGACGCGGTTGCGGTACCCGGGCTCGCAAGATCCAGTGCTTCCAAGTTCAGGAACGACCCGGCCAGCATGAAGAACACCAGCAAGAGAAACACGATGTCGATCAACGGCGCGATCGAAAGTTCCGCGCGGCGGCGTTCCTGTTCGCCGAAGTTCATGGTGGAACCCTGATGACTTGCCGCTGCCGGTGCGGCCTCCCTAGACCGACTGCGACGCAATCACGCGGGCGGCCGCGTCGCGCATCAGCGCCCGTACCCCCTCAATCTTGCGTTCAAAGTAGTGCACGGCACCCAGCGCCGGAATTGCCACAATCAGTCCGAAAGCGGTCGTGAGGAGCGCCTCCCAGATCCCGCCGGCAAGTTGGCTGGGATCCACCCGTGCGCCCGCCTCCTCCAGGCGCCCGAATGCCTTGATCATACCGATCACGGTCCCGAGGAGCCCGATCAGCGGACTCAAGTTCGCCACGACCTCCAGTGAGCGAATGTACGTCTCCAGGGTTCGGATCTCGACCGACCCGATACGTTCGACCTCGGCTTCCTGGAGTTCGCGCGGCAGATGACCCGTATCGAGTGCGGTTTCCACCACACGTGCAGCCGGATGGCGCGAAAGCGCCATCCGGCGCCGAATCTCGTGCGTGGACCCGGTCGCAATGAGTTCCATCATCCCGGATCGGCTCGCACCGATCCTCCAGAACTGTAGTAGTTTGAACAGGATGACGGCCAGCGACGACACCGAAAGAAGAAGAAGCACGTACATGACGGCCCCGCCCTTTTGGAGCAGGTCCGCCGCGGCATTCCAGTGCTCCAGGCTCAATTCCGGCATATCGTACTCCGTACATCGTGCAATCCGTTGCGGGGCCAACTGTATACGTAGCGGTCATTCGAGAAAATCCGAAACCGCCAGGGTGTTGGTCGGCCCCGCTATCAGATATCAAGCCCTCTAGAACCGATAGCGGACCCCAACGTAGAACGACCGCGGGGCACCCGGAGACAAGAACCGGTTCGTGTGGTGCACGTCTTCAGGGAGGCCGTGGTTCAGAATGACGACTTCCCCTTCACACGGCTCGTCTTCCTGCTCAAGCTCACACTCGCCGAGGATTCCGAACGTCTCGTAGTCCTCGTCGAGGAGGTTCTCGATCCGTCCGAACAGCGTCAGGGCGCCGAACTCCCAGTCGAATGTCAGGTTGACGACGCTGTAGTCGTCGGTCCGCGCCAGCTGGTTGGATTCATCACCGCGCAGGTACACGCCGGAGCGGGCCACCCAGTTCGCGCCGATGCGCAAACCGTTGTCAAGCGTATGGCCGAGCCCGACCTTCACCGAATGCTCCGGGACGCCGGGGATCGCACCGCCGGCGGCGACGTCGATCAGCTTGGCTTCGTCTCCACCCTCGATCAACCTGCCTGCCGGATGATTGGCGCCGGGGAGTTCCGCGTCCTCTGCGAACGTGGCCTGCACATGACTGTAGTTCGCGTTCCAGTCCCAGCGGTCGAGGCGGCCCCCGACCTGACCGTCGAACCCGACACGTCGGGTCTCGCCGTAGTTCTGGAAGTAACCGAGACCCGGCTGCGCGCCGGTTTCCGGAACCGCAACAAAAATGATGTCGTCCCGGTTCGTGCTCGCATACGCGGACACCTCCCAGGCAAGGGGACCGACCGCGGTTGCCGTGCGTCCTCGTAGCCCACCCTCGACCGAGCGTGTCACCACTTGGTCAAGCGGCGGGTCCGCGATGAAAGCGTTCGGCAACCGACACGGTTCCTCCGGGTCGGCGCAACCCAGTTCCGCCGCTGTCGGCGCCCGATTAGCCTCCCGGTAGCCGGCAAACGCGGTCATACCGTCAGTCAGGCGGTGGGTCACCCCTACTGCCGGATTGAAGCGCCGGAAGGTGTGGGACTCGGTGTCGTCGTCGTCGATCTGGAGATCAATGGCCACGTGGTTGAAGCGCCCGCTGAACGTCACATCGGTGCGATCGGACAGAGCCATCGTGTCGGAGACGTAGAGCCCCCAGATCTGCGAGTCCGAGACCACATCGAGCGGTCCCGCGTCGGACTCCTCGAGTTCCCCCTCGCACTCGGCTTCATCGGCTTCGAAGTCATCCGCTTCGCACTCATGGGTCACGATGCGCGGCTGACCGTCGGCGAAGAGTATTGCCGGTATGTTCCGGTCCGCTTCCATCTGGCCGACGAGCGTGTGGCCCGAAAAGGTGGTTTCGGACTGGTCGTACGCCATTCCGAACGCCACCTGGTGCGCCCCCTGCGTCAAATCTGCCTGTAGCGAAATCCCTTGGGTTTGGGTGTCGGTAAAGGTCAGGTTGCGCGCTCCCGGCGTCGGGAAGTCATCATCATCGTCACCAAGCACGTAAATCGCCTCGGGCGTCCCGCCGGGCCCCTCGACCGAGCCAAACAGGACGGTCTGTTCCTCCCCCTCTTCGTCATCGTCATCACCATTCGTTGCGTGCCCATTTCCGCTGCCGTCGTCATCGTCATCATCGCCGCTCATGGCGCGGCCATTTCCATTGTCGTCATCGTCGTCTTCTTCACCTTCTCCCGCACGCAGAAAGCCGTCCCCACCGAACTCACCGTCGAATTCGTCTCCGTTGATCGTGTCACGCTGCAATCCTCGGTGGTAGACCAAGCCCGACACCCGCAGATCGTCCGAGACTTCAAATTCCCCACGCGCCGTAAACATGCCAAGTTCGTTGTCGGTGATGTCGGGGTACGTGAACACCGATTCCCGTCGAATTCCGAGTAAGTCCTCCGGTGTCGCACCGTTCCCGGTGATTTCGGTCCGGGCAAACAAGGCACTGAAACCGAGGGATCCACGGTCAAAGACGTGCGTCGCATCACCAAACAGCCGCAGAATGCTGCTGTCGCTGTGGTCGCGCCAGCCGTCCTCCTCGCCTCGCTCGACAGCTACGTACACTGCCGTCGCATCGAGCCTGCCGCCAACCTGGACCGACGTGTCGAGACGGCCATGCGAACCACCGTTGATTTCAAACTCCGAGCCATTGAAAGAGAGGCCGCTTTGCGTCTGGAGCGACAACGCGCCACCCAGCGCGTTCAAACCGTACGCAGGGTTGCCACCCACGAGATCGATCCGCCGAATCGCTGCTTCCGGCACCAGATCCCACTGCATGGTGTCGCCGAAGCCCTCGTTGATGCGGACACCGTTCAGGTACACGGCGATCCCTTGCGCCTCCCCGAGAAGCGGCGAGAGCGTGAAGCCACGGTACGAAAGGTTCTGCTGGTACGGGCTGTTTTGCACATCCGTCACGCTGACACCGCGCAGCGTCTGTTCGACGAGGTCGGTCAAATTGCGCGGCTGCAGCGCGTCGATGTCTTCGTCCGTGATCGTTTGGACTGCAGCTGGAACGCGATCGCGTGCCACTCCGGTGCCAGGCATTGGGGTAACGCCGATGACCTCAACCTCGGGCAAGGTTTCTTGGGCGATGACGGGAACTGCGCCGAATCCGGCTGCGACGAGCACAGCCGCACCCAACGCCGGCACGCCGAATCGGCGCGCCGAACGCAACAACAATCTCATGGTAGGAACAACCTTAGAACGCGTTACACCGAGCCCGTCAATGTGCAGGGTGTCTTTGTTCTCGATAGTCGTCAAGTCGCATAAGGAATTTCAATCCATCACAAAGTCCTGTTCCCGGCGGAGAATGGCAGGACCGTGGCGGCGAACCGCCGTTCTGCACGGGTCAGGATTGCGCTGACTGGAGAGCAGACGGGAGAACACTTAGCAGATCATCTGCGATCAGACCCTCACCGGTGGCCGATGCAGCTTCGCCATGCAGCCAAACGCCCGCACTTGCTGCGGTGAACGGCTCCATGCCCGTGGCCAGCAGGCCTCCGATGATGCCAGCCAGCACATCGCCCGAACCCGCCGTCGCCAAACTTGCCGGCGCGTTCGCATTAATGACGGCCTGCCCGTCCCCGCCGGCCACCACGGTGTCCGGCCCCTTGCTGACCACCACGGCGCGGGTTCGTCCGGCAGCCGCGCGGGCACGGGTCAGGCGGTCTCCCTGAATGTCAGGAAACAGTCTCCGGAATTCCCCGTCGTGCGGAGTCAACACGACCGCCTCCGCAGTCGCGCAGAGATCTCCCAAGGAATCGACTTCGTCGGCAAAGCTCGTCAGTGCATCGGCATCCAGCACCAACCGCAGGCCAGCCTCCGCGGCAACGGCCACGCGCCGTCGGGTCGCAGGTCCCACGCCGTTACCGGGCCCCAAGACGGTCGCTCCGACCTTTATATCCGCGATCAGCGCCCGCAAGCCCTCGGGCTCGGCAGCGGGCGCCACCATCAGAGCCTTCGGATCGCCGATGTAGGCAACGAGAGCATCGCTCGGCACCGCTAGCGTTACCAGTCCTGCTCCCGCGCGCAATGCGGCGTGTGCGGCAAGACGGGCGGCACCGGCGCGCTGAGGCGGGCCGCCTACCACCACCACGTGGCCACGCTGATACTTGTGGCTGCGCCAGTCGGGCTGCCGCAACTGCTCGCGCCAGAGTGAGGGACCATTGAGGAGGGCCGTTCGTGAAGCGGCGTTCCCCGGGATGCCGATATCGGCGAGCACGATCTCTCCGACCAAGGCGCGACCAGGAAACAGGACATGCGCCGGCTTCAGCCGGTGAAAGGTGACCGTTGCCCGGGCCGGAAGGACGCCCGTCGACGCCTCGCCGGTATCGCCCTCGACCCCGCTCGGAAGATCCACGGCGACGCAAGGCAGATCCCGCGCCGCGTCGAACATGGATAGGACGCCGGCTGGCAGCGGCCGCGAAAACCCAGCTCCGAATACCGCGTCCACAATGGTCGCCGCCCCGTCGATGAGGGCCGGGTCCCAGGCTTGGATCCCGCCCGTCCAGCGGGCAGCGGCCAGGGCCGCATCACCGGTAAGGGCTTCGCGGGCACCGAAGAGTGCGAGGCGGACGTCCCGCCCGTGTCTCGCGAGATGCCGCGCCGCGACAAACCCGTCGCCGCCGTTGTTGCCCGGCCCGACCAGGACCGTGACGGTACCGCCCGGACAGCGAGCGTGCACGGCCTCCGCTACCGCCCGGCCGGCATGTTCCATCAGCACGATGCCGGGTGTGCCCGAACGAATGGCGGAACGGTCGGCGGCCGCCATCTGGTCCACCGTCAGGATTTCCGGCGGCAACGCCGGTCCAGATGACATCAGCCGCATGTGGTGGCCCTCTGGCTCGTCGACGCCTCCTAAGCCTGCCACCGAGCGGTCAAAGAAGCCAGAAACAAGCGGGATGCAGACGGGCTGTCAGGCCACGGTGCGAAGCGCTGCAACCGGCGTGCCCGCCTTCGGCCGTGCCGGAAATGTCACACCCGGTTCCAAATGCAACACGATGAGTGACGTCGTCCGTTTCGATCATTGTTTCAATGGCTTGGCACGTGCCAATCGAACGCTAACCCGCAATCGTCACGCTGCTGTAAAGGAACCGCAACAAACGACCGGCAGTTTCGCATGCGGGCACCGGCGCACCGCGACCGCCGCCCTCACGACGCTACGAGGCGATAGCCCATCACCACCCTGAATTCCTGGGAGGGTTCTTCCATGAACCGCACGCTACGTGCAACTGCGGCCGCCGCCGCGCTGATGGTCGGCCTTGCGGCCGCCGGCCCCGCCTTGGCACAAGCTACCGAGGCGGAGCAGAATGCCGAGATCGAAGCACTCAAGGAAGCCATACAGGACCTGCAGATCAAGCTGAAGGGCCTTGAGGCCCAGCAGGCGGCTCAGGCAGAAGCGCAGGCTGACAAGAGTGACGAACCCAAGATCAAGGTCGGCCCCGGGCTCTCAATTTCGAAGGGCGGCAAGTCCGTCGGGCTGACGGGACGTCTCCACTGGGATGTGGGTATCTACCCGGCCGACCAGTTCGAGGACAAGAACTTTGACACGGGCACGAACCTGCGTCGCGGCCGCCTGGGCGTCAAAGGCAAGTCCGGCAGGTATTCCTACAACTTGGCGATCGATGTTGGCGGTTCGGCCGACGACAATAACGAAGCCGAGATCGACGAAGCCGCGATCTATTACTCGCCATCGAAAATGATCAAGATCGGCTTCGGGAAGATGAAGATTCCGGTCACGTTTGAAGAAAGCACGTCCTCGAACGACATCAGCTTCATCGAACGCTCGTTGCCGGTCGACATGTTCACCGACAAGACCCTGGGTCCGAAGGCCGTCAACGCGCAAGTCTGGGTGTACGGCGCGCAAAGCTTGATCGAAGCCGCCGTTCACGCGCGTGGTGACACCAAGACGTACGGCATCGATGGCGGAGCCGAGGACATGGGCTTCACCGTCCGCGCGGTCTACGCGCCGATCAATACCAAGACTTCGGCCCTGCACCTCGGTGGATGGATGGATCGATCCGGCGGGCCAGTCGGCGATGCCCGATGGGGTTACCGAACTGAGCTCAACGTCGCGGGTTACAAGCTCTTGTACGGTGACAAGGAGAACAGTGATCTCGACGCGATGGTCCACTACGGTCTGGAATTCGCCTACCTGAACGGTCCGTTCTGGGCCCAGGCCGAATACATCAACGGCACGTTCGAGAAGTCCTCCGGTCCCGATGTGGAAGCCGACGGGTACTACGTACAGGCCGGTTACGTGATTGGCGGTGCCAAGCGCTACAACATGAAGAAGGGCGCCTGGTCCGGGCCGAAGGTCAAGAACCCGTTCCCCGGAAAGGGCACGGGGGTGATCGAACTTGCTGCCCGATACAGTGTCATGGACCTTGGCACCGACACAGCTACCCCATCGCACTACGGGAAGCAGTCGAACGTCACCCTCGGTGTGAACTGGTACCTCAACGGCAACACGCGCGTCATGTTCAACACAATTCGCGTGGGCCTGGACGAAGCCACCAGCGGCACGTACGGTGAAGACGAATCCGTGACCGACGACTTCTGGGTCCACGGTGTTCGTTGGCAATACAAGTGGTAAGAGCCCAAACCTAAACCCATCGTCAGCAATGGTGACCCCCGCCGTGCTTGGCGCGGCGGGGGACCTCTATTGACAGCGGATCCTTGGGTGCGTCCCGAGCGCAAAAGGTCGTGAGCGCTACGTGCGCATGTCAGATGAGCGTTTTTTCGTAGTCGCGCTCCACCCCCTCGCACCAGCTCCCCACGTTCCACCGGCCATAGGCCCCCATGCCGGCCGCGGCATCCGGTCCGTAATAGACCGGAACGTGCACCAGGCTCAGGCCCGAATGCGCATGGGCCGCGCGCAACGCCGCCTTCAGCGCGTCGCCGTCATCACCGCCGTACAGAGCCATCACCCCATCTATCGACGCCGCCATCTGCACATAGTCAACAATCACGGAATCGGATGTGCGAAACGCTTCGCCGTACTGCGCGACCTGCAGTTCGCTGATCGCCGACATACGGCGATTGTCGAGAAGAAGGATCGTTCCGTGCACGCCGTGCTCGACACCGTCAATGAGGACCTGCGGGTTCATCATGAACGAACCGTCACCGGTAAAGGCCATCGCATAGCGGCCCTGATCCGCAATGGCACCAGCCAGCAAAGCCGATACCGCAAATCCCATGTACGACGCTCCCGCCTCGGTGAAGGTCTCGAACGGCTTGTCGTCTTCGACGATCTGGAATCCGTTCGCCTGCACATCCCCGGCGTCAAACAGCTTGAGCACGTCGCGTTCCTTGCAGAAATCCGAAGCGATCTTGATTGCCTGCGGCTGGGCCAGGACGCGCCGCCCCCACACCGGGTCCAGCGGCAGTTCGGCGTTGAATTGTGCGGTCTTGAACTTCCGCCACTCCGACTTCTTCTCGGCGCACGCCTTCAACCAGCCAGTCTTCGCCTCGGCGCATCCCGGATAGTCACGAACGATGCGCGCGTGCAGGCGCCGGAGTACCTGCCCGGCATCCCCGCAAAGTGCGGTCGTCCGGTTGTAATGCTGGACGTCCACTGGATCCGCGTTGATGTTGATGACGTCCCGGACGTTCGGCCAGCCGATTCCCGAGCAATCGCTCTGGCACACGGCGCGACTCCCGATCACCACCAAGAGTTCGGCCTCGTCCATGACGTAATTGCCGCTGATGGATCCCTTGGAACCGCCCACGTGCATGTTCTGCGGATGGGAATCCGGCAGCACGCCCGTCGAACCGGGTCCCAGTACGACGGCGGCACCGGTGCGTTCGGCGAACTCGCGGACAGCTGATGCGCAGGAACGGGCTCCGCCCCCGGCCTTGATCGCCACGCGCCGGGATTCAGCGATCAGGCGGGCCGCCTCGGCCAGACCTTCGTCGGCGCCCGGAACCGCGGGCGCGAGCCGTGGCAGCTCGGGCAGCGCGTCGAACCGGATCCGGGTCTCCCGCGGCTGCGTGTTGAGCGGCAGGTTGATGTAGAACGGGCCCGGACGCCACGGATGGAACACGGTCATGGCACCGCGCCGGAGTGCTGCCCGCAACGCTCCGGGGCTGTGCAACGTGTAGGACTGACCCATCAGCGACGTGATCTGGCTGAACAGGCCCTGCACGGGCTTGGGGACCTGCTGCATGTTGTAGCCTTCCCCGTGAGTGGTCTCGTCCCCGTACAGGTGATAGACGCCGACGCCGTTGGAAGCGCTCGCGAGGGAGCCCGCCATCGCCTGCAAGGCGCCCGGCCCGATCGACGTGACCACGGCCGAAGGCTCCCCGTAGATCCAGCGGAGCGCGGTGGCCGCGTGGGCCATCTCGACCTCGTTGCGGAACTGCCAGCAACACACCAGTCCGTGCTTCGAATAGATGCGCAGGATCTCGCCGATGGTCGTGGAGCCGTGTCCAAATATGGCGAGGTACTTGGTGACGCCCTGGCGCATCAGGCCCAGCACCAGGGCTTCGGCCAGCGGCAACGCGACCGGCGCGGAGAGCAGACCGTCGTGGATCGCCTTCTCGAGCCCGCCGGCCCTTGCCAACCACGCCGCACGTTCCTCGATGCCCGAAGGAACCGTCGTTGGCAGTGATTCCAAGGGCGTCGGCCTCCTGCCCTAGTCGGCCGTGACACGCACGGTCCGGCCGGTCCGGGCCGATTCCTCGGCTGCCAGCGCAAACCGCAGCACCCGCCTGCCCTCCGCCGCTGTCAGGACCGGCGCGCCGCCGTTTCGAAGCACATCGAGATAGTGGCGCGTTGACAGCACAAAGCTCTCCTCCCACCCGGTCGCCATGTCATGGTACGTCGTGACCGTTCCGTCGCGATAGAGCGCTACCGGAGCCGGATCGCCCAGGCGGCCGTGGCCGACATTGATCCAGAGTACCCCCTTGGTGCCCGTGATCTCCACCTTGTCGTCCTGCGCGTAGTGTCTGGTGATCACCTCCAGTTCCGGGGAATCAACGAGTTCCAGGCTGCCGACCCGGTTCCCCGGGAACCGGAACGAGATGATCGACGGTGCGTCCACGTACGACCCGTCGGGATAGGTCGTCTTGCCGACGAACGCGTGCACTTCCTCCGCAATGCCCATGAAGTGCCAGGCCAGTGCAAACTTGTGGTGTCCGTCATCGAACACCAGCGGGCCACCGCCCGCGCTTCCTCGTTCCTGACGCCACGCACGAGTCGGCCCGGGCACCTCCCAGGCGGTGCGGTTCGACCCCTTGTTGCTCTTCAAGCGGATCGCCAGCGGCCGCCCTACCGCCCCTTCGTCGATCAGCTGCTTAGCCCGAATCACGGGCGGAAAAAAGACGAAGTTCTCGAACACCTTGAATGGTCGCTCGGAAAGCTCTGCCGCCGCGACAAGCCGGTCAGCCTCCTCGATGGAAACGCACATCGGTTTTTGGAGGGAGACGATCTTTTCGGCCGCGATGGCCTTCTCGGCAGCAGAGAGATGCAGGTGGTGGGGCAGCAGTATCTCGACGAGGTCCACCTCCGGGTCCGCAAGCAGCTCATCGATGTCGTCGGTGATCCGTGCGTCGTCCACCCTCCATTTGGACGCACGTCGGCGGGCAAGTTCGACATCCCGATCGCAGAGCGCCACGATCCTTGCGTGCGGGTTCTGCAAGTATTCGATGGCATGTAGATCGGAGATGCGCCCCGTCCCGACCATGCCGATCCCGAATGGTTTCGTGTTCATCGCTCGGCACCCCACTCCAACTTAGGGCCAGCTCGACGTGCTTATCGAACCGGATTGTAGGCGCCGACTTGCCGCTCACCAGCATCACTGTCCGAATGGAGCGAACGGAACACGCTCGATTGGCAATGTCGAACAAAGGATGACAATGCATAAGTGACGACGAGCCGAGCGAACAGATCGACTGGACTCCCGGACCGAGATACTTTGGCATCGGAAGGTTGGACGGGCCGACCCAGCCCCGACCGCGGGCCGCGGCAATGGACGTCCAGAGACTCATCGCAAAAGTGGCCATGGCGTGAGCACTTCGGGCCTGGGGTAGCTCGTGGCACTCGGTTCGTGCGGGTCGGTGCCGAAGGACACCCGTGTGCAGCGGCGGCACCGCCACGTATGGTGGTCGGGCGTTAGCCCCACGAGGAGGAGCCCGAGGTCGCCCATGTTTCCTGGATTTGTGGGAACTCGTGTCGACGCCGGTGGTTGCCGCATTAATGTTCGGCACGGCGGTTCGGGCCCCCCGGTACTGTTGCTTCATGGCTATCCACAAAGCCACGTCGAATGGCACAAGGTGGCACCGCCCCTAGCCGAACATTTCACCGTGGTGTGCCCGGATCTCCGCGGCTACGGCGACAGCGACAAACCGCCCTCATCCGGCGTGGATCATTCGGCGTACTGCAAACGGACTTCCGCCCACGACCAGGTTGCGGTCATGCGGACGCTCGGCTTTGAGCGCTTTCATCTGGTCGGGCACGACCGGGGGGTGCGAGTCGGCCTCCGGATGGCGCTGGACCATCCGGGCCAGGTCCTGAGCTTCACGAATCTCGACGTGGTGCCGTCCGCAGAAGCGTTCGAGCACATGGATGCCTCGTTGGCATTTTCCTGGTTTCACTGGCATCTGATGCGCCAGCCCTTCCCATTCCCGGAAACCTTGATTGCTGGCAATCCCAAGCTCTTCCTGGACTTCCTGCTCGACCAGTGGACAGCAGTCCCGAACGCGATCGACGACGACGCCTACGCGGAATATCTCCGTTGTTTCTCAGATCCCGACACCATCCGCGCAATGTGCGCCGACTATCGAGCGGTGGCGCTTGATCTCGAGCACGACCGCGAAGACCGTGCGACAAAGCTCTCCTGTCCGACCCTCGTCCTGTGGGCCGGCAAGATGCCGAAACGCCCTGGCTGGCAAACCGGCGCGTCACTGGACATGTTGAACGTCTGGCGAATGCGAGCAAACCACGTTCGCGGCAGAGCCCTGGATTGCGGCCATTTCATTCCGGAAGAGGCGCCGGACGAGCTGCTCGCCGAATTGCTCCCGTTCCTTGAGAGCGTTCAGCCCTGATGACCGCTCCGACCGTCTCGGGCTGGCCCGCATGGCCCGGCAGTCCAATGGCGGAGTCAACATCAGTCGGTTCGCAGATGGCGCCACACCTGCGAGGGGGTCCTGAGCCGCCGTCAAAGGTGCCCGAATGCTGCTGGCGGCCGACGTCGTCGGGTCTGCTCCGGATGCCAGACGCACATGTCTCCCGCCGCCAGGCCCAGCGCGTGTACCGGCCGCGGTCAGGGCGTCCCCGGTATGTCGGCGGAGAGGAGGTTCGGCCCGAGAACGTCTTCAAAAGTAGCCAGATACACTTCTCGTACCTCCTCGCCAAAGCAGGCAAACACGATTCTGTCTAGGTCGCTGCCACGCTCCAGATGGTTTCTTGTCTGGACGGCGGCAATCCGTGTCGCCTCTCGTAGGGGGTAGCCATAGGCCCCCGCGCTAATTGCCGGAAATGCGATCGACGCGAACCGTCTCTCGGCGGCAATCTCAAAGCAACGTCGATAACAACTGGCCAGGAGTGCCGCCTCTCCAGCTTCACCGCCCTGCCAGACAGGGCCGACGGTGTGGATGACGCAACGAGCCCGGAGGTCATGCCCGCTGGTGACCTTGGCGTCGCCAGTGTGGCAGCCGCCCAAGGCACTGCATTCTTCCCGAAGGCGTCGGCCTGCCGCCCGGTGAATGGCGCCATCGACACCGCCGCCGCCCAGCAATGTGGAATTGGCGGCATTGACGACTGCGTCCACCGCCAACGACGTGATGTCAGCTTCAATCACCTCGATACGAGTACGCATCCGTGTTCTCCATCAGTAGGCGGTGACGCCCGAGCTCGGACCACCCGGCACAGTTGGGAACCCGTCAGTTGTGACCCGGAGCGCATAGCTCCCGTGCCCGAGCGAGAAGTACGTAACGCGAACGGATCCGCGCAGCGAGCGCAGCAGGCCAATCGCCGCTGTCGATGAGATCGAGGAAGTTGTCGAGAACCATCGGAAAGTGTGCTTCGTGTGGTGTATGGAGCGCAGCCGGGATGACAATTTCGTTCCCGAGCGCAGACTGGCGCTGCGATAGGCCGGGCCTTTCGGCCCCCCACGCGGCAAGCGTCTCCGAGAGGCGCGTCCCGAAGCCGGGTGCCGGGTCGCGCGGCACGACGTGCAGTTCGCTCCGGAACCCGGTCTCGGGTCCGCGGCGCGCGACGACCGTGGCGTGCTCGCCTCGGACCGTCATCCGGTGTGCATCGCCACCGTCGTCGGGCTCGCGCTGGCTCCATTCCGCTCGCTGACGGACGGCCACGCCGCGCAGGCGGTACCGGATCTCGCTGTTGCAGGCGAGGTGCAACACCCCGGCATCCACGTCCGGCGCCAGCACAGCCGGGAATTCCTCGAGACCGGTGCTGGCGTGGAAGAGTTCGCGTGGTACCCGGGTGTTCCAGCGACGCGCGTCCTTGAGTTCGTAGTCTCGCTCGAATACGAAGCCCGGGCCGTCACCGAGAATCCACTGGGTCTGATCCACCATGTGGGACTGAATATCAACGATGCCGTCGCCCTGAACGCGGGTGTCGTAGTACCAAGAAGGCCTTCGGAGCGGCGTGCCGTTCACCTCTTTGAGCAGGTGGTGCACGGAACGAATGTCGATCGCGGGCTCGTCCGTGCCTCCGTCGAGGGCGCCGAACAGTTCCGGGTCGGCCACGACGACCTGCGCGAGTCGTGCGACCGCGTCGTGGCGAGCGGTCATGATGTCCATCGCGAGCGGCCGACCCGCGGTTACCTGCTCGAGATTCGGGAGAGCCGCGCTGTCAGTGAGCCAGGGTTTGTCGGCCAGCACGTGCAGCCCCGCAGCGTGCAGGCGGGCGATGGTGCCGAGCTTGGGCTGGTTCCGCCCCGCAAGGACGACGACGTCCCCGCGCCTCTCCTCGATCAATGCCCGCTCCGGGTCGGAGGGTTCGTGCACCCGGATGTCCCAGTTCGTCGGCTGGTCGTTCCGCGCGTTGAACGAACGGACCAGAGCGATGAAGGAGTCGCGCTCCAGGCCGGGACCGGCGTAGAGATGGATGGTGGGGTCGACCCTGGGGTTCTTGAGGCGCAGCGTGAGCGCGGCGTGGAAGTGGCCGGGCTCGAGAAAGAGGAGCGTGTACATGACAGGCGGCCGCTGATCGATGGCCGCGACGTTAGACCACCCGAGCCACAACGGCTACGCGACTGCGCGGGATGGCTCAAGCTTCATTTGGCTATAGGGCCATCGATAAACGTCCAGGCAGCGTCGCGATGATGGTCCGAAGATCCGGCGAAGTGCGCATCGTCCCTAGCTTTGCCGAAGACCAGTGACGCCCTATCCTGACGGCGCTCGGAACATGTCCCCAGGCCTCCGGTAAGGAACTCTTCCATGGACGCAGGAACCCGTACAGAGATCGAAGCAGCCGTGTTTCGCCGCCTTGTCGAGCACTTTCGGGAACACCCCGATGTGCAGAACATCGACCTCATGGAATTGGCCGGTTTCTGCCGGAACTGCCTTTCCAAGTGGTACAGCGCAGCGGCAGAGGAGCGCGGAGAGGCCGTGACGTACGAGAACGCACGGCAGACCGTGTATGGCATGCCCTACGCCGATTGGAAGGCGAAGTTCCAGAAGGAGCAGCCCGCGGACCGAGTCGAGGCCCTGAAGGACCAGTTCCACCAGCACGATTGACGTCTGATCCGGCACTGCGGACGGATCGATCAGCTCGGCGGTAATCCGGTGCACGTGAGACCCCCGCCGCAGGCCCGGGAGGTCGTCGCATCACTCCGTGGGAGAGACCGGCAGGTCCGGTTCGCGGAGTTCGGGAGCTAGGCCCGTTCGCGTCGACAGCCAGGCTCTGCCGAACCGGCTCGACAGGTTGCCCCGGCTATCCCCGGGCGTCGCGTGAGTTGCTGGGTACATTGAGGACCAGGCCGTCGAGCTGCTCGGTCAGCTCGACCTGGCACCCCAGGCGCGACGTTTGCGTGACGCCCCACGCCAAATCCAGCATGTCTTCCTCGTCATCGGTCGGCAGGGGCAGACGGTCGTGCCAGTCGGGGTGGACGATCACATGGCAGGTCGAGCACGCGAGCGACGCTTCGCAGGCCCCTTCGATATCGATGCCGTGCTTGTGGGCGATGTCCAGGATCGACTGCCCCGCGGTCTCGTCTACTTCGAGTACCGATCCATCGGGCTGGTGGAAGATCACGCGCGGCATGGACAGCTGACCCCTAGGCGGACGGTCCGCGGAGCGCATCTACGCCGTCGGCTATGGCCACGGCTGCCCGGTCGATTTCCGATTCGGTCGTAAAGCGGCCTGGCGAGATGCGGAAGGTGCCCGCTGCCAGCGGCTCGGACACCCCCAGGGCCCGCAACACGTAGCTGGTCTCGACAGAGGTATCCGAACACGCGGATCCGGTCGACAGCGCGACGTCGCCGAGTTCCCGCACGAGGCGATGGGCTTGAATTCCGGCATAGCCGACACTGAGGTTTCCGGGCAGCCGTGCATCCATTTCGCCGTGAACGACCACGTCCGGATGCCGGTCCTGCAACCGGGAGAGCATGCGATCCCGCAGCATCCTGGTGCGCTCCGCCTCCTCGGCAAGCCGTTGGCGGGCAATGCGCGCGGCCACCCCGAGGCCCACGACCAGGGGCACCGGTACCGTCCCGGAGCGGAGTGTGCGCTCCTGTCCGCCGCCGTCGAAGAGCGGCTCGATGCGCACGCGCGGCCGGCGGCGAACGTAGAGCGCGCCCACTCCCTTGGGGCCGTACAGCTTGTGCCCGGACAGGCTGGCCAGATCGACCTCGAGGACTTGTACGTCGAAGGGGATCTTTCCCGCGGCCTGGGCGGCGTCGGTGTGCAGCACCACCGAGCGTTCCCGGCAAAGCCTGCCCACCTCCCGCAAGGGCTGCACCGTGCCAATCTCGTTGTTCGCAGCCATGACGGAGACGAGTGCAACGCGTTCCTCCAGCACCGCCTCGACGCGCTCCAGATCCACGAGGCCCGAGGGCTCCACCGGCAGGACCGTCGACCGAAAACCCTCTCGCTCCAGGCGCGTGAACGATTCGAGCACGCACTTGTGCTCGGTAGCGACTGTGACGACATGATCCAAGCCGTGCCGCTCGCGGCGGTACCGCGCGGCGCCTTTGATGGCGAGATTGTTGGATTCAGTCGCACCTGAGGTGAACACGATCTCGCGAGGGTCGGCGTTGATCAAGTCCGCAACTTCGGCACGTGCAGCTTCGACGGCGGAGGCGGCTTCCCGGCCGAAGGCGTGGGCATCGACGTGCGGATTCCCGAACTGCTCCCGGAAATAGGGAAGCATCGCGTCGAGCACTTCCGGGTCGAGCGGCGTGGTGGCCTGGCAATCGAGATAGATCGGATGCTGTGGCGCCATCAGTTGCATGACCTTCCGTGGCCTGTCAGCCGTGGCAGCGGACGCCGGATCAGTGCCGCTCGCGGCCGATCTGACGCGATGCCAGCGGGCCCGTGGACCAGTGCTCCGAAGCCCATCCACATAAACCGATACCTGACCGTGGCATGACCATTACATCACACCGGCCGGCCCACGCCCGAGAATCACCATTGCGGCGCGTCAGGTGTCCGTACAGGCCATCAGTCTCCGGTGGCTCAATGGAGTGAAGCAGGCAACAAACCCCGCCACAATGCCAGGCCCCATCATACTAACTGCATGCCGCGCTCACAGACTCGAACACCTTGGCCTGCGCCGCTGGCGGCTTCGCGCTTCACCGGTTGCGGTGCATGTCAGCACCCCGCAGAACGACGCGGCTGACGGGGCCTCAACACCAGCAAGGCCAGCTGAGTGCAACCTCTCGGCGGCCAGTGCCGTGGCCGAGTTACCGGCGCCGGGACACCGGTTGACGGCGACCGCCAGTGCTGGTCGTATCCGGGCGGCGCTGACGCCCTTACGCTCAGAAGAAGATCTCGACGCGTGCCACGTACTCGTCGACGCTCGCTTCCCGCGTGCCCAGACGCCCGCCGACCGCCGTCGGATACTCCACATCGATGCGACCGGCGTTGAAGATGGCGCGGGTGAATGCATTGAAATACCAGTTGAGCCCGACCGTAAATCCGCTGGCTTCACCGCCGGTGACGCCGGTGACGCTGTCGTCGACGACAGCCAGCCGGTCGTTCAGGTCGATCGTCTGCCAGCGCGCCCGCAGTTCGAACGCTCCGAGCCCGCCCTGTCCCAGATCGTTGTTCGGCTTCAGGCGCCAGAACTGACCGAAGTATGGGTTGTAGTTCCGGCTCTCTCCGGTCAAGAAGTACCCGACATCGACGTATCCGCCGCTGAACTCGTAACTTCCGCTCGACTTCGTGTTGACCTGTGCGGTGCCCCATTCTCCCTGAAGGGAAACCTGTTCCCAAGAAATGGCTCCCTCGGCAACGATGTACGTGTAGTCCTCGACATCGCAGAACTTGCCGGTATTCACCAGGGAGGTGCCGTCGATCGCAGAAATGCCGAAGGCCCTGAAGCGGAAACCGTTGCCGATCTGGCGGTCCGCACACGACTGCATGTGATCGCCACCCACGACTTCGGCCTCGGGCTTACGCCAGTACCCGCTCACGCCGATCTGCGAGCTCAGTCTCCGTTCCTTGTGCGGCTGGAAGAGGAAGCGGCCATGGAGGCCCCACCCCTCGTCAAAATCGCTGTCCACACCGGAGTTCTTCCCGAAAACACCAAACCTGGCATACGTGGCCCTGCCGCGATGCGACGCAATCAGCGCCACCACGGGCGCGCTCGGCGCATAGGCGAATGCGTTCGACATCATCGGGCGTTCGGCCATGCCCAGGAAGCTGTTGAACGTGGACGATTCCAGCCCGACCGAGTTGCCGAACTGTCCCGCCATCAGCCACCACGGCTTGATGCCCCGGTAGACGATGGCCGCCGCCCGAAGGCCGCTGTCAACCTGCTCGCCGCCGTCCGCCAGGTTGTACGACATGAAGACGATCCAGTCCTGCTCGATGACGCTCGCGACGCCGAAGCTGACCCTGCGCATCTTGCCGCCGCCGCTGAAGTCCGTGTCACAAAGTTCCGGTGAACATTTTCCGATGTAGTACTCGTCCCCGAAGACGCCTTCCCAATCTCCGCTCTCGCTGTACGCCGCCAGATCTGTCTGCAGGTTTCCGTACAGGAACGTCTTGAAACGTCCATCGCTCGACGTTAATGGTCCGATCGGGCCGAAGAAGGCCTTGTCGTAGTTGTACGCCCCTTGCTGTCCGGTGATGTCTGATCGGCTGTTTCCGTTCGGAGCCGGCTCGGCCTGCGCTACCGTGGTTGTGCTCTCGGCCGCCGGTGGCGGTTCAGCGACCTCGATCCCCAATGCCTCGGCCAATGCCTTTTCCAACTGCTGAACGCGGAGCTCCAGCGCCTGAACCCGTGCATCTGTCTCAGCAGAACCGCTTTCCTGAGCGAATGCCTGGGTTCCCATTCCAACGACAAGAGCAACGGCGTACGCATACGTGAGCAGGCGAAGAAACATCGGCAGTTCCAGCGAACATGAGGGCGAACGGCAAGTGGCAATGCTCGGAGCTGACCGGACAACCTACGTATCTGCTAGCGACGGCCACCGGCACCGTGTCAAACTATAGCGATGCGTTTGGTATCGACAACCATGTTTACGATTTCGCCTTCATACGTTTGATCTTGAAAAGTTTTCAACTTCGACCACCCCTCGCAGATCACCGACGACGGTTTGAGCATCGGCCAATTCCGGTAGCCCGCTAGCCACTGTTCCTGTGTCGGTCACACTCATGTCGCGCGTCGGTACTACGTCGGAGTCGATGGCCGCAGGGCTACACATGGCGGGTGATGGCGTGCCCGCCATTTGTCGTCGGGATCTGGGCAATTACGCGCTTACTTAGCCGACTGGTGGTCACGCCTCCCCCGGGCGCAGGTCCTGGCATGGATGCTGTGCGTCGGTCCGGGGACGCTCCCGTCGGTGCCCTGACCATCCCCAATTTTCGATTGTGAATCCGGCGGGCACCGACCATCATCCCGGGCTCCATACAGGCGCGGATGCTGGGGAATGAAGTTCATCGTGATGGGGGCAGGCGGCGTCGGCGGATATTTCGGCGCACGGCTCGCAGCATCCGGACACGAAGTCGGTTTCGTCGCCCGCGGCCGGCATCTTCGGGCGATGCAGGAGCACGGCCTCAAGGTTCGCAGTGTCCTTGGTGACACCGAGCTGAAGCAGGTGCACGCGAGCGACGATCCCACCGTGTTTGCATCACCCGATTACGTCCTGTTCACGGTCAAGAGCTACGATTGCGAGCATGCGGCCGGACTCGTTCGCCCCGCGCTGTTGAGCGACACCGGTGTCGTTCCGCTGCTCAACGGGATCGAACACATCGACATTCTCCGCAGGATGCTGGGGCCTCGCCGGGTGCTGGGCGGCGTCGCGCAGATCAGCGCCCTGATTGAAGCCCCAGGTGAGGTTCGACATTTCGACCGCATGCAGACGCTTCGGATTGGCGAAATGGACAATTCGCCGAGCAGGCGCGTTCAAACGCTGCGCAAGGCCTGCGCCGACGCCGGCATCGACTGCCCACTGCCCGGCGATATCGAGTGCGAGCTGTGGCAAAAGGCGGCGATGATCTGCACGCTGGCGGGCGTCAACTGCCTCACGCGCCTGCCGCTCGGACCCTGTCGGTCCCATCCGACAACGCGGGCGATGATGGCACGGCTGACGGCCGAGACGGTTGCCGTGGCGCGGGCGCTTGGCGTATCCATGCCCGACGATCAGGAAGCCCGGACTGAGGCACTCCTGGACCAGCTGCCCGCCTCGATGAAGGCGTCACTGCTCGTTGCACTGGAGCGGAGCGAGCGGCTGGAGATTTCTGCACTGAGCGGCGCGATCGAGCGCATGGGACGCCGGGTTGGCGTCGACACGCCGACCCATCGCACCGTGTACGCCGCCCTGGCGCCGCACGAGCACGGCATGCACGCTGCCTGAGGCCGGCTTGTCGTTTGACCCTCCGGTGGATGCCTCGAGGTGCGAACCGATGGCGACGATAGCTGCTGCCAGACGACGTTGAAGGAGCCGGGCAATGCCTGGAAGTCCGGCTTCTAGTTGCTGCCGGATTTCAAGTTCCAGGACGTTCCTCGCGATTGCGTGGGCGGCCACGGCTTCCCGGCCTGCGATTGGGCTTCAAAGCGATGGCAGGCCGGCGATCTGGCCTTGATCAGCGCCGCGCGGCACAAGGTCCTGGCGTGGAACGCGGTCCCCGATGAACGGACCGCCGGATGCCGCTGCCCTTGCGCCAATGGACTCGGCAGAAACCTCCAGCCTACAATCCGGTTCACACGTGTGCAGATGTCTTTCCTGCATTGTCCCGGGCAGTAATCCGTTGCGTTTGTGGGCGCTCTCCGACCTTCATGTCTCGCATCCGGCAAACCGGAAAGCGCTGGAGAGTTGCCCGGCATTTCCCGACGACTGGCTGATCCTCGCAGGCGACGTTACCGACGGGCCCAAGCGGCTTGACTGGTGTTTCCAGCAACTGACTCGGAAATTCCGCCAGGTCGTCTGGGTTCCCGGCAACCACGAGCTCTGGACCATTCCCGACGCAGCGCCCGTCCTCCGCGGCGTCGCGCTCTACGAGAGGCTCGTCGCGCTCGCTCGCAGCCACGGTGTCCTCACCCCGGAAGATCCCTATCCGGTGATCCAGCATCGGGATGGCACGGTTCTGATCGCACCGCTGTTTCTGCTCTACGACTACAGTTTTCGGCCCGGGCACGTTCGGCGTGACGAGGTGATCCGGTGGGCGCGGGAAGCCGGCGCCGTCGCCTCCGACGAGTTAGTTCTGCATCCTGACCCGTTTCCAGACCGGGAATCGTGGTGCGCCGCGCGTTGCCGGGATGCCGCCCGACGGCTCGCGTCGTGTCCTGCCGGCATCCCGAAGGTTCTGATCAACCACTTTCCGCTTGAAGAACAGCATGCCGTGCTGCCGCGGGTTCCGCGTTTCACGCCGTGGTGCGGGACCCGCCGAACCCGAGGCTGGCATCGCCGATTCAACGCGTGCGCGGTGGTGTACGGCCATCTCCATATCCGGGGCACGCAATGGCTTGACGGCGTGCCTTTCCAGGAAGTGTCGCTGGGATATCCACCGCAGTGGGATCGGCAGCGCGGAGTTGGCGCCTACCTGCACGAAGTGACTCTGGCACCGCCGCAGAGCGCTACTGCGCGATGAGCGTCAGCAGCGACATGTGGTGGAGTCCGTGGCGTGAGGCCGAAGGCTCGCTCATTCTGCATGTCGATCTCAGGCCCGACCCGGACCGCGAACAACAGGCCCTCGCCGTGCTCGACCACGACGAACAGGCGCGGTGGAATCGGTTCCTGGTCAAGAAGGCCCAGCGGCAGTACGCGCTTTGCCGCGCGGCGCTCAGGATCAACCTGTGCGAACGCCTGGGTTGCCCCAACCGGGAACTGTCCTTCGGTTATCTCGAGCACGGTAAGCCGTTCGCGAAGGTAAACGGAGCGCCGGCCGACGTGAGCTTCAATGTGAGCCACAGCGGTCAGCACGGCCTGATCGGATTCGCGCATCGGGATGATTTCGGGGTGGATCTGGAGGTACGCACGCCCGGCAGGGATTTCGAAGGGATCGGGAGCACCGTCTACGGACCGCGGGAGCGGCTCGCCCTTGCGGCGACCACCGGGCGCGACCAAGCGGTCTTGTTCTATCGGCTCTGGAGTCTGAAGGAGGCGCTCATCAAGGCCCTGGGCACCGGCTTCTCGCTGAGTCCGTCCCGTTTCGAGGTGCCGACACCGATGCTCGAGGGCGAGCCGTCCGCGGTGTTTCGTTTCCCGCACCGGCCGACCGATGCGTTCTGGCTGGAGGATCTCGGCGAACCTCGGTTCGCGGCTGCGCGCGCCTACCGCTTACCGACGGAAGAAGCCGCCTCCAGCAAAGCACGCAGCCGCTGATGCAGTCGAACTGCGACCGGAACTTCCGCGCTTCCGGTGCCGCCGCGGTTACGTTCTGCCGGGGCAGCCATCACGGCAATCGCCGACACTTATATGCGGCCCGGCTGCGGCCCGTCGTTCATGTTACGTGATCCAATGGCGCCGACGTTCGAACGGATAGTCCGGCAGCGCGGTCCGACATCGGGTTTCACCCGCGAAGAGACCCGCGAAGGACAGTGCGAGCCCTGCCTCATAGGCGCCGGCGACTGCCTCGACGAAACGGTCACCTGATCCCGCCGGCGGCGTCGTCTCGCTGCCCGAGGACGGTCCGAGACTGGCCAGAACTACTGGCGTGTTGGCGTTGTCGGCCGCTTGCATCAATGTGCCCAATCCCGCGGATGGGCCGATCTCGACGATCACATCAACGTCCAACGCCGCAAGCGTTCCGACGCTACGCTCAACCGGAGCGGGGTCGTCCGCCGCCTGCCGGCGCCAATACGACGCATCCTGGGCTTCATCGGCCGCCACCGCCCGACCCGATGCAGCGCTCATCAGCGTAATCGACGGCGCACCCGTAACAGCACCCTCCAATGCCGCTCCCGGATCGTCCAACGCCGCGGCCAGGCGCAAGCCATCCTCCAGGCCAAACACGCCGGATGCCCGCGCGGCCGCGAACTCTCCGGAACCGTGCCCGACGACTACGCTCGGTCGCACACCGACGCTCGACCACAACGCCGCGAGCGCGCATTCCAGCGCATAGATCGCCGGGCGCCGCCACAGCGGATCGCTCAGGTCTCCCGCCGCACCCGGCCGCCCGAACATCGTGTCCAGCAGCGACGCGCCCCTCAGTTCGCCCAGTATCTCGTCGCAGCGGTCGAGAACCGACCGCATGACAGGCTCGCTCGCGTACAGCGCCTCAGCCGCCCCGAGCGGCTGGCTCCCTTGGTCGGTGTAAGCGAACGCGACCTTCGTCCCGGCCCCGGTCGCCGGTTTCGTATCGCCTGTCGCGAGCGCTTGCAGACCGTTGCGCAGCGATCTGAAATCACCGAAAACCACAGCAGCGCGACAGTCGAAGTGGCTGCGCCCCACCCCGGCGGTCCACGCCATGTCCGAGAGCGTCAAATCGGATGCAGCGCCTTCGGGCGCCTGCGCCCATTCCTGTTCGTCGAGCCACGCGAGATAGCGGTCCGCCAGCTTCCGGAGCGCCCCCGCCGACTTGCCGGAAAGCGGCAAGAGCCGCACCGCGCGCGCAGCAAGTTCGCTGTCAGCGCTCGGCGGCATGGTTACGTCGTCCGGCAGCGCGACAGCGACCGGTCTTGGTGCGCCGACCGCCCAACGGGCCTCGGCTCGGCTCGGCGAGGTGTTGTCCGGGGCGCCGTAGCCCTCCACGACCACATGAGCATTCGTTCCCGATATCCCGAAGGCACTGACACCCGCCCGCGGCGGCCGCCCAGGTTCGCTCGGCCAACTGGTCGCCTCCGAGACCACCCGTACCGGCAACTGGTCCCAGTCCACGTGCGGATTCGGCTCCTGAAAATGCAGATGCTTCGGGATTACGCCGTGGCGCATGGCCAGAACAACCTTGATTAGCCCGGCAACTCCTGCGGCTGATTCCAAGTGGCCGATGTTGGTCTTCACCGAGCCGATCAGCAGCGGGCGATCCTTGGCGCGGCCCCGCCCGTAAACCGCTGCTGCAGCCTGTACCTCGATCGGGTCGCCCAGCGCCGATCCCGCCCCGTGTGCTTCCAGGTAGTCCACCTCGGACGGCGCAACGCCCGACTCCGACAGCGCGTCCTCAATCACCTGCTCCTGCGCCGGGCCGTTCGGCACCGTCGGTCCTGCGCTCACCCCGTTCTGGTTGACCGCCGCCCCTCGGATCACCGCCCAGATGCGGTCGCCGGCGGCTTCCGCATCCTCCAGCCGCTTCAGGACCACCATTCCGCAGCCCTCGCTACGCACGAAGCCGTCCGCCGCGGCGTCAAAGGTCTTGCAGCGCCCCTTCCTGGACAACATCCCGAGTGCCGCCATTTCGCCGGTCAGACTGGACGAGAGGACGGCGTTCACGCCGCCGACAAGGGCGAGGTCCACCTCTCCCCGCCGTAAGCCAGCAACCGCCTGCTGGACTGTGACCAACGAAGCCGCGCAGTTCAGCATCACCGGAATCGCGGGTCCCATGAAGCCCAACTTGAACGCAATGCCGCCGACGGCTGCGCTGCTGGCCGTCCCGAGATAGTTGAGGCCTTTGCCACCCGCCACCATCAGGTCGCGGTACTCGCTGGTCGCGATGCCGGCGTAAACCCCGGTGCGACTGCCTTTTAACCCGTCGGGATCAACCCCTGCGTCTTCGAGCGCCCTCCAGCTCGTTTCCAGGAGCAATCGCTGCTGCGGGTCCATCCCGCGCGCGCTGATCGGCTGGATCCCGAAGAAGCGCGCGTCGAAGCGGTCGATCTCCTCGACGAACCCGCCGTGCTGCCAAGCTCCATCCACGACGGCGGGATCGCCTGCGACCCCGGACCAGGACCCCTTGTCCTGCCGCCCGTTTGTCACCGCATCGTGGCCGGCTTCAAGTTGGTGCCAAAAGCTCGCAATGTCCGGCGCGCCTGGGAAACGGCACGCCATGCCGATGATCGCGACGCCGTCATCGCCGCGCGGCGCGGGCAGTGGCGGGCTCGGTTCCGGCACCGCCTCGGGAGCGGGGGCAGCATCATCGAGCGCGTCCACCAGATGATGGGCGAGATCGGCGATGGTCGGGTAGTCGAACACCAGCGTATTCGGCGCCGCATAGGTTTCGGAAAAGGCCCGGTTCAGGCGATTCCGCAG
>JAJEGJ010000001.1 GCA_022819905.1 Alphaproteobacteria bacterium
AGCCCGTTGGCGGCGACCGGAAAGGCGCCGTCCGAGATCGACCCGACCCGAGCGCCGCGGGCTGCGGCCCGCTTCAGCGATACTGCGAGTCCCTCGGAATCATAGTCGTGGGATCGTTCACCACCGACCACCGCGAGCAGATCCGGTGGCGTGCCTGATGAACTCCGGGATGCCAGCGGCAACGCCGAGAGACGGATATCGCTGGACGAGGGCACACCGTCCACGGATGCCAAGTGATCGAAGTCAGCAGACAGGCGCCACGCGTAAGCGGTCCGGCCGAGGACCATGTTGGCCGCTCGCAGGGCGTCCACCGCACAGGACAGGGCCAGCAGCGAAAAACCCGGCACCAGTAAGAATTCCACCTGAACCGACTTGTCCATCGCTCCCGGTCCCCTGAAATGCGGACACGCAGTGGCACAATAATGCCCTTTGTTGTCCGGTAAGTTGTTTTGTCGAACATTCGAAATACGCAGAATGGGCCGACTTCCGCTCTTGCGGCCCCGCCGGATGAGGCATTTCCATGAGTTTTCCCACACATGTCCGCTATGTCGTGATCGGCGCGGGAGTCCACGGGCTGTCGACCGCCTGGCGACTCGCTGAGCAATTGGCGGCGGCCGGCAAGGGCGTCGGCTCGGATATCCTGGTGATCGACAAGACCGCCATCGCCGCCGGTGCGAGCGGCATCGCCTGCGGCGTCGTGCGGAACAACTATTTCCAGCCCGCGATGCGCGAATTGATGGCGCACAGCGTGGATGTCTGGGAATCTGATCCAAAGGCCTTCAGTTATCACCCGGTCGGCTACATGCAGGTCAGCCACGAGGCCATGCGTGAAGATGTGACCAGCATCTACGAGCAGCAGAAGGCGATCGGTTACCCCTCCGAGTTCATCGAGGGCCAGGAAGACTGCACGGCCTACATGCGCGACCTTCTGAACGACTGGCGTGCCGAAGGCATCACCTCCGTCCTGCACGAGAAGAAGGGCGGCTATGCGAACAACACCGCCGCCATCTACGGCCTGGCGGACAAGGCTGAGGCCCGGGGCGTGCGCATTCTCACCGGTATGTCGGTCAACGGATTCGAGCGTGGCAGCCAGACCGGCGCGGTGACAGCCGTCGTTACCGATCGGGGCACGATCAAATGCGACCAGGTGGTCGTGGCCGTGGGCCCTTGGGTCAAGACGATCTGGGACCTACTTGAGTTGCCGCGCGAAGTGTCGATCAAGGGCCCTGACGGTACGATGCACCACGGGATTCCGACCTGGCGCTACTGGTGCCTGGAGGAGGGGGTCATCGGGGTCGATCCCGACCTGCAGAAGCTCAACGGCGGCGGCATGCCGCCGGTGATCCATGTCGACACCGACGTGCCGCTCCGCTCCGATGTCGATGGGTCGGTCATCACCGAAGAACCTTGGGGGATCTATTACAAGCCGGATTTCCATTTTGGCGGAGTCCAGGGCGGCGGCATGCCGTACGAGGTGAAGACTCCGGCTGACGACGTGGCGATCGATCCCTACGGCCCTGATTCGCCAGAGTTCGTGGTCGGTCCCGACTTCGCCCACATGTGGTGTTCGGCCCTGGCCTTCTGCCAGGAACGCTTCTCCGGCCAGATCGGGAAATTCAAGAAAGAGCCGTCCGGTGGCTTGGGCTGCTTCACTCCGGACAGCTTTCCGGTATTCGACACCTTCTGCGAGAACGTCTACGTCATCGCCGACAGCAATCACGGGTTCAAGATGATCGGCGTCGGGCACCTGGTCGCCGACGAGATTTTGGGCCGGGAGCAGGCCCTGCTGGAGCCGTTCCGGTTCAGCCGCTATGCGGACGGGAAGCTGCACCCGCTGAGCAACAGCCCGTTTCCCTGGAGCTGATCGCCCGGCAACGCAAGGACCGGGACGAGGACACCGCGGTGTAGAAAGGGGGCGCGGACGCCCGCGCCCCCTTCAAGTTAGTCGCCGTCGAGCGCTTCGTTGACGCTGGCGTCGTCGCCGTGCTGGCGCACGATGCCGTCATATTCCTCGTTTTCGGCACGCATCTGCAGAAGATGCCAGCCGAGCCACAGTATTACGCCCGCGAGCACGAACAGCCCTTCCGTACCTTGAAACGGGTAGATGGCGCCGATGTCCTTCAGATCGACCGCCCAGCTTTCGATACCTGTCGTAGCCATGCTTCAGTCTCCTCTCTGGCCGCTGGCCCGCCGGCAGATGCCTGCCGGCGGGCCCTCAGGCAAATGGGGTAGCGAACCTGTCAGACGGCCGCCTTCTCGGTTGAGCGGACATCGGCCGCAGCCGCCTGCTCTTCCCGGTTGGACTTGAAGTCAAGACCCAGCAGCTCGACCCGCCTTGGAATCCGCAGCAGGTCCATTGCCGCCAGGATCTTGGCCACGATCCAGCCCGGCACGAACCCCAGCACGAAGAACATGATGATCGCGCCGATGAACTGGCCAAGCGGATTGATTGCGGCAAAGCCTTCGTACGGCGAACTCGGGTGACCCCACAGCACGAAGCCGCAAATCACCAGACCGATGAAGCCGGCGTAACCGTGGACGGCCACTGCGCCGACCGCGTCGTCGATCTTGAACTTCTCTTCCACCCAGTAATGCAGCTTGTAGGCACAGTAGGTGCCGATGCCGCCGATGATCATCGCGTGGATCGGGTGATACAGGTCGTTCCCGGCCGACGCCGTGATGATGCCGGCAAGTCCACCGGAATAGGTCCAGAAAGGATTGCCCTTGGAGGCGAGGAAGCCGACCAGCAATCCGCCCGAAAGCGACATCAGGAAATTCACCGTGATGGCACCGAGTGTCGTCGGGGTCAGGTAAATCGTTGTCGCTGTCCAGGTATCGCCGGTGATCTGCCCGCCAATGCCGCCAGGATCGATGATCGGAACGTTGCAGGCCACGTAGAAGCCCCAGAATCCCGCGTAGATCAAGAACAGGCCGAGACACACCATCCAAGGGTTGTGTGGATTGATGCTTCGGGGGGTGCCGTCCTTGGCGAACTTGCCAAGCCGCGGCCCCAGGACGACAAGGACACCCAGGGCGAATCCCCCTGCGATCGCGTGAATCACGCCGGAGGCGTACGCGTCGTGGTAGCCGAGCAACTGGACCATCCAGCCGCCGTAGTGCCAGCCCCAGGCCGCGTCGATAATCCATGCGACCGATCCGATGACCACCGCAAGGACCCAGAACGCGCCAGACTTGATCCGTTCGATGACGGAGCCGGAGACAATGGAAGCTGCCGTCCAGGAGAACAGCAGGAAGGCTGCCCAAAATACGCCGGTGATGCGGTCGCCGGTGTTCGGTCCCATGTTCTCGGACCAGGCGGTGTTGGCGGCCGCCATTTCGGTATCGAGGCCGCCGGTGATGAACGGACCGTTCGGCATCGCCCAGTACAACCACCAGCCGAAGAAGAAGAACGTGATCGTCACCAACGGGATCAGCATCGTGTTCTTCATCAGCGTATGCAGGTGATTGCGCCGCCTACTGGCGCCGACCTCGTACATGCAAAAGCCGATATGAATAAAAAACATCAACGGTATGGTCGCCCAGTAATAGAACTCGGTGAACACCGTTGTCAGGGCATTAAGATTGCCTTCCACGGTTTTGGCTCCCCCGGTTACTCGAACGGCTGTCTCATCGCGCCGCGCTCCGTGGGTCGTACCGAAAGAACCGGTTCCAACCAACTGTCCGCCGGCCGGCAACTATCCGTTCTCGGGCAGCATGGCGCTTTCCATCGGATACTTCAATCATTTCGGCGGCGAATTGGTCAGAATTGGTCTGGATTGGAAGCGTTTCAATCTTTCCAAGTCAGTGTCCGTGCAGCGTTTCCAAGCGGTCGCGTGACGGTGCCGCGCCGTACCGCTGACGGTAGGCGGTCGCGAAATGCGCCGCGCCGGAAAAGCCCGTGGCGATCGCGATCTCGAGGACCGGCAGGCTGGTCTGATGCAGCAATTCCCGGGATTTTTCGAGGCGGAGGGCCCGGTAGAACCCCCCGGCGCTGCGGCCCAGCCCGGCCTTGAACTGGCGGTTCAGCTGACGGACGCTCACGCCGACCACCTGGGCGAGAACGGTGAGGGGCAGCGGGTCCGCGACATGGTTTTCCATGACCTCGATTGCGGCCAGAACGGCGGGACGGTTGGTGCCGTAGCGCTGCGCCAGTCCGGCCCGCTGCGGGCCTCCGGCCGGCCGTACATCAGTGTGCATGAACCAGTCACTGACCTTCCGGGCGAAGTCCGGGCCGTGATGTTCGGCGATCAAAGCATGCATCATGTCCAGCGGAGCCGTCCCACCGGCACATGTCATCCGGTCCCGGTCCACGACATAGAGGGTGCGTTCGAGAAGGAGACCGGGATGACGCTCGGCGAGGGCGGCATAGTGCTCCCAGTGAACTGTCATCCGCCGGTTGTCCATGACGCCGGCGTTGGCAAGGATCGCCGGTCCGCCAGACACACCTCCCAGCATGCAGCCGTGCTGCGCCTGCCGCCTTAGCCACCGGAACAGTCGGGGACTGCGAAAGCCGACCGGGTCGCCGCCTGCGACGACAAACGCGAGATCGAAGGTGTCCGTCGTTTCCTGCAGGTCGCCGACCGCGACCGCGGCTGCGGACGAGCTGTTCAGGTTCTTCGTGGTTCCCGGTCCGGCGGCGAAATGGAACAGTTCGTATATGCGCCTGCCGGCCAGCAGGTTGGCCGCGCGCAGGGGCTCGGTCACGGCCGCGAACGACATCAGGGCGAACCCCTCGACCAAGACGAAGGCAATGCGGCGTTTGGCCAACCGGGACTCCGACATGTCCGGAATCATAAAAGAGTCGTCCTTTTTCAGAAAGCACCAGCGGGGCGACCGGCGCATCAATCAGGTCTGGGTAGAGGACGTCATGCGCTATTCCGTCCTGCAGATCTTGAAGGAAGGCTTGACCGGCAACCGCGGCTGGAAGCCGGTGTGGCGCGAGCCGGACCCGAAGCGGCACTACGACACGGTCATCGTGGGCGGTGGCGGACACGGCATGGCCGCGGCCTACTATCTGGCAACGGTCCACGGGCTGACCGATATCGCGGTGCTGGAAAAAGGCTGGATCGGCTGCGGCAATGTCGGCCGCAACACGACGATTATCCGTTCCAACTACCTGCTGCCCGGCAACGAGCCTTTCTACGAACTGTCGATGAAGCTGTGGGAGGGCCTGGAACAGGACATCAACTACAACGCCATGGTGTCGCAGCGCGGGCTGATCAACCTGTTCCACACCGACCCACAGCGTGATGCCGCTGTCCGGCGCGGTAATGCGATGCTCCTGGCCGGAGCGGGTGCGGTGCTGCTGGACCGCGACGCCCTCCGGCGAAAGTGCCCCTTCCTGGACTTCGACAACGAGCGCTTCCCGATCAAGGGAGGCCTGTGGCAGCCGCGCGGCGGCACGGTGCGGCACGATGCGGTCGTTTGGGGTTATGCCCGGGGCGCCGACCAGCGGGGCGTCGACGTGATCCAGAACTGCGAAGTCACCGGGTTCGATATCCGTGACGGCGTTTGCCGAGGGGTCGAGACCACCCGCGGGGCAATCGGCGCCGACAAGGTGGCAGTATGTGTGGCCGGCTCGTCCGGTCAGGTGATGGGCCTTGCGGGATTGCGGCTGCCGATCGAAAGCCACGTGCTGCAGGCCTGCGTGACCGAAGGGCTGAAACCGGCGATTCCCGGGGTGATTACCTTCGGCGCCGGGCATTTCTACGTCAGCCAATCGGACAAGGGCGGCCTCGTCTTCGGCGGCGACATCGACGGCTACAACACCTACGCGCAGCGGGGCAACCTGCCCACCGTGGAGGATGTCTGCGAGGGCGGCATGGCGCTGATGCCGATGATCGGGCGGGCGCGTGTGCTGCGCATGTGGGGTGGTGTCGTCGACATGTCGATGGACGGGTCGCCCTTCATCGACAGGACGCCGGTCGAAGGCCTCTTTTTCAGCGGTGGCTGGTGCTACGGCGGCTTCAAGGCAGTCCCGGCGGGCGGCTACTGCCTCGCCCACCTGATGGCGACCGGCGCGCCGCATCGGGTGGCTGAGGCGATGCGGCTTGACCGTTTCGTGACCGGCGCCGTGATCGACGAGAAGGGCATGGGCGCCCAGGCCAACCTCCACTAGCCGGGCCGGGAGGGGAAAAGACCATGTTGTTGTCGCAATCCAGACTGCTCACCGGAGGGTGGCCACTCTGGTGGCGGACGGCCGAAGCTTCCGACGTCGGGCCCGACAGGTCGACCGGGGGAACTCCGTGAACGCGCTGTTCGGATCGGGGCGGCGGCGTGCGACGTGGGCAGGATCAATGGCTGAGCGGCTTCGGGGAAGTCGCCCGCAGGCAGTGACGACCGGCGGGGTGAAGGAATGATCATTGACCACCCGCTGCTTGGCCCGCGCGACGCGGCGGAGTTCGTGTATCTCGGCGATGCCTGCCTGATCGACCGGCCCGATCCGGGGGACGAGAACGCGGCGCGGCTGTTCCACGATTACCTCCACATCCGGGACAATCCTGCCGGCGAGCACCGGGAACTCTGGTTTCACGAACACGGCGATCGGTCCTGGCTGGTCGTGACCCGCAACACGCTGACCCACGAGATCGTGCGCGTCGAATTGGCGCGTGATGTCGCGCTTGCCCGGGGGCGGGACCGGTGAGCGGTCCGTTCCGCCTCGACGGCGGCGCGATCGAGCGCGGCCGAACTCTGGCCTTTCGCTTCGACGGCCGGCGCCTGACGGGGCGTCCCGGTGACACACTGGCCTCGGCGCTGCTCGCCAATGGGGTCCGGCTGGTGGCCCGGAGTTTCAAGTATCACCGGCCTCGAGGCGTGTTCTCGGCTGGTTCGGAAGAGCCGAACGCGCTGGTCGAATTACGGAGCGGGGCCTACCGGGAGCCCAATACGCGGGCGACCGTCGCCGAGTTGTTCGACGGGCTGGAGGCCACCAGCCAGAACTACCTGGGCTCGCTGCGCCATGATCTGCTGGCGGTCAATGACCTGCTCGCGCCCTTCCTTTCGGCCGGCTTCTATTACAAGACGTTCATGTGGCCCAGGTCTTTCTGGGAGCGGGTCTACGAGCCGGCCATCCGGGCATCTGCCGGGCTCGGCCGCCTGTCAGGCGAAGCCGATCCGGATAGCTACGACAAGGGATTCCTGCACTGCGACCTGCTCATTGTCGGTGCGGGACCCGCGGGCCTTGCCGCCGCACTCGAAGCCGGACGCAGCGGGGCGCGGGTCATCCTTGCCGACGAGGATTTCCTCATGGGTGGCCGGCTGAACGCCGAATCCCACGAAGTGAACGGCCGGCCCGGGGCGGCCTGGGCTGCCGATGCCGTACGCGAACTGGCTTCCGTGCACAGCGTCCGCCTGATGCCGCGAACCACGGTGATTGGCGCCTACGACCATGGTGTCTACGGCGCGCTGGAACGCCGGACCGATCATTTGGCCGCCGCCAGGGGCAAACCCCGGCAGATCCTGTGGCGGCTCTATACCAGGCGGGCCATCCTGTGCGCGGGAGCCTCGGAGCGACCCATTGCGTTCGGTGGCAACGACCGGCCCGGGATCATGCTGGCGGGCGCGGTCCGTGCCTACGCCAACCGGTTCGCTGTCGGTACCGGCCGCCGGGTCGGGGTGTTCACCAACAACGACGACGGGTGGCGTACGGCTGGCGACCTCTCCGCCAAAGGCGTCCCGATCGCCGCCGTCATCGACGTGCGGGACGGGGAACCGGCAGCAGCCGTCGCCGACGCCAGGATCCGGATGAACAGCCGGGTCGTGACCACCTGGGGCCGTCACGGCCTGAGGGGGATCACGCTGGCGACGGGCGAGCGGATCGCGCTGGACTGCCTTGCGGTTGCCGGCGGCTGGAACCCGAACGTCCATCTGACCTGCCATCACGGTGGCAGGCCGGTCTGGCGTGACGCGATTGCCAGTTTTGTGCCCGGCGACCGGCTCCCCGGCGGCATGAGCGTCGCCGGCGCTGCCGACGGCTGCCTCACGACGGCGGGCGCTCTCGCCGACGGGCATCGGGCGGCCGTTGCAGCGCTCGGTGAACTCGGGCTTGCCGCCGCCGCAGGCGAGCCGCCGGTCGCGAGCGACGAGGCGACCGGGGCCGCATCCTTCTGGCATGTCCGAGAGAGCCGAGGCCGGGCCTGGCTGGATCTGCAGAACGACGTGACCGTGAAAGACGTGGAGCTGGCGCACCGCGAGGGCTTCCGCTCGGTTGAACTGTTGAAGCGCTACACCACGCTCGGCATGGCGACCGACCAGGGCAGGACAGCGAACGTCCTGGCGCTCGCCATCATGGCCGGATTGACCGGCCGCACCATCCAGGAGACCGGCACGACCGCGTTCCGGCCCCCCTACACGCCGGTGCCGATCGCGGCCTTCGCCGGGCGGTCCCGGGGCAAGGACTTCCGCCCGACCCGACTGACGCCGAGCCACGACTGGGCGGAGGGGCAGGGGGCCGTCTTCGTTGATGCCGGCATGTGGCTGCGCGCCCAGTGGTTTCCGCGGTCAGGTGAGACCCACTGGCGGCAGTCCGTCGATCGGGAGGTGACCGACACCCGCGGCTCGGTCGGGATCTGCGATGTCACGACCCTGGGGAAAATCGATATCCAGGGACGTGACGCTGCCGAGTTTCTGAACCGGATCTACGCCAACGGTTTCGCCAAGCTCGCGGTCGGCAAGGTGCGCTACGGGCTGATGCTGCGCGAAGACGGTATCGCCTACGACGATGGCACGACGGCCCGCCTCGCCGAGCACCATTTCGTCATGACGACGACGACGGCGAACGCGGTTCTCGTGTTCCGCAACATGGAATTCGCCCGCCAGTGCCTGTGGCCGGGATTGGACGTCCACCTGATCTCGGTGACCGAACAGTGGGCGCAGTACGCAGTAGCCGGCCCGAATTCGCGCAGGCTGCTGGAGAAGATCGTCGATCCGGAACACGACATTTCCAACGAGGCATTTCCATTCATGGCGTGTGCCGAGATCAGCGTGTGTGGCGGCACCCCGGCCCGACTCTTCCGCATCTCCTTCTCCGGTGAACTGGCCTATGAGCTTGCCGTCGCGGCGCGATACGGCGAAGCCCTGATGGAGGTGCTGCTGGCGGCCGGCGAGGAGTTCGATGCGGTGGCCTACGGCACCGAGGCGCTCGGTGTCATGCGCATCGAGAAGGGACATGCCGCCGGCAACGAACTGAACGGCCAGACGACCGCTCGCATGCTGGGCATGCAGCGCATGGTGTCGAAGCGGAAGGACTGTATCGGCAACGTGCTGTCCGAACGCCCGGAGATGAACCGCGACGACGGGATGGAGCTGATGGGCTTCAAACCGCTCGGTTCCGGCGATGAACTGACGGCCGGCGCACACCTTCTGGCGCTCGACGCGCCAGCCGACACGGTGAACGACGAGGGATGGATCTCCTCAGTGGCGTATTCGCCGACGCTGGAAACGTCCATTGGTCTAGGTTTTGTCCGGCAAGGGCACGCCCGCATCGGCGAGACCCTCCGGGCCTGGGACGCCCTGCAAGGCAGCGATGTTCGCGTCGAGATCGTATCGCCGCATTTCCACGATCCGGACGGGGAGCTGCTGCGTGCCTGACTGGAAACTCTCGGCACGGGCGCCGCTCGATGGCCACGAGCGCAACATCGGCACCGTCGCCGTTGCCGAAGTCACCGATCTGGCGCTCGTTTCGGCAGCCGTCCCACGGGGTGGCGACGAGGCCTTCGCGGCTGCACTTGCAGGCGGATTCGGCGCGACGCGGCCGGTGACCGGGGACTCGACGCTGGGCAACAGGCATGCGGCTCGGGTCCTCGGCATGCAGCCGGACCAGGTGTTCATCCTGTTCGCACCACCGGACCCGGACAGGCCGGCCGGAACCGTTGCAGCGGCCCTTGCATCCGCCGCCTACGTCACCGATCAGTCGGACAGCTGGGTGATCTTGCGGATGACCGGCGCCGGCGTTCGCACGGCCCTGGAACGCATATGTCCCCTTGACCTCGATGACCGGGTCTTCCCGTTACATCGTGTGGCGCGCACCGCGATGGAGCATCTCTCCGTGATCGTTCTGCGCGACGGGGCGGACAGCTTCCTGCTGATGAGCCCGCGTTCGTCAGCGCGGTCCTTCCGGCATGCGGTGGAACTATCGCTCGAGCATGTGTCGGAATAGGAGCCCGCGCCGAACGCCGGGACGCCGCGTGACTCGCAGCAATGCCGACACACCAATTGCCGGAGCCGGAGGCGTCGGGCCCATCGTTCAACCGGCCGCCGACCGCGGGAATTCCCCAAGTTCGAGCTTCCCGGCCGCACCGGGAAACTGACGCCGTCGACCTCACCAGCCCGGGGACGATCGGCTGGAGGGCCCTCCAGTCAGACGGTCTCCTGAGCGGGGGATTTTTCGCTAGGCACGGTCCGGCACGCCGGCAGGAACCGGGACTCCCTGTTCGGGACGGGACGTCCCGGCGGAGCGGCCGCGCCGCCATCTTCCCGACAGGAGGTAGCTCCCGGCCAGGAGCAGGGCGGCCGTGCCGGCGAGCAGGGGCCGAAGGTCGCGCGACACGTCGGCGTCATTGGCCAGCTCGGGATGCTGAAGTGCCTGCTTGAGGTCGACTGTGTCTCCCACTCGCCGATAGTGCAGCCGCAGCTCGTTCGCCAGGGACCGGAGGTAGCCCTCGCGCAGCATCGAAAGATGTTCGGTACCCGAAGCGATGCGAGCCGCCACGTCTCCGGTCTCATCTCCTGCGTAGCTCTCCGGAATGTCCGTCGGCCGCCCGAGCGAGAGTTCGTCCACCTGAATGACCTCGTCCGCTCCCCAATGCCCGAGATTCCGGCCCTGCGGGTCAAGTTTGGGGATCGGCACCGGCACCGGGCCGCCCACACCGGCGAGCAATCCCCGGACCGCGCCGCGATCGCCCGAGAATCGCGGCCGAAGTTCAGCATGCAGGGGCGGGGCCTCGTGTCCGTCGGTGACGAACACGAGCGAGGTGGTCGGGCCGAGAGCCTTGGCGATCGTGAGCCCGGAGTGGACTCCTTTGGCGATTTCGCTGCGGGCTGCCCAGGCCATGCGCCAGTCCACCGCATCCACAACGCTCGAAATGTCGGCGTAGTTCGCACACACCTCGACCGGCGCGAGCACGAGAAAGGCCCGATGACCGGTGAACAGGGCCAGCCCGATCTCGGAGCCGCAGGGGAGGGCCGCCGTCGCTTCGAGCACCGCGTCCTTGGCAAGCGCCAGTCGCGTCGTTGGCACGTCGTCCGGGTGCATGGCGTCACCGACATTCATGCTCTGGGTGATGTCGAACACGATCAGGTGCCGGAACACCTCGGACGACAGTGGCAGCACCGGTCTGGCGAGGGCGGCCACCGCCAGCGCCAAGGCCAACGTCAGCAACCCGAGCTGACCGCTCGCCAGGCGGCTGCGGCGGCCGGGCAAACCCGCGAAGCTCATGGCAGGCCCTCGTAGGTTCGGGCCGCTTGTCGCGCCTGCGGGCTGCGTTCGGGGTTGCGCTCGTTCTCGTAGTCGACCGCGGCAATGTCCGGGAGCATCTCGAGTGCGCGGGACAGGTTGTGGCGGGCGTCCCAGTGGCGGGGGTCGCGGGCAAGAATCTCGCGGTAGTTTTGCTTCGCGAGCTCCACGAGAGACACCGAGGACTGCATTTCGTCCGCCCGCTCAAGTGCTACCGCCTGCTCCAGGTAAAGGTTCGCGAGATTGAAGAGTTGCACGGCGCGCAACTCCGGCTCCTCGTCCAGCGCGACTGCGCCGTACGCAGCAACCGCCGCGCTGAGCTCCCCGCCTGCATGCAGCCGGTAGGCACGGGCGAGCGCACCGCGGAGGGTGTCGCGTTCCGCGACGAACGCAATCTGGTTCTGGGCCAGCGCCCGGCTGACTCGCCGGTCATCGAGCAGACCGTGCAGATCGAGGGCGAAGGCTCCCGCCAGCGGCAGGAGTGCAGCCAGGTACCACCAATGGCTCCGACCGGCGAGGCCGGCTCGCCTGTGGGGAGGCGCTCCCGGGTGGCCTCGCGCGCGTTGGCCGGTCGGCCCAGCGTCAGGTTCCGGGTCGCCTGTGCGCGCCCGCCTGCGGTTCGGTCCTACCATGCCGACCGTTCCGAGAGTTTCGCCCCGACCAGCAGGACGAGGCCCGCCAGGGCGGCTGCAAGGCACGCGGACGTGAGATCAAGCCTGGCGATGGTCTCCAGGTAACGCACGGGAAGGTTCTGCAGGCGGTTCACGTCGGCGATCGCCCGCTCGAGATCCTCCGGGTTCTCGGCCGTATAGGCTCGGTACGAGCTGCCCAGGCTGGAGAAGAACGTGTGCAGCGTGCGCTCCGGCGTCATCCGCAAGGCGGCAGCGTCATCGCCAGGTTCGGACGCGGCAAGGATCGCGGGGCCGCGCTCCGATCGGATGTAGATCCAGTACAGCGAGGCTCGCAACCGCTGCATCCGATGGACGATGCGGAGCCTCGGGGTCTGTGAAATCTCCCCTGCGCCGTCGGAGACCAGCACCACGATCCGTGCCCCGGTATACGGCTCGCCCTCGAAGTAATCGAGCGCCTGCTCCAGCGCGGCGCCGATGTTGGTTTCCGCGAGCCCGCGTCCCACGTCGCCCGCAGCGATCGACGCGTGCACGACCGCGTGGCGATCGGTGGGTCGCAGCACCGGGATCGGAAAGGTGCTGAACGCGACCATCCCGAACAAGTCATTGCGCCGTTCGGCGACGAACTTTGACAGGAGTTCGCGCGCTACCTCCCCCTTGGGCCGATATATCCCCTGGTTCGTCGCGCTTGCGGCGGTCCTGCGCGCGAACGGTTGATCCATGCTGGTGCTCCGGTCGACCAGCAGCACCATGTGCGCACCGTGTCCGAGCCGCTCAACCTGGTACGCGGACCGGTGCAAGCCGCTTGCGGCGAGCACCAGCGATATGATCGCGAGGCTTCCAATCGCGCGGAGGAGACAGTCGGTCCAGCGTGAGACGGGATCGGGCGGCAGCAGCCCGAGCCACGAGTACGGCACGGCCGATGTGATCGGCCGGAAGAAGGGCAGCACCGCCAGCGGAAGGAGCGCCAGCACCCAGCCGTGCACCACTCCGAGCGTGATCCCGAACATGCTCACGGGATGCGTTCCGCGTCGCGGCACGCCCGGCACAAGTCGCGCACGCTGTCCAGGTTCCGGGAGTCCGCGGTGGCGTCGGTGCCGTTGCCGTAGAACACCGCTCCCGATTCCGCGAAGAGTGCCGAGATCGGCGCTCGAAGCGGATTGAAGCGGGGGTGCTCGACGAAGAAACGATCGAGATCGTGCGCGAACACGGCCCGGCCTGCGGTGGCGTTGAAAGCAGTGTGCATCTCGACCAGCACGTCTGCGTACGCCACGGGCGCCTCGGGCCCCCTCATCCGGCGCTGGATACGGCGGTAGGCACGCTCGAAGTGCCCGTGCGTACGCATTCCGAATCGCCCCGCCAGGTGCCGCCGGGCGATCAGCGCGACCAGACCAAGCAGCAGCACGCCCAGTGCAGTGACGCGTGCCGTGCGCTTCGTGGTCGAAGCAGGTTCGGGGAGCAGCGCCGGCCGCAGATCCGGCAGGCGCCCGGGCGGCCGGTTCTCGGGGGTCAGCATCGGCGAGATCGAGAACGCCCAGCCGGGAACCACGACAGGGAAGTCATCCTCGGGTCCGACGATCCGAAGACTCAACGGTGGCGTGCCGGCCCCAATCACGCTCTGGGCCGCATTCACCACCTGGAAGCGGAGGCGAATGGTGTGGCGGGAGGTGCCGTCCCGGTTCCTGCCCTCGTGCGTCACGTCATTGAGGGACAGCCAACGGCTCATACGCCCCGGTTCCGGGATGGATTGGAGGTCCAGCTCGAAGCCGGGATCCAGCGCCAGTGACACCTCGTGCTCGATCGTGTCGCCGATCACGTACCCGAACGACCTCGGGGTCTTCACCGACAGATGCTCGACGGCGGCATCCGCGGGCGGTGACAGGGTCAACAGGAATCCTGTCAGCACGGCCGCAAGCCCCAGGCGGACGTGTCCGCTCACGGTCGGTACTGAGCTGACAGGCCGGGCCCCGGGAAGGTCGGTTCGCCAACTGCAGCTGGTTTTACTGGACGCAATCCGGCCGGACACGAATTCGGTACGGGCATGCCTTGGCAGCCACTCGGATCGAATCGGTGCACGGGAAATGGGGGAGCCCGCGCCACCGAGCGAACCGGAGCTCTCGCCGATGACCCCGCCTCGCGCTGCGTCAAGACCCTGCCGAGCCTCAACACGAGAGCTGGTCGCAGCTCCGGCGGTCACCGCGCGCATGAAATGTCTGCCCTGGAACAAGCACCCGCAACGCTGGCCGCTGGGATCGACTCAAGGAACGGCAACATGGCGTTACGGACTGAAGTACCGATTGACGCGGTCGACATCGAAACGGTCGGTGAGCACCAAGGGAGGGGCGCCGTGCGCAGCGAGGCAGTCGAACACCGCGGTCTTTCTCTGCTCTGCCTGCGCCCGCAGCCGATGCCGCAACGAAGGGCGCATCAACAGCGTCCGCTCCTCTCCGGTCTCCGGATCCAGAACCCGCACGAGCCCCACCCGTGGCGCTGGCTCCGATTCACGGCTGTCCTCGAGGACGACCGGAACGACCTGGTGGCGTGCCGCGCGGGCAAGGATGGACTCGAGCAGGGCAAGCGGGAAGTGGAAGTCGGAGACCAGGAAGACGAGCGCGCGCCGGTTTCCGATCAGCGGGATCGCCTCCAGGAGACCTTCGGACCCGTGCCCGCGCGGGATGAAATCGCGCAGCCGAGCGGCCAGGTCGAGATACGCGCCTGACATCCTGGTCGGCGGCAGCAGGAGCTCTCGGCGCACATTCACGTCGCAGCCGATGAAGGCGAAGGCGTCGCCAGCGCGCCCGGCGGAAAAGCCAAGTGCCGACACGAGCGAGGCCAGGGCCTCGATTCGATCCCCCTGACCACGGAATCCGAGCGAAGCGGACAGGTCCGCAACCACGTAGATGCGGACCGATGCGCGCTGGCGATAGCGTCGCACCAACAGCCGCCTGAGCGGATCCCGCGAGCTCGCCAGCAGATCCAGCCGTCGCGGATCGCGCCCGTCGAGCAGTGTCGTTCGGACCAGCGGCTCCAGGCCGCCGCCGGTCTCCGTTCCCGCGTGCATGCCCGGACGGATGCTTCGCGCGCGACGGTTCAAGCGGTAGCCGACCTCGGCAGGCGCTGGTGAACGTCCATTCGGAAACTGCCCGGGAGACGGCCCGTGCGATTCGTTCATGGCGACGCGACGGCTTCCAGGATGGCCGACGTGAACGGTCCCGCGATCTCCGACCGGCGCATCTCGTAAATCGGATTGAAGAAGATGCGGTGCGCGATCGTCGGCTCGAACACCGTGTGAATGTCCTCGGGGACGACCTCCGACCGTCCGGCCAGCCACGCGGCGACCCGAGCCGCCCGCAGCAGCATGCTCATGCCGCGCGGACTCGCCCCCGCCTGGACGAGTTCGGCGGCGGTCACGCCCTCAAGCTCGATGCCGAACGCCGCCGGGTTTCGGGTCGCGGCGCAGAGGTCGAGCGCATAGCGCAGCAGCGTCTCGGACGTTCCTACCGACGCCTGGATACGCGCGGCCGCGTCGTTGAGCTCGTGAAACGGTACGGTCGCCGGTTCCATCTCGTTGATCAGCGCGGCCACGTCGTGGTACCGGGTGTCGACCATGAGCTCGCGGAGCAGCCCGGGATCATCCGGCATCTCGATGGTGATCTCCATGAAGAACCGGTCGCGCACGGCTGCCGGAATCTCGAACGTCTCTTCGCGCTCGACGCGGTTGCGATCGGCAAAGACCTGCAGGTGGGGAAACTGGTGCTCCGTGTTGAAGGCGTTCACGTGGCGCTCCGCCATCGCCCGCAGCATGAGCGAATGAACCTGTGGCCGCGCCCGGTTGATTTCGTTGAAGAAGAAGATGGAAAGGTCGGGGCCGTGCCTGAGCAGCGGACCGGCCTCGACGCGTGGCTGGCCGTCCCGGGTGACGTAGGTGTAGTAGAGGAGATCGCTCGGCATCAGGTCGACGGTGCCTTCGATGCGCTCGAATGCGCCGCCGATACCTCGAGCGAGGGTCTGGAGGAGTGTCGTCTTGCCCACGCCCACGTCCCCTTCGAGCAGGACATGGCCGCGTGCAAAGGTCGCGAGCAGCAACAGGCGCACGGCCCGCTCCTGCCCGATCATGATCCGATTGGCACTGGCATCGAGCCGAAGGGCCCGATCGCGCCATGAATCAATCTCGGTTCCAGCTTCGATCATCAGCTCCTTGACGACGCTCGCACCGGATCAGGGAGCCTTCCGACGTCGGATCGCCAGGCGTCGGAGGCTGGCACCGATGATCCGGCCACCCTGGATGGCGGACACAAGACCGGACTGACCCGTGCCCGGAAAGTCGGATCACTTTATCCGAGAAAGCCGACCCTCAGGCGCTTCATGATGATTCGGTGAAGTCCGCAACAGGCGGCGAGAGGTCGCGCGTGAAGTGGGACCGGGAGCGGGAAGCGGCTTGGGCTGCCCCTGTCGGCTCCCTATACTCGGACGTCCCTGCCGGATCCCGTGCCGCCGGGCAGCCCGCAGCAAACCGGGGCCGCGCCATGAGCCGCGCCACATCCGCTCAAATTCCTGTCAAGGCCGGCGCATTCACGGCGGTGCCGGTCGTCGATATCGGTGCTCGGACCGACGGTCCCGTGGCCCGGCAAGCGCTCGCGACACGGCTCGGCGAGATCAGCCACCAGGTCGGTTTCGTGATCGTCACGTGTCATGGCATCGCGCCCGAAGTGATCCACGACGTCTTCGGGCACGCAGCCCGCTTCTTTGCCCTGCCCGACGCTGACAAACGCAGCATCGACAAGCGCAACTCGCCTCATTTCCGCGGCTGGGAGCCGGTCGGCAGCGAATCCACCAACAACCGGCCAGACATCCGTGAGCAGATCGACCTGTGGACCGATCATCCGGCCCGGCCCCCTGATGCAGAACCGCACTACCTGCGGCTGCTGGGGCCGAACCAGTGGCCATCGGAAGAACTGGCGCCGGGATTCAGGCCGGCGCTGGAACGCTGGTTCATCGAAATGGCGATGCTGGCGGACGATCTGTTGCGTCTCCTCGCCCTCAGTCTGGGACTCGCCGAAAACCATTTCGACGACGTGTTCGGAACCGAGCGAATGTCGCTGACCAAGCTGATCAGCTACCCCGAGACGCCCCCGGGCCAATTCGGCGTCAACGCGCATCACGATACCGGGTTCATGACCATCCTCGCGCCCGGCACGATCGCGGGCCTCGAGGTCGAGAACGCCAACGGGGACTGGATCCCGGTCCCGGTGATACCGGACTCGCTGGTCGTCAATCTCGGGGAAATCCTCCAGGCCATCACCGGCAACTATTTTGTCGCCACTCCGCATCGGGTGGTTACCCGCGAACCGCGGCTCTCGGCCGGCTACTTCCATGGCCCTTCGCTGGACATGCGACTCGAACCGCTCGATCTGCATCCCCGTTTCGCAGAAGCGGTGGCCCGCAGTCCGCGTCACGCTGGCGCGGGCTTCATGGCCCAGCGCGACGAGACCGAGGCGGGCGTCGGCGACATGGAGAGCAAGCACCATCCCCGCACCTACGGCGAGCAGCTTTGGAACTACTTTGCACGCAGCTATCCCGATAACGTCGCGCGGCACTGGCCGGCCCCGGTTCGCTAGGCAAGCTTGACGGCTGATTGAACCGATTCAGGCATGTGTGCTGGGATCGGTCAGGCCTCCGCATCGCGCACTCTGGCGGGGTAGGGGCGAAGGCCCGCCCTCTGCGGGTAGAGGGCGCGGTGGCAGGTGTTGGCTCGAGAGGAACGACTCATGGCTGTCCGGACGATCCCCGAGCCCAATGACGCAGCGACAGTGGAACTTGCGGATGGCGGCACGATCCTGCTGCGGCGCCACGGCAATCCGGACGGCGCGCGCATTGTGCTCAGCCACGGGAGCAGCTTCTCTGCGGACGCATACTTCCCGTTCTGGTCGCTCTTGCTTCGAGACTATGACGTCGTTGTTTACGACCTTCGAAACCACGGACTGAACCCGCTGGGCGATCTTGGCAGCCATCACATGCCGATGATGGTCTGGGACAACCTTCGTGTCGTCCGCGCCATCGACCGGTACTTTGGCCCGAAGCCGAAGATCGGCATTTACCACTCTGTCTCGGCCGCCATCGCGGTCTTTCAGGCGGTCGAGGAAGGCAGCTTCACGGGTCTGGTCTTGTTCGATCCCCCGGTTTGTCCACCCGGCCTGCCGGAAGCGCGGGAGCGGGCTATCCGTCTAGCCGGCGCCCGGATGTCGGAGCGGGCAGCCACACGACAAGGCGCCTTTGAGCGCTGGGAGGATCTGGCCGAGACCTACAAGAATTCTCCCGTGTTCGCACTGATGCAGCACGAAGACATCGACCTCTTGGCAAGAACGACGCTGCGGCCCTGCGAGGCAGGTTTCGAACTCTGCTGTCCACCGGCGTACGAAGCCAAGCTGTTCGAACAGTTGTACAAATGGGCACTGGCGATCGACATCTTCACGTTCGACTTCCCACTCAAGGTGATCGGCGGGGACCCCTTGGCCAAGTTCTCGTTTCTACCGACCGTCAGCCTTCAGGAAATCGAGCTGCTGGACTACGACTTCGTGCCGGATACGACTCACCTGCTCCAGCTTGAACAGCCGACGGTGTGCGCCGAACTTGCGATGGAATTCCTGGAGCGGTCGAAGCTCGTTTGATTGTTGCCGGGCAAGACACGGAACGGCGGTCGCTGCGCCTGGTGGAAATGCCCTGGGCCGCGGTGAACGCGCGGCGCCGTTCCGCCGGCGCCTTTCCGAGTTCCACGTCGCCCAGCCGCCGATGCGGAAGGCAGACGAAGCCGTGCCAGGTGTCAGTTCTTGCGGCTCGACGTATGCGTGCTGAGAAGGGTGGTCGGGCGCGTCTGGATCAGCGCCTGCCGCCTGGGCCAAGATCGCAGCGGGCCGGCCGCTGTCCGGATGCTCTCGGTGGGAAACGGCATGCACCGGCGGGCTGGCGACCGCGCCGATACCTGTTGTCGGTACAGTGCTTCGTGCACGAAGCGGTCCCGACACCGCCTGACGGCCGGCGCCATGGATCAGGGAATCCATCGAGACCATGTCTGGGGGTGAGCGGCAGCGATGCCGACGGATCAACAGGCAGGCGGACGATCAATCGACGGTGCCATTCCGCGGAGCCAGGAACGAGTTACCCGAAGGGGGCGTCCGCTCAACGCGGCGGCTGTCGCGTGTCACGGTGGGACGGTCTTTGGGGCGTGGAAGCTGACGGGTGGTGTTAAACGGCCTGTACTTGGTACCTTCGCGGGCGCCGGTAGCGTGAAGAGACATCATAGGTCGGGCCGGTGTGCAGACAGACCGTCTGAATGTCCCTCCACGCTTCGCTCCAGCGAATCGGTCCGTGAGGAGTCGCCGACCGCGTCACAGGCAGTCGGTCGGACGCTTTCGCTGGCTGCGATTCGGCGTTCGGGTGGGTAGTGGTGGAGTCGATTTCGCCCTTTGCCGCCAATGTCGATTCGTCGGGGCGATGATAGGCGGAGCATCTTGCGAATGCAATGCATTCGCATAATTCCTGCACGCGATGTTGCGCGGTCGGCATGGGGCCGTGCAGCATCGTCGAATGCCGTCTGCTGGCCTGTTCGGCCCGTTCGGCAGAGATCGCTGCCTGGTTGGGCGGTCTCCGTGGGACCGTAGATCGATTGACTGGAAGGAACGCCGACAGCATGACCCGAGTGAACGCCTCCGGGCTTCCGAGCCAGCGCCATCTCTTCGACATTCCCGATGACGTGGCCTACCTGAACTGCGCCTACATGGGGCCCCTGTTGCACGCGGCAGTTGAAGCCGGGGAGCGGGGCGTCCGGTCAAAGGCGCGTCCATGGGGAATCGGCCCTGACGATTTCTTCAGAGATGGAGAACGCGCCCGGGAGCTCTTTGCGCGGATGATTGGCGCCGATGCGGAAGGCGTTGCGCTGGTTCCTTCGGCCAGCTACGGACTGTCGTGCGCTGCCCGAAACGTACGGCTCTCGCCCGGTGACCGAATCATCGTGCTGGCGGATCAATTTCCCTCGAATGTCTACGTTTGGCGCGAGGCTGCGCGCTCCAGCGGCGCCTCGCTGGTAACGATCGCACGGCCCGCTGACGACGACTGGTCTGATGCGGTGCTCGCTGCGGTCGACGAACGCACCGCCGTGGTCGCGCTGCCACACTGCCACTGGACCGACGGCGGCCTGCTGAATCTCAATCGGATCGGCGCACGCTGTCGAGAAGTGGGTGCCACGCTGGTTCTGGACCTCACGCAGTCGGCTGGCGCGCTGCGGTTTGACACGACCGAAGTGCAGCCGGATTACGTCGTCTGCGCAGGCTACAAATGGTTGCTTGGACCCTATTCCTTGGGCTTTCTCTGGGTGGCGCCAGCACATCGTGACGGCAAGCCCATCGAGTACAACTGGTCGGTGCGGGCGGGTGCGGAGGACTTCGCGCGGCTCGTCAGCTATCGGGACGAATACCGGCCGGGAGCCCGTCGTTTCGACGTGGGAGAGAACGCGAATTTCGTGCTGGTTCCCATGCTCAACACGGCACTTGAGCAAATCCTCGAATGGGGCGTGACTGCGATCGAGGAGACGCTCGCGCTACGTACCGCTCGAATCGCGGAACGGGTTACCGGCCTCGGATTCAGGGCACTTCCCGAAGCGGCACGGGCAGGACATTTTCTCGGTCTCCGGTTTCCCGGTGGCGAACCGCCGGACGGCCTTGCCTCGGAATTCGCAGCGGAACGGGTCTACGTCAGTGTCCGTGGATCGTCCATTCGGGTGACACCCCACCTCTACAACACGGATGCGGACGTCGAGCGGTTCCTCGAAGTGCTCGGCAGGCTGGTCCACGCCAACCGCTGACCCTGGACTGGGTCCGCCAGCGACTACTCCCTGTTGGCCTGCCTGGTCAGGTGACACCTCTGCGCGACTGGCGATGCAGCCAAGGCTCCCGGTCCAGCTATCATCGGCACATCAGGCTCAGCCGGTCTTCGCGGCACTCGCGATGCGGCAACGGAGTTGAACCGCCAATGCTCCCCGAAGCCGTTCTTGCGCACTCCGCCGTGCAACTGACCGAGGACCAGCGCCGGCACTACTTCGCGCAGGGCTACGTCGCACTTCCCAATGCCATTGGGTCCAGCTGGACCAGGAAGTTGCAGGCTGCGGCGCGGGAACTCGTGGAGGAGAGCCGGCGGTGCTCCTCATCAGGCAGCGTCTTCGAGCTGGAGGAGGGGCACTCCGCTGAGTCCCCCCGGCTGCACCGCGTCTACAGCCCCCAGGATCATCATCCCGTGTTCTGGGACTTCATCTGCAGCGAGGAGATGACGGCCCTGGCGGCGGACGTCGTCGGGCCGGACGTCAAGTTTCATCACGCCAAGCTCAATCTGAAGTCGGCGCGCGGCAGCAGGGGATTCGATTGGCATCAGGACATTCAGGCGTGGCCGCATACCGACTACAGCCCGGTCACGATCGGGGTCTACATCGAAGGCTGTGACGCGGATCAGGGCCCGCTTGCGATGGTTCCCGGCAGCCACCACGGCAAGCTCTACAGCATGTATGACGAGGCTGGCTCGTTTGCGGTCCGAATCGCGCCCGAGGAACTGGCGTGGCTCGACGCTGGCGTGGTGGATGCACCTACGGGACCGGCTGGCACCGCGGTACTTCTCGGTTGCAGGACAATCCACGGCTCGGTGCGGAACAATTCCCTCCGGGACCGTCCGCTATTGCTGGTGGTCTATTCGAGCGCTGACTCCTTCGCCTACACCGCGAGTCCGATCGACAGTCCGCGCCTGGGAGAAATCGTACGTGGCAGCCCGGCGCAGTACGCGAGTTTCGACATCCGTCCCTGCGAACTGCCGCCGGACTGGGCCAGGCAGGGTTATGGCGGACCCTGGAAGCGCCAGCAGGCGGCCGAGCGGACGCAGGCGTCTGATGCTCGTCGCTCGGCCGCGGGGAGCGACCAGGAAACTCGGCCCGGGCGAGTGACCCCTGAAACCAACGCTACGAGAGATTCGACTACGCGGGACCCAACGTCGCCGTCGTGATGCGAGGCTGACCGCGGCGGGTCCACCCTCGCCGGCACGTTGGCGATCAGCCGGCGCACGTCCGGACAGGAACTCCGCCGGGTGGCGGCGCGATTCGGCGGCAATCCGCTCCCGGACCCGGTGCGATTCCGGCTCAGGCGGCGTGCGGGACGGTCGACGCGCCGATGCAGTCGTCCTCAAGCGCCTGGATCGGCGCAAAGTCTCGATGCGCCACCCAAGCCGGGCGCTGGAAGCGACGAATGTGGTTGTCCACGTGACACAGCGACAGGTAGACGATGGTGCGGCTCAACGGACTGATGTTCGGCGGACTGGCGTGCACCATCAGTGACGAAAACAGCAGCACGCCCCCTGGAGACCCCGTCGGGGCGACGCAGCCGCCGTGGTCGGAGAGCTCCTTCACCTTCTCCTCGCTCAAGGTCCACAGGGGATAGCTCGTCGTCTGCTTGTCGTGCACCGCATTCACCACCCCGTGCTTGTGGCTGCGCGGGATGAGCAGGAGGGGGCCGTTGGCAGCTGTCACCTCATCGATGAAAACGGCAATGTTCATGGCCCGCGGCTCGGGCATCTCGTCGTCCCGATGCCAGGTGCCGAAGTCCTGGTGCCATTGCCAGACCTCCCCGTTGAAGGCGGCCTTCGCATTGACCTTGAACTGGTGCATGTAGACCGGTCCGTCGAGAAGCTGCATCACCGGCGTGATCAGGCGCGGATGACGACCGAGTCGCCGGAAGGTTTCGTGATACTCGTGCGCGGCAAATGCCGTTCGCGCCACACCGCTCGACTCTCGCCACACCTCGGGACGTTCCAGAGCAAGCACTTCGTCCGCCGCTGTCCGCAGCAGACTGGCCTCCTCCGGGGTGAACACTTCCGGCAGGAACAGATAGCCCTCGGTATCAAAGTGGGCGAGTTGCTCTCTAGAGAGGTTCATTTGCTGCTCCCTCGCGGAACGCGGACATCGGATTCGACGCGTCGGAATGCCAGAGAGACTGTCCGAATCCGGGGAGAATCGCAAGCGGCTTCGCACCGCTTGAAAAAGCCGCCGAGCCCCGGCTGGCAACGCTTTCCCGTCGTTTGGCCACGCCGCTTGGCGCCATCGCGTTCAGGTGCGCCGACCTGCGGCAGGGACACCTGCGAAAAGCCCTTCCCCGCGGCCGGTGCCCGCTAGTCGGTTCGGATGCATTCGCCTGGACGCAGCACGTCGTCACCGTTCTCGGTCAGGTCCTTCCGGGACGGCCCCGACCGTGCCCGGATTCTGTTGGCAACGCGATGCACTCCGAGATATCGTGCTTTCCGGAATCGCCGACTCTGATGCAGGGTTGGATTGCACATGTGTGGAATCGTAGGACTTTTTCTCAAGAATCCGGCGCTCCGAGACCGCCTTGGGAGCCATTTCGCGACCATGCTCACGGGGATGGGAGAGCGTGGCCCCGACAGCGCCGGAATCGCCGTGTATCAGGACGATGAGAACGGGTTCCGGTGCAGGGTGACGTTGTTTCATCCTGACGCGGGGTTTCCGTGGCAGGAGGTGGCGAAGGGTCTGTCCGGGCAACTCGAGACCGAGGTCAACGTCGTCGTCAAGGGAAACCATGCGCTACTCGAGGCTGACGGGGACGTGTCCACCGTCACCCGTCAGCTGACCGACGTCAGCCCGGACATTCGTCTTGTCGGCTACGGCAAGTCCATTGCGGTCTTCAAGGACAAGGGCAGCGCGGGCGACATCGCGGCGCGTTACGGTCTCGCAGAGATGGCCGGGACGCACGCGATCGGACACACGCGGATGGCGACGGAAAGTGACGTCACCACGGCGCACGCGCACCCGTTCATTGCCGACGAGGATGTGTGCCTGGTGCACAACGGATCGCTCAGCAACTACAATCGGCTGCGCGGCTGGCTGGCCAGGCGAGGCATGCGGTTCGAGACCGATAACGATACCGAAGTGGCGGCGCGCTATTTCGCCTACCGGCTGCAACAGGGAGCCGACCTCAAGGAAGCGATGGAAGCCGGTCTCCACGACCTCGACGGCTTCTTTACCTTCGCGGCCGGCACGCGCACCGGTTTCGCCGTGCTTCGAGACGGATTTTCCTGCAAGCCGGCGGTACTGGCGGAGACCGGCGACTGGGTGGCCATGGCTTCTGAATTCCGGTCGCTCGCGGACCTGCCCGGCGTCGACGATGCGAGAATCTGGGAACCGGAACCGCAGGTGGTGTACGACTGGACGCTGGAGCACGGCGCATGAATACGGTGAGCCTGTCGCTGACGAGTGTTCGGGAACTGAACGAGCAGCTACGTGGGGCTCCGGACGCCGGGTCGGCGCCAGGCTGGCGCGTCACCGATCCCAAGGGAGCACATGCCGTGGCCGCCGGTCTGACGGGCCACGTCCAAGTCCAGATCGATGGCCATGTGGGGTACTACTGTGCCGGGATGAACCAGCACGCCGCAATCACTGTCGACGGGCACTGCGGGACGGGAGTGGCCGAGAACATGATGTCCGGCATCGTCCGTATCCGGGGCAACGCGTCACAGAGCGCCGGCGCCTCCGGTCACGGCGGCATGCTGGTCATCGAGGGCAATGCCGGACCACGCTGCGGGATTTCGATGAAGGGCATTGACATCGTCGTGGGCGGGAAAACCGGCCACATGAGCGGCTTCATGGCGCAGTCGGGAAACCTGGTCATCTGTGGAGATGCGGGGCACGATCTCGGAGACTCCATCTATGAAGCCGTGATTTATGTCGGTGGTTCTGCAGCAAGCCTGGGTGCCGACTGCGTCGAGAAGGAAATGACCCCGAAGCACCGTTCGCGTCTTCAGGACCTCCTGTCACGGGCCGGGATGGAACGGGACCTGGACCGGTTCCGGCGTTTCGGTTCGGCGCGAAAGCTGTACCACTTTCACGTTGATCACGCCGATTCGTATTAGGAAGCATCGTGGCAGTCGTTGACCCGCGCGGGTTGAGGCCCTCCCACACCTTTCCAGCCCACGTGCTGGCCGAGATCCATCGCGCTGCCGATCAGGGCGTCTACGAGATCAGGGGATTTGGCACCAAGCGCCCGCTTCCCGGTTTCGACGATCTGGTCTTTCTGGGAGCGTCCATGTCTCGCTACCCCCTGGAGGGTTACCGGGAACGCTGCGACACCGGGGTGACACTGGGGACCCGCTTCGCTTCCAGACCGATCGAACTGAAGATTCCGATCACGATCGCAGGCATGAGTTTCGGTGCCCTTGGTGCCAACGCGAAGGAGGCGATCGGTCGTGCCTGCACGGCGATGGGAACAAGTTCCACCACCGGTGACGGCGGTATGACCGAGGAGGAACGGCAGTCTTCGGAGACCCTTGTGTATCAGGTGCTCCCGTCGCGCTACGGAATGAACCCCGATGACTTGCGACGCGCAGACGCCATCGAGATTGTCGTCGGACAAGGAGCGAAACCCGGAGGTGGCGGCGTACTGCTTGGCCAGAAGATCACCGAGCGCGTCGCCGGCATGAGAGATCTTCCGGAGGGCATCGACCAGCGCAGCGCGTGCCGGCATCCGGACTGGACCGGCCCCGACGACCTCGCGATCAAGATTCAGGAGCTGCGGGAAATCACCGGCTGGGAGAAGCCGGTGTATGTGAAGATCGGTGCGTCCCGTCCGACGTACGATGTGGCGCTTGCCGTAAAGGCGGGTGCCGACGTGATCGTCCTGGACGGCATGCAAGGCGGGACGGCTGCGACGCAGGATGTGTTTATCGAGCACGTCGGGATTCCGACCCTTCCGGCGCTGCGCCAAGCGGTTGAGGCGCTGCAGGCCCTCGACGTGCACCGGGAAGTTCAACTGGTCGTATCGGGGGGCATCCGCTCGGGCGCCGACGTCGCCAAGGCCTTGGCAATGGGCGCGGATGCGGTCTCCATCGGCTCCGCCGCGATGGTCGCCCTGGGCTGCAACAAGGCCGTGCACGTCGAGGACTATCAGGCCATCGGGACGGAGCCCGGCTACTGCCATCATTGCCACACCGGGCGCTGTCCGGTCGGCGTGACAACACAGGACCCGGTCCTGGAAGCCAGGCTCCGGCCCGAGCAAGGTGCGCGGTGGCTGCGGAACTATCTGACCGCCATGATCCTTGAACTGCAAACGATCGCTCGCGCCAACGGCAAGAGCCACGTGCTCAATCTCGAGCCCGAGGATATGGCGGCACTGACCGTCGAGGCCGCCGCAATGGCGGGAATCCCGCTCGCCGGAACCAGCTGGATTCCCGGCAAAGGGTGACCGAAAAGACTCGGGGCAACGCCACCAGCCTTGCCGACCGGGCAGGGCGACGGGAAAAACGTTAGGGGGTCAGCATGGCCATCGATCTGGCAAAAGTCGCAAAGGAAAACGGAATCCGTTACTTCCTTGTCAGTTTTGTCGATTTGTTCGGCGTATTGCGCGCGAAGTTGGTGCCGGCGCATGCCATCGGCGCCATGCAGGTCGACGGCGCGGGGTTTGCCGGCTTCGCCGCGTGGCTAGACATGACGCCCGCCGATCCAGACATGTTCGCCATTCCGGATCCGGCGAGTCTCATCCAACTGCCCTGGAACCGTGAGGTCGGCTGGCTGGCGGCGGACTTGTGGATGGACGGGAAGGAGGTCGCGGCATCTCCGCGCGCCGTCCTCAAGAACCAGATCGCACGCGCGTCCGCACATGGTTACCGCATGAAGACCGGCGTCGAATGCGAGTACTTCCTTCTGGCGGCGGACGACGACGCGATTTCGGACGCGCGCGACGTGCAGTCGAAACCCTGCTACGACCAGACCGCGCTGATGCGCCGCTACGACGTGATCAGCGAGATCTGCGACGCCATGATCGAGCTGGGCTGGAACCCGTATCAGAACGACCATGAAGACGCCAACGGGCAGTTCGAGATGAATTGGGAGTACGCGGACTGCCTCACGACGGCGGATCGGCACGCGTTCTTCAAGTACATGGTCAAATCGATCGCAGAAAAGCACGGGTACCGCGCGACGTTCATGCCCAAACCGTTTCCGCACCTGACCGGCAGCGGCTGCCACTGCCATGTCTCGATCTGGGATCCCGACGGGAAGGTCAACCTCTTCGACGATGACGACGGCGAGCTGGGCCTCTCCGCGCTGGCCTACAGTTTCCTCGGCGGCATCCTCCATTCCGCGGACGCGATGTGCGCGCTGTTCAACCCCACGGTCAACAGCTACAAGCGGATCGATGCGGCGGTCACCCAGTCCGGCGCCACCTGGTCGCCCAACGCGATCAGCTATTCGGGCAACAACCGCACGCACATGGTGCGGATTCCCGAACCGGGACGCTTTGAACTCAGGCTCATGGACGGGTCGGCCAATCCGTATCTGTTGCAGGCAGGCGTTCTCGCGGCGGGGCTTGACGGGATCACGAATCGGCGTGACCCAGGCAAGCGCTTGGACGTGAACATGTACACCGAGGGCGGGCGCCTTCGGCGCCTGCGCAAGTTGCCGGTCAACTTGCTCGATGCATTGCGACTGTTCGAGAAAAGCCGGGTTGCCCGCGAGGCCCTGGGGGCCGAGTTCGTGGCGAGCTACGCGAAACTCAAGAACGAGGAGTGGCGGAGTTACGCGACGACGCTATCGCGCTGGGAATTCGAACACACCCTGGACTGCTGACATGGCGGGCGTTCCGGACTCGCGGTGCTGGAGCGCGGCCGCCGTTTGGGCCCGGGCCCGCCGCCCGCTTCGCGGCCCTGCATCCACTGCCAACCCGGGCAGTCGACCATTCCGTGCCGGCGCGCACGTCCCGCCTTCAACCGATTTCCGATCCAGTCATTCCGCTCCGAAGAGGCGCTGCGCGAGCTGAAGGTCGCGTCTGACAGCATCGTCGACGGAGTTCCCCGCCACGCTTGGCTGCAGCGCCGCTGCGGGTGCCGGCCGCTCGACTCCGGGGGCGCACAACTGCTGTACGCGGCGGTCGCGAACGCGCCGGTTGCCGGGCAAGTGCGAAGCGGAGCAGGGTCGCCGACGCGGTACGATGAACCGGACGGGTGTCGCGCCAGCGACAGGGGAAATGTTTCGGACCGCAGCCTTAGGCCGGCGTCTCCGATGCCCCGCCTGTCGTAGTCCCGGACTTCTTCCGGTCGAGTGCGATCAGAATGGCCGGAAGAAGCAGGAAATCCGCAAGCAGCGCCAGCACGATCGTCATGGTCACCATCACGCCCAGCGTCCAGCTGACCTCGAAACCGGACGTGGCAAATATCAGGAAGCCGGCCGACAGGACCGCGGTCGTGGTCCATAGCGCCCTGCCTACGGTGCGGAACGTTTCGCGCACGGCATCGCTGCTCGATTGACCCTCTCGTCGGGCCTGCCGGTACTTGGTCAGGAAGTGGATCGTATCGTCAACCACGATCCCGAAGGCAATGGCCGTCATGATCGAGCCAGCCAATCCGACTTGGCCCACCAGATACCCCCACAGTCCGAACGTCATGATCGCGGGAATGAAGTTCGGAATGAGGCTCACCAGGCCCAATTTCACGCTTCTGAACACCACGATCAAGATTAATGAAATCAGGGCCATCGCGATGATCGTTCCCCGCAGCATGCTGTAGATGTTGCGCTGGAAAAGATCGGAGAAGACGATACTGAATCCCGTCGCTTCGGTGGCGAGGTCGGGTGCGTTGGCCTGCAGCCACGCCTGTGCGCGCGCGTCCAGTTCGAGCAGCGCCTGCGAGGAGACGCCCCCAACGGTGACCGTCAATCGCGTAGCCGACTTGCCGACATCGATGCGGTCGTTCAGGTCGGCTCCGAACGGAAGCGACAGCTCGTACAGCAGGAGGTACTGGGCGGCGAGCTCCGGATCGTCAGGCAACAGGTAGAGCGCAGCGTCGTCGCCGTGCATGTTCTTGTTGAGGCGCTTCATGATGTCTGAGAAGGCCTGAACATGGGTCACATCGGGCTGCTCGCGGTACCATTCCGCAAAGGCGTCTACTGCCTGCAGGTACGCCGGTTCGGTGATGGCCCCTTCCGATCCGGCATTCATCGAATATTCCAGCTTGTACAAGCCGTTCAAATTCTCAAGAATGAAGTCGGTGTCCTGCCGGAACTCGTAGCGATCATCGAAATACTCGGGCCAGTTATCCGTAAGTACGTTTCGGGGTACGCCCGCGATGAGGGCCGCGACCAGTACCACCATCACGCACAGCAGCGTGGTCGGGCGTTTAACCACGAAGGCGCCGAAACGATCGAAGAACGGTGTCCGCTCGGAGCGGGCCGCGGGCGCCCGCAGGGGCAGGATCGACAGCAGGGCCGGCAGGAGCGTGACCGAATAGACGAAAGCCATAAGGACGCCGAATGCGACAAAATTTCCGAGCACATGGAACGGCGGCGAATCGGACGCGTTCAGGCTGAGAAACCCGATGATCGTCGTCAACGAGGTCAGGAACACCGGATAGACGTTGGCGTGGAACGCCCCTGCGATGGCGGCGTTCTTCTCCATCCCGTGACTCATGCGGTGCAGGGTGGCGGTCACGATGTGGACAGAGTGCGCGATCGCCACGGTCATGACGATGATCGGGACCCCGGCGTTTGCCGGGCTGAACATCGTCCCCAGCCAACCTGCGACGCCCATCGTGGTGTTGACGATGAACATGAGCAGGACCGCGAGGGCGATCGTGCCGTAGAGGGATCGGAGTAGGAGGGCGGCGGCCGCGACGATGACGAGGAATACGACCGGCCCCAGGATCTCGAGGTCGTCCTTCGTGGCGTCCGCAAAGGTCCGGCTCATGACCACGTCGCCGGTCATGTAGTAGGCGATGTCCGTATGTTGCTCGCGTGCCTCGTCCAGGACGCTGTTCAGGTAGTCGGTAATCTCGACCACCGCGGCGTCCTCGTTGTCCGGCAAGACAAAATTGATTGCCAGTCCCCCGACCCGTCCATCCAGGGATACGAGGCGTCCAGCAACTTCGATTTCGTTGAGGGCGATGGCTTCCACGCGGGCCAGGTCTGCGTCGCTCAGCGAGCCGGCGTCCTCCACGAGCGGCTCGACGATCAGGTCGTCCCCCAATGCCTCGCTGTGTGAGTAGTTGGTGAGCGAATTGACACGGCTCGAATAGGGTGCGCGCCAGGCGGTTTCGGTCATTTCCTCGAGGGCGCCGAGACCTTTCCGGGTGAAGATTGATCCATCATTCGGGGCCAGTGCGATCAACACAGCTCGCGATTCCGAATAGGTCCTCTCCAGTTGGTCCAGGATTGCCAGCTGGGGGTCGTCTTCGTTGAACATGATGCGGTAGTCATTTGAAATGCCGATAAAGACGGCCCCCGCAGATACCGTCAGCATTACCAACCCGGCGACGGCAGCTACCAGCCATCGCCGTCGCATAACTACGTCAAGGTAGTGGTCGAGTTGTGCACGATTGAACATCTTGGTGGTTGTCCTGGAGACTGGGGGCTACCGGCCTAACCGGGGTGCACGGAGGGCGGCCCCGTCTGCGCAGACTTGGCTGCTGGTGATTGGTCGATCGAAGTCCGGGCGCGTTCCCGCCCCGTGTGACCTGGCTCGGCGGCTCGGGCGTGACCTCATGGCGGCGTTCACCAGTCGCTGGATTTGACGTGTTTGACGTGGTCTGGAAGCCGGTAACTCATGCCGGAGTCGTCAAATGCCGAAATTTGAAGAAGCAGGGAGAAATTCTCCGACCTGGCGATCTGGGCAGCCTTCAGAAGCGCCCGAACCCGCTGATCCAGGCGGTAGAGAAACAGGGTTCCGATGCCAGCACTCTTCGGATAACCCAGGCCTTTCGCGAGTTCGTTTCCGATGAGAGCACGCGAGAGTCGGAATGCCAAAGCAGTTAGGGAGCGTCGCTCCTTTGGGTCCGTGATCCCCGCAATCAAGGGAGCGGAATTGATCAGGGCATTGGCCATCAGCACGGAGTCTTCATCGGGCGGCGGTTCGCACAAACGCCCGATCGCGTACAGTTCGCTGGCCATCTTCCCGTTCGTGTAGAGGATGCTCTCCGGGATTCCCATCACATGGCCGGCGTACCGCCATACGTCGAGAATGCTGTCCCGGGATTCCTCGTCGAACCGCGCGCCAACCAGGACCGAGTACTGCAGCAGACGCATGGAGAACACCGAGATGGCATAGCCCAGGTGAGCCGCACTAATCGGGGCGCCCCAGGCGGCCTCGTCCCATTCTTCGAAATTTCTCAGCAACTGCCTGATCCGCGCATGCACGAAGCGGATGCGGATCGAGAGCCGGAAACCGTCACCGTCCCGGTGCAGGCCGCCGGGGAAGAAAATCTCCACCAGCTGCCGGTTGTTCTGCTTCAGGCGTCGGTGGGTGTGGACGACTCGGCCGGTAATGGCGAAGGACTTGCTGATCAAGGTCGCGAACCCCTCGACAAGGACGCCGCAAATGAACGCAAGAAGGATGTGCTGGGTGTTCGCGTGAAAGGCGCTTACGCCGGGGCGGAAGGCCTCGAAGTCCAGCCAGTCGGGGGTCCCCAGATTGTCGAAGAATTTCCGCAACGCTTCCGGCGCTTCGCGCAGGTCTTCCTGCTGCATGATGCCGGCTTCGACGAACTTGTGCAGTTTGCTTGCTTCCAATCCAGCCAGTTCTTCCATGATCGGGTCGAGGACGGGATCACCGATGGTCGTGTGCCGGATGTAGTTCGTTGCCAGGGACTCGTTCGCCGACAGGGCTTTCGCATAGCCATCGACATACGCCGTCGGAATTCGCAGCTCTACCTCAGATTGGTCGAGTGCGGGCATCGAGGCTTCCTCAGGAACGTCGGTCAGGCGATAGGAGGGAAGATGCGACAAGCAAAATAGGGCTGCAAATTCATGGGTTAGAGCGCCGGTTCAACTGAAAGCGCGGCATCTCGCTGCTTTTGACAGACTCAGGTGGGCAGCATAGTTGCTATGCCGAGCGATTGATAGTCAGGAAGTATTACGTCTCTTCCCGCGTTCGATATCCTGGACGAGCCCCTCCGCCGCGACTGATGAATAGTGTTTCCATGACATGACGAAGCTATCCAATGCGAGCCAGGACAAATTCGATTGTCAAGCGGAACCGATCGTGTTGACGCGCGTCTGAACGTTGCCCGAGAGCTACCGTAGTGCGGTTGTCCTGCTTGGGATCCGTGCGGCAGGGGGCTCCGTTGAGAGCTGACTCGACCGGCGTGTGGCCATGAACCTGCAGGGGCACCAGCACCGGGCGAGCATTCCGGCAACACCAGCGGCGTCTGCGGCGCCCGACTGCCCGTGAGGTTTCGTCAGTGCAGGAAATCGCTGCGTAGCAGCTGCTCCGCGATCTGCACCGCGTTCAGCGCCGCCCCTTTGCCGACATTGTCCGCAACGGTCCAGAATTGCAGCCCGTGATCGACCGTCGGGTCGGACCGGATTCGCGACACGAACACCGGATCCTCGTGTACGCAGTCGATCGGTGTCGCATACATCTGGACATCATCGGCATCGACGACCTCCACACCGGGGGCCACCATGAGCGCGTCGGTCGCGTCAGAGGGCGAAATCGGGCCCGCAAACTCCACGTTCACCGCTTCCGCGTGCCCGATGAACACCGGCACCCGCACGCAAGTCGCGGCAAGAGCGATCTCCGGATCGAGGATCTTCCGGGTCTCGTGCACCATCTTCCACTCTTCGCGCGTGGATCCGTCGTCCTCGAACACGTCGATGTGCGGGACCACGTTGAACGCAATGCGCCGGGGGAGCCGTTCGATCGCGGCCTGTTCGTTGAACAGCTCCCCGCGAACCTGGGCTTCCAGCTCTTCCATGGCGCCCATGCCGGCCCCCGACACGGACTGATACGTCGAGACCACCACGCGCCGGATCGGAACGATGTCATGCAGGGGCTTCAGCGCAACGACCAGCTGAATGGTTGAACAATTGGGATTCGCGACGATGTTGCGCTGCCCGACCCGTCGCAGCGCGTCGGCATTGACTTCCGGGACCACGAGCGGAACGTCTTCCTCCATCCGGAAATAGGAGGAGTTGTCCACGACGATCGTGCCGGCCGCCGCCGCCCGCGGCGCGTGTTCCGCGGAGACACTGCCACCCGCGGAGAACAGGGCAAGATCGGTTTCCGCGAAGTCAAAGTCCTCGAGAGACTGCACCGTAAGCGTTCGGTCTTCGCCGAAGGACACCTTGCGGCCACGGGACCGCGATGAGGCCAGCGCAACCACGGACGAAGCCGGAAAGTTCCGTGCGTCCAGCGTGTGCAACATCCGCCGACCGACGGCACCGGTCGCCCCGACCACGGCAACTCGGACACTCATCGGCACAGCATCCGGATTCGGTTCCGCAGCTGTGAGGCCCTGTGTCGGCAGTATCCGATCGGATCCCTCAAGCAGAAGTTGTCCGTCTTCACGGGATTGATTCCGGCCCGGCTCACGCAGCGAGCCGGTCGAGCTCAGCGCAGATTGCCCGGCCCATGTCCTCGGTGGAGACGGCGGTCAGACCGGGCTGGAGAATGTCGGCAGTCCGAAGACCGCTGTCCAGGACATTGCCGACAGCCCGCTCAATCAATTCGGCGTCCGCATCCTGTTCCAGCGAATGCCGGAGCAGCATGGCAAGCGACAGCACCATGGCGATGGGATTGGCCTTTCCTTCGCCGGCAATGTCAGGCGCGCTTCCGTGGACGGGTTCGTAGAGGGCGGCCCGGGAACCGCCTGGCCCCAACGCGCCGAGCGAAGCCGACGGCAGCATGCCGAGTGATCCCGTCAGCTGCGCCGAGATGTCGGAGAGCAGATCGCCGAACAGGTTGCTGGTCACCACGACATCAAACTGGTGCGGGTCACGGACCAGCTGCATGGCGCAGTTGTCGGCGTACATGTGGTGGAGCTCGACATCGGCAAAATCGGCGTCACGAAGCTCCTGAATCTCCTCGCGCCACAGGCCGCCCGATTCCATCACGTTGGCTTTTTCGACCGAGTGGACCTTCCCTGCACGCCCACGCGCAAGTTCGAATGCCACCGCTCCCACGCGCCGAATCTCTGGCGTGGTGTAGACCTCGGTATTGACCCCCCGGCGGGTGCCGTCAGGGAGCGTCTCGACGCCCCTGGGCTCTCCGAAATAGATGCCGCCGGTGAGTTCGCGGATGATCATGAGATCGAGGCCGCGCAGGACTTCGGGCTTCAGGCTCGAGGCATCGCTCAGAGCGTCGAACACCTTGGCGGGGCGCAGGTTCGCAAACAGGTCGAGTTGCTTGCGGAGGCCAAGGATCGCGCGCTCGGGCCGGAGGGAAAAATCGAGGGCCTCCCACTGCGGGCCACCGACCGCCCCGAGGAGCACGGCATCCGACCCCTGGGCGGCCTCCATGGTCGCGTCGGGCAGCGGATGGCCGGTGGCCTCATAGGCCGCGCCACCAATCAATGCCTCGGACACGTCGAAACCGACGAACCGGCGGTGGTCAAGCCACTCCACCACGCGCCGCGCTTCGTTCGCCACTTCAGGCCCGATCCCGTCCCCCGCGAGGAGCACGACGCGCCGGTTGCTTGCCATCGTCATGGGCCCGGAACGAGCCAGGGCCGGGAGTCTGCCGCCCGTGCCTCGTAGGACTCGATGTGAAGGGTGCGCTCGAGGGTGAGCCCGATGTCGTCGAGGCCGTTGAGCAGACAATGCCTGCGGTGGGCATCGACCTCGAAGGCGAGGACCGTGCCGTCCGCTCGCGTGATGGTGCATTGCTCCAGGTCGACGATCATGCGAGCGGTTGCGGGCTCGCTTGCATCCTTCATCAGGGTTTCGACGTCCGCTTCCGGCAAAGCGACCAGCAGGATTCCGTTCTTCGAACTGTTGTTGAAGAAAATGTCGGCGAACGACGGCGCCACCACACAACGGATGCCAAAGTCGGCAAGCGCCCACGGCGCGTGCTCGCGCGACGACCCGCACCCGAAATTGGTGCCGGCAATCAGAATCTCCGCGTCCCGCCACGGGGAGCGGTTGAGCACAAACGTGTCGATCTCGCCGCCGTCCTGCGTGCGCCGACGGTCGTGGAAGAGAAACTTGCCGAGGCCGGTTCGCTGAATGGTTTTCAGGAACTGCTTCGGAATGATCATGTCGGTGTCGACATTCGCCATCGGGAGCGCGGCAGCGACCCCCCCCAGGCGGACAAAAGCATCCATCAGGCAGCACCTCCGGCCAGTGCCCGGTGGTCCGCAATCATGCCGCGGATGGCACTCGCTGCAGCCGTTGCCGGACTCGCCAGGTGGGTGCGCCCACCGCGTCCCTGACGGCCCTCGAAATTACGATTGGAAGTCGATACGCAACGCTCGCCCGGCGCCAGCTGGTCGGGGTTCATTCCGAGGCACATCGAGCAGCCGGGCTCGCGCCAGTCGAACCCGGCATCGACCAGGATCCGGTCCAGCCCCTCGGCTTCCGCCTGTTCCTTCACCAAGCCCGATCCCGGCACGACCATGGCCTGCACACGATCGGCCACGGTCTGGCCGCGGGCAACGGCGGCGGCAGCCCGGATATCCTCGATTCGGGCGTTCGTGCACGATCCGATGAAGACCCGGTCGATAGGAACCTCTGCCAGCTTCGTTCCCGGTGCCAGGTCCATGTAGGCAAGTCCTCGCTCCATGATCTCGCGACGATCCGGGTCCGCCTCGGCGGCCGGGTCCGGCACGGTCGCGTCGATCGCGACCGCGTCCTGCGGACTCGTTCCCCATGTCACGTGTGGCTTGAGTTCCGCGACATCCAGTTCCACTTCGCGGTCGAATGTCGCTGCGGGGTCAGTCGGCAATGTGCGCCAGTCGGCGCAGGCCGCTTCCCAGGCATCTCCGGCGGGTGCCATCGGCCGTCCCTGGAGGTAGTCGAACGTCGTCGCGTCGGGAGCGATCAGTCCTGCCCGCGCGCCGGCCTCGATCGACATGTTGCAGACCGTCATGCGCCCCTCCATCGATAAGGCGCGAATCGCGGCACCGGCGTACTCGATCACGTGCCCCGTGCCGCCGGCCGCGCCGATGCGGCCGATCACGCTGAGGATCAGATCCTTGGCATCCACGCTGACCGGCGGTTGGCCGGTGATGGTGATCCGCATGGTTTTCGGTCGGCGCTGGAGCAGCGTCTGCGTGGCTAGCACGTGCTCAACTTCGCTGGTGCCGATCCCGAAGGCGAGAGCACCGAACGCGCCATGGGTCGCGGTGTGGCTGTCGCCGCAGACCACCGTCGTTCCGGGCAGTGTGAACCCCTGTTCGGGACCGATGACATGCACGATTCCCTGCCGAGCATCGAGCAACGGCAGATACGGGATCGCGAACTCCCGGACATTGTCCTCGAGCGTGGCGACCTGCAGGCGAGCGGTCTCGTCGGCAATTCCACGAACCCGACCTTCGGTCGGAACGTTGTGATCGGCGACCGCCAGCGCCAGTTCGGGGCGCCGGACTGGTCGCCCGGCCGTGCGGAGCCCCTCGAAAGCCTGCGGACTGGTGACTTCGTGAACGAGGTGACGGTCGATGTAAAGGAGTGTGACCCCGTCGTCGCGGGTCTCAACGACGTGGCGATCCCAGATTTTCGCAAACAGGGTCTGCGGATCGGTGGGGGGCATGACCGGCGTCAGTCCTCGTCGGCCGGCGCTGTCTTGGTGGCGCGGCCGGTAGCGGTCCGGCGGCGCTCGCGAATCCGCGCCGACTTCCCGGAACGTTCGCGCAGGTAGTACAGCTTGGCGCGCCGTACGCGGCCCTGACGCACGACCTCGATGCTCTCGATGATCGGCGCGTACAGCGGGAAGACGCGCTCCACGCCCTCGCCATAGCTCACCTTTCGGACGGTGAACGTCGAGCCCATGCCGCGGCTGGTGCGGCTGATGCAGACCCCCTCGAACGCCTGTACGCGCTGGCGCGAACCTTCGGTCACGCGGACGCTCACCCGCACGGTGTCCCCAGGCCTGAAATCCGGTGCCGAGTGCCGCGCCTTGGCCTCGGCAATCTGCTCTCGCTCGATCGCGTCGATGACGTTCATCGGTCGTTCTCCTGGCCGCTCGCGGGGCCGTCTGGTTGGCGGGTCCGGAGGTGCTCCCGCCAAAGGTCCGGACGCCGTGCCCGGGTACTTTGTTCCGACGCGGCGCGCCGCCAACGTGCGATCGCGGCGTGGTCGCCCGACACCAGCACCGCCGGCGGCGCGCGGCCTTCGAACGTGCGCGGCCGCGTGTACTGGGGATGCTCGAGCAAACCGTCCTCGAACGATTCGTTTGCAAGGCGCTCGACTGTTCCGGTAACCCCGGGCAGCAACCGCACTACAGCATCGATGACCGCCAGCGCCGCCGGCTCACCGCCGGACAACACGTAGTCACCGATCGAAATCTCCTCCACGTCGCGCGCCTCGAGGAAGCGCTCGTCGATTCCCTCGTAGCGTCCGCACACCAGGCGCACCCCTGGCCCGGCCACGAGAGCCCGAACCCGCGCCTGCGTGAGGGGTTGCCCTCGCGCCGACAGCGCCAGCGCAGGCCCCGGTGCGGTGGCGTGCGCGTCGAAGGCGGCGGCAAGAACGTCGGGGCGCATGACCATACCCCCGCCGTCCCCGAAGGCCGGTCCGTCTACTGAGGCGTGTTTATCGCTTGCGAAGCGACGAATGTCCACTGTCGCGATTGACCAGACTCCGGCCTCCATGGCGCGGCCGGCCAGCGAATGCCCGAGGGGCCCCGGAAACATCTCGGGAAAGATCGTAAAGACAGTGGCCCGCCAGGGCGCATCACGTGTCGTCATGCTGGATGCCTGCGGTCGCCGGAGGAGGATCATTCGCCGTCTCGGTGGCGAACCACCGAGCGTCCGCCCGGAGGAAACCTCCGGCAAGGTCCACAGCCGGCACGGCTTCGCTGGTAAACGGGACGAATACCGAGGGTCGGTTCGTCGGCTTGACTTCCAGGAGGTCGCCGGCACCGAAATTGTGCACCGCGACGACCGTACCCTGCGGTCGGTCCGCGGTGTCGCGGACCCTCAGGCCCATCAGATCAGCGTGGTAGTAACTGCCGGATTCCGGAACGGGGAGCCTGCTGCGGGGAACCGTCAGCTCGCTGCCGGCGAGAGCCGCTGCCACGGTACGGTCATCGACCCCGTCAAGTTCGCAAAGGGCGTGCGCGCCGTCGGTCGCGAGCACCCGCACCCGGGTGACCCTTCCGTCCGACAGGCGCACCGGGCCGGCGCGGGACAAGGCGTCGGCCTCTTCCACGTACAGGCGACACCGAACGGCGCCGCGGAGGCCATGCGCCCGAACGATGCGCGCGAGCACAATCCCGCGGGCCGCGCAAGTACCCCGCGTCGGGTCGTCGCTCGGCGGGGGTCGGCTCATGCTGGGACAGGTCCACTGCGGGCTACAGGAGGTTGCCGTACACCAGCCCGTGAACCCATCCGATGATGACGGCCGCTAGGACGGAAGCGGAAAGCCCCAGCAGGTCGAGGTGGAGCGCCGCGACCCGCTTCGAATTCGGCGGCCCCCATCCCTCCACGAATGCCCACGTGAGAGCCCACGCTCCGAGGCCCCCGAACAGCACGAGGCCGTGCACGGCAGCACCGTGGAGCAAATGCCCAGCGCTCCACAGGGCGACCCCGGCAAGCTGCGGATGCCGGACCCATCGACGCAGACGCGACGGGTAGACGCTCGACAGGAACAGCACGACCGAGGCGAAGGCAAGCCCGGTGCCCAGCCACGCGACCGATGGCGGGACGGCGTACACGGGAATGACGGGGGCGACTCGCCAGCCCCAGACCATGAGGCCCACGGCAATCAGGGCACCCACGGCGAAGAGTGCCCGGTACGGCAGTTCGCCCAGGATTCGGGTGAGGGCGGCGCGGGCCGACCCGCGCAGCATCGGCAGCAGGTGCAGGGCTACGAAGAGGCCGACGCCGGCCGCCAGTGCAAACATGGTTCAGGCGGTAGGTTCGGCCGCCGTGTCCTCGGGGTCGGCCGAAGCGGCCGGCACGGCGCCGAACTTGGCAGGCCGTGGCAGCACGCCGGCGTCGACAAGAAACCGCTTGATCCGGTCCGTTGGATTCGCGCCGCGCTCCATCCAGTGTTGAATACGGTCAAGATCCAGGTTGACCCGGTCGTCAGCGTCCTTGGGCCGCAAGGGGTGGTATGTGCCCACCCGTTCGATGAACCGGCCATCGCGCGGACTCCGGGAGTCGGCCACGACGATCCGGTAGTGCGGGTTTTTCTTGGCCCCGCCACGGCTCAAACGAATCTTCAGCGACATGCTGTGCACTCAAGAAAAACAGGAACGAGCGCCCAGAAACTACGGAGCGGCACCACGTTGCCGCTTGGCAGGGTGTGTGGGTGGCGGCGGGCGTTCGTGCAGGCCTGTTTATGCGAGCACCCGCGCGAAGTCAATTGTGCGGCCGACGTCAATCGACCGCGTCGTGCCCGCGTGCGCGCGAACGAAGCCCTCCTACGTGGCGTGGAGCGCCATCCACGCTAGAAGACCGGCCAGCACGAACCGGTAGATCACGAACGGCAGGAAGCTCCGTTGCCGCAGCCAGCGCATCAGCAGCCAGATCGCTGCGAGCGCGGAGACGAACGCCACCACCAGCACCGTTGCCGCCGCGGTGACCAGCCCGGCATCGCCAGTCTGGGCGAGGCGCCACGCTTCCACGGTCGTGGCGCCCGCGATTGCCGGGAGACCGAGCACGAACGCCACGTTGGCCGAGGCAGTCCGGTTCCAGCCGACGATTCGGGCGGCGGTCATCACGCAACCCGCCCGGCTGGCGCCGGGGACGAGTGCGAGAACTTGCATCAACCCGATGAACCAGTAGGCGGCGAAGCCGTCCGTCCGGGCAGCCCGCACCCGCAGCCATCCACGGTCTGCCGCCAGCAACAGGACCCCGCCGCCCGCGGTGGCGGCCGCCATCACGGGAAGCTGCGTGAGTGTCGTCGTGGGCACCTGGATGGCGACAACCACGCCGGCGATGAACAAGGGAACGCTTGCCGCCAGGATTCGAAGCGCCTCCCGGGCTTCCGCCCGGTCGGAGCGTCTAAGCGCGAGCATCAGGAATCCGTTTGCCAACCTGACCACCTGGCTGCGACAGGCCACGATGACGGCGACCAGGGTGCCGGTGTGGCTCGCCACGGCGAGCGCGCGCCCTGCGTCAGGCCAGCCGAAGAGCTCCTCCAGCGCGTACAGATGCGCCGAGGAACTGACGGGAAGAAACTCCGTGGCACCTTGCACGAAACCGTAGATCCACAGTTCGAGCGTGGTCACGGCGCCCCTCCGTTGCGCCGATTCCGGGCACGTGCTGCCGCATCAATCGGGATCACTCAGGCGGCCTCGCCGGCCGCGCGGGGCGGTCGCGCGAGCAGGTCCCCCGCGACCGTTCGGAGGTCGGCGCCATCATCGAGGATCTGCACGACGCCTTCGGCGATCGGCATGTCCACGTCAAGGCGTCGAGCGAGCTGCCGGATGGCGCCGGCGCTGGCCGCGCCCTCCACAATGGCCCGGCCCTGGGTCCGCGCATTGTCCGCACCCGCGCCGGCACCCAGGCGATGGCCGAACGCATAGTTCCGGGACGCGGCGCTGGTGCAGGTCAGCACGATGTCGCCGATCCCCGCGAGCCCGGCAAGGGTTTCCGCGCGCCCCCCGCACGCAATTCCCAGTCGGCGGATCTCCGCAATCCCCCGTGCGATCAAGGCGGCGCGGGCGTTCTCGCCGTAGCCGGCCCCCATGGCGATGCCGCAGGCGATCGCCAGTACGTTCTTGGCTGCGCCGCCGACCTGCGTCCCGATGGGGTCGTCATTCGCGTAGATCCGCAGGGCAGACCCGGCGAACACGCCCTGAACCCGGTCCGCGAGGCCGGCATCGTCGGTGGCAAGGGCAAGCGCGGTCGGCAGGCCCTGCGCCACTTCGCTCGCAAAGGAAGGCCCCGAGAGGATGGCGACCCGGGCCGTCGGGAGGATGTCGGCAATCACCTCGCTCATCAGGTAGCCGCTGGTCCGTTCAATGCCCTTGGCGCAGAGCACCAGCGCCGCGTCTGCCGGAACCGCTCCACTGAGAAGCGACACGACGGTCCGGACGTGTTGGGCGGGAACGGCGACCACCATGACGTCGGCAGCCGCTTCGCGAAGCGCGGCCGTGGCGCGGAGGGCCGGTGGCAAGTCGACACCCGGCAGCAGCTCGGGATTGCAGTGGGTGCGATTGATGGCGTCGGCCACTTCCCGCCGCCGCGCCCACAGAATGGTCTCGCCGCCGGTGGCGCGGGCGAGGACCGCGCCGAGAGCGGTACCCCATGCCCCGGCGCCAATGATCGAGATGCGGGTCATGGACGGCCCCCGGCCAGCGGCCACCGGGCTCGAGCCGGCTCTTCCAGCGCCGACACCGAGCCTTCCGCCAGTCGTTCCAGTCCGGCCCAGGCCACCATCGCCGCATTGTCGGTGCACAACTGCGGCGGCGGCGCGACGAGGCGCATCGCGTGGCGCGAGGCAACCACGTCCAGTCGCGTGCGCAATGACTGGTTTGCGGCCACGCCGCCGGCAAGGACGACGACCGTTCCTGCCGGATGCAGCCTCCGGAAGGCGCGGACGGCCTGCTCCAGGCGGTCTGCCAGGGTTTCCGCCACCGCCTTCTGAAAGGATGCCGCAAGATCGGCGCGGGTTCGGGTATCGAGGGGGTCCGACCCCTGCCGTCCCGTCACGTGTACCAATGCGGTCTTCAGGCCGCTGAAGGACAGGTCCGCGTTCGCCTGGCCGGCCAGGGGCCGGGGCAGGGGAAACCGGTCGGGGTCTCCGTCGCGGGCCGCGCGCTCGATGGCCGGGCCGCCGGGGAAGCCGAGGCCCAGGAGCCGGGCCGCCTTGTCGAATGCCTCTCCGGCAGCATCGTCACGGGTCGTGCCGAGCAGCCTGTGACGGCCGACGCCGGCCACCGCAACGAACTGGCTGTGCCCCCCGGACACGAGCAGAGCCAGATAGGGAAACTCCACGCGGTCGGTGAGCCTCGGCGTGAGCGCGTGCGCCTCGAGATGGTTCACGGCGATGTACGGGAGGCCGTGCACGAGGGCGATGCATTTCGCGGTCACGGTACCCACGAGCACGCCGCCGAGGAGGCCGGGACCCGCGGTCGCGGCGACCGCGTCGAGGTCTTCCCAGGAGCATTCCGCCTCGCGGAGAGCCTCCTGGATCGTCAGGTCGAGGCGGTCGGCGTGGCTCCGCGCCGCGAGTTCGGGCACGACCCCCCGGAAGGGGGAGTGCTGGGCGTGCTGCGACAGGATGACGTTCGCGCGGATCCGGCGCCGGGAATCGACGATGGCGGCGGCGGTCTCGTCGCAGCTGCTTTCGATGCCCAGCACGGTCCGGTCGGGTGCCAACGTGTCAGCCCCCGCCCGGTCGCCCGGCGCCGCCCGGGCACCACGTCAGGCGGCGAGCTTGCGTACCGCGTCCTCTTCCCATTCGATGCCAGTCCCTGGGCTGGTCGTCACCTGGGCGTAGCCATCCTGCACCTGCAGCGGTTCTGCGAGAAACGGCGTCGCCCAGTCGACGTACTCGAGCCAGTGGGCGCCCGGCGTCACGCGCATGAGGTGGGATGACACCTCGGGGAACAGGTGGGTCGACACGGGAAGCTGCGCGCCGTGGGCGACAGCGGCCGCGCGCAACCATCCTGTCACGCCGCCGATGCGCTGGACGTCCGGCATCACGAAGTCCGCCGCGTCGGCGGCAATCGCAGCCTGCAGGTCCGCCGGGCCGTAGAAGTTCTCGCCGATCTGAATCGGTGTGGCGACGGTTTCGCGGAGCTCCCGGCAGCCATCGTAGTCGTCGTAGGTGACCGGCTCCTCGAACCAGACCAGGCCGAGGTCGTCGAGCATCGGCAACCGCCGCAGCGCCTCCCGTCGCGACAGGCCCTGGTTGAAGTCGGACATGAGCAGACAGTCCTCGGGGATGGCTGCGCGCACCGCCTCGAACGCCGCGAGATCGCCGTCCGCGTGATCGCGCCCGAAGCGGATCTTCATCGCCCGGAAGCCGCCTTCGAGCAGCTCCACGGCCTGGGCGGCCACCGCGTCGGGTTCCATCAGGCCGAGGCCGTTGGAGTTGTAGGCGCGCACCGGGCCGGGCGTCCCCCCGAGGAGGGCGGCCAGCGGCAGGCCGGCGGCGCGGGCGCAGGCGTCCCAGGCGGCCATGTCGAAGCCCGAGATCGCCTGGAGCGCGATCCCCTGGGGCCCGTACAGGTTGAGCTCCTGCACCAGTTCGTCGTAGAGCGTCGCGGGCGTGCACGGCCGTCCCTTGACCTTGGCCTCGACCTCTTCGAGCACGGTCGCCTGCAGGCGCGCTCCGTTGGGCCGGTAGCCGAACAGGTAGCTGCGGCCGGTGACGCCTTCCTCGGTCAGCACGTCGATCAGCAGGAATGGAGCCTTTGCGAACGAGCCGATGCGGGTGGAGAGCGGGCGCTTCAGCGGGACTTCGACGACGCGCGTGGAGACCGAACGAATGGTGAGCGGGTGCATGCTTGCTCCTGAATCCGGGCGAGGGTGCCGGGCTGGCGGATGGTCTGGCTCAGTACGTGGTACGACCGCCCGAGAGATCGAAGGCCGCGGCGGTCGAGAACGAGCACTCCTCCGACGATAGCCACGCGATGAGGGCGGCGACTTCTTCAGGGCGCCCCATGCGACCGAGCGGGATACGCTCGACCATGTACTTCACCTGCGCTTCGGTGACCTGGCCCAGTATGGCCGTGTCAATCACCGCCGGCGTGATGCAGTTCACGAGTACGCCGCTGCCGGCCACTTCCTTGCCGAGCGCGCGCGTAAACGTGATCACGCCGGCCTTCGACGCACTGTAGTGGGCGGCATTCGGGTTGCCTTCCTTGCCCGCGACGGACGCGATGTTGACGATCCGGCCGTAGCCCGAGCGCACCATGTGCGGCACGACCGCCCGGCAGCAGAGGAACGTTCCGGTCAGGTTGACTTCGATCACGCGTCGCCATTCGGCCGGGTCCGCTTCGGCGACCGGAGCGATGTCGCCGGCGATACCCGCGCAGTTCACGAGGATGTCGACACGTCCGTGCCGCTCCGCCGCCGCCGCCGCGGCGGCGGCCACGGCGTCATCGTCGGCGACGCTGAGGACCGTTGCCGTCCCCCCGGTGCTGTCGGCGGTCTCCGCCAGACCTTCGGCGGCGGCGTCCCAAAGTTCGAGAGCGGCCCCGTCCGCGCCGAGACGCTTCGCCGTTGCGCGGCCGATGCCACTCGCGGCGCCCGTCACGACGGCGACGCGGCCCTTCAGATCGATCTGGTTCATGGACAACTCCTTGTCTTGATCAGGGTGCCTGCAGCCCCCTGTCAGCGGCTGGGAAGGCAGCGGTGCGGGCTCGTCCGTTCGAGTACTGGGTCCGGTCCCCGCGAGCGACTGCAGTTCGGTGCTCGGGCCGGCGGCGTGGCGGAGTTTCGCATGCCCGGGCGGGCCGCGCACCCGGAACCCGCCGACCAGCGAGGCTGCCGCGCCGGCCGCCCGAACCGACTAGGGGGACCACTGCAACGGTATGGATGCAATTGCGGCGGGCTAGTCGGCGCCTGGCAGCGCCTCCAACCCCCGGATGTTCATCCCTCCATACCGACGCAGACGGATGTCCGCCTGCTCCTTGTGGCCGGCAAAGTGTTCGAGGGCGCAGAGCCGGGAGCAGTACTGGCCGACCGCGACCGAGGCTTCCTCGGAAATTCGCTGGTAGGTGCATGTCTTGATGAACTTGCCGACCCACAGACCGCCGGTGTACCTGGCCGCCCCACGAGTCGGGAGCGTGTGGTTGGTGCCGATCACCTTGTCGCCGTACGACACGTTGGTCTCAGGGCCGAGAAAGAGCGCCCCGTAGTTCGTCAGTCGGTCGAGAAAGTACTGCGGGTCCCGGGTCATCACCTGGACGTGCTCGGCCGCGATGGCGTCGGCCACCGTAATCATTTCGTCGTACCCGTCGCACACGATCACCTGGCCATAGTCCCGCCAAGCCTGCCCGGCGGTTTCAGCCGTGGCCAGGGTTTCGAGCTGCCGTTCGACCTCCGTCAGCGTGTCTCGGGCTAGGGCCTCCGAATTCGTCAGCAGGATGGCCGGGGAAGTCGGTCCGTGTTCGGCCTGCCCGAGCAGGTCGGCCGCGCACAGCTCCCCGTCGACGGAGTCGTCGGCGATGACCAGCGTCTCGGTGGGGCCGGCGAAGAGATCGATGCCGACGCGTCCGAACAGTTGCCGCTTGGCCTCGGCGACGAACATGTTGCCCGGCCCGACGAGCATGTCGACCGGAGCGATCGATTCGGTACCTAGTGCCATGGCGCCGACCGCCTGCACGCCGCCAAGGCAGTAGATCTCGTCAGCTCCGCCGAGGTCCTGGGCAACGACGATCGCCGGATTCGGCTCGCCCTCGTAGGGTGGCGCGCACGTGATGATCCGCTTCACGCCCGCGACCTTGGCCGTCACCACGCTCATGTGTGCCGAAGCGACCATCGGATATTTGCCGCCGGGAACGTAGGATCCGACGCTGTTGACAGGGATGTTCTTGTGGCCGAGCACGACGCCCGGCATGGTCTCGTGCTCCACGTCGCGCAGCGCATCCAGCTGGATCGAGGCAAAGTTGCGGATCTGGGCCTGCGCGAATTCGATGTCGGCGCGTTCGCGCGCGCTCACGCGGGCGTAGCAGGCGTCGATGGCCGCCCGATCGAGGCGGAACGTTTCCGGCGACCACCGGTCAAAGCGTTCCGAGTATTCGCGCACGGCGGCGTCCCCGCGCGTTTCGATCTGGGCCAGAATGTCCTCGACCGTCTGCCGTACCTTGGCGTCGGCATCCGCCTTGGCGTCGTCGCTGATCCCGGTCTTGAGGTGACGGGCCATGATGCGTGTCCAGGGATTGAATCGGCCGGCGATCGTAGCACGCCATCGTGCGCCGGCTTCGGGAGAGAAGGATGATCGAGACTGACCGAAAGGCGCAGGGACTGCCGGTCTGGGCCCAGGGACTGGATGGCCAGGTTGCGCTGGTGACCGGCGCCGGGCGCGGCCTGGGCCGGGCGTGTGCGCTGGCATTGGCCGAGGCGGGCGCGGCGGTCGTCGCGGTGGCCCGGACCGAGGCGGATCTTCAACGTCTGGCCAGCGAGGCGGCGGCGCCGGTCGAGACCTGGGTCGAGGACGTGACCGACGAAGGCCTACTGGACCGCATTGAAGGGATGGACCGCCTCGACGTGCTGGTGAACAACGCCGGCACGAATCGGCCGCAACCGTTTCCGGAGGTCACCGACGCGGCCCTTGACCTCCTGCTGGATCTCAACGTGCGTTCTGCTTTCCGGGTGGCCCGAAGTGCCGCCCGCGTGATGCTTCGCAGAAAATCCGGGTCGATCATCCACATGAGTTCGCAGATGGGTCACGTGGGCGCCGCCGATCGGACCGTGTACTGCATGACGAAGCATGCAATCGAGGGCCTCACCAAGGCCATGGGCGTCGAGCTCGGACCGCAGGGGATTCGGGTCAATGCGGTGGCTCCGACGTTCATCGAGACACCAATGACGCGTCCCTACTTGGAGGATCCCGCCTTCGCCGAGTTCGTCCGCAACATGATCAAGATGAACCGGTACGGCAGCGTCGACGATGTTGCCGCAGCCGTCCTCTATCTGGCCTCCCCGGCATCGAGCATCGTGAACGGTACGAGCCTCAGGGTCGACGGCGGCTGGACTGCGCACTGATCGCGGCAGCCCGCTCTTCACTGCCCGTCAGTCGCCGGGGGCACGAATCAGGCGACACGGAGGTCCAGACCACGGCCTGCGGCTTCAATCAGGTCCCGGCGTCCCGGCCAGTCGGTCGGCATAGGCAAGCGCCGCGTGCAGGTTGTCGGGTCTCGCGACACCCTGCCAGGCAATGTCGAAAGCGGTCCCATGGTCGACCGAGACACGGAGAATCGGAAGCCCCAGCGTCACGTTCACCGCCGCATCGAACGCGTTCAACTTGACCGGGATGTGTCCTTGGTCATGGTACTGGGCCACCACCAGATCGGCTTCGCCTGCTGCCGCCAACCGGAACACCGTGTCCGGCGGGTGCGGTCCAGTGACGTCAAGGCCCGTGGCCCGAGCCTGCGCCACAGCGGGCGCGATTTCTGCCTCGTCCTCCGATCCGAGGATTCCGCCCTCGCCGGCATGGGGGTTGAGGCCAGCGACCCGAATCCGCGGCTCACGGATACCCATCCGCCGGAAGTGACGCGCACCAGTGTGGATCGCGTCGAGAATTCGCGCTGTGCGGACCCGATCAATTGCCACCTGGAGTGGAACGTGTGCCGAGACATGGATCACGGCGAAGTCCGGGGCCGCCAGCAGCATGAAGGGATCATCGACACCGCACAGATGGGCGAGCAGGCCGGTGTGCCCGTCGTACGGATGGCCGGCGAGGTGGAGCGCCTCCTTGGAAATGGGGGCGGTCACGATGACATCGATCGAGCCGGCGCGGGCCAGTTCCACGGCTCGCACCACTGCGGCATGGCTCGCGGCTCCGCCGGCGGCCGAGGCGGTGCCGACCGGAGCGGGCCCGTCGGTGGCGCCGGTGTCCTCGAGATCGCACGTCGCGGCAGGATTCGAGCCGCGCCCGAACGCCTGCTCCGCGCGCCGAAGGGCGGCGATGTCGCCGACGATGACGATCCGGCACCGCGTTTCCGACGGGAGAGCCGCCAGGGCCTTGACGACGATTTCCGGCCCGATTCCTCCGGGATCACCCAGCGTGACGCCGAACCGCGGCAAACGGGAGGATCGGGTTGCGTCAGGCATCGAGCGGGCCCAGGTTGAACGTGCGGGGCATCGGCCCTGCGCATCGACTATACGGCGGAGCGCGGCAACACGACCCGGTTCCGGAATGATCGTGCCGGATGTGCTTGAGCCATGTTCGGCAGGGGCGGTTCAGCCCCGATGCCGCCGAGTCCGTTGAGCGGTTCGCACGAATGCCATGACTTGCAGCGCGGACCAGAATAGGATTTGATCCGGTTGCTCACGTGCCGTTGCCGGCAGAGTTGAGCCGGCATCAGGCCGGCGCGCGGCGACCCGCCCGGGGTCGGCGCTTAATCGCCGGTTTCGTGTCCCCTTCGTCTAGTGGTCCAGGACGCCGCCCTTTCACGGCGGAAACACGGGTTCGAGTCCCGTAGGGGGCACCACAGGCCGCCGCCTTTGTCCAATTACCAAGCCGGCCTCGCGCCGGTTGCCTGCCGGTGGGGCAGGGAGCGGCGCTGCGGGCATTCGCGGGTCGGGTTGGCCGCGGCACGAACACCTGTATGTGAATGGCCCAGCCGCACTGGCCGGCGGCGCACAGATCAAGAAAGTCGAAATTGGGTGCCGGGTCCGGCTGCGCTATGGTGTCGCGGTCACCAGAGGGCCGTGACCGTGTTCTCCAGTATGTTTTCATGATCGGCGACCCGCTCGCCCTCCGGATTCACACGCCGGTCGGCCGGGCAACGCCGGAGCAGGTCGCGGCCGTAACTGGCGCGCCAACCAGTTTCCTCGCCGATGCTCAACAGGGCTGGAACTGCATGGACGTGGGGATTCGGCCGCTCGACCCGGACATGCGTTTTGCCGGCATTGCCGTCACGGCTTCCGGCGGACCGCGGGACATTCTTGCGGCGGTGGCGGCACTTGATGTTGTGGCGCCGGGCGACGTCCTGGTGCTGGCAACCGGGCGCGATGAGAGCGGGGCCGTAATCGGCGACCATTACGCCGCGGTCGCCAAGCAGAAAGGCGTGGTTGGGATCGTCACCGACGGCTTGGTGCGTGATGCGGCGGGTATCCGCGCCAAAGGCCCTCCGACGTTTTCGCGGGGACTCCGGCCGAACGGCGGGTACCGCAACGGACCGGGGGAGCTCAACGGCCCCGTCAGCGTAGGCGACGTGGTCGTGCAGCCGGGAGACATCGTGGTGGCTGACGAAGATGGCGTGGTGGTGGTGCCCCGCGTCCAGGCTGAACGGGTGATCTCTGCTCTGGCGGACGTGCAGGCGAAGGAAGACGCGCTTGAGGAGCGGATTGCTCGCGGCGAGGTCACCACCATGTGGGACCGTGCCCGCTACGTGGAACGCGGCGTCGAAGAGATTTGAGGGACGAGAATATGGCGAATCAGCGCAAAGTGATGCTGGTGCAGGGCATGCCGGCCGCGGGACGATCCCTTCTTGAGGCCCGCGACGACGTCCTGGTCGAGGAGTGCTCCAACGACGAGCTCGATACGCTTCTCGAGCGGATGAGTGATGTCGCTGCAGTGACCCTGCGCACGACCATCTGTGACCGGAAATTCATTGAGGCGGCGCCGAAGCTGGAAGCGGTGGCGCGCTTTGGCGTCGGTTACGACTCCGTGGACGTCGAGGCGCTGACCGAGCGTGGCATTCCGCTGCTGATTGCCGGCGAAGCCAACTCAAGGTCGGTCGCGGAGCACGCCGTCTTCATGATGATGGCGCTTGCCAAGCGCTCCCTCCAATACCACGGTGCGGTGCAGGGGCGCCGCTTCCAGGATCGGTTCGGGACTGAGCGGGACAACACCGAATTGTTCCGAAAGCGGCTGCTGGTGATCGGGTTCGGCCGAATTGGCACCCGCACGACGTCGATTGGCAAGGGACTTGGAATGGCGGTCGACGTCTTCGATCCCTACGTCGAGGACGCTGCCGTGGAACGGGCTGGCGCCCGCCGCGTTGCGCGCCTGGAGGAGGCGCTGCCGACGGCGGATTTTGTCACCGTCCACTGTCCCCGGAATGCCGAGACCGAAGGCCTGATCGGTGCCGCCGAGCTCGGTCTGATGAAGCCGACGGCCATCCTCGTCAATACTGCCCGCGGGGGAATCATCGACGAGGAAGCGCTGGTCGAAACACTCCGGGGTGGCGGAATTCGTGCAGCAGGCCTTGACGTCTTCGATCTGGAACCGCCGCCGGACGACCATCCCCTTCTCGATCTCGAAAACGTGCTGTTTTCACCGCACGTGGCCGGTGTAACCAACGAGTCCATGCGTGCCATGGCGGAAGTCACCTGTCAGAACGTGTTGGACGCGTTCGACGGCCGGATCAAGGCCGGGCACATCGTCAATCCCGAAGTACTGGAGTAGCAACCATGCGCGAGAACGCCGTTCAGAAAATTTGGCAGGAAGGCGGCGCCGTTGTGAACGGTTGGCTTGCCATTCCGAACAGCTTCGCTGCCGAGGTCATGGGGGGATGCGGATGGGACTCCGTGACCATCGACCTGCAGCATGGACTGAGCGATTTTTCCGACACCGTGCAGATGTTGCAGGCGCTGTCGACTACCCCGGTGACGCCCCTCACGCGGGTCCCGACGCTGGAACCCGGAATCATTGGAAGGCTTCTCGACGCCGGGAGCTACGGCATCATCTGTCCGATGGTCAACACGCCCGAGCAGTGCGCGCAGCTGGTTTCCTACTGCAAGTACACCCCTGAGGGGGCCCGAAGCTTCGGCCCGATTCGGGCTGCGATCTACGGCGGTCCCGATTACCTCGACAAGGCGAACGAGACCATTCTGGCAATCGCGATGGTCGAGACTGCGGAAGCCGTCGCGAACGTGGACGCAATCGTCGCCACGCCGGGCCTCGACGGAATCTACGTGGGCCCGTCGGACCTCGCGCTGTCGCTCGGCGAGAGGCCGCAGATGGATACCGACAATCCAGTCGTCACCGAGGCGATGGCGACCATTCTGGCAGCGGCCAAGCGGGCCGGAGTACCGGCGGGACTGCATTGCCTCAGCCCGGAGTATTCCCTGCAGAAGATTCGCGAAGGGTTCCAGTTCGTTTCGATCGCGAATGACACGCGCATCCTGACGGCCGCCGCGCAGGAGCAGATTGCTACCGTCAGGCAGGGTCTCGCCGACTGAAGTTGCCGCACCGCCGGGAGACGTGATCCAGGCTGTGTCCCGGAAGGAAGGCCAGCCGGACGTGACGGCCCCGGTGCCCGGTGACGCGCCGATCCCGGCGCTTCGCCGGCACGTCATGGAGGCGGTTCGACAGGTCGCCGGCACGTCGTCTGTCCCCAGCGGGGACTGGGAGTCGCTGCTGCAGCGCGCGGTGACACTGAGTCCACCGCGCGACCCCGCGCACGGGGACCTTGCCACCAACGCCAGCCTGGTCCTGGCAAAGCGTGTCGGAATGAGCCCGCGGGAATTCGCCGACCGCCTGGCACGAGCACTGCCTGGGACCGCCGGCATCGAATCTGCGGAAACTGCGGGCCCCGGTTTCGTCAACCTGCGGATCGCGCCATCGGCATGGATTCCGGCATTGCGGACGGCCGCGGCGGGCGGCGCCGACTACGGTCGTTCCGGGATGGGCGAAGCGACGCCGATCAATGTCGAATACGTGTCAGCGAACCCGACCGGGCCGCTTCACGTTGGACACGGGCGTGGCGCCGTTCTGGGAGACGCGACCGCGGCCCTCCTGGCGTTCGCGGGCTTCACGGTCACCCGGGAGTACTACATCAACGACGCTGGCGGCCAGATCGACCAGCTCGCTCGCTCGCTCCATCACCGTTACCGCATGGCGGCCGGCGCCGAGAGCGCGCCGCCGGGGGAGGGCCTGTATCCGGGCGAGTACCTCCAGCCGGTGGCTGATGAGCTCTTTGCGATGGACAGCGGACAGATGGTTTCTGCTGCGGAGAACGTGTGGCTGGAGCAGTTCCGAAAGACCGGTGTCGGCGCGATGATGAAGTTGATCGACCGGGACCTGGAACAACTCGGCATTCGCTTCGATGTCTTTGCGTCGGAGCGCGACCTGCGGGAGGCCGGCCGCGTCGACGATGCCGTAGGTGTCCTGGAAGAGCGAGATCTCGTCTACACCGGAGTACCGCCCCGGCCCAAGGGTGAGGCCGGTGAGGCGTGGGAGCCTCGTCCCCAACTGCTCTTCCGAGCCAGCCGGTTCGGCGACGATGCCGACCGCCCCCTGCGCCGAGCCAACGGTGAATGGACATATTTCGCGGGCGACCTTGCCTACCATTTTGACAAGTTCCGCCGAGGTTTCAGCGAGCAGATCAACGTGTGGGGCGCTGACCACGGAGGTTATGCCAAGCGCGTGCGCGCAGGACTCGCTGCCCTCAGCGAGGACTCGGCCAGTCTCGACGTCAAGTTCTGTCAGCTGGTGAGGGTCACACGTGCCGGGCAACCGGTGCGGATGTCGAAGCGCGACGGCAATATCGTCACGTTGGAGTCCGTCCTTCGCGAGGTCGGTCCGGACGTGTTCCGCTTCCTTATGCTGATGCGGCGGCCGGATGCGCCGCTCGATTTTGATCTGTCGGAGGCGGTGCGCCAGTCAAAGGACAATCCGGTCTATTACGTCCAATATGCTCACGCCCGGATCTGTTCGGTGTTCCGACGGGTCCAGGACCATGAGGAACTGAGAGCTCTCGACGTCGCCTCCGAGGCTGAACCGACGTTGCTCACCGATCCCCGGGAGGTGGCACTGATGCGGGAAGTCGCGCTCTGGCCTGAACAGGTCGAAGCGGCAGCGCGCGCCCGCGAACCTCACCGCATCGCATTCCAGCTGTCGGAGCTAGCGGCCCGGTACCACGAGCTCTGGACGGCCGGGGCCCGTGGCGAACCGACCTTGCGGACACTGATCCCCGGGGACCGGCCGCGGACCGCGGCGCGTCTGCTGCTGGCGGATGCGGTGCGGGCGGTGTTGCGCGCCGGCCTGTCGATTCTGGGCGTGACCCCGGTGGAGGAGATGCGATGAACCGGGTAGCCGGATTGGTGGTGGCCGCCGTGCTCGTCGGCGGCTTCGGAATCGGTGCCTGGATGTACTTCGAGGGCTACTTCGGGACCGGTGATCGGGACACCGAATCCGTCCCCGTGGTGGAGCCGTTGCCGGAACCGATCCGCCAACGCCCGGAGGACCCGGGCGGGTACCAGGCCGATTCCCGCGGCAGCGCCCTGCTGGAGGGTACGGAACCGGATGCCGGTCCGGAACGGCTGCTGCCAAGTTTCGAGGAACCGGTGGCCCGGCCCCGGGTGGAGCCTGCCGAGCCGCCCCCCGAGGCCGTGCCGGACGCGGAAGCGGCCGCGGCCCAGGACGTTGCGGAAGAACCTGCGGCTCTGGAAGCAGCGGAAGAGCCTGCGATGGCTGCCGAGGAGCGGCCGAAACTCCCCGAGCCCCGTCATCCCCGCAGTGCATGGAAAGCGTCGGTGCAGTTGCTGGCGATCCGTTCGCGCGACCGCGCCGTCGTGGAGGCGCAGCGCTTGCTCGCCGCCCATCCCGACGTCTTCGGCAACCTCGATTTCCGCGTGCGGGAGTTCAAGGTGTCGGAACAGGAGCGGGTGCAGCGCCTGCAGGCTGGCCCCTTCGAGACCAGGAAAGACGCAGGCGAGGTCTGCAACCGGCTGGAGAAACGGGGCGTTCCCTGTTTCGTCGCCAAGGGGCAGTGACCCTTCCGGTCATTTTCGGCATTGCCGGACCGGAACTTCGCCCTGAAGAGCAAGCGTTATTCAGCGAATTCACTCCGTTCGGCTTCATTCTGTTCGCCCGAAACCTGGACACCCCCACGCAAACGGTCGGGCTGGTCAATGCGCTCCGGGAGGCGGCCGGAGCTGAAGCGCCGGTCCTGATCGACCAGGAGGGTGGCCGCGTGCAGCGGTTTGGCCCGCCCCACGCGCCCGCCTATCCGCCGGCTGCCGCGTACGGGCAACTGGCGGCGAGCGATCTCGGTCAGGCGGGCGACACGGTGCGGATCGGGCATGCCCTGCTGGGCCGCGATCTCGCAAGTCTCGGGATCGATGTGAACTGTGCGCCGGTGCTCGACCTGGCAATGGAAGAAGGCCATGCTGTCATCGGGGATCGCGCCTTTGCCGGCGATCCCGGCATCGTGGCGGCGCTTGGTCGAGCGGCCATGGACGGGCTGGGGCGCGCGGGTGTGCTCCCGGTCGTCAAGCACATACCCGGCCATGGCCGCGCCAGGGCCGACAGCCACGAGCAGCTGCCAGTGGTCGAGACTCCGCGACAGGTTCTTGAGGCGACTGATTTCGTCCCGTTCCGCGTGCTTCGCGATGCGCCGGTCGCCATGACGGCGCACGTGGTCTATGCGGCGCTTGATGCCGATCTGCCCGTTACCGTTTCGCCCAAGGGAATCCGCGAATTCGTGCGCGGCCGCATCGGCTTTGAGGGCCTGTTGCTGTCGGACGATCTTTGCATGGGAGCGCTTGTCGGCGCGATGGAGCACCGGGCGTGTGCCGCGCTCGCGGCCGGCTGCGACGTCGTCCTGCACTGCAACGGGAATTTCAACGAAATGACCGCCGTCGCGCGGGCGGTCCCTGCCATGACTGACGAGGCCTCGGCGCGCTGGCGCACGGCACTGGCTTGGCTGGCGGCGCGCCGGGCGCCGGAACAGGTCCGCAGGCTCGAGTATCGCACCTTCCGCGAGCGTCTTCCGCATGGTTGATCAGGCCGGTGCCATCGCCTACACGCTCTCGGTATGGGCACTGCCGGCGCTGACGGCGATCACGCTCCACGAGGCGGCGCACGGCTACGTCGCGGAACAGTTCGGCGACGACACGGCGCGTCAGGCAGGCCGGGTGAGCCTCAATCCCCTGCGCCACGTCGATCCGGTAGGGACGGTCCTGCTGCCGCTCGTGCTCTTGTTGATCTCGCCGCTAGTGTTCGGTTACGCGAAGCCGGTACCGGTGCGTTTCTTCCGCCTGAACCCGAGGCGGATCGGGATCGCGGTGGTGGCGCTGGCGGGGCCGGGCATGAACCTCGCGCTCGCGTTGCTGGCGGCGCTTCTGCTGCACCTGGTTCCGAGCGTTCCGGTCGGTGGTGGCTGGGTTGCCGACAATCTGGTGAATGCGCTCTGGATCAACGTGCTCCTGGCGCTCCTCAATCTGCTCCCGGTGCTGCCGCTGGACGGTGGGCGCGTGCTGTACGCCGCGCTGCCGCCCGGGTGGGCGCGTCGCTGGTCCACGACCGAGCGCTACGGGTTCCCGGTGCTGCTCGCGGGGTTGGTGCTGGTGCCACTTGCGGCATCCGCACTGGGAGCCGAACTTCCCATATTTCGGTGGATTCTTGGCGAACCGGCCCAATATGTGGTATCTATCATCATTCGCATGGTGGGGCTTACGTGAACGCTCCCGTTCTCGAGTTTGAAGAGGATCCGCCGCAGCACCGGGCGGCTCCGGACGCATTCTTCCTGTCGTTGGACGCGTACGAGGGGCCGATCGACCTGCTGCTCACGCTCGCGCGCCGCCAGAAGGTGGATCTGGCCGAAATCTCAATTCTCGAGCTCGCGGAGCAGTATCTCGCCTTCGTCGAAGGGGCGCGCCGCCTCAATCTTGAAGTCGCTGCCGGTCATCTGGTGACGGCGGCGTGGTTGGCCTACATGAAGTCGCGGTTGCTGCTTCCCGAATCGGAGGAAGAGGAACTGGCCGGAGAGGAGCTGGCGGAGGCGCTGCGGTTTCGCATCGTCCGTTTGGACGCCATGCGCCGGCACGGCGAGCTTCTGTTTCGACGGCCGCTTCTCGGACGGGATCGCCATGCCCGCGGTGAGACGCAGCCGCGCGCCGAGAAGGTAGAGACCGCGGTCGATGCGACGTTCCACGACCTGATCGTCGCCTATGCGGGCATCTGCCGCCGCCGCCAGCCGCCGGCACTCGCCGTTCGTCCCAAACGCCTCTATTCGGTCAAGACCGCGACCGGCTGGATTCGGAATCGCCTTGGCGGTCTGCAGCAATGGGCGACGCTTGCCGGTTTCCTGCCGCGCGATGATCCGTCGCCGGTCCGCCGGTCGGCGTATGCCTCGGTGTTTGTGGCCAGCCTGGAACTCGTTCGAGGAGGCGAACTGGACATGCGGCAAACGCGGCCGTTCGGCCCTGTCCTGGTGCGCTCGCGAACCGGCCCCAATGGAGATCCGGCTCATGCCGCATGAATCCCTGGAAGTCCTGACTCGGGGCGGTTCGACCGAGCCGCAATCCGGCGTCGAGGTGCCCGGGCCGGCATCCCGCGGCATGCCGTGCCCCGTTGACGCTGCTCCGGCGGTGGAGCCCTGCAAAGTCGATCCGGCGACGTTTGACGCATGCCGCGTGACGGAGGCGCTGCTCTTCGCGAGCGCGGCCCCCGTCCGGACCGGCGAGATCGCCCGCGTGCTGCCCGAAGGCACGGCGGTCCTGGACGTTCTGACTGCCTTGCGGGAGCAGTACAGGGGGCGCGGCGTGGAGCTCGCGAAGGTCGGAAACGCCTGGGCGTTCCGAACGGCAAGCGACATTGCCGACCGGCTGACCGTCGAAAAGGTCCGGCGGCGGAAACTGTCCCGCGCCGGACTGGAGACACTGGCAATCGTCGCCTACCACGCCCCGGTCACGCGGGCCGAAATCGAGGAAATTCGCGGTGTGTCGGTCAGCCCGGGGACCCTCGACATCCTGTTCGAGGAAGGCTGGATCGAACCGCGGGGGCGAAAACAGGTGCCCGGTCGTCCGACGACATGGCAAACGACCCCGGCCTTCCTCGACCACTTCGGCCTCGAATCCCGGAACGACTTGCCGGGCCTTCGTGATCTCCAGAAGGCCGGCCTGCTAACCCCGACTGGGGGCTCGATCGTGGCGCCGGCCGACGACCGTCACGACGCGGACACCGCGGCCTTGACGAACACGGCCTAGCCCTCGCTTCGGCCGGCGGCGATGCCCCGGGGCACGGGGGCGCGGTAGACGGGCTAGCCGGCCAGCCGTCGGAGTTCCTCGAGACAGCAGTCCCGGCCGGGCGTGAAGTCGCCGTCCGCCCACCACGCTTCGACGGCGCGGAGCAGGGCCCGGCGCCTCGGACCTGCGGGTACGCCGAGCCGGACGACGTCGTCGCCGCCCAGCGGGAAGACCGGCCGCGTCCACGTCTGCATCTCCCGGGCAAGGCGGCGGACGACGTTCGGCGCGGGTGTCCCGGTCCGGGCAGCGCCCAGCAGCAGGCGATCGAGGGCCCGAGGGCTGCCACCCGCTTCCCAGACGTGCCGTCTGGCCTCGGGCCGGGTTCTCGCCGGTGACCCGGCGACGGCGCTGGCACGCAGGCGTCGGGACTCGGTCCTGGTGAGTCGAAGGCGAGCTTCGGCTGTCTTGGCTCCCGGCACCGTGTCGACGAGTGCGCAGAGTCGCCGTCCCGGATCGTTGAGACCGAGCCATCCTTCGAGATGCACCAGCCGACCCAGGGTCTGGAGCCGCCGCCTCGCGGCCCGGGAGGCCGGATTGCTCCAGTTGCCCACCACCCGCTGGAGGGTACCGGTCGCGGCCATCGCCTCCACGGCCGGAACCGGTTGCTCAGCGGCCAGCAGCCGCAGCAGTTCTGCCCTGATCCGTTCGCCGGACACGAGCCTCAGACCGGGGAGCGACTTGGCGATCGCATTGAGATTCACGCGATCGTGCGCGCATCCGCCGAACCACGCGAACATGCGAAAGTACCGAAGGATGCGGAGATAGTCCTCGTGAATTCGGTGTGCCGCGGTACCGATGAAACGCACGTGGCCGCGTGCCAGATCCCGGAGCCCGAGATCGCTGACCCCGAACACACGGAGATCGGAGCCGGCGTACAGCGCGTTGATGGTGAAATCGCGGCGCTCCGCATCGGCGATCCAGTCGTCCGAGAAGGCTACCTCGGCGGCTCGCCCGAAGGTCCGGACATCGCGGCGCAAGGTCGTGACCTCCACGGAACCGGGCTCGTCGCGCGGCGGCAGCGCCGTGATGGTGCCGTGCGCGATGCCGGTGGCGACCGTCCGTACTCCCGCCTGGCGAAGGCGGCGGCGGACCTCGTCCGGAGGATGCACCGTGGCGACGTCGACATCGAGGGTGTCGCGCGGCGGCGTGAGCAAGGCGTCACGGACGCAACCCCCGACGAACAGCGCCCCCGGTCGGGTCTCGGGCGTGTTGAGCAGCGCCATTACCTTCGCGACCAGGGGACGTTTCGGCCACGCGGGTGGGGTCGTGATCCGACCGATCACCTGCAGGGAGCGGGCTGTCAAGGTTCGACGTGACCCGGAATGACGCGGCCGTCCTCGTATTTTGGCGGTACGTAGGTCCCCTCCGGCGAAGCGCCGGTCGAGAACCGGAAGAAGGCGAGGCCCAAGGCCAGTACCAGCAAACCGGACAGCGCGATCCAGCCCCACGGAGCCTCGCGCCAGCTCGGCGCCTTCTCGCCTGTCTTGCCGGCGCGCCGGCGGGCGAGGAAGTACCAAACTGCGAACAGGATGATCGGTACCAGGAACGGAAGGATGCGTACTAGGAGGGTCCGGATCACGGGAGCTGCGTCCTCTCGAACAGGTTCACCACCATCCGCGCTGTCGCCCCCCAAATGCGGTGCTCCCGCCACCGAATGTCGTAGAAGCGGAACGTGCCGTAAGTGGTTTCTCGGGTGGCTTCGGTGTGGTTATCCGGGTTCAGCAGGTAGGCGAGGGGCACTTCGAATGCATCCGCCACCTCGCGCGTCGCGAGGGTCAGCGTGAAGCCCGGCGTGATTCGCCCCACCACGGGCATCACCGCGTAACCGGTGCCGGTGATGCACGTGTCCAGGCGCCCGATGATCTCGACATGCCGACGGAGGAGGCCGATCTCTTCCTCCGTTTCCCGCAGCGCGCAGGCTACGGCATCGGCGTCATCGGGTTCGACGACCCCGCCCGAGAAGCTCACCTGCGATGGGTGCCTCGGAAGGTCGTCGGCGCGCCTGGTCAGCAGAATGGTCGGGCCCGCCGGCCGGTTCACCAGGCCCACCAGGACTGCCGCCGGAACAAGGTTCTCAAGCAGCGAATCGGGCAGCTGCACGTCACCGATGACCGCCGGGATGCTTCGTGCCGGCAACGCGCGTTGCAGGCGAGTCTCGATCTCTTCGATGGCGGTAGCCTGATCAATGGAGGGTTTCGGTCGCACAGTGTTTGCGTGGCAATGATGACCATGGGGCGTGTCGCGTGGCAGATGATCATAGTGGGATCACCGGGATATCCGACCACATTGTGGACGGAGAGCGTCGCGCGGCCCGATAGGGTCGGATAGATTCACAGCCAAGGCAGTCGATCGGGTAATGCCGCGTCGACGGGAGGCCCTGCCCATGAGACGCACGATCGGTCGGACCGCGCTGGTCCTGGGAGGCGCGGCCTTCATCGCGGCCCTGCTGGGCCTCGGGCCCTCGATTGCCCGCCTGTGGTCGCAACTGCATGCGAACAGCCTGGTGGGGCTCCAGGGGTTCGTGGATCGAACGCTGGACCCCGATCCGGGGAACCCGACCGTCTGGTTCGATCAGGTTCTCCCCATCTTGGCGAGCAGCGTGTTCTACGGGGTCGCGGTCGTCCTCGTCGCAATCGGATTGGGGATCCTGTTGACGGGCCGATCGTAGGCGCTGGACCGGTCGGCCGCCTTCACGCGTGCTCCGCTGCCCGGCCTGGTGCCGGGCGACCCCCGCGCCGCCGCGCGCCCGGCCGTCAACTTGCTTCTGCGTTGGAAACGTACGGGCACTGAGGGGTGGCCGCGGCCAATCGCCGGCGGCCGCGGATTACGCGTGGAGCGCTGCGGTGCCCGGTCCCGCCTCGTGCGAACGGGCGTTGACATGCGTCGGCATGACGAACGGGTTGGCCCGTTCGTAGGCGCGACAGGTGTGGAGGATTCGCTCGTCGTCGAACTTCCGTGCCACGATCTGGACGGCAGCCGGCAAGCCGTTTGACGCGAATCCGCAGGGGAGCGCCGCGGCCGGCTGCTGGGTCAAGTTGAACGGGTATGTAAACGGCGACCACTCCCACCAGCGAGTCATCCCGCTGCCCAAGGGGACTTCGTGGCCCACTTCGAACGCTGTCAACGGTAGCTGCGGCGTCATCAGGAGGTCGTAGCGTTCATGGAAGGCACGCATGTGCCGGCCGAGCGCGTCGCGACTCTGTTCTGCCCGACGATAAGCAAGCGCTGATACGGACTTGCCTCGTTCCGCCAGCTCGAGGATCGGAGGATCGACGAGTTCGCGCTGCGCCGGCGACAACCCGTCGGTCGCGAGGGCCAGGGCGACCGTCCACAAGGTCACCATCACGTCGATCGGGTCATCGAAGCCCGGGTCCTCCTCGACGACGATTGCGCCTCGGTCGGCAAACCACTGCACCGCCGCATCCACCTGGGCGGTGACCTGCGGATCAACCCTGGCGTAGCCGAGGGAACGGCTGTAGGCGATCCGCAGACCCTCCACGCTGGAATCGTCAGAAGCGTTCGGGGCAATGGGACGAGCAAGCGGAACCGCCTGCCAGTCGCGGGCGTCCGGCTGCGAGATGATGTCGAGCATCAGGCACGCATCGTCCACGGTGCGCGCAATCGGGCCCTGGTGCCACAGCGTGCCCGCAGGCGAATGCGGATGGACGGGTACGGCACCGAACGTGGGTTTGTGGCCGAACAGGCCGCAGAACCCGGCGGGCATGCGGATGGAGCCGCCGCCGTCGGTCGCGAGGTGCAGCGTGCCCATGCCCAGAGCCGCGGCCGCGGCTGCCCCGCCGCTGGAGCCGCCCGGGGTGCGGGCGGTGTCCCAGGGGTTGACGGTGGTTCCGGTCAGGGGACTGTCGGTTACCCCCTTCCAGCCGAATTCGGGTGTCGTGGTCTTGCCGATGAGCACGGCCCCGGCTTCACGGAGGCGGGCGACGGGAGGTCCGTCGACATCCCAGGGCTGGTCGGCATCGATGGTCCGCGATCCGCGGCGGGTCGGCCATCCCTTGACGAGAATGAGGTCCTTGACCGTGGTCGGCACACCATCGATCGGGCTGAGCGGGCGCTCCTCATGCCATCGGCGTTCGGATTGCCGGGCGGCTTCCAGGGCGCTTTCCCCGTCGATCACGCAAAACGCGTTGTAGGTCTTGTCGAGTTCCCCGATCCGATCGAGGACCGCCTGCGTCACCTCAACCGGAGAGAATCGGCGCGTACCGAAACCGCGGGCGAGGTCCCGGGCGGACATCATGTGGAGGGCGTTCGACATCGGGTGCTGCACCGAGAAAGACGTTCGCTGCGATCATGCAGTACTGGAGCTACGCGACCAACGTCGCGTAGCTCCAGCCCCAAGTCACGGGGTCAGGTCGCCTTGAGGGCAGCCTTCACCGCGTCTGCCGTAATCGGCATGTGCCGCATGCGCACTCCCACGGCGTTGAACACCGCGTTGGCCACGGCTGGCGCAACGACGGTCGACGAGGGTTCGCCCACGCCGCTTGGGTGGTGCCCGGATTCGACGATCTCAACGTCGATCTCGGGAACCTGGCTCAAGCGGATCGGCAGGTAGGTGTCGAAATTGTGCTGCTCGAACGCGCCATCCTTGACAGTGAGTCGCTCGCTCAGCACCTGACTTGCGCCCCACAGCGCCGCGCCCTTGATCTGGGCCACGGCGTTGACGGGGTTGATCGCGATTCCCATGTCCATGGCAATCGTGAGTTTCTGCAAGTCAATTTCGCCACTCTCGGGGTCAACCGCGACCTCGGCGATGCCGGCCACCCAGGTCGGGCTCTGCCGTTCCTCCGCTGCCGATACGGCGATGCCCATGCCGTGGTTCTTCGGCATGCGCTTTCCGTATCCTGCCTTGCCGGCAGCGACCCGAAGGACGTTGGCCAGCCGCTTGGCGCCGCCGACCGTTGCCGACTCGTACGGGATCCAGCTGTCCTCGCTTGGCCACGGCAGCGAAATCCAGAGCCGGTCCATGTAGTAGTCGGAACCGGTGCCGGGCTCGTAGCCGGCGTTCGGGATTCCGCGGCTGGTGCCTTCGCCGGTCAGCATCGAGAGACGGAACTCCAGCGGATCCTTGCCAATTCGGTGGGCCACTTCGTCGAGGAAGGATTCAACGACGAAGTAGTTGTACGAATTGGAGACGGTCCGGAGAGCCGACGCCTGCACGGCCCAGGTGGTCTGGTCGTGATTGATGGCGCGCACGCGATGGTTGGCCAGCGTGTACCAGTGGTCGCTGCCGCCGATCGACCATTGGTCGATGTCGCGGCCCGAGCCGTCGTCCGCATCCAGCTGGAGCCAGTCGCTCCCGTATGCCTTGCCCACGGAGAACCGCGGACCCATGTAGCCGCACACGATGTCGTGCTGCATGGCGGTGAAGGCGCCGCCCTGGATGGAGCCGCGCAGCTTGTGCAGCGTCGGCGTCCGCGGGAAGCTGGTCGCGAAGGTCGTCTCGCGGGTCTGGAGCAGCTTGACCGGCCGTGCAACCTGGTGGGAGCAGTAGGCTGCGGCGAGGATCTCGTCGTAGTCCTGTTTCCCGCCGAAGCCGCCGCCCAGCACGCGCTGATGCACGACCACCTTGATCTCCTCCGCAGGCTTGCCGAGGAAGTGCGCGAGGTAGGCGGTAAGGGTCATCCGGGCGAATGACGTGCTCTGCGTGCCGGTGTGCACGTGCCAGGTGTCCCCGACCTGATGCACGGTGGCGTTGAGAGGCTCCATGGTCGCGTGCACCACCATGTCGGTGGTGTATTCGGACTCAAGCACGTCGTCGGCGTTGGCCAGGCTGCCGTCCACGTCTCCCTGGTCCACCCAGGGGGCGCCGACTTCAGGATCCGCCTGGAGTGCCCGGTATTCCTCGAGCAGCCCCTCCAGCGAGACATCGCCGTGGGGTCCCGGGTCCCATTCGACCTCAAGCGCCTTGGCGGCATTCACAGCGGCCGGGAACGTCTCGGCAATCGCGACCACCCATCCGGTGCACTTGCCGAAACTGTCGTCCACGGTGACGGCCTGGATGTAGCCGGGTATGGACTGGGCATTGGTGTCGTCGACCGAAATCGCCTTGGCGCCGTAGCGTGCACGTGGCAGCACCAGCGCGCCGTACGCCATGTTCGGGATGAACACGTCGATGCCGTAGCGCGCGCTTCCGTTGGTCTTGGAAGGAATGTCGTGCGCGGGCATGGACTGCCCGATGATGTTGTAGTCCTCGGGGCTCTTCCGCGGGATGTCGCGGAAGTCGTCGGGGTACGCGAACCGCCGCTCGATGGTGGTCTGCGACAGGATCTCGCTGTACGAGATTGACCGGCCGGAGACCGAATCGGTGACCCGGCTGCTGGCGGCGACCGCGTCTTCGACATTCGTCCCGAGGAGTGCTGCACCCGCTTCAACGAGCGCGATACGGCCCGCGGCGCCGGAGCGCGACAGGCGGTCAAACTCGGTGGTGACGCTGCCGCTGTTCACCGTGTAGGCGAGGCCGTACACGGCGAAGTTCTCGGCGCTCCCTTCCGGGTAGTCGATCGAGACATCCTGCCAGTCCACCTCGAGCTCGTCCGCGACGATCTGCGCGAGCGCGGTGCCGATGTGCTGGCCCATCTCGGCCTTCACCACATGGATCGTGGTGCGGCCGTTCGGCATCATCGTGAACCAGATTGACGGCGTGAACGCCTCTGCCGGTTCGATCGCGGCATGGGCGCCGGAAATCGTCCCGGTCGTAAAGCCGATGCCGAGTGCGACCCCTGATCCGGTTGCCATCGACCGGACCATGAAGTCCCGCCGTGACAGTTGTGTGTCTGTGGTACTCATGTCAGGCCTCGCTTCCAGCGATTTCGGCGGCGCGTGCGACCGCGCCCACGATGCTTGAATAGGTTGCGCACCGGCACAGGTTTCCGTCCATGGCCTCGACGATTTCGTCTCGGCTGGGCGAAGGGTTGGCCGAGAGCAGCGCGGCCGCCTGCATGATCTGCCCAGACTGGCAATAACCGCACTGCGGCACCTGCATTTCGATCCAGGCCTGCTGGACGGGATGGTTGTCGGCGTAGTGCAAGCCCTCGATGGTGGTGATCGACGTCCCCTCGACGTCGCCCGCTTGGACCATGCACGATCGCACTGCTTCGCCATTGACGTGGACGGTGCAAGAGCCGCACAGGCCAATGCCGCACCCGAATTTCGTTCCGGAGAGGCGCAGTTCCTCCCGAATGATCCACAGGAGCGGTGTATCCGGCGGGGCGTCCACGAGGTAGCTGTATCCGTTGATGGTCAAGGCAACCATCGGCAAATCTCCTCCTCAGGGTTCATTTGGCGCGCCTGGCAACGCGCGTTGCGCACCAGTACGCGTGACATGCCCACCTTCAACCCAAGCCAACGCTCAAGCCGGACGCAATCCGGTTTGCGCCATCGATGTCCGAATTCCGCCAATCGGGGGACCGGGCCTCGAATCCCCGGTGCTGCTTGTCGGTCCGCCGCGCGCTTCATATGCTGAACGGGGAAACCGCCATGGGTCCGACGACGACAGCTCTCCCGGTTCGACCGCTTTCGCGCTACCAGATCGCAGCGACTTCCCGCGCCGACGAAGCGGCGTCGTTCATTTCCAGTACCTATTGCGGGCACCAGATTCGCTTCCCGGATCGGGCCGCCAGTCTCCGCTTCCGGCTGTGCGAGGCGCGGTTGGCCCGCATCTCGGTCGGGGCGCTGTCCTTCGATGCCCAGATCGGCTACGACCTGGGCGAAACCGAGATCTTCTATCTCGTGCAGATCGCGGCTTCCGGCACCATCCGGTACGTCAACGGCAATGAGCTGTGTGTCGTGACCCCGCGTCAGGGCATGGTCACGTCGCCCACGCGGCCGCTGTCGATCCACTACGGGCCCAGCTCCTGCGGGCTGATCGTGAAGATCCGCCGCCGTGCCCTGGAACGGCACCTGCACGTGCTGACCGGCGAACCGATTACGACGCCGCTGACGTTCGATCCCCGGTTTCGCCCGCAGTTCGGAGACCGCTATCGAGGGCTGCTGCGTTTTCTGATGGAAGACCTCGAAGCCGGCAACTCCATCGGCGACCACCCGGTCCTGGTGACCAACGTGGAAGATACGTTGATGACCGCCCTGCTGGTCGGGCAGCCGCACAACTACTCGCGGGAGTTCGAAGCGCAGCCGCCGGATGTCGCACCTCGCCAGGTACGGGAGGTGGAGGAGTACATCCGGGCACATGCAGCGGAGCCGCTGTCGATCGACGACCTGGTCCGGTACTCCGGTATCAGCGGCCGTTCCCTCTTCCGTGCATTCCGGAGCCGCGGCACCTCGCCGATGGCCTTTCTGCGCTCGGTTCGGCTGGATGACGCGCGGGCGCGGCTGCTGGCCGCCGCCCCGGGTGAATCCGTGACGGACATCGCGCTGGACTGCGGCTTCGAGCACCTGGGTCGCTTCAGCAAGGAATACGCGAGGCGATTCTCGGAATCCCCGTCGCGGACGCTGCGACGCGTCCAGCGGATGCGCCAGAGCTGACCGGCCGCCGCTTCGCCGGCCGCGATCCGGCTTGCTGACGGAACCGATCGAAAGCCTGTCCCGAGACCGACCGTATTCGGTGAGCGCGCTCGGGCACGCCGGCAGGAGGCTCGACGCCTGTCACGCGGCACGCAATCCGCCGCGGCCGCCTATCGCCGGATGAGCATGTCCCCTATACGTAGGGGCTTCGCGAACCCGGGAGACGTTCCATGGAATTAGGACTGCAGGGCAAGTCGGTACTGGTGACCGGGGCGTCGAAGGGCATTGGGCTCGGCTGCGCCGAACTGTTTGCCGCTGAGGGCGCCAGTCTGCACCTGGCCGCGCGCGGTGAAGATCTGCTCGAGACGCGGCGGGAGGCGATCCGATCAGCTCATCAGGTGGACGTGCAGGTGCACCCCATCGACCTCGCCGTCAGCGGATCGGCCGAAGAGCTCGTGGAGCGCTGCGGCGATGTCGACATTCTGGTCAACAACGCGGGCGCCATTCCCGGCGGCACGGTCGAACAGGTCGACGAGGCGCGCTGGCGCGAGGCGTGGGACCTGAAAGTGTTCGGCTACATCAACATCACCCGGCAGTACTTCCGTCGCATGCGCGAGCGCGGCGGCGGTACGATCGTCAACGTCATCGGCATGGCCGGGGAGAGCTACGACGCGGCGTACATCGCCGGGACCGCCGGCAACGCTTCCCTGATGGCATTCACCAGAGGCATCGGCAGCACCAGCATCGATCAGGGCGTCCGCATCGTTGGCGTCAACCCGGGTGCGGTCGAGACCGACCGCATTCGCGCTCTCCTCGCCGGCAAGGCGGAGACCGAACTCGGCGACCGCGAACGATGGCGGGATTTCCTCTCGAACTTGCCGCTGGGACGGGCCGCGTCGGTCGCGGAAGTCGCGAACGTGGTGGTGTTCCTCGCATCGGATCGGGCGAGCTACCTGAGCGGGATCATCGTGACGGTCGACGGCGGCCGCGCCGCGCGCGGGGGAACCTTCTGAACCGAGGCGCCGTCCGGTAGCGCGTCTCCTGTCGTTCGAGCCGGAAGCCTTGCGTCGCGGTTAGGCCGCCTGCGATGCCTTCGCGTGCTGCCAGGCGTCCAGCTTGTCACGCGCACCATTTCGGTCCGGATCCAGCATGTCATCGTGTCCCGTACGCTTCGCGCAGAGTTCGATGACGTAGCCGTTCGGGTCGCGGAAATAGATGGATTCCACCATGCCGTGATCCGACGGCCCGCGGGTCTCGATCCCGGCCTGCCGCCCCTTGGCGAGCATCATCTGCAGATCTTCGGGTGACACCTCCAACGCGATGTGGAGGTCGAAGTCGCGCTGTTTCTTGAACTCGAACGGTTCGTCCGGCGCCTCGAAGAAGGCCAGGAATGAGCCGTCGTCTAGCCGATAGAAAGTGTGCAACACTTGGGCCTGCCGGCCCGTCTTGGTGGTCCCGATGGCCATCGCTTCCGCCAGTGGGAGGCCCAGGAAATCCTCATAGAAGGCCCGGGTTTCCTCCGAATCGCGACAGCGGTACGCGTTGTGATGAAGTTGCCTGATCATGGTTCCATGCCGCTGGTTGGGTGCCGGAGCAGCCATGTTGCAAGGCCGGCTCCCCTACCGTCAATCCCGCCGTAGCGGTCGAAACTCTCCGACCGCGCAATCAGCGATGCGTGGGGATCACGAACTCGGGGCGGCTTTCACCGCTGGTCGGCCAACGCGACGTCACGGTCTTGATGCGGGTGTAGAACCGAATGCCTTCCATTCCGTGTGTATTGGAGGCGCCGAAGAACGAGTTCTTCCAGCCACCGAACGTGTGGTAGGCCACCGGCACCGGAATCGGAATATTGATTCCGACCATGCCGATGTTGCTGCGCTCGGCGAAGTCCCTGGCTGCGGCCCCGTCCCTGGTGAATACCGAGACCCCGTTTCCGTACGGATTGTCGCGCACCAGCTGCAACGCGTCCGCGTACGACTCCGCCCGGACCGTCGACAGCACCGGGCCGAAGATCTCTTCCCGGTAGATCGTCATGTCCGGCGTGACCCGGTCGAAGAGACACCCCCCCATGTAGAAGCCGTCCTCGTACCCCTGGAGCTTCAGGCCGCGCCCGTCGACGACCAGTTCGGCCCCTTCCTCGATCCCCTTGGCCACGAGGCTCTCGATCCGCTTCAGCGAGTCGCGCGTCACGATCGGACCCATTTCGGCCGCGGGGTCGTTGTACGGCCCGATCTTCAGGGTGCGTACCCGGTCCGCCAGCCGATCGCGCAGCGGGTCCGCCACGTCCCCCACCGGCACCGCCACCGAGACCGCCATGCACCGCTCGCCGGCCGAGCCGTATGCCGCGCCCAGGAGCGCATCTGCCGCCTTGTCGAGGTCGGCGTCCGGCATGACCACCAGATGGTTCTTCGCCCCGCCCAGCGCCTGTACGCGCTTGCCGTGTTCAGCTGCTCCCGCATAGACGGCCCGCGCCACCGGCGTCGAACCCACGAAGCTGACGGCCTCGATGTCGGGATGCGCGAGGATCGCCTGCACGGCTGCCTTGTCGCCGTTCACGACGTTGACGACCCCCGGCGGCCCGCCGGCTTCCTCGAACAGCTCGACAAGGCGTAACGGGCAGGACGGATCGCGCTCGGATGGCTTGAGCAGGAACGTGTTGCCGCAGGTGACCGCCAGCGGGAACATCCAGAGCGGAATCATTGCGGGGAAATTGAACGGGGTGATACCGGCGCACACGCCGAGGGGCTGTATCAAGGACCAGGTATCGATGCCGGCGCCGACGTCGCGGCTGTGCTCGCCCTTCAGGAGGTGCGGAATGCCGCACGCGAATTCCACGACTTCCCACCCGCGGATCAGGGACCCGCGCGCATCATCCAGCGTCTTGCCGTGTTCCCGCGAGATCAGTTCCGCAATTTCGCCGGCGTGCTCTTCGAGCAGTGCGCGGTAGCGGAACATGATCCGCGCCCGTGCCGCAGGCGGCGTCGCCTGCCAGGCCGGCAGCGCCTCCTGGGCGGCCCGCACGGCTGCGTCGACCTCGGCGGATCCGCCGAGACGGACATGCCGTGCGACTTCGCCGGTCGATGGATTGAAGACCTGGCCGACGCGCCCCGATTCACCCGGAACGCGGCGGCCGCCGATGTGATGGTCGAGCGTCTCCGTCATCAGTCGAGGTACCCGAGGTCGCGCCAGACCGAGAAACGTTCCCGGAACTCGGTCAGCGAAGCCAGCGCCTTGGCGAAGTCGGCGTCTTTCTCCGCCTCCTCGATGGCGACCTGCTCCCACGCTTCCTTGTACGCGTTCAGGAACTCGTCGTTCCAGCGCTTGAGCTGGACGCCCTGACCCTCGAAGTACTCGAGCGCCGGCACCTGAAGCGCCTCGCCCTGGGCGAGACCGCGCTGCACCAGGTCGCCGCACGCCATCGTCAACAGACTCTGCTGGCTGAGCGAGAGTTCGTTCCAGCCGTCCAGGTTGTACATCACGTCGGCCCAGGTCGACTGCTGATGCCAGCCCGGGAAGTAGTAGAACTTCGCGATCTGCTCGAAACCGAAATTGCGGTCGATGGCGGGGCTGGAGAACTCGGTGGCGTCGATCGTTCCCAGCTCCAGCGCCGGATAGATGTCGCCGCCGGCAAGCAGCTGGGTCGACACCCCGACCTTCTCCATGACCTTGGCGCCCAGCGCGAAGAACCGCATTTTCAGGCCCCGGAGGTCATCGAGCGTGCGGATTTCCTGCCGGAACCATCCGGAAGCCTCGGGCGGCAGGATCATGCACAGCGTGCTCTTGATGTTGTGCTTGAGGTAGAGCTCGTCGAGCAGCTCCTGGCCGCCGCCGAAGTACATCCACGCCATGTACTCGGGCGCCGCCGGGCCGAAGGGGATCGACGCGAAGAGCTGTAACGCGGGCACCTTCCCGGCCCAGAAGCCGGGCGTCGCCCAGCCGGCGTCCACGCCGCCCGAGGCGACGGCGTCGAAGATCTCGAGAGGCGGCACGAGGGCGCCCGGCTCGAAGAAACGGATGTCGACGCTTCCGTTTGACGCGGTGCGGATGCGCTCCAGCATCTCCTTCATCGACGGGCCGATGATCGGCGTGGTGCCGGCATACGCACTCGCCATCTTCCAACGAACCGTCGCTGGGGCGTCCGGGGCATCCGTGGTGTCAGACGTGGTAGCGGACGTGCCCGCGGTCATTTCCGAATCGCCGAACAAGGCTGGGCGCACCGCAAGTCCGATAACGATCCCGACTACCAATACGACCAGAACGGCCAGTTTTCCTCGATCCATCTCGCACTCCCCATGCGGCACGCCCGTAACGCAGCACGGCGTTCGATTGTATCAGTTGGTGTCGACGTACAATGCTCCGAGGTACAGCAGCTGTACCAGCACCAGGCCCGCACCGACGCTGCGGCCCAGGGAGCGGCGGAGCGTCAGGAAACCGGTCAGGAACACCGCCGTCGCGATCAGGACCGTCAGGTCCAGCGGCGTGAGCAGGCCCCGCATGGACAGCGGGTGCGCGAGGGCGGCGGCACCCGTGACGCCCAGCAGATTGAACATGTTGCTGCCGAGGATGCCGCCCAGGGCGAGTCCGCCCTGCCGGCGCAGGGCCGCGAGGGCGGTCACCGTGACCTCGGGCAGCGAGGTCCCGATGGCCACGATCGACAGGCCGATGACCGTCTCCGGCACGCCGAATGCGCGGGCCAGGCCACTCGCACCGACCACCAGTGCTTCCGCACCTCCCGCCACCAAGGCGAGACACCCCACGATCATGGCGGCGCTGCGGGCGAGCGATCGCGTGACGGGCGCGCCCGCCGCCTGGGTCATGTCGGCGCCCGCGCGCCGGATGGAGTGCGTGGTCGAGACCGCAAGCGCCACGACGAGCGCCAGTCCGCCCAGCCGGGGCAGCACGTCGACCCAGAGCGTAAATCCGGCAAAGACCAGCGTGGCCATCAGCATGATGACGGCATCCAGTCGCAGGCCGGGCGTGCCGACCAGCGGTCGACAGGCGGCAGCAACGCCCACGGCCAGCAGCACGTTGGCGATGTTGGAGCCGGCGACGTTGCCCAGGATGAATCCGGCATGGTCGCCGAGCGAGGCCCGCACCGCCACGACCAGTTCCGGGAACGAGGTGCCGAAAGCGACGACGCTCGCGCCGATCACGAACGGCGCGACCTGGAGGCGAGTGGCAGTGGCGACGGACGCGCGCACCAGGAATTCGCCGCCCACGACCAGCAGGCCGATCCCGCCTGCCACGGCCGCCAGGTTGAGTAGGAGCACCGGCGCGTTCAGCGCCGTTGCTGGATACGGCGCTTGATGTCGCTGATCGCGCGGGCCGGATTGAGGCCCTTCGGGCAGGTCTTCGTGCAGTTCATGATCGTGTGGCAGCGGTACAGCCGGAAGGGATCTTCCAGGGCATCGAGCCGCTCGCCCGCCGCCTCGTCACGGCTGTCCTGGAGCCAGCGCGCCGCCTGCAGGAGGGTCGCCGGACCGAGGTAACGGTCCCCGTTCCACCAGTAGCTCGGGCAACTGGTGCTGCAACAGAAACACAGGATGCACTCGTACAAACCGTCGAGCTTGCGGCGATCTTCCTCGGACTGCAGACGTTCACGGGCCGGCGGCGGCGATTCGGTCTTCAGCCAGGGCTCGACCAGCGCGTACTGGGCGTACGCATCGGTGAGGTCGGGAACGAGGTCCTTGATCACCGGCATGTGGGGCAGGGGATAGACCTTCACCGGGCCCCGGACGTCGTCGATGGCCTTGGTGCAGGCCAGCGTATTGGTCCCGTCGATGTTCATGGCGCAGGAGCCGCAGACCCCCTCGCGACAGGACCGGCGAAAGGCAAGGGTCGAATCCGCGGAATTCTTGATCTCGATCAGGGCGTCGAGGACCATGGGTCCGCTCTTGTCCAGGTCGACCTCGAATGTATCGAGCCGCGGCGACGCGCCTTCATCCGGCGAATAGCGGTAGACCCGGAACTCGCGCACGCGGCTGGCGCCGTCGGGCGCGGGGACCCGGCGGCCCTGCCGTACTTCGGAGCCTCTTGGAAGTCTGAACGCCACCATCGTTGCATCTTCCTCGTTAATAGACGCGCGGCTTGGGCGGAATGGTGTCGACGTCCGGCGAATCCGTCTCGAGATGCACCGGGCGCGCGGCGCACTCGGCGCGGCCGTCACGGAACCATGCCAGTGTGTGGATCAGCCAGTTCTCGTCGTCGCGGTCCGGGTGGTCCTCGCGGGCATGCGCGCCCCGGCTCTCGGTCCGGTGCAGGGCCGAGCCAATGGTAACGGCCGCCTGCTGGAGGAGGTTCTCGAGCTCGAGCGTTTCCACGAGATCGGTGTTCCAGATCAGCGACCGGTCGCTGACCCGGACGTCCGCAAGCTGTTGCCACGCCTCGGCGATCTTGTCGACTCCCTCGGTGAGGCTGCCGCCGGTCCGGAACACGGCGCAATGGTCCTGCATCACGCGTTGCATCTGCAGCCGCAGTTCAGCCGTCGGCGTTCCGCCGCCGGCGTGACGAAAGCCGTCGAAGCGGGCGAGAATGGCGTCTTCGGCGTCCTTCAGGGGGGCGCGTCGGGGAGTCTCCGGCCGCTGCGTGTCGGCAATCCGGTTCGCGCAGGCGCGGCCGAAGATCACGAGGTCCAGCAGCGAGTTCGATCCGAGCCGGTTGGCACCGTGGACGGAGACGCAGGCCGCCTCGCCTGCGCTCATCAGTCCCGGGACGGCTGCATCCGGGCTGTCGGCCGACCCGGTCACCGCCTCCCCGGTATGCAGCACCGGGATGCCTCCCATGTTGTAGTGGCACGTCGGCAACACGGGAATCGGTTCGCGCGTGACGTCGACGCCACCGAAGATGCGGGCCGATTCCGCGATCCCCGGAAGCCGCTCGGCGATGACGTCGGCGTCGAGGTGCTCCAGGTGCAGGTGCACGTGATCTCCGAGCTCCCCGACGCCACGGCCGGCCCGGAGCTCGAGCGTGATCGAGCGGCTCACCACGTCGCGTGACGCGAGATCCTTCGCGCTGGGCGCGTAGCGCTCCATGAAGCGCTCGCCTTCGGAATTGGTGAGATAGCCGCCCTCGCCGCGCACGCCTTCGCTGATGAGGCAGCCGGCGCCGTAAATGCCGGTCGGGTGAAACTGCACGAACTCCATGTCCTGGAGCGGCAGCCCCGCCCGCAGCACCATCGCGTTGCCGTCGCCGGTACAGATATGGGCGGATGTGCAGGAGAAGTAGACGCGCCCGTAGCCGCCGGTGGCCAGGATCACGGTGTGGGCCCGAAACCGGTGCAGCGTGCCGTCGTCCAGCTTCCAGGCCAGCACGCCCTGGCAGGAGCCGTCCGCGTCCATCAGGAGATCCAGCACGAAGAACTCGATGAAGAACTCGGCGGCGTTGCGAAGGGACTGCTGGTACAGCGTGTGCAGGATCGCGTGACCGGTCCGGTCCGCCGCCGCGCACGTGCGCTGCGCTGCCGGTCCCTCGCCGAATTCGGTCGTCATGCCGCCGAAGGCGCGCTGGTAGATCCGCCCGTCGGGTATCCGGGAGAAGGGGACGCCGTAGTGCTCGAGTTCGATGACGGCGTCCGTGGCCTCCCGGCACATGTACGCGATGGCGTCCTGATCGCCCAGCCAGTCCGACCCCTTGACGGTATCGTACATGTGCCAACGCCAGTCGTCCGCACCCATGTTCCCGAGCGCGGCGCTGATCCCGCCTTGCGCCGCCACGGTGTGGCTTCGCGTCGGGAACACCTTGGTCAGGCAGGCCGTGCGAAATCCCCGCTCGGCAAGTCCGAGCGTGGCGCGCAGCCCCGCCCCGCCCGCGCCGACCACCACGACGTCGTAGGCGTGATCGACGATGTCGTAGCTCGCCACCATCACGCCCCTCCCATTCCGGTCCGCAGGATCGCCAGCACGGCACCGGCTGCCGCCAGCCAGGCGATCCCGGCGCAAATGGCCAGCGTCGCCATCCGCGCGGCGGAGGCGTGAACGTAGTCTTCGACGACCACCCGGACGCCGAGCCAGCCGTGGTAGAAGCCGGCAATCACCAGCAGGACGAGCAGCAGGGAGTTGGCCGGGCGGACCATCCAGGCGACGAACGCGCCGTGATCCGCGCCTACGAGGCACAGGACCGACCACGCGAACCAGGCGCCAAGCAGCACCAGTGCCACCGCCGTCACGCGCTGCATCCACCAGTGATGCGCGCCTTCGTGCGCGGATCCGTGGCCGCGTGCCCGCGCGAGGGGGGTAAGAAGGTTCACGCCGCTGCCACTCCCGACCAGAACAGCACCGTCAGAATGACCGTGAGGGCGACCACGAACCAGCCGGATCTTCGGACGTTGACCAGTTCAAATCCGAAGCCCGCGTCCCAGAAGAGATGCCGGACACCGTTTGCGAGGTGGTAGAAGAACGCGACCGACACGGCGACGAGGAACGCGCATCCGATGAGGCTATCGACTGCCGACGTGGCGAGCGCAAACGCTTCGGGCCCGGCTGCGGCGGCCACCAGGAACGCCGCGAGCGCTACCATGCCGACCCCCAGCAGCAGCCCGGAGAGCCGGTGCAGAATCGACAGGACGGACGTGATCTCCGGGCGGTAGACCGAGAGGTGGGGCGACAGCGGGCGTCCGATGGGGTCCGGCATGCGGAACTCCGTGCGGGATCCGGGGCGGTGCCGGAAAGGAACGGCGGGCAAGATACCAGAGGCCGGCCGAAGAACGCAGGCCCGATTTAGCCCGAGGTTCTCTCCAGTTCCAGGATGGCCGCTGCCTTCGCCGTGATTCGCTCCGCGTTCACGACGCGCAGCTTCTCGACCAGCTTGCCGTCGAGCAGGACCACGCCTTTCCCCTCCGCCTCGGCCGCGCGACGGGCATCGATCACCCGTTCCGCATGCGCGACCTCCGCCGCAGCCGGACCGAACACCTCGCCGGCTGCAGCCAGTGTCATTGGGTGGATCAATACCGTGTCATCAAACCCCAGGCCGGCGGCCCCGATCAGGGTGCGCGCGTCGCCGCAGTTGGTTACCTTGAGCCGGCAACCGGGTCCGGGCCGTTGGTTCCGGATGAACGCCGGCCGCGCCGCCGCGATCCTATTGGAGTGCCTCCCTTGTCATCTAATGGTGACCCCCTTCTTCATGCCATCCTGCCGGAAGCGTTTGCCGGCGATGCGCTGGTCCCCACGGCCGGCAATCTCGAAGCCGCCCTCGTTGCCGCCGTCGGGTATCACGTAGTCGATATCGAGACGGACGAGAACGGATACGACGGCGGCGGGCTGATCCGGGCCGTCAGCCTTGACCACGCGCTGTTGATCCTCGGCCTGCCGGCCCGCTGCTACCCGCTTGAGCAGCCAACTCGCCTGAAGGCGTTCGTCGAGAAGCAGCAGATCTACGTCCACGAGCAGTTCGAGACCATGCTCGGCAACACGACGCTCGCGGCGTGGCGCACCGCGGTGGTCGACGGCAACCGATGGCACTTGCACTACACGGCGCGCGCGGCGGGCTCCTTCTCGTTTCACGCCCACCCGGCGTACTATCCCGCCGTCCTGCCGGCCAAGCCGGCGGCGATCCGCTACTTCCTGCGCCGACACGTCTTCCAGCTCGGACAGTGAAACCAGGTCCGTGACTGCTTCGACCACCGGGGACGATGCAACCACGGGCCGGCCTGTCGTTCCGAACCTCGAGGCCATCCTGGGGCGGGCGTATCCCGTGCTGGACCACGGCTTCATCCGGGTGGTCGACTACATGGGGGATGACGCGGCGGTCGTGCAGGCGGCCCGGGTCTCCTATGGCGCGGGCACCCGTCGGGTCCGCGAGGACCGCGGCCTGATTCGCTACCTGATGCGCCACCGGCACACCACGCCGTTCGAGATGTGCTCGATCAAGTTCCACGTGAAGCTGCCCATCTTCGTGGCCCGGCAGTGGATTCGCCACCGCACGGCGTCGGTGAACGAGTACTCGGCCCGCTACTCGGTCCTTGACCGCGAGTTCTACCTGCCGGCGCCCGAGGACCTGGCGATGCAGTCGAAATCCAATGCGCAGGGGCGCGAGGAGAGCGTCTCGCCGGCCGTCGCCGACGAGATCCGGCGTTTGCTGGAGCAGGATGCACGGCAGGCGTACAGCCGCTACGAATGGCTCCTCAACGAGCAACCGGACGGGTCTCCCGCCGACCCCGACCGGCCGGGGCTCGCCCGCGAACTCGCCCGGATCAATTTGCCCCTGTCCACGTACACGCAGTGGTACTGGAAGGTGAATCTTCACAACCTGCTGCATTTCCTGCAGCTGCGGGCGGATCCCCATGCCCAGACCGAGATCCGGGTCTATGCCGAGGCCATGCTGGGGATCGTGCGGCGCTGGGTGCCGGTGGTGGCGGAAGCGTTCGAGGATTATCGCCTGGGGGCCGCCGAGCTGTCCGGGCCCATGCTGACGGTGGTCAGGGCGTGGCTGGCGGGCGAACCGGTGGACCGAGAGGCGAGCGGGCTCGGTATTCGGGAATGGCGCGAGCTGCACGCGCTCGTCGGACGCGAGCTGCCGGACACGTAGCCGCCGCCTTCACTCGAAGCTGATCTCCGGCATGGGCGCGGTCTCGGTTCGCTTCAACTCCGCGCCGAGCCGTGCAGCCACCGCAACGAACGCTTGCGCCTCGGCACTCTCGGGCAACGTGGCCACCACCGGCAGGCCCTGGTCGGACGTTTCCCGGATGGAGAGGTGCAGCGGAATGCCGCCCAGGAACGGGACCTGCATGGCTGCCGCCGCCTGCTCGGCGCCGCCGTGGGCGAAGATCTCGGTGCGTTCGCCGCATTTCGGGCAGGCAAACCAGCTCATGTTCTCGATGAAACCCAGAACCGGCACGTCGACGCGACGAAACATGTTCAGTCCCTTGCGCGCATCGATCAGCGCGATGTCCTGGGGCGTGGACACGATGACCGCGCCACGGAGCGGCACGCGCTGCGACATGGTGAGCTGCACGTCCCCGGTGCCCGGCGGCATGTCGACCAGCAGCACGTCCAGTTCGCCCCATTCCACGTCCCGGAGCAGCTGCTCCAGCGCGCCCTGGACCATGGGTCCGCGCCAGATCATTGGGCGCTCCTCGTCCACCATGAACCCGATGGACATGACCTTGATTCCGTAGCCGGCCATCGGTCGGATGCGCTTCCCGTCGATGGATTGCGGCCGGCCGGCGATCCCCATGAGGCGCGGTTGCGACGGACCGTAGATGTCGGCGTCCAGGATGCCCACGCGAAGCCCCTGTCGGCTCAGGGCCAGGGCGAGGTTGGACGTGACCGTCGACTTGCCGACGCCGCCCTTGCCGCTGGCGACGGCGATGATCGACTGGACGCCGGGGAGCGAGATCGCCCGTGCGTTCGCCGCCGGTCCCGGTGGCGCCTGCGGCGGGCGTTCCGCGGTCAGCACCGCACTCACCGATGCGACGCCGGGGAGCGAGAGCACGACCTGTTCGCAGGCGCGGCGAACGATCTCGAGGGCCTTGGCCCGTGCCGGATCGGCCTCCAGGGCGAAGGCGACGTTGCCGTCCCGAATGGCGATTTCCTGCACCATCCCGAGACTCACGACGTCCTGATTGCGGGCTGGATCCTTGACGCCGGCTAGGGCGGAGCGCACTTCGGCTTCGGTGATGGTTGACACGAGCACCTTCCGCATGGCCGCGGGGGAAACGCTGTTCGGGCGGCTTGGTGACCCGGACGCTGCCTGTGGCAAGTCTAATACATGTCCGACTGCCGACTGCCACCGCCGCGAGCCAGTAAGCGCGTGAGCGGGACGGGGGTTGGTGGCCTGGGGAGCCCGGCAAGACCGAGCGCGGCCTCGGTCCGAACGGGCCGGCGCTTCAGGTGCCCGGGAACTCGCGGTAGCAGGCGCTGTGATCGTCGTCGTGGTTGGCAAATCCCGGACGCGTAAGGATGCCTTTGGGCGCGATGTAGCTGCGGATTTCGCGCCGGGGGTGCCGGCTCCGCCACGCCAGGTTGAAAGCCGCGTTCTTCGGAAAGAAGCACATCTCCGAATACGGCAGCCGGTCGTGGATGAACCACGCCAGGGGACGCCAGTCGCCTGTCGCGCGGTACCGATCCGAGTCGATGAACCAGGGGATCACGACGCAAGCCGTGGCACCGAAGCAACCGTCCGCGTCGCGATGATCCCAGATGTGCTTCGCGTGGGTCTTCGGATTGCGGGCGCAGTTCAGCCGGTGCCGGTTGCCGTACCGGTTGACCGAGGCGTTGCGAAAGGCCGACCGAACGGTGACATGACCGAAGATGTCGCGCAGCGGCTCCAGAAGGTGCTCGCAGAGCCCTCTGCCCGCTTCGATCGCGAGGTCGGGTTCGTTCGGGACGTTGGGGATCCCGTGAACGGCCGAGATCTCGGAGTACAGGAAATCGCGCATGAAGAAGTGTTTCGACAGCCGGACGCGGCCAAACTCCTCCAGTGCCCTGACGGCGCCGCTGTCGAGCCCCGGTGAGTCGCGTTCGGAGCGCCGGTCGGCGAAACGTTTCAGGGCACGGAAGCGGTTCCGCTTCATCGCTCCTCTCCTCTTCGGAGTGTCGCCGGTCGGCCTTCGCACCAGCGGGCGCGTGGTATCGCGTTCCGTGCTGCCGAGCTCCCCGGCGCTGCGGGCCGGCCGTGCCTGCCCCGGGAAGGTCGGGCACGCGGGCCCGGGGAACGCAGGCCGGCCGTACCGTAAATCCGGGCAGGCGATCGCCCGCAGACCTGCTTGGGCCGGAATCAAGGGTAGAGCTTGCGCCGTCGCTTCGCCGCCCGCGACGCGACCGATTTCCGGCTGTCGTCCGACAGGCGCTCCAGGTGCGGTTTCAGCCATCGCCTCAGGCCGTGGTCCGCCATCGCCCAGTCCGACAGGGTCTCGATGGTTGCATTGAGCACGATCCAGTCGTCGTGCGACGACAGGTTTCGCTTCATGATCCTGAGAGCGCCCGCCCGCTGATCCTGGTCCATGTCGGCGGCCAGCCGTCCGAAAAGCTGGGCGAGGGTCCATTGGGCGGAAGCCTGGTCGAGGCTGCCGACCTCCTCGATCAGCCGGTCGATGTAAGGGACCAGGAGGTCCCGACGCTGCGCCTCGATGCGTTTGAGCGCGTTCGAGGTGCGGAGCCGGACCACCGGATCCTCGGACACGTAGCAGGCGAAGAGCTCGCCGAAGCGATCGGCGTCGGCGAGGACGGTCTCCACGACTTCCACGGTCCGTCCCAGCGAGTTCGGGTGTCCGCCCGCCAGCATGTCTTCAAGGCGTTCGGACATGGTACGAGCCAGGTGCGGCGGCAGGAGAGGACGTCGTCGCGAGGCCGTGCGGGCCTGCGGCGCTACCGCTCGCGCCGGCCACGCGTGGCCTTGGGGTCATCCGGACGACAGGTCTGGGGCGCAGGCGGCGAAGGGGCCCGGCGACGGTTCCGTCGGGCTGCTGCCCGGGGGCTCGGGTCAACGACCAGTGAACGGACTGCTTGCTTGCGGGCCGGGCGGCTCAAGGCCTACTGGCAGGCCAGGCATTCCTCGTAGTCCACCGGTTCCTCCCGCGCCGCCGGCGCTTCGAGGACGGCGTCCCGGTCGGAGCGCTGGAGCGACATGGACCGGAGGTAATAGAGGCTCTTCACGCCGCGTTTCCATGCCTGGAAGTGCAGATGATGCAAGTCCCGCTTGTGGACGTTGGCGGGCAGAAACAGGTTCAGCGACTGGGACTGACAGATGTACGGCGCCCGGTCCGCGGCCAGCTCCACCACCCAGCGCTGGTCGATCTCGAAGGCGGTGCGGAACACGGCTTTTTCGTCGTCGTCAAGGAAATCCAGGTGCTGGACCGAACCTTGGCGGGTAGTGATCGACGACCACACCTCATCGGTGTCACGGCCCTTTTTCTCCAGCAGTTTCTGGAGGTAGATATTCCGGACCGGAAAGGCGCCCGAGAGGGTCTTGTGAAGGAAGGCATTCGCCGCAAAGGGCTCGATCCCGGGCGAGGTGCCGCCGCAGATAATCGAGATCGACGCGGTCGGAGCAATCGCGAGCTTGTTCGAGAAACGTTCCATCGCGCCGGCGTCTCTGGCGTCGGGGCAGGGGCCCTTTTCCATGGCGAGGACGCGTGATGCGGCATCAGCCCGCTCACGAAGATCCTTGAAAATCTTTCGGTTCCAGGCCTTGGCCGGAGCGGATTCGAGCGGCAGTCCGTGCGCCTGCAGGAACGAGTGGAATCCCATGACCCCGAGACCCACGCTGCGTTCCCGCTCAGATGCGTACCGCGCGTTGGCCATGGAATCGGGCGCGTTCTGGATGAACCCTTCAAGCACGTTGTCGAGGAACCGCATGACATCCTCGATGAAGAGGGTGTCGTCTTTCCACTCGTCGTAGCGTTCAAGGTTGACGGACGAGAGACAGCAGGTCGCGGTTCGTTCGCGATCGAGGTGATCCGGACCCGTCGGCAGCGTGATTTCCGAACAAAGATTCGAGGTGCGGACATTGAGGCCCAGGAATCTGTGGTGTTCCGGGACGGACTGGTTCACGTGATCGATGAACAGCATGTACGGCTCACCCGTTTCCACGCGTGCGGTCAGGATCCGGATCCACAGCGCACGCGCAGAGACGGCCCGACGTGACCTCTGGTCGCGCGGGCTGATCAGTTCCCATTCTTCGTCCGCCTCGACGGCCCGCATAAAGGCGTCAGGAATCACGACACCGTGATGCAAATTGGGTGCCTTGCGGTGCGGGTCGCCGCCGGTGGGACGCCGGATCTCGATGAACTCCTCGATCTCCGGATGGCTGACGGGCAAATAGACGGCGGCGCTGCCACGGCGCAGGCTTCCCTGGCTGATTGCCAGGGTCAGGGAGTCCATGACGCGAATAAAGGGGATGATTCCGGACGTCTGTCCGTTCTGGCCAACCTGCTCGCCGATGGAACGCAAGTTCCCCCAGTAGCTGCCGATTCCGCCGCCGCGCGCGGCGAGCCAGACGTTTTCGTTCCAGAGATCAACGATTCCTTCAAGGCTGTCGCTCGCCTCGTTCAGGAAACAGGAGATCGGGAGTCCGCGCGACGTGCCTCCGTTGGACAGCACCGGCGTCGACGGCATGAACCAGAGGTTGGAAATGTAGTCGTACAGGCGCTGCGCGTGCCCATCGTCATCCGCGAAGGTACTGGCGACGCGGGCGAACATGGTCTGGATCGTTTCGTTGGGTAACGTGTAGCGATCTCGGAGAACGGATTTTCCGAATTCGGTGAGGTGCGCATCCCGATCGTCGCACGGGGAAACGCGCCACCCTCCAGGGACCTGAATCGCATCCTGATCTCGACCGAAAAGCTTGTCGGGCAGCACGGCTGCAGGAGGAACTCGCTCTTCGATCATCCCATCCATGTTGCTGTTTTGCCCCAATAATTGCGGTTAGAAGGAGGAAACCCCACATAATGAGGGGGAATCAAGATATGGACCCCCTATCGTAGTGGAGTGGAACATGCGGTGCCAGTGACTCTCCCGATCACGAAATTCCTGATGCCTAACCTGATCGGCCAGCGTCCATTCATCTGAACAAATGGCCACGGCACCGTACCATAAACCGGCGCCCCTTGGAAGGACCGCGGGAACGGTCCCGCGGGCAAGCGGCAGCTGTCTCAGTTGGCGCCCGGCGAGCGTGGCCGATGGAGCCCCCAGCGCGGCCGCTGTCTCCGTTCGGACAGCGAACGCACCCAGTCCTTTTGGCGCTTTCTCCGTTACCCGGACCGCGGATGACCACGAGGCCACCCGCGAGGCTCGGCCGGTCCCGAAACAGGTTGAGCGGGATTCATCCGGCCGACAGCGATGTCGCGGCCCATGCTCCCACGTTCAACACAGCCGGACCGGTCCCGGGTAACGGGCGACGGTCTTGTCCGCGGTGAGAAGCGTCATGGCTTCAACCTGTGCCTGGGCCACCAGGAGACGGTCGAAGGGGTCGCCATGAATGGGCGGGAGTGCATCCACGGCAACGGCATGAGCTCCGGTGATTGCCAACTCGGTGTAGCCGTTTTCCAACAGCCCCCGCCGCAACAGGCGTGGGTCGACGATGAAATCCGCCCGGCCCAGGCTTCGCTTGATGGTCACCTCCCACAGCGACGCGGCACTGACGACCAACTCGTTCTCCGGCTGTTCGATCAGGGTGCGGGCGTCGCCCGGCAGTTGTTCCGGCACCCCCGCCGCCCACAGCAGCAGATGGGTGTCGAGTAGAAGCCTCACGTCCTGCCTTCGAACAAGGCTTGCAGCTCTCCGGTATCCATGCGGTCGAAGTCGTCCGGCACCGAGATCTGCCCCGACATAAACCCGATGCGCCGCTCGACGCCGGCCCTGGGCGCTTCCACGGCGGCCACCCTGACCAAGGGTTTTCCGGCACGCGCAATGATGAAGGGCTCACCGTTGGCGGCGCCCTCGACAAGACGCGACAGGTTGGTCTTTGCCTCGTGCATGTTCACGATGCGCACATCCAGTCACTCCAAACTTAGTCTACTAAACTTAGTTTATCCTGGCCGTGGCATCAACGGTGACCACCGGCAACCGGAGTCGCCGTTACGAGAGGCCCGCGCCGATACCGTCCAGGAACGTGTTGATCACCTGACCGACCCGTCACGCCGTCCCAGCGATGGTCACCAGACGTCTTCGGCACTATTTCACCAAGTGTGGCCGCGAGGTTCCCACGAACGGGGTTCCGGTCGTGCCGGGAGCGTCACCCCTTTGCAAATCGGCAGGTCTCGGCTACAAACGAGCCCGGCCCACACGATCCGGCGTTGGCCTAGGACCCCTCTGCACCACATGTCGAATCCAGCTGCTCCAGCGGCGGCTTCAAGCCGCCGCGACTTCCTCAACGTTGCGTCCGGCGCCTTCGGCGCCGTAGCCGCAGGCTGCGCGACCTGGCCGCTTATCGATCAGATGAATCCGTCGGCCGATGTCCAGGCGCTGGCCACGGTGGACATCGATCTGACCGGCCTCGAACCGGGCAACAGCCGCACCGTGTTGTGGCGCGGAGCCCCGGTGTTCGTGCGTTATCGGACACCTGAAGAAATCGAGCAGGCCGCTCAGGATGACTCCGCTGATCTTCCCGATCCGGCGACAGACGCCAGCCGGGCACAGGATCCCCGCTTCCTGGTACTGGTCGGTGTATGCACCCATCTCGGATGCATTCCCATCGGTGACGGGCAAGGCGAATACCAGGGCTGGTTCTGCCCTTGCCACGGCTCGCATTACGACACCTCGGGCCGCATCCGGAAGGGTCCGGCTCCCAAGAATCTCGCCGTGCCGCCGTACAGTTTCGTAGACGACACGACGATCCGGGTGGGCTAAGCGCTATGCGGAGTACCGGTCTCGTATCGCGGGTTGTGCGCTGGATCGACTACCGGCTGCCGGTGTTTTCGGCTGCGCGGCACTCGCTGATCGAGTACCGCACGCCTCGCAACCTGAACGCGTTCTGGAACTTCGGTTCCCTCGCCGGGTTCTTCCTGGTGGTGCAGATCATTACCGGCGTCGTGCTGGCGATGCACTACACACCGCATGTCGACCACGCCTTTGACAGCGTGCAGCACATCATGCGGGACGTGAACTACGGCTGGTTGATCCGGTCCGTACACGCCAACGGGGCGTCGTTTTTCTTCATTTGCGTCTACATCCACATCTTTCGGGGCCTCTACTACGGCTCGTACAAGGAACCCCGGGAACTGCTGTGGTGGCTCGGCATCATCATCCTGATCGTGATGATGATGAGCGCGTTCCTCGGGTACGTGCTGCCGTGGGGCCAGATGAGCTTCTGGGGCGCCACGGTCATCACCAATCTCTTCTCGGCGATACCGGGCATCGGTCCGGCCATCGTCGAATGGCTCTGGGGCGGATTCTCGGTCGACAATCCGACGCTGAACCGCTTCTTCTCGCTCCACTACCTCTTGCCGTTCGTCATCGTCGCGCTGGTCTTTCTCCACATCGTCGCCCTGCACCGGCACGGTTCGAACAATCCTCTCGGCGTCAATCCCGGCGCGCCGCGGGACACGATTCCGTTCCACCCGTACTACACGGTGAAGGACCTGGTCGGCCTGGGCATGGCGCTCGTCTTCTTCGCCGGCGTGGTGTTCTACGCCCCGGACAGCCTTGGCCATCCCGACAACTACATCCCGGCCGACCCGCTCCGGACGCCGCCGCACATCGTGCCCGAATGGTACTTCCTGCCGTTCTACGCCATTCTCCGGGCGGTCCCGCACAAGCTGGGCGGCGTCATCGCCATGTTCGGTGCGGTCATGATCCTGTTTGCGCTGCCGTGGCTGGATAGCTCAAGAGTCCGGAGTGCCGCGTTCCGGCCGGTCTACCGGTGGCTGTTCTGGCTGTTCGCGGGCAACACGTTGCTGCTCGGCTGGATCGGGGCCAATCCGCCGGAGGGCATCTACATCACGATCGGCAGAATCGCGACGATCTACTATTTCGCGCACTTCCTGGTGCTGATGCCGGTGATCGGCCGGGTCGAGCGTTCCCGACAGCTGCCCGAGAGCATCTACGGCCACAAGCACGGGAGCCAGGGCCCGTGACGCGCCTGGGGGTACTGCTTGCCGCGGTACTGTTGGCGGCCTCGCCGACCGGGCAGGATGCCCGGGCGGCGACCGACGGTTTGGCGCCGCCGGCCGTCGAGTTTTCGTTTGACGGACCGTTCGGCCGGCTCGACCGTGCCGCGGCGATCCGCGGCTTCGAGGTGTACCGGAACGTCTGCGCAACCTGCCACGGGCTCCGGTTCATGGCGTGGCGCAACTTGGGTGACCTGGGGTTCAGCGAGGATGACATTCGCCGCATGGCGTCGGAGACGCTGGTCATCGACGGGCCGGATGACATGGGCGAGATGTTCGAACGTCCCGGCCGTCCCTCCGACCCCCTGATCACCGAGCCTTTCGCGAACGCGAAAGCCGCGGCGGCGGCCAACAACGGCGTCGCGCCGCCGGATCTCTCGCTCAAGGTGCTGGAACGCGGCGCGCCCTACGTCTACGCGATCCTCATCGGCTACGAGGATCCGCCGGACGGGGTCGACCCGGGGTCCTCGTACTACAACCCGTACTTTCCGGGATCCGTCATCGCGATGCCGAAGCCGCTCTGGGGCGACGACGTCACGTACGCGGACGGCACCGAGGCAACCATCGAGCAGGAGGCTCACGACGTGGCGACGTTCCTCGCCTGGGCGGCTGACCCGACCGCGGATGAGCGGAAGCGCATGGGGCTGCGGGTGCTGATCTTCCTGGTGGTCATGACGGGTGTGTTCTACGCGACCTACCGGCGCACCTGGACGCCGGTCAAACGCGGCGACGATGATCTTTGACGACGAGGCGGGCTAGGCTTCCAGCGCCCGACCGGCCACCGCATCCAGCTTCTTCGCGAGTTCCGGGTCGCGCGCCTCCGGCGGCGTGATGATGGCCGCGTCGAGCGCCCGGTAGGCAGGATCGGAATCATCCCAGTCCGTGGTCGCGGCGGCATTCGCGAAAGCCTCGACCAATGTCCTCGCGCGGGCGGCGTTGTCCAGCAGCACGCCGACGACCTGCTCGACCGTCACGGCCTCGTGGTCCGGATGCCAGCAGTCGTAGTCGGTCATCATCGCCACGCTGGCGTAAGCGATTTCGGCCTCGCGGGCCAGCTTCGCCTCCGGCATGTTGGTCATGCCGATCACATCGCAGCCCCAGGACCGGTAGAGCTCGGATTCGGCTCGAGTCGAGAACTGCGGCCCTTCCATGGCCAGGTACGTACCCCCGCTCACCGCATCGATGCCGGCAGTGCTTGACGCTTCGGCCAGCAGTCGCCGAAGGCGATCCGAGGTGGGATGCGCCATGGAGACGTGGGCCACGAGACCGGGTCCGAAGAAGCTCTTGACCCGCGCAAAGGTGCGGTCGATGAACTGATCGACCAGGACGAACGTACCGGGAGGCAAGTCCTCCCTGAGGCTGCCGGCGGCAGAAAGCGAGATGATGTCGGTCACGCCGGTGCGCTTCAGCGCGTCGATGTTCGCCCGGAAGTTGAGGCTGCTGGGCGGAATGCGATGGCCGCGGCCATGCCGCGGCAGGAAACGAAACTCCAGCCCGTTCAGCCGGCCGTGAAGAATCGCGTCTGACGGCGCGCCAAAGGGGGAGCTCACGGTCTCCCAACTCGGCGCCTCAAGCGAATCGAGCTCGTAGATGCCGCTCCCGCCCACAACCCCGAAGACCGGTTTCGTCATGGCTAGAAATCGGCCACCGAGAGCACTTCCACCTCGAAGATCAGCGTCGCATGCGGAGGGATCACCCCGCCGGCCGCGCCGTGTTCTCCGTAGGCCATGTCCGGCGGGACGACGAGGCAACGGTGCCCGCCGACCTGCATTCCGACGACACCGACGTCCCAACCGGGAATGACGTAGCCCTCGCCCAGCGGGAAATTGAACGGCCGTTGACGGTTCCGGGAACTGTCGAACTGCTTGCCCCGCGCAAGGCAGGGGTCATCGGTGGCCGCATCGGGATCGAACAGCCATCCCGTGTAGTGCACGCTCACGCCGCGGCCTGCCTCGGCTACACGGCCATCACCGGCCTGCAGATCGACCATGACGAGCTCGGCGGGCGGTTCGATGGCCAGCGCGGACCAGGGCGCGAGGAGCGCCGCCGCGGCGATCGCGACGACCCGCGTCATCAGGCTTCCTCCCTGGCTACGTGCCTGGCAAAGAATGCGAGGGTGCGCTCATTGGCAGCCTCCGCCGAGGCCGGGTGATGGCTGCCGCGCGCGTTGCAGGCAAACCCGTGCTCGCCTTCGTAGACGTGAATGTCGGCGTCGGTCGCGAAAGCGCGGATCTTCTCGACATCTTCGGGCGGGATGGACGCATCGCGGTCTCCGAAGTGCATCTGCACGGGGACGTTCGCCGGCTTGTCGAGCAAGGCGGCTATCTGCCCGCCGTAGTAACAGACGGCTGCCTCCATGCCGTAGCCACGGCAAGCGCTGAGCCACGACAACGAACCGCCGTAGCAGAAGCCGACCACACCGACCCTGTGGTCGATCAACAGGGTCGCGATACAGGTCTGCACATCCATGACGGGAAGGTCCCAGCCCGTCTGGGTTTTGAGCTCCAGGCCGCGCTGGACGTCGGCCGCCTCGTAGCTGAGTTCGATTCCGGGCTCAATCCGGTGGTAGAGGTCCGGTGCGTAACACACATAACCGGCCTCGGCGAACTGGTCCGCCACGCTGCGGATGTACGGGTTGACGCCAAATATTTCCTGGATGACCACCAGCGAACCACGGCGGATTCCGGTGGGTTCGGCGAGATAGACGGGCAAACTGGTGTCATCGGCGGCGCGGACCGCGATCATTGATCCCATGAGGGCTACATCCGATTCGGGCGAAGTGGGTTGCTGGAGATCCCGCCTGGGCGAGCAGCGCGCTTTGTAGCCCGGGCAGGGCCGGGTTTCCAGAGCGGGGACGCAAGTGGTCGGCGGCGAGGCGGCAGGCGGAGAAACATCGGCACTGGTCAGAGAGAATGCCTAATTTATGATCAATTCAGGGTCATCACTGGTCATTAGTCGTGCAGATGTTTTGGACCGGGTCGCCTGTAGAGCCGGTTTCCAGGCAGGTTGTAAGCGTTCAGCCGCAAACTGGCATGGACTTTGCTTCTGTGAGGGCGTGGTGCAGTCCGCAAAGCGGCCCCGGACATCGGTGGGTGCGCACCAGACTTCACGGAGAAATTCTATGTTTCGAAACCAGCGTCACCTGGTCTTCGCAGGCATCCTGGCCGCGTCGACCGCACTGAGTGGAGCGGCGCAGGCCGAGACCATCAAGGTCGGGGTCCTGCATTCGCTCTCTGGCACGATGGCCATCAGCGAGACCACGCTGAAGGACACGATGCTGATGCTCATCGAAGAGCAGAACAGCAAGGGCGGCCTGCTCGGCAAGATGCTAGAGCCCGTCGTCGTTGATCCGGCCTCGAACTGGCCCCTCTTTGCCGAGAAGGCTCGCGAACTGATCGAGCAGCATGAGGTCGCCGTGATCTTCGGTAACTGGACGTCGGTATCCCGGAAGTCGGTGCTGCCGGTGATCGAAGAACTCAACGGACTGCTGTTCTACCCGGTGCAGTACGAGGGCGAAGAGAGCTCCCGGAACGTGTTCTACACCGGCGCCGCCCCGAACCAGCAGGCCATTCCCGCGGTCGACTACCTCCTCAGCGAGGACGGTGGTGGCGCCGAACGGATCGCGCTCCTGGGCACGGACTACGTGTATCCGCGGACTACCAACAAGATCCTCCGTGCGTACCTGAACGCGAAGGGGATTTCCGACGAGGACATCCTGGAGAACTACACGCCGTTCGGGCACGCCGACTGGCAGACGATCGTCGCGGACGTGAAGAAGTTCGCGTCCGAAGGCAAGAAGACGGCCGTGGTCTCGACGATCAACGGCGATGCCAACGTTCCGTTCTACAAGGAGCTGGCCAACCAGGGCATCAAGGCCGAGGACATTCCCGTGGTGGCCTTCTCGGTCGGCGAGGAGGAACTGGCCGGGCTCGACACCGAGCCCCTCGTAGGCCACCTCGCGGCGTGGAACTATTTCATGAGCGTGGAGACCGACGAGAACGAGGCGTTCATCGAGAAATGGCACGCGTTCATCGAGGACGAGGACCGCGTGACGAATGACCCCATGGAAGCCCATTACATCGGCTTCAACATGTGGGTGCAGGCGGTGCAGCAGGCCGGCACGGTGGAAGTCGATGCCGTACGGCAGGCCATGTACGGTCAGACCTTCAAGAACCTGACCGGCGGCATGGCCATGATGAACACCAACCATCACCTGTCGAAGCCGGTCCTCATCGGCGAGATCCAGGATGACGGGCAGTTCGAGACGGTCTGGGAAACCGACGGGGTGGTCAAGGGTGACGCCTGGTCGGACTTCATTCCCGAAAGCGCGAAGCTGATTGCCGACTGGACCTTCCCGTGGGTCTGCGGCAACTGCGAGGCCCCGAAGTACGGCGCTACCGCCGACATGTAGGCTGCGCATCCGGTCCGGGGCGGCGGGCGCAGTCCCGCTGCCCCTGATCGGATCGAGCGTCGTTGCTCTACTGTTTCCCGCCGGCCTCTGGCCGGTTTCCAATGTCCGGACCCGCTGCCATGCCGACACGCGGTTTCGCCCTGCCGTCCCTGGCTGCTGTGCTCTCGTGCATCGCGATCGTGGCGATCGTCGCGGGCGGCGCTCCAGCCAGCCACGCAGCAACGCTGGACGAGGCGGTCCAGGGACTGTCGGCAAAGAGCTACAAGGACCGCGCCGTCGGAGTCGAGGTCCTGGCAGCGACCGGGCACCCGAGGACCATCCCAATCCTCGAGGCCATGGCGAAGGGCCAGCTGTTCGTGCGCAAGGCGGACGGTGTGCTCGTGATCGGCCACAAGACCGGCAAGGTTTATTCGCTGACGAACGCCCTGGACGGCAGTGCGGTCGGCGACGCCAGGAAGAAAGAACTCAAGAAGGTCAAGGTCAACAACCGCCTGCGCGGGGTGATCAAGGCGACGCTGGGGGGCCTGACCCTGCTGTCCGACGATCCCGATCAGCGCGAGGCGGCGGCGGCGGCGGTGTTCGCGGCGCGCGATGCCGGGGCGCTGGAGACCGTGGAACAGGCGATCGCCCGCGAGGAGGACCCCGGTCTCCTCGACCAGCTCACGCTCGCCAAGGCAGCCATCGAGACCAGCCCGGATTTTCCGCTCGACGTTCGCCTGGCTGCGGTGGAACGCCTGTCCGAGTCGGCGCTTCCGGAAGTCCGGTCGCTGCTGGCCAGCCTCAGTCAGGAAAGCGAACCGGATGCGGAGGTCCGCGCGAGCGCCGCGGAGGCGCTGGATGCCGTCGAGCGCGACCTCGCCTTCTGGAACCTTCTGGGCGCCATCTTCCAGGGCCTGAGCCTTGGTTCGGTGCTGCTCCTGGCGGCCGTGGGGCTGGCCATCACGTTCGGCGTTATGGGCGTCATCAACATGGCCCACGGCGAACTGGTGATGCTCGGCGCCTACACGACCTACGTGGTCCAGCAGCTGTTCCGTGACTTTGCCCCGGGCGGCCTCGACTATTCCCTGGCCGTGGCTGTGCCGGCGGCCTTTCTCGTCGCCGGCGCCGCCGGGGTCGCGATCGAGCGCAGCGTCATTCGCTGGCTCTACGGGCGGCCGTTCGAGACCCTGCTGGCGACCTGGGGGCTGAGCCTCATCCTGCAGCAGCTGGTGCGGACGGTGTTCGGTCCCACCAACCGCGAGGTGTCGAGCCCGTCGTGGCTGAGCGGGGCGTTCGAAACGGCGACGGGGCTGGTGCTCCCCTACAACCGGGTCGCCATCATCATCTTCAGCCTGCTGGTGGTCGCCGGCATCGCGCTGGTCCTTCGCCGCACCGCCTTGGGGCTGTACATGCGGGCGGTCACCCAGAACCGGTCCATGGCGTCATCCATGGGGATCCGGACCGGGTGGGTCGATGCCGCGACCTTCGGCCTGGGCGCGGGCATCGCGGGCGTGGCCGGGGTGGCCCTCAGCCAGATCGACAACGTGAGCCCCAATCTCGGGCAGGCCTACATCGTCGACAGCTTCATGGTCGTGGTGTTCGGCGGGGTCGGCAACCTCTGGGGAACCCTGGTCGGCGCCATGAGCCTCGGGGTCATCAACAAGTTCCTGGAGCCGTTTGCCGGCGCGGTTCTCGCGAAGATCCTCGTGCTGGTGGCCATCATCCTGTTCATCCAGAAGCGGCCGCGCGGCCTGTTCGCCCTCAAGGGCCGGGCGGCGGAGAGCTGAGTGATGGGTGTCCGGTCGGTGCTCGTCGATCTGCTTGCCGGCAATCGGGGTGGCCAGATCCTGCTGGCCGTGCTGCTGGCGGCCGTCGTGGTCGTGCCGATTTCGAACCTGCTGCTGCCCGCGGATTCGGTCCTGCACGTGCCCACCTACGTCGTCAGCCTGATGGGCAAATACCTGACGTTCGCGTTGCTGGCCCTGAGCGTCGACCTGATCTGGGGGTACGCGGGTGTGCTCAGCCTCGGCCACGGCGCGTTCTTCGCGCTCGGCGGCTATGCCATGGGCATGTACATGATGCGCCAGATCGGCGACCGGGGGGTCTACGGGCATCCCGAGCTGCCGGATTTCATGGTCTTCCTCGACTGGAAGGAGCTGCCCTGGTACTGGCAGGGCTTCGACTGGTTCCCGTTCGCGATGGTCATGGCGCTGGTCGTGCCGGGCGCGCTGGCGTTGGTCTTCGGCTGGTTCGCGTTCCGCTCCCGGGTGACCGGCGTCTATCTCTCGATCATCACCCAAGCCATGACGTTTGCGCTCATGCTCGCGTTCTTCCGCAACGACATGGGCTTCGGCGGCAACAACGGGCTGACCGATTTCAAGGAACTGCTGGGGTTCAACCTGCAGGCGGACGGCACGCGGGTCGCGCTCTTCTGCGCCAGCGCGGCGGCCGTGGCGCTGGGCTACCTGCTCGGGCGCTTCATCGTCCGCAGCCGCGCCGGGAGGGTGCTGGTCGCCGTCCGGGATGCCGAGACCCGCGTCCGGTTCCTGGGTTATCGGGTCGAACACTACAAGCTCTTCGTCTTTGTCCTGTCGGCCATGCTGGCCGGCCTCGCCGGGGCGCTGTACGTGCCGCAGGTCGGCATCATCAACCCGTCCGAGTTCGCGCCGGCGGCGTCCATCGAGATCGTGGTCTGGGTGGCCGTGGGCGGCCGGGGATCCCTGTATGGCGCCGTGCTCGGGGCGATCCTCGTCAACTACGCGAAGACGGTGTTCACCGGGGTACTCCCGGACATGTGGCTGTTTGTGCTGGGGGGGCTGTTCATCGCGGTGACCCTGTTCCTGCCGAAGGGGATCGTCGGGACCGTGCCGGTCTTCAAGCGCGCAGGCGTGCGCTGGCGGCGCAGGCCCGGCCGCGCGCGGTCCCCGGAGTCGGCGCCGTGAGCGACGTCCCCGTCCAGGCGCGGCCGGAACTGCACGACACCATCCTGTACCTGGACGGCGTGTCGGTGTCGTTCGACGGCTTCAAGGCCCTGAACGATCTCAGCTTCTATGTCGAAGTGGGCGAACTTCGTGCCGTGATCGGGCCCAACGGTGCCGGCAAGACGACGATGATGGACGTGGTGACGGGCAGGACCCGGCCGGATCGCGGCCAGGTCGAGTTCAACGGCGGCATCGATCTCACGCAACTGGACGAAGCGGCGATCGCCAATCTGGGAATCGGCCGGAAGTTCCAGAAGCCCACCGTGTTCGAGGAACACACTGTCTTCGACAACCTGGAGCTCGCGCTCGCGGGCACCCGCGGCGTGTTCGGCAGCCTGTTCGCCCGCCTCGGCGCCGCTTCCCGCGAGCGGATCGACGGGGTGCTCGAAACGACCGCCCTGATCTCCCATCGTGATCGGCGGGCGGGCGACCTGTCCCACGGCCAGAAACAATGGCTCGAGATCGGGATGCTGCTGATGCAGGATCCCGAACTCCTGCTGGTCGACGAGCCGGCCGCCGGCATGACCGACGAGGAAACCGAACAGACGGCGGCGCTGCTCACCCGGATTGCCGGATCGCGTTCGGTCGTCGTGGTGGAGCACGACATGGCGTTCGTGCGGGGCCTGGGTTGCCGGGTCACGGTGCTGCATGAAGGCGCGGTGCTGGCCGAAGGAACCCTCGATGCCGTGCAACACGACGCGCGGGTGGTCGAGGTGTACCTGGGGCGCTAGCCATGCTGCAGGTCGAGGCCATCGATTTCCACTACGGCGCCAGCCAGGCGCTGCGCCAGGTCAGCCTGAGCGCCGCGCCGGGCCGCGTGACCTGCGTGATGGGGCGCAACGGCGTGGGGAAGACCACGCTGCTTCGGGCCATCGTCGGCCAGCAGATGGTCAGCGCCGGCCGGATCCTGTGGGAGGGCGCAGACATCTCGGCGCTCGCGGCGTACCAGCGCGCCGCCCGGGGCATCGCCTACGTGCCCCAGGGGCGCGAGATCTTCCCGCTTCTCAGTGTCCGCGAGAACCTCTACACCGGCTATGCCTCGCTGCCCCGGCCGACCCGGACGCTGCCGGAGGAGATCTTCCACCTGTTCCCCGTCCTGCGCGACATGCTCGGTCGCCGCGGCGGCGACCTGTCCGGCGGGCAGCAGCAGCAGCTGGCGATCGCCCGGGCACTGGTGATGCGGCCCCGGCTGCTGGTGCTCGACGAGCCGACGGAGGGCATCCAGCCGTCGATCATCAAGGACATCGAGCGGGTGATCCGGACGTTGGCCGCCCGCGGGGACATGGCGATCCTCCTCGTGGAGCAGTACTTCGAGTTCGCACGCGACCTCGCCGACGACTTCATCGTCATGGACCGTGGCGAAGTGGTGCTGTCAGGAAAGTCCGACGACATGGTTGAGGAAGATGTCCGCCGTCGCCTCACCGTCTGAAGCGCCGGTGTCCGGACACGGCGTCCACGGCGTGGCCGAGGTCGGCTTCGCCGGCGTCGGCGCGGCCTCGCTGCGTCACCTCTACCAGCGCGACCCGATGCGCGTCCTGTTTCCTGCCCAGCCCGCCGCCGAACCGCCGCTGGCGGCGCTCGTGACGACGTCGGGCGGCCTCGTCGGCGGTGACCGGATCGACATCACGGCGACCGCCGGGGACGGAGCTTCCGCGATCGTGGCCGCACAGGCGGCGGAAAAGGTGTACCGCTCGACCGGTGCGGATTGCCGAATCGATGTCCGCCTGGAAGCCGCCGAAGGCGCGTGGCTCGAGTGGCTGCCCCAGGAGACGATCCTGTTCGATCAGGCGCGGCTGCGGCGCCGGGTCCGCATCGACCGGGCGCCCGGGGGGCGGGTCCTGGCCGGTGAGTTCCTGGTGCTCGGGCGGTTTGCGTCCGGGGAGTGGATGACGCGGGGGCTGGTCCGCGAGGCGTGGGAGGTGCGCAGGAACGGCGACCTCGCCTGGGCCGACGCGCTCCATCTCGAGGACGACCTGCCGGCTGTACTCGACCACCCGGCCGGCTTCGGCGGCGCGCGGGCCGTCGCCTGCGCGGTCTACGCCGCGGATGACGCACCCGCACGGCAGCAGGAGGCCCGGCGCCTGCTCGATGACCTGCCGGCCGGGGTGCGCGCCGGGGCCACGGTCGTCAACGGCGTGCTGGTCGTCCGGTGGCTCGCGGAACGCGGGGACGATGTCCGATGCGCGTTTGCGACCTTCTGGGCGGGGTTTCGCGCCACCGCGGCGGGTCTCACCGCCGCCCTGCCCCGGCTCTGGCACGTCTGATTCAGGAGGACATGCATGAATCTTTCGCCGCGGGAAAAGGACAAGCTGCTCGTCGCCATGGCCGCTATCGTGGCGCGCCGCCGGTTCGAGCGTGGCGTCCGGCTGAACTATCCCGAAGCGGTCGCCCTCATCACCGACTACATCGTAGAGGGCGCGCGCGACGGCGCGTCCGTCGCGGACCTGATGCGCGACGGGTCCGGCGTCCTGCGCCGCGATCAGGTCATGGAGGGCGTCGCCGACATGATCCCCGAGATCCAGGTCGAGGCCACGTTCCCCGACGGGACCAAGCTGGTCACCGTGCACCAGCCCATCCGCTGAAATCTGGAGATGACCGATGATTCCCGGTGAGATCATGACCGCGCGTGGGTCGCTGCTCCTCAACGCGGAAGCCGACGCCATCACGATCACGGTGGCCAACACCGGCGACCGGCCGATCCAGGTCGGCTCGCACTACCATTTCTTCGAGGTCAACACCGCGCTCGAGTTCGACCGCGAGGCGGCGCGGGGCCGCCGCCTCGATATTCCCGCCGGGACCGCAATGCGGTTCGAGCCCGGCCAGCAGCGCGAGGCGCGGCTCATTCCCTACGCCGGTGCCCGGGTCGTCCGCGGGTTCAATGCCCGGGTTCAGGGCCCACTGGAGGACTAGACCGTGCCATTTTCCATCGAGCGGGCGGCCTACGCCGCCATGTACGGGCCGACGGTCGGCGATCGGGTCCGGCTGGCCGACACCGACCTGTTCATCGAGGTGGAAGCCGACCGGACCGTGTACGGCGAGGAGGTCAAGTTCGGCGGCGGCAAGGTCATCCGCGACGGCATGGGCCAGGGATCTGCCGGTCGAGCGAACGGTGCGGTGGACACCGTGATCACGAACGCCCTGATCGTCGATCACTGGGGAGTGGTGAAGGCGGACGTGGGCCTTCGCGATGGCCGGATCGCCGCGATCGGCAAGGCCGGCAATCCGGATACGCAGCCGAACGTGGATATCGTCATCGGGCCGGGCACCGAGGCGATCGCCGGCGAGGGCCGCATCCTGACCGCCGGCGGGATCGATGCGCACATCCACTGGATCTGCCCGCAGCAGGTCGACGACGCCCTCTACTCGGGCGTCACCACGATGCTGGGCGGCGGCACGGGTCCTGCTGAAGGGACGAACGCGACGACGTGCACGCCGGGGCCCTGGCACCTGGCCCGCATGCTGGAGGCGGCGGAGGCGTTGCCGGTCAATCTCGGTTTCTACGGCAAGGGGAACGCCTCCGAGCCGACGGCGCTGGTCGAGCAGGTGCGCGCCGGGGCCTGCGGCCTGAAGCTGCACGAGGACTGGGGCACCACGCCCGCGGCCATCGACACGTGCCTGTCCGTCGCCGACGAGTGGGACGTCGGCGTCGCAATCCATACCGACACCCTGAACGAGTCGGGCTACCTCGAGACCACGACGGCCGCGTTCCGGAACCGCACGATTCATGCGTTCCACACCGAAGGGGCCGGCGGCGGCCACGCGCCGGACATCATCAGGCTCTGCGGCGAGCCCAACGTGCTGCCGTCCAGCACCAATCCCACCCGTCCGTTCACCGTGAACACCGTCGACGAGCATCTCGACATGCTCATGGTGTGTCATCACCTGGACCCGAACATCCCGGAGGACGTGGCATTTGCGGAGAGCCGCATTCGGCGCGAGACCATCGCGGCGGAGGACATCCTGCATGATCTCGGAGCGTTCTCGATGATCGCCTCCGACAGTCAGGCCATGGGTCGAGTCGGGGAAGTGATCGTCCGGACCTGGCAGACCGCCGACAAGATGAAGCAGCAGCGCGGCCGTCTCCCGGAGGAGCGCGGCGACAACGACAACTTCCGGGTGCGGCGGTACATCGCGAAATACACGATCAATCCAGCCCGGACGCACGGTATCGACGGCGAGGTCGGGTCGGTCGAGGTGGGCAAGCTCGCCGACCTGGTGCTGTGGAAGCCGATGTTCTTCGGCGTCAAGCCCGATCTCGTGCTCAAGGGAGGGGCGATCGCCGCCGCGGCGATGGGGGATCCGAACGCATCGATTCCGACGCCGCAGCCCGTGCACTACCGTCCGATGTTCGCGGCGCTGGGGCGTGCCCGGTCCTCGTCATCGGTGACATTCGTCTCGCAGGCGGGCCTGGAGGACGGACTGGGCGAACTGGGACTGACGAAACGGCTGGTGGCGGTGTCGGGTACCCGTGCGCTCGGCAAGAAGGACATGGTGCTGAACGACCTCTGCCCGGCGATCGACGTCGATCCGGAGACGTACGAGGTCCGCGCCGACGGAGCGCTGCTGACCTGTGAGCCGGCAACCCGGTTGCCGATGGCCCAGCGCTACTTTCTCTTCTGAGTGCGACGGCAATGCGGCGCGCGATCGCGGTGCTGCGCCACGGCGCCTGGACACCGCCGCCGGAGGGTCCGTCCGTGACCTTGGTGCATGACGACCGGCAGCGCCGCCGCGGGCGGCTGCGCAGCGATGACGGCGAGCCACTGCTCCTCGACCTGGAGACCGTGCCCCGACTGCGGGACGGTGACGGACTGACGCTTGCCAGCGGCGGCGCGGTGCTGGTCCGGGCGGCGCCCGAACCGGTCGTCGATATCCGCTGTGGATCTGCAGCGCACGCGGCCAAGGTGGCATGGCACATCGGCAATCGCCATGCCCCGCTACAAGTGCTGGCGGATGGAGGCCTCAGGATTCAGGACGACCACGTATTGGCCGGGATGGCGGAGGGGTTGGGCGCGACCACGCAACGGCGGCAAGCCCCGTTCTCGCCGGAGCCCGGTGCGTACGCCGTGTCCAATCCCGGGGAAGACCGCGGGTAGGTCCGGGCGTGGAAGCCGATCGGCGCATCATCCGCCTGATGGCCTGGCTCGGACCGTCGTTTCCGGTCGGCGCCTACGCGTACTCGCACGGAATCGAGTATGCCGTCGAGGCCGGACTGGTCCGCGACCAGGACACGCTGGCAACGTGGGTACGCGGCATCCTCCGGTTTGGCGCCGCCCGCGTCGATGCCGACCTCTACCGTGAGACCTGGCACGCAGCCAGTTGCGGTGACGCCGAGCGTCTGGCCGTGGTGGGTGCGCTGGGCCGGGCCATGCGCGGCACGTTCGAGATCGCGACAGAGACCGCCGCGCAGGGAACCGCCTTCGAGGATACGGTTGCGGCGGCATGGGACGGCGCCCGCGCGGTGGACGGACACGCGCCGCCGGTATATCCGGTCAGCGTCGCCGCCGCTGTCGCCCGGGAGGGCATCCCGCTTCGGGAAGGTCTGGCTGCCTACCTGCATGCTCTGGCCGCGAACCTGGTGTCCGCCGGGATTCGGCTCATCCCGCTCGGCCAGGTTGCCGGGCAGCGCATCCTGGCCGATCTTGAAGCGGACGTCCTCCGGGCCACCGGCGAGGCGCTCGGCCGGTCGCTGGACGACATCGGCTCCGCAGCAGTCGTCGTGGACTGGGCATCCATCCAGCACGAAACGCAATACACGAGGTTGTTCCGATCATGACCACACCGTTCCGCGTGGGCATCGGCGGGCCCGTCGGCTCCGGCAAGACGGCCTTGCTCGATGGCCTCTGCAAGTCGATGCGCGAGAGTTATGACATCGCGGCCATCACCAATGACATCTACACCCGCGAGGATGCCGAGTTCCTGACCCGCTCCGGCGCGCTCACCCCGGAACGGATTCAGGGGGTCGAGACCGGAGGATGTCCCCACACCGCGATTCGCGAGGACGCCTCGATGAACCTGGCGGCGATCGCACAACTGGAGGCCGCGTTCCCCGATCTCGACGTCGTGTTCGTGGAATCCGGTGGCGACAATCTCGCGGCGACGTTTTCGCCTGAACTCGCCGACCTGACCCTCTACGTGATCGATGTCTCGGCGGGCGACAAGATCCCGCGCAAGGGCGGACCGGGAATCACCCGATCCGACTTGCTGATCATCAACAAGACGGATCTTGCACCGCTGGTCGGCGCTGACCTTGAAGTGATGGACCGTGATACGAAACGGATGCGCGGTTCACGCCCCTTCCTGTTTGCGCAGGTGAAGCACGGCAAGGGCGTGCACGCAGTGGCGGAATTCATCGTGGAGGCCGGGGGTCTCGCAACGGAGCGTTAGGCACGCTTCGTCACCAGGGCAACGAATCACCCTTCCAGTCGAGGTAGGTACCGTTCTGCGCGGGGTCGGCGTCGGCGATCACCTGTGCAATGCCGCGGGCTGACGTTTCCGTGTCGATGTTCGCGGACGGACCGCCCATGTCGGTGCGCACCCAGCCGGGATGCACGGCCAGCACCGTCACGTCCTTCGGGCCCAGTTCCGCCGCCAGCGTCCGGGAGATGCTGTTGAGGGCTGCCTTGCTGGCCCGGTAGATCGCCATGCCGCCCGACGTGTTGGCCGCGTTCGACCCCATGATCGACGTCACGTTTACGACCAGGGCACCGGGCGGGAGCCGGTCCGCGAGGAGGCGCGTCAGCAGGAGCGGGGCGACTGCATTCACCCGGAACACGTCATCGGCCATCTGGAAGTCCGCTTCGGACAGGTTGTCCCGAAGCTTGCCGCCCGCGATCCCCGCGTTGTTGACGAGAATATCGATCGTGCCGTCGAGAGCGGTCGCAAACGAATGCATGGCGACCGGGCTGGCGACGTCGAGCCCCCGCACCGTGACGCCGTCGACATCGGCGAGCCCGGTGACTTCCACCGGTTTCCGGCAAAGGGCGAGGACGTCGTGCCCGCGCCCGGCAAGCTCGATGGCGAGGGCGTGCCCGATGCCGCGGCTTGCGCCGGTGATCACTGTGCGGGGCATGCGTGAATCTCCTGAAAGGGACCGTCGCGTCGTTGCGGGCGTTCGCCGCCCGGCCGGGTTCCTGCCTGCGGCGCCGGATGCGTTGCGGAGCGGCCCCACAAAGAATAGCGTTGACCCATGTCGCCGACACCGCCAGAGAAACCGGACCAGTCTCACCTTGCCGGCCAGCTGTTGGTGGCCATGCCATCGCTGACGGATATGTTTTTCGAGCGGGCGGTCGTGTATCTCTGTTCGCATGCGGCCGAAGGCGCCGTCGGATTGGTCGTCAACCGCCCGGCCGATTCGCCGCGCTTCGACAAGATCTTGAACGATTTGAACATTGAAGGTACCGACGCGGCTGAGAAGGTGCCGATTCACATGGGCGGCCCGGTCGAGCTGAACCGCGGGTACGTCCTGCACACTGATGATCTGAAGTACGAGAATTCGCAGCGTGTGGGGAATTCCATTCTGCTGACGTCAAGCGTGGACGTGCTCCGGGAAATCGCCAGCGGCGGCGGACCCCGGCGGGCGCTGGTGCTGTTTGGTTATGCGGGTTGGGGGCCAGGTCAGCTGGATCACGAGATCATGCAGAACTCCTGGCTCAACGTGGCGGCTGACGAGGACTTGGTGTTTTCGGCGGATCATTCGGCAAAGTGGGAACGAGCGATCGGCGGCATCGGGGATACCGCGTCGGGTCAGCCGGTCGACCCGTATCGAATTTCGCCGACGGCCGGGAACGCCTGAGCGCGTCGCCTGCTGCGGCAGGTGAGCAGGTGGTTCCGTCGCCGCAACCATGCCGGCATCCGGATTCTTGTCATCGCCGGGCTTCCGGTTGCCCCGCCGGCAGGCCGCCAATGACAGCCACGGCGCATGCATCGTCAGCCTGACAGCGCCCCGTGAGCAGCCCAAGCCCGAGAAGTGACGGCTGTAACCAGCGGAATCTCCGTTCGGTATCGGAGTTCTGGAATATAAGATAAGTTAACTTTCCTTAATTGACACCCATGGCCGGCAAGCCTAACCTGACGGCATGCGTGAAATCTCCTCGGAGCAGCGGCGTCACCGCATCCGGGCGGAAAACCCATGGTGGGCGGATGGCACAATCCGTGCCGACTTCAGCGAACTGAGACCACGCGCGTACTTCGACCGTTTCCTGAGCTTGGTGGAAGAGCCCGGCGTCCGTCGTGCCGTGGTGCTGATGGGGGCACGCCGGGTCGGCAAGACGGTGCTGCTGCATCACGTCATCCGGCATCTCCTCGCCGGGGACGAATACCGGCCCGACGACCTTGGTTACCTGTCGCTCGACCAGCCGCTGTACACGCGGCTCTCGATCGAGGAGGCAGCCGACGAAATCCGCCAGGCGAACGGCAACCTGGAAGGCCTCCGGGTGCTGTTTCTGGACGAGATCCAGTACCTGGCCGACTGGGAGCGCCACCTGAAGGCGTTCGTGGACGCGCACCCGAACGTCAAGTGCGTCGTATCGGGCTCGGCAGCGGCTGCACTGCGGCTCAAGAGCATCGAATCGGGAGCCGGCCGCTTTACGGATTTCCTGCTGCCGCCGCTGACGTTCCACGAGTACCTTGATTTGCGAGGCATCCGCGGACTCGTCGAACACGATGCGGCAACGGGTCAGTACTCGACCCGCGACATCGAGCAGCTCAATCGGCATTTTGTCGACTACGTCAACTTTGGCGGCTACCCGGAAGCCGTTACCTCGCCGACCGTGCGTTCGGACCCCGGCCGCTACATCGGTACCGATATCGTCGAGAAGGTCCTCTTGCGCGACCTCCCGAGCCTCTATGGCATCCAGGATGTGCAGGAACTCAACGCGCTGTTCACGACCTTGGCGTACAACACGGCTCAGGAAGTGTCGCTCGATACGTTGGCGCGCCGTTCCGGGGTGACCAAGCCGACGATCAGGCGTTATCTGGAGTACCTATCAGCGGCCTTCCTGATCAAGGTCGTCCACCGCATTGACCACAATGCCCGCCGCTTCAAACGCGCCACGCACTTCAAAGTGTATGTCACCACCCCGGCACTGCGGAGCGCGCTGTTCGGCCCGGTCACGGATGACGACGAAGAAATGGGGCCGCTCGCCGAGACGGCAGTCTTCGCCCAGTGGTTTCACTCAAATCTCGCTCTTCACTATGCGCGGTGGAGAAACGGTGAAGTGGATATCGTCCACCTCGACAGGCAGCAGCGGCCTTCGTGGTGCGTCGAGGTCAAATGGGCTGATCGCCACGTTCGGAGCGCGAACGACCTGAAAAGCCTGAAGGCATTCACGGCCTGGCACCCCGACGTGGTGCCGCTCGTGACTACCCGAACACTGATGGAAGGCGACGTAGAGTGGCCGGGAAGTGCGCGCCTGGATTTCGCGCCGACCAGCCTCTACTGCTACATCGTCGGGCACCGCGCCGTGAGCGATCCGTCGGAGGGCGTGCCGTGGATTGTCATCGATTGATGCGGAGATGCGGAACCAGCGTCTGCGTCCCGCGGAATTGAGAATCAATCGTATCCCGCTAAGCGGCGTGGGGTTGTCGCAGCGACTCTTGTGGCGTGCTGCCAGACCTTGGCGTTGCGGTACGTCCGGCGGGACCGCCGTATTCCCTGGTGGTGCTACCTTGGGCTCTGGCCTCCGTACCGTGGTTCAAGACCAGTTGGCCGTGGCCGTCGGGAGTAGGGTCCCCTGATACGCCGAGCTCCTGACCGAACCGGCCGCGCAGGCGGTCCCCGGCACCGCCGGTGAACGCGCCCGCTGCCGTGCGCCGGCCACGCCTTACGTGGCGCGGGCCCGCCCTGTTCAGTGCCGGATTCCGCCCGTTCTTCTTGTTCGGTTCGCTGTACGCAGCGCTCATGATGGGCCTGTGGTTCCTCATGTACCGGGGTTTGCTGAGCGTTCCGATAGCTTTTCCACCAATCGCCTGGCACGCCCACGAACTCCTGTTCGGCTACGTGGCGGCGCCCATCACAGGTTTTCTGCTCACTGCCGTCTCCGGCTGGACGCGTCGCCCACCCGTGGCGGGATGGCTCCTCTTCGCTCTTTTCGGGTTGTGGGTGGCGGGACGCCTCGCAGTCAATTTTTCATTCATCCCCGGCTACCCGCTCGCAACGGGGCTCTCCATTGCTTTTCCTGTGGCCGTGGTGATTGTCGTGGGGCGGGAAATCATCGCCGGGCGGAACTGGCGAAACCTGAAGGTTGTGGGCCTCTTGGCCGCATTCACTGTCTCGCACGCGGTCTATTCCTGGGAAGTCTGGTGCGGCAGTGATCCGGCAATCGGCACTCGCATGGCCATCGCGTCGGTGCTCCTGCTGCTGACCCTGGTCGCGGGCCGGATCGTCCCGAGCTTTACGGCAAACTGGCTGGAGGCGCGCGGCGAGACGGTAATGCCGGCCGCGTACGCACGGTACGATTCCGTCGTGGTCGGGATCGGCGCGCTGGGGCTCGTGCTGTGGGTTGTAGACGGCTGGATCGTCCCGGCCGGCATTGTCGGAACGATCCTGTTGGGGTCGGCCGGCCTGCACCTGGTCCGGCAATTGCGGTGGCGACCGCACCGGACCCTGGCCGACCCGTTGGTCGCGGTGCTGCACGGGGCGTATCTGTTCGTGTCCGTCGGGTTCGCGCTGGCCGGTCTCGCCCTGATCGGGGGGCTGGAGGACGTCCATCACGCCGCGGTCCACGCCTGGACGGTCGGCGCCTTCGGCACCATGACCCTGGCGGTGATGACGCGGGCAAGCCTCGGGCACACCGGACGGCCCCTCCGAGCCTCGCCGGCCACGGTGATCATCTTCCTGTCGGTCCTGCTGGCGGCCGCGACACGGATCGCCGCCCCCCTGTTTCCCGCGTGGAGTCCGTTGCTGTCATCGGTGGCGGTTGTCGCATGGATTGCTGCCTTTCTGGGCTACGCCGTCGCGTACGGGCCGATGCTCCTGGCGCCGCGCCGGGCGGCGTAGCAACTTGCCGGGTCCTCCCTCAGACGGAACCGCTGACCGTCCGCCGGGGCGCGCCGGGCGTCGGGGCGAGCGGTATCGGGCCGATCGCGTTCGTGCGACCGGCCGGCTCCTGCTCCCCCTGTAGACTGGCCGTCCCTGCTGTTTCGGCCACATCATTGGGGAAATCAGGCTCATGCAAGCGAAGAACGCCGACTGGCTCGACCTGGTCCAGGAACAGGCACTGGAGCCTGAACTTCCGATCTGTGATCCCCATCATCACTTCTGGGACCGTCGCGATGTGATGGTCCAGCCCCGCTATCTGCTGGATGAGATCCTGACTGACCTTGGCGGTGGCCACCGGGTGGTCAGCACGGTCTACGTCGAGTGCGGGGCGATGTATCGGCGCGAAGGGACACCACCCACGCGGGTCGCAGGGGAGACGGAGTTCGTGAACGGCCTTGCGGCCATGGCGGCCTCCGGGCTCTACGGCGAAACTCAGATTGCCGCCGCCATCGTCGGGACAGCCCCTCTCGACGAGGGCGACGGGGCAGCGGCCACGTTGGATGCGCAGATTGCGGCCAGCCCGGCGCGCTTCCGCGGCATCCGCCACGTGGTCGCTTGGGACGAGAGTCCCGAAACTCCGGTCGCCCGTGCGGCGCCCCCGCCCGGCCTGATGGCGAGCGACGCCTTTCGCGCCGGCTTCCGGCACCTGGCGCCCCGGGGACTGACCTTCGATCTGTGGTGCTACCACCCGCAGCTGTCCGAAGCCGTCGACCTGGTCCGTGCGTTCCCCGATCAGACGGTCATTCTCGATCACTTTGGCGGGCCGCTCGGCGTGGGGCCGTACGCGGACCGTGCCGACGAGGTATTCGACGACTGGCGGGAGCGAATGGTGGAGCTGGCCCAATGCCCGAACGTCGTGGCGAAGCTTGGGGGGATCAACATGGAGGTGAACGGCTTCGGCTGGCACAGCCGCAGCCGTCCGCCATACAGCTGGGAGTTGATGGAGGCGACCCGGCGGTACTACGAGACGATGATCGAGCTGTTCGGTGTCGACCGCTGCATGTTTGAATCGAACTTCCCGGTCGACAAGGTCAGCTGCAGCTACACGGTGCTGTGGAATTCCTTCAAGCGCTTGGTGGCACACTACTCGGAGGACGAGAAGCGGGCGCTGTTCCACGACACGGCGACCAGGATCTATCGGATCCAGCCTTCCGGCACCCCGTCGGATTGACGACCACCGGCTCCCCAACCGGACGCCGGCAATGCGGCAGGGAAATCCGCATGCACGCTGGAGAGGTCGCGGGTGCGCTCAGTGGCGCAGGGGCGGGCTTGAACCGGCGGCTCGGTGACTCGACCTCGCTACAGCGCAGGCTTCAAGCGCGCCTAGGCGTCAACGCGGCTTGCGCGCCTTGTGGAAATACATGGGCGTAAAGATCCCCAGCCGTCCTGCGGCCACGAGACTGTCAGCCGCCACGTTGAGAAGTCTCTGTATCTCGAACGAGCCTTGGGGTACTGCCCGCGCGCCTTCCAGCACGCGCAAGGCCGCCGAGGTGATCTTGCGGCCCAGACGGGTCCTCGGCAGACCCCGCAGTGTCAGGCCGCTTCCCTCCAACGGTCGATACCACGGTGTGTGCGCGTCGGCGTCCGGGGCGCGGTCGCGCGCTTCGATCAGCTCGAAACCCGCGGCCTGCAGACCATCGGTGACGACCGTGTACGAAGCAATTTCCGGAAGCGCATTGCTGTATTCGATCCGTTCCTTCAGTTCCCGGTGCTCCGGGTTGTCCCTGTCGTACAGCGGCGTCACGCACCAGTCGTAGCCGGCGAAAACCGCCCCCGGGCGCAACACGCGGAATACCTCGGCATAGGCTGCCGCCTTGTCCGGCGCGTGGGGAATGGCCTCGATATGGTAGGCCGCGTCGAAGGTCCCGGCTGCTGCAGGAATGGCCATGAAGTCGCCGTGCAGGGCGCTGCACAGGTGAGCCAGCCCGGCCTCCCGGTTGTATCGGTCGCACTTCTCGATCTGGTATGCGCTGAGGTTGAGGCCCGTGATCGATGACCCGAATTGCCTGGCAAGGGAGCGTTGCGGGCCACCGACACCGCAGCCGACATCCAGCACCTTCATGCCGGGCTTCAGGCCGATGGCTTCGCCCAGAAAATGCTGATGGTCAGCGAGGGAATCATCGAAGGACGCACCGTTCTTCATAGGCGCGAAGTGAAAAGACTGGCCCCAGCCGTACTCGTAGAAGTCGGTAATGAGATCGTAAAAGGCCTTTACCATCAGGGCGTAGTCCGCCTTGCCCTGCTCCTGGCTGCGACGGTACTTGGACAGCGTCTCGGCCGTGTCGTCCGGACGAATAGCCTGGGAAATAGGACTGTGAAAGTCAGCCGCCATCGTTGCTTACCGACAGGTTAGCGACGGGACCGTCAGGGTAGAACTGCCGGTACCACTGATGCATCTTGCGCCTGGGGTCTGCCTCTTCGGTTCCCGGAGGACATGGCCGATAGATCTTGCTCTTCCAAATCGCCGCGTCCCGTCGCCATTGCGAGATCCAGTTCCCGATCACGTAGGACACCAGGATGCGTGGCACTCGACGGGCAGCGAACCAGCGGAAGCTCACCCGTTGCTTCAGCGGTTCCACGGGCGTGTGCGACTGGAACATGATGATTTCGCCAATTCTCGGAATCTGGAATTTAAATCTTACGATGCTGCCTGGACCAAGGAACGTGATCAACGCCCGGGACCTCGTTCGTTCGTATACCCGGCCCCCGATTTCCAGCGTGGCCTCGTCTCCGAAATAGGAAACGTGTCCAAGCTCGTCGTCCAGCGACCATGACGGGCGGTGTCGGATTCGTATCCAGGGCAGCTTTATGCCGGTCCACGGGATGCGCATGACACGGTGGATGTTTGAGAAGTGCTGAAAGTCGACGCTGTTTTCGGCAAATTCGATGATGTGCATGTCGACTTCGCCGGCGTCGTACTGACCGCGATAGACCAGTTGCCGGCTGTCGATGTTCGGTTGACACGGGAGCCGGTAGGGTGCCTCGGCGACGCGGCCGGATGACCGGTACATCATGATCATGCCGTAGTAGTCGATGGCCTCCCAGCACCGGTGAACGAGAGGTTGGTCTTCGGCGTCGGGATGGCTTCGGGCCCGTCCGTCGGCGTCCAGCTGCCAGCCGTGAAACGGGCATTGCAGACGGTCCCCCTTGACCTCGCCGTAGGCCAGGTTGGTGCCCTGATGCGGGCAGAAAGCGTCAACCGCCCCGATCCGGCCGTCCGTCTTGCTGCGAAACAGGGCGATCTGTTCTCCCAGGCACTGAACGTGCCGCACGTCGCCGGGCCTGATCTCCTCCGACGCCGCTATCCGGTACCAGCCGTCCGGGTAGGGCGGCGGGTAGGTGAGCTCCCTGTCGCGCGTCGGGCTGACGGTCATGAAACACCGGCCTTTTCCGGCACCGCGTGTGGCGGCGCGGACTATTCAAAGCGATCGGCGGGCTGTCAAATGACCTTGAAGACTACTGGCGCCGGGTCCCGGGCGCCGTCAGGGTGACCTCGTCGGCCGCCGCGCGACCGGCATCGTCGCCGCGCAGGGGGCCAGCGCGACCGCCTCCACGGCCTCCGAATCCGGATGCACGGAGCCTCCCCGGTCTCCGGCTAGGCCGGTTCGTTGGGTCTCCCGAACGCGGCTTCCATCTCGCGGCGGGTACGAACAGCTTCGTCCGCGTCCTGGACGGCGGCGTCGGACCACCGGAGGAGCTCGCCCTCGGCGATGTCCCGGGTCAGCGGCACGCCGCTCGCCAGGCCAAGGGGCAGGCCGCCGAACTCCAGCGAATCGATCGCGGGGGACTGCCGGCCCCAGACCATGTAACCGCCCTCGCCGTCCAGCACTTCGCCTTTCTTGAGCGGCCGCTTCGCGCACGCAATGACGTCGGAACGGAAACCGGTCGGCGATCCGGTCGGCTCCCCGCGGAGCGCTGCCGAGGCCACCGAGATGCCGAGTTCGAGGCCGATCATATGCGTGGGGCGGTAGAGCGCGGCGTAATGGAACGTGCTGTCGGGCAGCATCCGATATTCCTCGAAGCAGTTCCGGACGTAGTCGCTTTCCCCCTCGATCACCACGTACGTGCCCATCATCAGGTCATCGCTGACCGGGGACATGTCCCGGTGGAGCGAGGACACCACTTCGGTGGTACCGACATGCTCGGCAAGACCACCGGCGCTGGCGGGCTTCAGCATTTCTGCGAGGTCGTAGCGCGAGCAGGGCGGGAAGGTGAGGCCACCGGCCTGCGGCGTGAGTCCGGTGGCGTTGCAGACCGCCGTCATCTCGATGCCGGACTTGGTTCCGTCGATGAAGGAATTGAACATCTTGGGATTCATGCCGCCGCGTTCGGCCTCTTCCTGGCTCAGGTGGTAGTTGTCCCAGACGGTGTCGGGCGTCGAACGGTGGAAGTCCGGGTGGTAGCGCGTCCCCTTCCCGGCGCAAACGACGCTGAACCCGCAGGCCCGCGCCCAGTCGACGTGCTCGGCGATCAGCGCAGGTTGGTCACCCCAGGCCAGGCTGTACACCACGCCGGCTTCTTCGGCCCGCCGCGCGAGCAACGGCCCCGCGAGGACGTCCGCCTCGACGTTGACCATGACGACGTGCTTGCCATGGTCGATCGCCGCCAGGCAGTGGCGAATCCCCACCTTGGGGTCACCGGTCGCCTCGATCAGGACGTCAAGGGCCGGATGGGCAATCAGCGCCGGCGCATCGTCATCGATCCGCGTCGTGCCCTTCTTGACCGCCTGGTCGAGATCCGCTGCTCCGATCTGTTCGGCGCTCCAGCCGCCTCGCCGGCAGTTCGCGCGGGCCTTGGCGACATCCAGATCGGCGATGCCGACCACGTGGAGGCCGCGCGTTCGACGGGCCTGCGCCAGGAACATGGTGCCGAACTTGCCGGCCCCGATGATGCCGACACGGACAGGGCTTCCGGCTTCGGCGCGGGCTTCCAGAAGACGGGACAGATTCATGGTGTCGCTCCGGAGTACGAGTGCGTGTGTGTGTCGTCGGGCGCAGGCGCCCGCATGGTGGCCGACGCTGGATTCCCGGGCAGGGGGTCTGTGGCGAGCAGTGCGTACAGGGCATGGTCCCGCCAGCGGCCGTCAATTTTCAGGTAATCGCGGGCCATCCCTTCGCAGCGAAACCCAAGGTTCTCGAGCAAGAGGCGACTCGGCCAATTGGAGGTGACCGCGGCGGCTTCCAGGCGATGGAGCTTCATCTGTCGGAAGAGCATTGGGACCAGGATCGAGATGGCTTCGCGCATGTACCCCTGGCGAGCATACGGAGCCCCGATCCAATAGCCGAGCGACGCGGAGTGCGCGACTCCGCGCTGTACGTTCGCCACGGTCACCGCGCCCAGCAGAGCCTTGTCGGCGTTGCGGAAGATGTGGAAGGCATACCCCTGGTCCTCGCGGGCCGCGAACATCTGGCCGCGGTACTGGCGGAGATAGGACGACCGGGTGCAGTTCTCGGGCCGCCACGACGGTTCCCACGACTTGAGGAACGCGTAGCTCTCCTTGCGCAGGGACACCCAGGCGTGCGCGTCGGACCGCCTCGGAGGCCGCAGGTACACGTTTGGCCCCCTGATGCTGTGGGACGCGAACAGTTCCCGAATGGCCGGGGGCAGCCGGATCACGCCGCTCCCGCGACCGGGGTCCCGAAGAGTGACCGAAGCGTGGCTTTGGTGGGGAGCCCGCCGAGGGGACCGATCGCAGCGAGGGTCGGCTCGCTCGCGAGGACCCGCCGGGCGACGCGGCTTACGGCGTCGCGGTCGACGTCGGCCAGCCGCCGCAGGTGCTCGTCGACGGGAATGGGCCGCCCGTGGATCCGAAGCTGGTGGGCCAGCGCCTCGGCTTGTCCGGCGCAGCTTTCCAGTCCCATGAGCAGGCCGCTTCTGGCCTGTGCCATCGCCCGGTCGAGTTCGTCCGGCCGGACCTTGCCGGCTACCCCGTGGATCTCTTCGGCGGTGCGGCGAATCACCTCGCCGGCATCCTGTTCGGCGGTACCCGCGTAGACGCCGAAGATGCCGCTGTCGTGGAACGAGCTTCCGAAGCTGTGAATGTCGTAGGCGAGGCCGCGTTTCTCGCGCACTTCCTGGAACAGCCGGGATGACAGGCCACCGCCGAGGATGGCGGAGAACATGGTCATGGCATAGAAGTCGGGATCGGCGTAGGCGACCCCCTCGAACCCGAGCACCAGGTGGGTCTGTTCCAGTTCGCGGGCTACCCCGCCCACCCCGCCGTGGTAGCGGGCCGGGGCCGGCGCGTCCGAGCGCGCGCTCCCGATCTCCTCGAACGCGGTAGCCCCGAGGTTCACCAGCGCCTCGTGATCCACGTCGCCCGCGGCCGCGAGGACCATGGCCTCGCCCCGGTAGTGCTGCCGCATGTAGGCGAGGAGAGTCTCCCGCTCGATGCCCGAGACGATCTCCGGGGTCCCGAGAATGGGCCGGCCAAGCGGCTGGTCGGGAAACGCATACGTCTGGAAGCGGTCGAAGACGACGTCGGCCGGATTGTCCCGTGCCTCGCCGATCTCCTGGATGATCACCGATCGCTCGCGCGCCAGTTCCTCGTCGGCGAAGGTCGGGTGCAGCAGGATGTCCGACAGGACGTCGACGGCCAGGGGGAACCCTCCCGGCAGGATGCGGAGATGGTAGGCGGTCTCCTCACGCCCGGTATAGGCGTTCATGTAGGCGCCGGCGGATTCCACCTCTTCGGCGATCTGCCGGGCCGTGCGCGTGGCCGTCCCCTTGAACGCCATGTGCTCCAGCAGATGGGAAATCCCGTTGCGGTCCTCCGGTTCGTTGCGGGCACCGGTGTGCACCCAGACCCCCACCGCGGCGGTGCGGGTGCCGGGGACGCTCTGGCTGGCGATCCGGAGGCCGGACGGAAGCGTGGTGACTGCCGCTTCCGGCAAGGCGACGTGGCTGTTCATGGCGCGGGTGCCGCGGCGGCGGACGCTTGGCGCAGATGGTCGGCGAGCCGCGCATAGTCGGCCGGGAGGGTGGTCACACGTTCCGGCGCGTCCATGCAACGCGCCAGCGATTCGGGCGTCTCGGGCTCTTCGTTCAGGGCCTGCCGGACGGCGTCCGGGAACTTTGCGGGGTGGGCGGTTGCCAGCGCGATCACGGGCGCGGCGGTGGCGCGGTAGTTCCGGTCGAGAGCGCCGGCCTGGCGGGCGGCCGCGATCCCGACGGCGGTGTGCGGGTCGATCTGCACGCCGCAGATGTCGCGGATGTCGCGCATCGTGTGAATGGTCTGGTCTTCCGTCACCATGCTTCCCTTGAAACGTTTCCCGGTTGCCGCCCGTTCCCAGGCGGTCACGCGAATTGCCTGGCTGCGGGCAAGGCCCGCCATGTCGCGCTGCACTGCGTCGGGTTCCCCATCGCGAATCTCGTACAGCAGCCGTTCGAAATTCGATGCCACCTGGATGTCCATTGCCGGCGACAGGGTGCGGTGGACCGTGCCGGGATGGTAGCGCCCGGTTTCGAAGAACCGGGCCAGGATGTCGTTGCGGTTCGTGCCGACAATCAGGCCGGCCACGCCCAGCCCCATGCAGGCGGCCACATGGCCGGCGTAGCAGTCGCCGAAGTTGCCGGACGGTACTGCAAACACCGGCGGTGGGCCACCGATTCGGTTGGCGGCGTGGACGTAGTAGGCCGCCTGCGCAGCAATCCTGCTCCAGTTGATCGAGTTCACGGCGAGAAGGCCGCACTCGCGGCGCAGGGCCTCATCGGCGAACGCCTGCTTGACCAGCGACTGGCACGAATCGAACGTACCTTCGATGGCAACGTTGAACACGGCCGGGTCGTCGACGGTGGTCATGAGGCGTCGCTGCAGCGGGGCGATCCGGCCCTCGGGATGCAGGACGACGATCGCCATGGCGCGACGACCGCGGCAGGCCTCGATGGCGGCTGCGCCGGTGTCGCCCGAAGTCGCGCACAGGACCAGTGCCCGCCGGCCGTCGAGCTCCAGGAAGCGGTCGAAGAGACGGGCGAGGACCTGGAGCGCGAAGTCCTTGAAGGCGAGCGTGGGGCCATGGAAAAGCTCGAGCAAATGGAGCCCGTCCCGAAGCGCGCGCACCGGCGCTACCTCCGGGTGCGAGAACGTCCGGTACGCATCGGCGGCAAGTTCGGAAGACACGCCGATGGGGAGCGAATCGCCGCCCAGCCGGGCGAGGACATGCGCCGCGGTCTCGACGTACCCGGCGCCGGCCGTGCGCCGGAACAGCGGCCCCGCCTCCGGCCAGCGGTCAGGCAGGAAGAGACCGCCGTCCGGCGCGAGGCCGGACAACGTCGCGGTTCGGAAGTCCACCGGGCCCGACCCGCGGGTGCTGACATACCGAAGGGGAGAGAGGGCCTCAGTCATCGTTCACGGAACACGTACCAGCCGACCATGGCGTAGGAGACGACCAGCAGCGCGCCGATCAGCTGGTGCGACAAAGCGATCCAGAGGCCGGGCTCGCTCATTGCCGTCATCAGGCCCAGCAGCGCCTGCAGCACGAAGACCACCGGGGTGGCTGCCGCCCAGCTGAAGGCCACGGGAGCCAGCCGTCGGGGCAGTCGCGCCAGGAGCACCAGAGCCGGGATGACGGTGGCGAGGGCGAGCAGCCGATGGACGATGTGGAGCAGCACGTCCGGGTTCGCATAGTGGGCCTGGTTCCACGGACTGCCGCAGAGCAGCCAGTCGGGGCAGGCATGCGCAGCCCCCGACTTCGCGAGAAACGCACCGGCTCCGGCTGTGGCGATGGCCGCGGCCGTGCCGAGCCAGGCGAGCTGCTTGCAGTCCGGAGGCAGGATCCGGGCGTGCACTCGGGCTCTTCGGGGGCCGGTGGACGAGCCCACCAGCGCCACGAGCAGGATCAGCGCGATCACGAGATGGACGGTGACGGACCACGGGCTGTTCCGGTCGAAGACGGTGAAGGCGCCCAGGATCGCCTGGATCACGACCAGCACGGCGGCGGCGGCGCCGAGGATCCGGTGCTTCGGGGTCTGCGCGGTCAGCAGGACCAGGAGCACGAGCGGAGCGACGAAGACGGCCGCATTGACGCGATGGATCCACTCGAGCCAGACCTGCCAGTGCTCGTAGGCGAGATCTGGAACGGTTGCGAGCGCCTCCGGGGTCGGCAGCCAGAAACCGTGGCACAGCGGCCAGTCCGGGCAGCTCAGGCCGGAGCCCGTCAGACGCACGGCGCCGCCCAGGACGATCTGAACCAGGACGAAGACGATGGCTAGGTAGCCGGCCAGCCTCATGCGGGTGGATCCCTGCGGGCGTCCGGTGCCGGGCTTCGGCCGGCCGGCAACCGGCCGCTGACGCCGCCAGCGAGTGCCGGCGCAACCCGTGTCACGAGATGTTGCCGGGGCGCCGCTGTCGGGGATCGCCGGCGCGGCGGCCCAGCACGGAGACGCAAGCGGCAAGGACGCCCGCGAGGCCGTACCAGGTCAGTGCGTATTCGAGGTGCGTATTGCGGATGGACACGTTGGTCTGCCCGCCCTCGGGCCACCCCCCGGGATTGCGCGACGGACCGGCGTCCAGGACGTAGCCGGCCAGCTCCAGGCCGGTTGCCTTCCCCATGGCCGCGAGATCGATCGCGTACCAGCTGCCGCCGGCAGGATCATTGTCCGGGACGAACGGGCCCGCCGGATGCTGCAGCCGGAGGAGGCCCTCCACCCGGACGGGGCCCGCCGGGTTCCCGTCGCGCCGGGTCGCCGTCGGCTCGAACTCGACGGGCACGAAGCCCCGATTCACCAGAATTGCCGGAGCACCCGGACGCACCAGCGGCGTGAGCACGTGGGCGCCGGCAACGCCCGCCCGGGTCCGGGGAATGAGGAGGAGTTCAAGGTCATGCCGGAACACGCCATCCGCGAAGACGGGCGTGTACTCGGGAAGGTCGGGGGCGGCGCCCGGGGCAGCGACGGGGGTCGCGTCGGCCCGAGCGGTGATGTCGGCCAGCAGGGATTCCTTCCAGCGGAGCCGCTCCATTTGCCACGTGCCCAGGCCGAGCAGGATCAGGAAGGCCGATGCGATCGCGGTGCCCTGGAGAATCCGGTTGTCGCGCAACCGCGCCGGCTCAGCCGGCATCAGGCTTCCGATCTTCGTCCAGCAGGTCGTGTCGGACGTGACTGGCAAGGAGCAGGGCCCGCACCGGACGCAGGAGGCCGATCGTCGCGCCGAGAATCACCGGGGTCCAGACCAGGGCATGGGCCCAGACCGGCGGGCGCAGCCACGCGTCAAGCGCAAAGGCTCCGCCGGTAGCGAGCGCGCCGACGACGAGCATGATGAACCAAGAAGCCCCGTCGCCGACGTCAGCGCTGCCCAGGCGGATGCCGCAGCTGGGACAGGCGTCCACGAACTCGGTCAACCCCCGGAAGCAGCGTCCCTTGCCGCAGGCCGGGCACCATCCCCGGAGCGCTCGGCCTGCCGCCGTGCCGGCCGCCGTCCCGGGGCGGTGGCTGGAACCTCCGGACGTTAGTGGGTAACTCCCCCGGAGCCGCCCCACCAGTAGATGGCGAAGAAGAGGAACAGCCAGACCACGTCCACGAAGTGCCAGTACCAGGCGGCCGCCTCGAAGCCGAAGTGTTGCTCGGGCTTGAAATGCCCGGCGATGGATCGGCCGAGGCACACGATCAGGAAGATGGACCCGATCAGGACGTGGGCCCCGTGGAAGCCCGTGGCCATGAAGAACGTGGAGCTGTAGATGCCGTCGGTGAAGGCGAACGGAGCATGCGCGTACTCGTAGGCCTGCACGGCGGTGAAGGCGATGCCCAGCGCGACGGTGACAGAGAGGCCCTGGATGAGCCCCGACCGTTTCCCCTCGCGCAACGCATGGTGAGCCCAGGTCACGGTTGCGCCCGAGGTCAGCAGGATGATCGTGTTGAGGAGCGGCAGGTGGAACGGGTCGAAGACCTCGACGCCGGTCGGTGGCCAGGTCCCGCCGGTGAACGTGACCCGTGCGACCTGCTGGGCCTCGTCGGCGAACAGGCTGGCGTCGAAGAATGCCCAGAACCACGCGAGGAAGAACATCACTTCGGAGGCGATGAACAGGACCATCCCGTACCGCAGCCCGAGCTGGACCGTGGGCGTGTGATGGCCCTCGTGCTCCGCCTCGCGCACCACGTCCCGCCACCAGACGAACATCGTGAACGCCACCAGCAGCGTCCCGACCGCCAGCACGGCGCTCCCGTAAGCGAGCTCGTGCATGTACATGAGGCCGCCAACCGCGAGCGTGAGGGCGCCGAGCGCACCCACCACCGGCCATGGGCTGGGGGAGACGAGGTGATAGGGATGGGCGTGCTGGCTCATGGATGGCTCCCGCGAAGTGATTCCTCAGGGCTGCTGGCGGCAGCCGCCGGCACCGGGGCTGCAAAAGCGACGGTTGCGTCCGGGTCCGCCTCGTCTGCGCCGAAAAACGTATAGGAGAGGGTGACGGCCGTCACCTCCCGCGTCGCGCGATCGGCGGCGATCTCCGGGTCGACGTAGAACGTGAGCGGCATATCGACGGTCTGGCCGGGATCGAGCCGCTGCTCCTCGAAGCAGAAGCAGTCGATCTTCTGCACGTATTGACCGGCCTTCAGGGGGGTGACGTTGAACGTGGCGGTGCCCGTCACCGGTTCGGCGCCGTCGTTCGTGGCCCGGTAGAAGGCGAGAACCGACGCGCCGGTTTCCACGGTCAATTGCCGCTCGACCGGTTCGAACCGCCACGGCAGCCCGGGCGCCACGTCGGCGTTGAAGCGCACCGTGATCGCGTGGCCGGCGCCGCCCGGCGCACTGGCCGCAACGCCGGGGGTCCCGGCAAATCCCGTGACCCGGCAGAAGAGGTCGTACAAGGGGACAGCGGCGAAGCTCAGCCCGGCCATCACGACGACCGCCGCTACCACCATCCCGCCGACAACGTGATTGCGGTTCATGTTCCGGCGCCCATGCGGATCAGCGAGACGGCGTAGAACACCGCGATCAGCATCACGATGAGCCCGGCCAGCGCCAGGTTCTTGCGGCGCGTCTTGGGATCGGGACGGGGCATATCAAGAGCCCGCCAGCAGGCGGTCGAGCGGCATCAGCAGGAACAACAGGAACAGGTAGGCAATCGAATACCAGAACATCCGCATTTCGCTGCCTGCCCGGCGTCGGCAGATCATGAGGGCGTGCCACAACAGTCCCGCCCCCAGCAGGCAGGCGCCGACACCGTAGACGGCGCCGAGCTCGCCGAGGCCATATGGCAGCGTCGTGACCGCCACGGTGGCCGCGCTGTAGACCAGGATGCCCCGCCGCGTCGCGGCGCCGCCGCGCGTTACCGGCAGCATGGGCACGCCGGCGCGCGCGTAGTCGTCGGCGCGAACGAGTGCCAACGCCCAGAAATGGGCCGGTGTCCAGAGGAAGATGACGGCAAACAGGATCACCGGCAGCGGCGCCAGCCCGCCGGTGGCGGCGACCCAGCCGATCACGGGCGGCAGCGCGCCCGCGGCGCCGCCGATCACGATGTTCTGTGCGGTCGAGCGCTTGAGCCAGCAGGTGTAGACGAAGACGTAGAAGAGGCTGCTGGCCAGCAGCACCGCCGCGGCGGCCCAGTTGGCCGCGAGGCCCATCAGCAGGACCCCGAATATCGACAGCGTCACGCCGAAGGCCAGCGCCTCGGCGGCCGGGACCCGGCCCGCGGGTACCGGCCGCGTCTTCGTGCGCTCCATGACCGCGTCGATATCGCGGTCGAACCACATGTTGATGGCGCCGGCCCCACCCGCCCCAAGTGCCAGGGCGAGCAGCGCCGCGACCGCCAGAACCGGATGAAGCGTGGCCGGTGCCAGTGCCATCCCCACGATGCCGGTGAAGACCACCAGCGACATCACGCGCGGCTTGGCGAGCGCGAAGAAGTCGCTGAGGTCGCCGCCCGCCCGGTAGGCGACCGGGCGGGACATGTCCGGCACCGGTCGGGGTCCTAGCGGATGGTCGGCAGGGTTTCGTAGGTGTGGAACGGCGGCGGCGAAGCAGTCTTCCACTCCAACGTGTCCGCACCTTCACCCCAGGGATTTTCGGGACACTCCTGCCCCGCCTGGTAGGTCCGGACGATGGTCGCGATGAACCAGACGATCGATACCGCCGAGATCCATGCGCCGAGCGACGCCACCATGTTCCATCCCGCGAAGGCGTCGGGGTAGTCCGCGATCCGCCGCGGCATGCCCTGCAGGCCGAGGAAGTGCATCGGGAAGAACGTCAGGTTGACGCCGACGAACAGCAGCCAGAAGTGCACCTTCCCCATCCACTCGGGGTACTGCCGGCCCGACATCTTGCCGATCCAGTAGTAGAACCCGGCGAACAGTGCGAAGACGGCGCCCAGCGACAGCACGTAATGGAAATGTCCGACGACGTAGTAGGTGTCGTGCAGCACCGTATCGATGCCCGCGTTGGCGAGCACCACCCCGGTGACCCCGCCCACCGTGAACAGGAAGATGAAGCCGATCGCAAACAGCATGGGTGTTCGGAACTCGATGGAGCCGCCCCACATCGTGGCGATCCAGCTGAAGATCTTGATGCCGGTTGGCACCGCGATCACCATCGTGGCCGCGGTGAAGTAGGCCTTCGTGTTGACGTCGAGCCCCACCGTGTACATGTGGTGCGCCCACACCAGGAAGCCGATGAAGCCGATCGCGACCATCGCGTAGGCCATGCCGAGGTAGCCGAACACCGGCTTCCGCGAGAACGTGGCCACCACCTGGCTGACGATTCCGAAGCCCGGCAGGATGAGGATGTAGACCTCCGGGTGCCCGAAGAACCAGAACAGGTGCTGGAAGAGAATCGGGTCGCCGCCCGTGTCGGGCGTGAAGAACGCGGTGCCGAAGTTCCGGTCGGTCAGCAGCATCGTGATCGCACCGGCCAGCACCGGCAGTGCCAGCACCAGCAGGAACGTCGTGACCAGGATCGACCACACGAACAGGGGCATGCGGTGCAGCGTCATGCCCGGCGCGCGCATGTTGAAGATGGTCGTGATGAAGTTGATGGCCCCGAGAATCGAGGACGCGCCGGCAAGGTGCAGCGACAGGATCGCCATGTCGACGGCGGGACCCGAATGGGCGGGATTGCCCGACAATGGCGGATAGATGGTCCACCCGGTACCGGCGCCGCCGCCCACGAACGGGCTGGCCATCAGGAGGATGAAGGACGGAACCAGCAGCCAGAAGCTGATGTTGTTCATGCGCGGGAACGCCATGTCGGGCGCCCCGATCATGATCGGCACGAACCAGTTCCCGAACCCGCCGATCATGGCGGGCATGATCATGAAGAAGATCATGATCAGCCCGTGGGCGGTGGTCAGGACGTTGTAGAGCTTGTAGTCGCCACCGAGAATCCCGTCGCCCGGCGCGGCGAGTTCGCTGCGCATCAGCATCGACATCACGCCGCCGATCACGCCGGCGATGATCGCGAACACCAGGTACATGGTCCCGATGTCCTTGTGGTTGGTGGAGTAGAGCCACCGGCGCCAGCCGGTCGGGTCGCTGTGGGCGTGTGCCTCTGCAGCCATCGTCATGCGGATTTCTCCCCGAACAGTTCTGCGCGTCTAGTGGGCGGTCTGCGTAAGCAGCACGGGTTCGCCCGGAGGCGAATCGTGCGCGAACTCGACTTGCGCCTCGGCAACCCAGGCATCGAATGCCTCCTGCGAGACGACATGGACCTCGATGGGCATCCGGCCGTGGAAGTCCCCGCACAGCTCCGAGCACTGGCCGTAGTAGATGCCTTCCCGCTCGGCGCGGAACCAGGTCTCGTTGAGGCGGCCGGGTACGCCGTCCACTTTCACACCCAGCGCAGGAACTGTCCAGGCGTGCAGCACGTCGGCGGCGGTGACCAGGACCCGGACCGTCGTGTCGACCGGGACGACGACCGGGAGATCGGTGGACAGCAGGCGCGCGAACGGCCGCGGCTCTTCGAACTCGTCAGCGCTGTCCACAACGAACGCATCGAAATAGAAGTCGCCGTGGTCGGGATACTCGTACCCCCAGTACCACTGATAGCCGGTCGCCTTGATGGTCATGTCCGCCGGCGGAATCACGTCGGCCGCATACAGGATCCGGAACGAGGGGACGGCAACGATGACCAGGATGATCGCCGGGATCGCCGTCCACAGGACTTCGAGCACCGTGTTGTGCGTCCGGGTGCCCGGCGTCGGGTTGGCCGACGCGTTGTAGCGGACCATCACCCAGACCAGCAGGGCCAGCACGAACAGGGAAATCGCGAAAATCAGCCAGAGCAGCCAGTCGTGGAAGCGTCGCAGCTCGCTCATCATTTCCGAGCCGGCAGCCTGAAAATTGAGGCCCCAATCCACGGGTTGGCCTACGACCTCAGCTGCCATGGCGCCGGTCGCGACGCACGCGAGGGCGAGCACGGCTCCTGCCAGTTTGCCAATGTGCATCCGCAATCCCCTTCGGCCTTCCGGCCTGTCCCAGCACGGGTTGAAGCGGGAAGTCTAGCCGTCGTTGAACACGGCGCAACGCATGCGGCGCGGGCCGTGCCGCGGGTCGCGGTACGGCGGCTTGGACCGGCGGGTCCGGTGGCCCGTTCGGCCCGGAATCAGCCTCGGCCGGGCATGCTGCGTTACCGGCCGAGGCCCGGGCGGGTCGCCGCAAACGTGTCCGGGGCCAGCCCCTCGGCCGCCAGTTCCGTCGGCCAGGATGCGCCGGTGATCAGCGCGGCGCCGGCGGCCGCGGCCGCCGGCGACGTCATGATCCCGTACCCGCCCTGTCCGGCCACCCAGTAGAAACCCGACTGCTCCGGGTCCTCGCCGATGACCAGCGTCCGGTCGGCCACGAAGCTCCGCAGCCCGGCCCAGCGGTTCTGGATGCGATCGACCGTCAGCGTGGTCGCCAGCTTGATCCGTTCGGCCACGATCGCGACGTCCAGCTCCTCCGGCTGGGCGTCGCAGGGCGGCGAGTCCGTCTCGTCGGCCGGGCTCGCCAGGATCCGTCCGGCGTCCGGCCGAAAATAGAACTGCTCTTCGACGTCCAGCGTCACGGGCCAGTCGCCGACCTCGACGCTCGACGGGGCGGCAAACACGATGGCGGTGCGCCGCTTGGGCATGAGCCCGATCGGCCGGCACCCCGCCAGGCGCCCGATCTCGTCGCACCAGGCGCCGGCCGCGTTGACCACCACGGGCGCCCGGAATCGTCCCTGCGGGGTGTCGACCTGCCAGAGGCCGTCGTGCCGCTCGATCGCGCGCACCTCGGCGTTGCAGATGGTTTCGCCGCCGTGGGCGCGCAGCGCCCGCAGCCAGCCCTGGTGAATGCGGTCCACGTCCATTTCGCGGCCTGCAGGCTCGAAATAGGCGTGCGCCACGTAGCCGGGCCGGAGGACCGGCACCCGCTCGGCCGCCTCGTCCGGGGTCACCTTGACGATCGACGGGTCGAGTGAACGGGCGGTTTGGAATTCCCGGTCGAAGGCTTCCGCCTGGTCCGCCCTGGCAATGAACAGCGCACCGCCCGAGCCGAACAGCAGCGGCGCCTCGAAATGCTCTTCGGGCTGTTCGAAGAATGTCCGGCTGGCGCGCGTGAGCGCCCGGATCGATGGGTTGCCGTAGCTCTCGGTGAGGAATGCCGCGGACCGGCTGGTCGTGTGGTAGCCGGGCATGGGCTCGCGCTCCAGCACGACCACCTGACCATGGGGGGCGAGGCGCGCGGCGACCGACGCGCCGGCGATGCCGGCCCCGATTACCAGTACATCCATCGACCGTGACATCCGATTTCTCCTGCCGTGCCTTGCTGCTGCGGCCGCATGGGTTTCCTGCGGCCACCGGTACCCGATTTAGCGGCCAACGGCCCGCGCCACCACCTGCTGATGGCAGCCATGCAGTTTGCGCGCCCCTGCACCATGCGGCAGTATCCGGGGGGGCGGTAAGCCGGGGAACGTCCACGGCAGGCCCGGTACCAGGGAAGCTCACGCCATGAATAAGATTCTGCTCGTGGTCGTACTCGTAATCGGCTTGGTTGTCGGATATTTAGGCGCAGGTGTCATGTCGCAGGACGGCCCGCAGCAGGCCGGGGATGCGACCACCACGGCGGCAACGGACGCCGGTGACGCGACGGACCCGGGAGCGACCGGCGCGACCACGGTGCGGTGGAAGATGCCCAGCACCTTCCCTGGCAACCTCGTCATCCTCGGAAGCGGCGGCAAGGAATTCGTCGAGCGCATGGAGGAAGTGTCCGGCGGCACCATCAACATCCAGTTCTTCGAGCCCGGCGCCCTCGTTCCGGCCCTCGAGATCTTCGACGCCGTGTCCACCGGGGCGGTGGATGCGGGCTGGTCCACGCCCGGTTACTGGGCCGGCAAGATTCCGGCCCTGCAGTTCTTCACGGCGATTCCGTTCGGCCCGCTGCCGGGCGAGGCGATGGCCTGGCTGCGCTACGGCGGCGGCAACGAGCTGTTCACCGAGCTGTACGCCGGGCACAACATCCATCCCGTCCACTGCATGATGATCTCCCCCGAGGCCTCCGGCTGGTTCCGGAACCCCATCGAGAGCGTGGACGATCTGCAGGGCCTGAAGATGCGCTTCTTCGGGCTGGGCGCCAAGGTGATGGAAAAGGTCGGCGTGTCAACCCAGCTGCTGGCCGGCGGCGACATCTATCCGGCGCTCGACCTCGGCACGATCGACGCCACCGAGTTCGCGCAGCCGGTCATCGACTTCGACCTCGGCTTCTACCAGGTCGCCAAGCACTACTACCTGCCCGGCTGGCACCAGCCGACGAGCTTCTCCGAGTTCATCGTCAACATGGACCAGTGGCAGACCCTGAGCGTGGCGCAGCAGGCACAGGTCGAGACGACCTGCGCGGAGAGCATCCTGAAGTCGTACGGACTGGCGGAGTCCCTGCAGCCGGATGCGCTGGTGCAGCTCGAGGAGCGCGGCGTGACCGTGCATCAGTGGGAGCCGGAGTTCCTCGCGGTCTTCGAGAACGCCTGGAACGAGGTGGTCGAGGAAGAGGCCGCCAAGGATGCGGACTTCGCGCGGGTATGGGCCTCGCTGTCCGAGTTCCGCGAGAAGTACAAGACGTGGGGTGATCGGGGTTACCTGCCCTAGCAGCGCGACGTCCGGCCGGCGATGAACCGCGCGCCGGGTCTGGGGCCGGCAACCGCGAACGTCGACCGGATATCGGAGCGCATCGAGGCCGGCCTTGACCAGATCGAGACCGGCCTCGACCGGGCGCGCGCCGCCGCCGAAGCCCGGACCGCCGCTGACGCGCGGCGCGAGCGCGGGCTGGCGCGCCTTAACGCGGCGCTTGACCAGCTGAACGAGCTGCTGGGTGGATCCGATGGCAAGGCTTGAGGTCACGGTCGGCAACCGCCCCTACCACATCTCGTGCGCGCCGGAGGAGATGGAGCGCGTGCGGGCGCTGGCCGCGGAAATCGATCGCCAGATGGCCGTGTTCCAGCAGCAGAATCCGGGTGCCGGGCAGAGCCAGCTGATCCTGATGGCGGCGCTGACCGTGCTGGACGACGCCCGGACCGCCGCGGAGACCGCGATGGCGCGGCTGGTCGCCTTCGAGGAACGCGTCGCCGCCCTCCAGGCCAAGGTCCTGCCCTGAGCCCGCGGAACCGCCCGACGGGCCCCGGAGGCCCTGCGCTCCCACGTTTGCTAGATTCCCGGTCGGGATGGTTGCTGCCCGATTCGCGCTGCACGAACAACCCTTGGGCCTCAATTACCACCGGGGAGCTGTCCCTGTCCGGGCCGTGGTCCGGTTAAACGGCGCCCACCTGAGCATTTTGCGCCACAGTGGTTTCCGTTGCGAACGGTCGGCGCGGCACCTCCCACCCAGCCTGAGCCGATGACCGGTGAACTGGCCGAGGCGAAGCGGGCACTCCGGCGGGAGTTCCGGGCCCGCCGGCGCCGAGAGCAGGCGACGCGGCCTGACGGCGCGCATGCGCTGGCGCGGCGGGTCCTCCAGGAGGTTTCGGTCCCGCCCGGCAGCGTGGTGGCCGGATACTGGCCCGACGACGGCGAGATCGATCCCCGTCCGCTGATGGCGGCGCTCGCCGAGCGCGGTGTGGGGCTGGCGCTCCCGGCCGTGGTCGAGCGCGCCGCTGCGCCGGTGTACCGCGCCTGGCAGCCCGGCGAGCCGCTCCGGCCCGACCGGGTCGGTATCCTCGCGCCGGAGGCAACGGCGCCGACCGTCGCCCCCGATCTCGTGCTGTGCCCGCTGGTGGCGTTCGACGCGGGCGGCCGCCGGCTGGGTCGCGGCGGCGGGTACATCGACCGCGCGCTGGCGGCCCTCGGTCCGGGAATACGGGTGGTCGGCCTGGCCTGGGAGCAGCAACGCGCAAGCCGAGTCCCGACGGCGGCGCACGACCGGACCCTGGACATGGTAGTAACGGAGTGCCGGGTATACCGGCGGGACCACGCGGTGGACGTAGCAGGACCGTGAGATTCCTTTTCTGTGGCGACGTGGTGGGCGCGACCGGGATCCGGGCGCTGCGCGGGTACCTCCCGGACCTCAAGCGGGACCTGCAGCTCGATTTCACGGTCGCCAACGGCGAGAACGCGCTCGACGGCTACGGACCGTCGCCGGACACCTGCGAGCAGCTCTTCAGCGCTGGGATCGACGTGGTGACGTCGGGCAATCACATCTGGGACAACGCCGGCATCATTCCGTTTGCAGCGCGCGAGCCCCGACTGCTCCGGCCGCACAACTACCCGGGGGCAGTGCCCGGGACCGGCGTCGGCGTGTACCCCGCGGCCACCGGCGGACGCGTCTGCGTGATCAACCTCATGGCGCGCACCTTCATGGAGCCCCTCGACGATCCCTTCGCCATGGCCGATGCCCTGCTGCAGGAGCATCGCCTCGGGGAGACCGTGGACGCCCTGCTGATCGACCTCCACGGCGAAACCACGTCGGAGAAGATGGCGTTCGCACAGGCCTTTGACGGCCTTGCCAGCCTGGTGGTCGGCACGCATACCCATGTGCCGACCGCGGACACGCGGATCCTCCGCGGCGGCACCGCGTTTCAGGCGGATGCCGGGATGTGCGGCGACTACGAGTCGGTCATCGGCTACCAGGCCGAGCCGTGGATCGCCCGGTTCCGGACCAAGATGCGCACGGGCCGGATCCGGGCGGCCACCGGCGAGGCCTCGCTGTCCGGCGTGTTCGTCGAAACCGCCGACGGCACGGGGCTCGCCGTGCGGGCCGAACCGGTGCGGGTCGGCGGCCACCTGCCCGAGGCGCGGCCGCGGCTCTGACCGTCAGAGCCGGACGTGCGACGTTCGCGCGATCCGGCCGACCACCGGCATCACGAGCAGGGCCATCCCGAGCAGACAGGCATTGCCGATCAGCACGTCGTTGAACGCCATGATGAGGGCTTCGCGCTGGGCGATCTGGGTCAGGTAACCCACCGCGTCGGCATGCACCTCGGGTGAGACGCTTCCGGCGAGCAGGCCTGACACCAGGCCTAGGATCTGCCACCCGCCGCCGGGCGGCAGCGCCATCGATTCGGCGATCCGCGCGTAATGCAGGTCCGCGCGCGCGACCAGCAGCGTGTTGGCGATGGCGAGGCCGACCGCCGCGCCGAGGCGCATGATGAGGTTGAAGAGCGCGCTTCCGTGCTTGACTTCCGAGACGGGCAGCGAGCTCATCGAGAGATCCAGCATCGTGAAGTAGGCCAGGGGGGCGCCCATCCCCCGCAGCACCTGCGGCAGCGCCCATTCGGCGAACCCGCTGTCGATCGTGAGACCGGCGTGCAGGATGGTGCCGGCCGCGAGCAGCCCGAAGCCCAGGGCCGCGGTCCAGCCGAGGCCGATGTAGCGGACCAGGTGCCCGGCGAACACGCCGGACAGCACCATCGAGACGCCGAGGACGGCCGTGATGCTGCCGATGGTGGCGGTGTCGAAGCCCCGGACCTGCCCGAGGTACAGCGGCAGCAGGTAGATCGGGACGTACAGCCCGCCCCCGAACACGCCGATGAGGAGCACGCCGACCAGGAAATGGGAGCGCCGGAACGTGCCGAAGCGGACCAGGGGTTCGCGCGCGGTGAACTCGCGGACGAGAAACGCCACCAGCGTGATCCCGGCCACCACCGTGCAGCCCAGGATCAGGGCGGATTCGAACCAGTCGCGGCGCTGGCCCTCCTGCAGCACGAAGAGGGTCGACCCGAGCAGGAGGAACGCGAGGACGATCCCGGCGAAGTCGGTCTGCCTGATCAGGCGCACGTCCGGCCGATCGAAGTCCACCAGGAGCCCGACCACGACCACGACCACCACGCCGATGGGCACGTTGACGAGGAACAGCCATTCCCACGACAGGACCTCGGTGATCCAGCCGCCCACCACCGGCCCGATGGCCACCGCGCTGGTGCCGAGCATCCCGAAGATCATGGCGAACGTGACCTGCAGGCGGCGCGGGATGGCGGTGTAGAGGCTGGCCACCACCATCGGCATCATCCCGCCGCCGAAGAACCCCTGGGTCGCCCGAAAGGCGATCATCGACGGCACGTCCCAGGCCTGCGCGCAGCCCACGCTGGCCAGCGTGAACCCGCCGGCGCAGATCGTGAAGAAGATGCGGGTCGAACAGATCTGGCTGAAGCGCGCCGACAGCGGAATCATGATCACTTCGGCGATCAGGGCGGCGGTCAGCACCCAGCTCACTTCGTCCGGGGCGGCGCCCAGCGCCGCCTGGATCTCCTTGAACGACGAGCCGACGATCTGCACCGACAGTACCGCCATGAACATGCCGGCGATCATCGCGATGAACGCCACGAAGCGGCGTACGTTGATCGTCTCGGGCGGGCTGGCCGCCACCGTTACGTCAGCCATGCGAGGTCCTGATCCGGAGGGGTGCCGCCCGCCCGGTGGCGCGCGGCGCCACGCGGTCCGGCAAGCCGCTCAGACCGCGAAGGCGCGGAGCC
>JAJEGJ010000081.1 GCA_022819905.1 Alphaproteobacteria bacterium
GGCGCCCCCCCCCCGGCCCCCCCCCCCCGCCCCCGCTCCCACCCCCCCCCCCGGGGGGGGGGGGGTGATAAAATCCAATCCTTGGGGATGGCGTTCAATGTGGGTAATCGCGATGTTTGACTTGCCCACGGATACGCCGAAAGCACGCAGGGCTTATACCCGCTTTCGCAAAGACCTCCTCAAGGACGGCTTCACGATGATGCAGTACTCCGTGTACATCAGGCACTGCGGCTCTATCGAGAACGCCAAGGTTCATGCGGCACGCATGGGACACTGCGTACCCTCGGCGGGAGAGGTCCGATTCCTGACGATCACAGACAAGCAGTTCGGCCGGATCGAGACGTATGTCGGAAAAAACCGTCAAGCGCCGCCGAATCCGCCCGCCCAACTGGAGTTTTTTTGACCAGCGGGCGGGCGAATCCTCTCACGATTCAATGCCCTACATCGTGGGCAGTGTAGCAAATCGAGAAACGGCCGCGATCCGCAGCCGAGACCAAAGGAGAGCAGCAGGGCCGATACCTTTTGGCATCGGAGATGCTTGCGCAGTGGTGGTTGTGCGAACAGGATTGACAACCTCGGCGACCGCATAATCGGTCCAATTTGGACTTTGCCGGTGTTGCTCACGACACAATCGATCGGACCTGGCACTCTTCCGGGTGCCCGTTCCGTGATGCCACGACGCTTTACCCAACTGCGATATCCGATGTGAACGAGATCGCGGTTACGCGTGTGGAGCCGGGAGAAACGCTGTCGGAGATCGCGGCTCGGCACGGTGTGAGCGTTGAGGAATTGCAGCGCTGGAACGGTATTGACAATCCCGACTTGGTCCAAATCGGACAGCGGATAGTGATGTACCGGGAACCGGACGCGCCCGACTTGTCCGCCTCGGAGGGTGTTTCTTCCCAGCCGGCGCCTTGGACTCATTTGGCAGACGGCTCTTGGAATGCATGGCTCGGGGGCCTTGTCATTGCTGCGTTGCTGGCGTTTCTGCTCCTTCGCAAGCGCGGAGTCGCAAAGCATGCCTCTGGCAACTCCTTGCGAATGTCCTCATCCGACCGCTTGGTCCTCGCCGAACGCACCGGCTTTCCGTCGTTCCTGTTCGCCTTCATGCGGCCGTGGCACGCAAGGGCGGCCACGGTAACTACCGATTTCGTGACGTTTCGCTCCGTGTTTGGCTCCGTACAAGTTCCGCTGGGCGATGTGACGGGGGTCGATACTCGAATCGGCCGTCGCCTCGCGAGCTTGAGAATTCATCACGGCGCCGGAACAACCGCGATTTCAGGTTTGCCCCCGAAAGACGCACAGGCACTTGCCGACAAATTGGAAGCCGCAAGCGTAGCCTGGTGGCGACTCGCGCTGGCCCCGCAGATCGAATCGCTCCGCACGATACACGACCGCCTGACGGAACTCGCCACGTCACCGAAATACGTCCATGTCGAGGCGATTCGAGACCTCGCGAACGATGCTCAAACGGCCCCCGGAGGGTTCATCGGCAGGTGGCCGGATTACCTGTCCGACACGCGGGAAATCCGGATGCTGAGAGATGTCCTCCTGTTTCTGGAATCCCAGAATGACTTCCGCGCCCGGGCGAACGAGCATTTTGTCGGGAACGAGCTCGTTCGCTCGCGCGCGTTGTTCGACACGATCGAAGCCCGGCCGCTCACCGACGAGCAGCGCAGGGCGGTGGTTCTCGACGATCGCCGCAATCTGGTCGTGGCCGCCGCCGGCAGCGGCAAGACTTCGGTCATCGTGGCCAAGGCCGGATGGCTGATTCGCAGAGGCTACCGGCGCCCGTCCGAGCTCCTGCTGCTGGCCTTCGCACGCGACGCCCGCGACGAGATGTGGGAACGCATCCGAAAGCGCCTCGGTGCTGACACAGCGCGTGCCGCGACGGTTTCCACCTTCCACGGTCTGGGCATGGCGATCATCGGCGAGGCCGAGGGCAAGCGCCCCGCACTCGCCGCGGCGGCCGAGACGGACCGGGCGCTGTTCGATCTGCTCAAGGGAATCCTGGCCGACTTGCTCGCCGACAGCGAATTCTCGACCACCGTGCGGGAGTGGTTCCAGGACCGGTTCGCGCCCTACAGGAACGAGCACGAATTCAAGAACTGGGGCCAGTACCACGACTACATCCGCAAATTCGACATCCGGTCGCTGAAAGGCGAGACCGTCCGCAGTTTCGAGGAATGCGAGATCGCCAACTTCCTCCATCTCAACGATGTCGCCTATGAATACGAGGCCGCGTACGAGTACGACACCGCGACGTCACAGAAGCGCCAGTACTATCCCGACTTCCATCTCCCGGAACACGGCATCTACATCGAGCACTTCGGCATCGATGCCGAGGGCAAGACCGCGCCGTTCGTCGATGCCGAGAAGTACCGCAGGGAAATGGACTGGAAGCGCCGGCTTCACGCCGAACGCGGCACCGTGCTCATCGAGACCTTCAGCCACGAGCACGCCGAAGGCAGACTGCTACGCAACCTGGAGAAAAAACTGGCCGCTCACGGCGTCGCGCTCTCGCCGATCTCTCGGGACGAGGTGTTTGCCGTACTCCAGGAGCAGGGCAGGGTCGATCCGTTCACCCATCTGCTCGCGACGTTTCTACAGCACTTCAAGGGCGCGCAGTTGTCGTTCGACGAAATCGCCGACCGTGCAGCCCGCGCGGCGGACCCAGGCCGGTCCGAAGCTTTCCTGCGCCTGTTCCGACCGATCTACGAGCGCTATCAGGAAACGCTGGCGGAATCCGGTGCCGTCGACTTCCACGACATGATCAACCGGGCCACCGACCTGGTCGAGTCTGGCCGCTACCTCAGCTCGTTCGGCTACATCCTCGTCGACGAATTCCAGGACATCTCACCCTCGCGCGCGAGGCTTCTGAAGGCACTGCTCGACGCCGCGCCCGGTACGCAGCTCTTTGCCGTCGGCGACGACTGGCAGGCGATTTACCGGTTCGGCGGTTCGGATATCGCGATCATGCGCGAATTCGAGTCGCGTTTCGGGGAATACCGGCGCATCGACCTGGAGACCATGTTCCGCACCTGCAACCGAATCGCCTCCGTCGCCACCGAGTTCGTGTTGCGCAATCCCGCACAGATCCGAAAGAACATTCGTCCCTTGCATGAGGCCGACGGTCCGGCTGTACATCTCGGCCTGCCCGGAGAGGAAGACGTTTCCTTGCTCGGGGAGGCGCTTGACCGGATCGCCGGTCACGCCGCGGGGCACAACGGCGCATCCTCCGTCCTGCTGTTGGGCAGGTACCGCCACAACAAGCCGCGCAACTTGAGCCACCTCGCCCGGCGCTACCCGCGCCTTCGATTCACCTACATGACCGTGCACCGCTCGAAAGGACTGGAGGCCGACTACGCCGTGATCCTCGGCCTGTGCACCGGCAAACACGGCTTCCCCGCCGAGATCACCGACGATCCTTTGCTCGATCTGGTCCTTGCGGTACCGGAGAGCCATCCGAATGCGGAGGAACGGCGGCTGCTATATGTCGCCATGACCCGCGCCCGCCGGCAGGTGTATCTGCTCGCCGACGGCGGCCCGCCATCGCCGTTCGTGCGCGAATTGATGCACGGCGGATACGACACCGCCGTATTCGGACGCCTGCCCGAACGCGACGCGCCTTGCCCGCAATGCAAGGAGGGGCGCCTGGAGCGCCGCGAAAACCGTCGCGGCGGCGGCACTTTCTACGGTTGTTCGAACTGGCCGTACTGCACGTTCACGGCACGTCCCTGTCCGCATTGCGGAATCGGGCTGCCGGTCAGGAAGGGCGACACGCACTCGTGCCGTGACTGCCATAAAACGCTGGAGTCCTGTCCCGACTGTACGGGCTGGCTGGAAGCCAAGATGGGGCCCTACGGCCGTTTCGTGGGCTGCTCGAATTACCCGGACTGCGATTACACCCGAAACCTGCAGCGTCCCGGAGCCCGGTAGGGGCTACAGGACGGATCTCGTTGTCGCCACTTGGTGTTTGCCGCCGCGCTCATACCGAAGCGTCGTTCTGAACCTTTTGCTGCAAGTCCCGTGCGTCGGCGAGTATCGCCTCAAGCGCCTCCTGCTCGCCCGCTTCGAACATTTCGCCGCGCAATTTCGACGCCAGCAGGTAGGTTCCGCGAAAGGTCCGTTCGATGAGCGGGGCGAGCCGGGCGACCGAGGCACCCCCGTCGGCCATCGCGGACAGCGTCGCAAAACGGACGTATTCGGCGGGCGCGAGCCCGCGCGCCTCCGCAAAGCCCTCGATGCGCTTCCATTCGGAGTCGAAGAACCGGATAGTGTGCGGCGACCGCTTGCCCTCCATGGTGTTCGCTTCGGCTGATTGGGTTCGATTCCTGTTCATTTCGTTGCTCCTTCGGTTTCGCTTTCGATTCTGTAAAGGCCCGCCTAGTGCAGCCGGTAGGGTCGATTTGCGGTCCGACCCGGGCGGAAGCCATATCGACGTAACGCCCGGCCCGTGAGGCCGCAGGATTGCGGCGCGCGCCGATGCCATGCGATCTCCACCGGCCCGCTACAACCCCAATTCCATGTCGGGACCCTTGCCGCGAGCCGGCGGCGCCGCCCTGCCTGGCGAGACCTCGACCTCGCTCCCTTTGCCCGGCGGGGACGGTGCAGCGCTCCCCCGCTCAGGCCGTTCGATGTCGACCGACTCTTCGATGACCTTTTCGTGGTGGGGTTGGACGGTCTCGCCGATCCCTTCGAGCGCAGAGATGCGCTCACCCGTCACCGCCTCAAGCCTCTCCTTCAACGCGTTTGCGTCATCGGTGACCAGTTCCGCCCGATCCCGGGCGCGCGAGATCTCAACGTAGAACGACTTGGCCGTCGTGAGGTGGGGATGGTTGGCTTCCATCGCTGCGATCACGTTGTCGACCGTGCGTCCTTGGAACGCGTGCACGGTCGAGGCCCAGGCGTGGTCGAGATGCCGGAGCTGTGCATCCCCTTTGCCGAGGTCGAGCCTGCGACCATCCTCCAGGCGGAACGACACCTGATCTTTCCCCACCGCCGTTACCTCCGCGACCCCGCTGTTCACGACCCCGAGGCCCGCATCGTTGCGCGTCCAGCGGATACGATCTCCGGCGCGAAGCTCGATAGTCTCGGCCCGGTAGACTTCCGTGCCGCCCCTGCGCCCGCCGATGTGCGATGGTTTCCAGTCCACGACCGAACCGTTCGGACCTTCCAATTGAACGGTCCTCTCCCGGTGGTCGACACCGACGACGCGGCGTTCGTCGCCCTTCTCTACGCCGAGCCGCTTGTACGGGCGGTGAAAGGCGACCACGTCGCCGGGCGCATAGTTCGCCGCCAGCGCCTTCTCCGCCTTGGTATAGCCCTTCGACACGAGCCGCTCGGTCGCCAGTGCGGGACCGGCGATTCGGCCTTCTCGGGCAAGGCGCTCGCGGATGTGCGCGTTGATCCCCTCGCGCAGCTCGTGGCTCGGCGCCATGACGCCCGTGCGCTCTCTCCCGTCGGGCGACAGCCGGAGCCAGCGCGCCGCGACCGCGCCTGCGATGTTGTCGGGTTTCACCTCCGCGACGTTGCCGCCGAGTTTCCCGAACGCCTTTTCGATCTCGCCGCTGAGGCTCGCCATGACAGCCGCTTTCAGGTCGGGATCCCGCTGGCGCATGATCTCGTCCATGACTGCGGTCTTCATGCCCGCCTGCTGCAACTGCGCGAACGGCTTGCCGGCATCGACGGCATCCAGTTGTTTGGAATCGCCCACCAGCACCAGCTTCGGAATGCGGATTTCGCTCGCGATCCGCAGCAGGTTGCGGGCCTGCGCGGTGGAGGCCAGCGAGCCCTCGTCGACCACCAGCACGGTATTCGCGAACGCGGCGCGCATCTCCCGCGCCCCCTTTCGTGTGAGCCGGCCCTCCGCAACCCCCGCGTTCCTCGCAAGGAAGCGCTGCAGGGTCTCCGACTCGATGCCCGATTCCGCCGCCAGCGTTTGCGCCGCGGAGGCCGACGGGGCGAGTCCCACCATGCGCCAGCCCTTTTTCTCCGCGAGAGCGCGGGCGCGGTTCAGCATCCGCGTCTTGCCGGTGCCGGCGTAACCCTGAACACCGACCGTGCGGTCCTTCTCCGACAGGAGCAACTTCACCGCCTGCCTCTGTCCGGCCGTGAGCGGCCCCTTTCTCAGGTGGCGGTCGACCATCCAGCCGCGCATTGACGCCTTGCCCCGGCCCGCCCCGGTTCGCATCAGGGAGATCGTCTCGCGTTCCTGCGCCACGGCCGTGTCGGTGGTGAGTCCGCCGCCGCCTTCCAGCGCCGGCGCAGGATGTACCCGGCCCTCGCGAACGAGACCGCCAACGGTCCGCTCGATCTCGCCGACGGAAGCCGCGCCGGGGTTGAACGCCAGGGCGGCGGAGAGCAGTTCGTTATTCGAGAACACGGCATCGCGTTCGGACAGATGAGCGAGCGCCCACTTCACCGCTTCGCGGGCAGGTTCCGCCCGTGCGGCATGATCGAACAGACCGCCCTGACGCACGGCCTCGGATGGTCCCTCCCCATCCACCTGTCGTTCCCGGTCGAGTTCGTTCTGCTCGATCACCGAACACCGCTCCATTGCCGAGGCGACCAGCGCCTTGGCATCGAAGCCGAGATCGGACGCCTGCTTTTGCCAGGTGTCTCTCAGCGCCGACTTGTCGACATCGCGCTTGTGCGCGCGCGTCATCAGCGCTGCCCGTCCGGCGAGATGCGGGTTCCGCGCGGTCGCGCCCAGCCCCCGCGCCTCCATCGCCGCCTCGATTTCGGCCCGGCGCATCGAAAACGCCTCGACGGTCTCCCGGGACACGCCCGCGATCTCGAACCGCCCGTCGGCGTGGGTCTTCTCTATGGAGTAGCCGAGTTCCCTGAGTTCCCCCGCGAGTTCGCTCCGGTACATGGCGCCCAGGAGCATCTTGGAGGCGTAGAGCGATTCGTTGGCCATCGTCCGCCACTTGCCGTCCCCGCCCTTGAGCATGTTGGCGATCACCGAATGGGTGTGCAGCGCCGGATCGAGGTTCCTGGAGGTGTCATGGCGGAACGTGGAGATCACCGCTTTCTGATCGCCCGCGCGGACCATCCGGCCGGTCGCCGGGTCCTGCATCCGGGTCTCGGCGGCGTTTCTCTCGAACCAGCCGAGCGCCCGAATCACGGCCCGGTCGTGGGCCTCGACGATGCGCCTGTCGCCGCCGACCAGCGCGGCCAGGGAGACGGATTTCGGCGCGGAGAAGGTCAGGTCGCGACCGGGACGGTGGTGAATCTCCCCGTCCTTGCCGCGCTTGCCGAGCCGGCGCCCGGAACCGTCGGGGACGGCGCCTTCGAGCACCGCCTTGAAGATGTCGGGATCGACCGGACCTTCAAGCCCCAGTTCGGCCGCGCCCCGGCCCGCCCAGGCGCTCCCGGCGCGATGCTCGGGATCGTCCCTGGCGTAGTAGCCGTCCCTCTCATAGTAGCTCGCGCCTTGGGATGGGCTTGCCACCGCGCCGATCGACGCGACCATCAGAACCCGGCTCCGCCGTCGTCCGGTTCCGGGCGCTTGGGCGGCCTTTCACCAATCAGGCCGCCGTTGCGGCCACTCGCCGACCTGCTCGACGATCCGGCGGCTGGAGTCCTTACCGAGACTGTAGAAAATGCGCACATCCGCCAAGGATAGGCGCGGAACAAGGTTCTGAAACGGGTCTCGGTTTTGGATTTCCTATGGTTATCAGACAGTTACGCGCCAGTGTGCGCGTATCCGCGCTGGGCTGTGAACGACAGGTTCGATGGATCCGTTGGCGAGGGAAGCCGGTTACGCGCATCCTGCGCGAGATCGAGAGAAGATGCGTGCCCCTGTGTGCAACGGACTGCGCCCCGACCGTTGAGAGACCTAAGAATCGGGCCGGGGGTCCGACGATCTTCCAAGCCACGCTCGCGGTCACAATTTCGCACCGATGAGGAAGCAGCGCGGGAACCGATCCACTATACTTGCTTGCATTGCAAGCAACCGATGGTTCGGACATGTCCCGCACCGTCAGGAGGAACGACCGATGGCCAATATCACGATCCGAAACCTCGACGAAGACGTGAAGACCCAGCTTCGCGTGCGCGCCGCCGAGCATCGCCGGTCCATGGAGGAAGAAGTCCGCATCATCCTGCGCGATGCCGTGAACGGCGGGCGAACCGGTCCCCGGGATCTGGCGAAGTTCACCCGCGAGTGCTTCGCGCCCCTTGGCGGCGTCGAACTCGAACTTCCCCCGCGTGGCCCGATGCGCGAGCCGCCGGATTTCTCCTGAGGAGCCGGCATGTTTGCCATCGACACCAATGTCGCCTCCGAACTCATGCGTCCGGAGCCGATGCCCGCCGTGGCGGCCTGGATCGCCGAACGCGACGCGCAGGAGATGTACCTGACGGCGGTGAGCGAAGCGGAATTGCGCTACGGCGTTGCAATCATACCGGCGGGCAAGCGGCGAAGCGCGCTGGAGGCCGCCATGACCCGTTGGTTCGACCAAGGCTTCATCGGGCGGATTCTCCCGTTCGACAGCGCCGCGGCCCGGGCCTACGCGGAGATCGCGGTCGGGCGCCGCGACGCAGGCCGGCCGATCGGCGAAGCCGACTGCCAGATTGCCGCCATTTGCCGCTCGCGTGGCGCAGTCCTGGTCACCCGCAACGTGCGGGACTTCAAGGATACGGGCGTCAAAGTCATCGATCCCTGGGCGGCAGCATGAATGTAATGCGCCTGCGCACGGACGGCTATGCAAAGCCCTGCCAGGATTGGGATGGAACCGCGCACGACAGGCGGCGGCAATGGTGCTTGCGGGATAATGCCCCGGCCACGAAACAATTGCCGCACTGGAGAACGCACGCGAGATGAGCAACGGCGACCTCAACTGGATCGCGAACTACATCTGGGGCATCGCCGACGATGTGCTGCGCGATCTCTACGTGCGCGGCAAGTACCGCGACGTGATCCTGCCGATGACCGTGCTGCGCAGGCTCGATGCCGTGCTCGAAGAGGGCAAGCAGGCCGTCCTGCAAATGAAGGCGTCGCTCGATGACGCGGGTGTCGTCGAACAGGACGCCGCGCTACGCCGGGCGGCGGGTCAGTCCTTCTACAACGTCTCGCCCTTTACGCTGCGCGACCTGCGCGCTCGGGCCAGCCGGCAGCAACTCGAAGCCGACTTCCGGGCCTGGCTCGACGGGTTTTCGCCCAACGTGCAGGACATCCTCGACAGCTTCGAGTTCCGCAACCAGATTCCGCGCCTGTCCAAAGCCGACGCGCTTGGCGCGTTGGTCGAGAAGCTCACCTCGCGCGACATCAACCTGAGTCCCGATCCCGTCATGGACACCCGCGGTGCTGTCCTCCGTCCGGGCCTCGACAACCACGGCATGGGCACGATCTTCGAGGAGCTGGTGCGCCGATTCAACGAAGAGAACAACGAAGAAGCCGGAGAGCACTGGACTCCGAGGGACGCCGTGCGGCTCATGGCCAACCTGGTCTTCCGGCCTCTGGCCGACGACATCGAATCCGGCACATACTTGCTTTATGACGGCGCCTGCGGTACCGGCGGCATGCTGACGGTGGCCGAGGAGACATTGCAGGAACTCGCCGCCGAGCGCGGCAAGCAAGTGTCCACGCACCTGTATGGGCAGGAGATCAACGCCGAGACCTACGCCATCTGCAAGGCCGACCTGCTGCTGAAGGGCGAAGGCGAGGCCGCCGACAACATCGTGGGCGGCCCGGAACATTCAACGCTCTCCAACGACGCCTTCCCGGCCCGCGAGTTCGACTTCATGCTTTCCAATCCTCCCTATGGCAAGAGCTGGAAGACTGACCTTGAGCGCATGGGGGGCAAAAAAAGCATGCGCGACCCGCGCTTTTTGATCGAGCACCATGGTGATCCGGAGTATTCGCTGGTTACGCGCGTGAGCGATGGCCAGATGCTGTTCCTCGCGAACAAGCTCTCGAAGATGAAGCAGCAGACAAGACTCGGCAGCCGCATCGCGGAAGTTCACAACGGCTCCTCACTGTTCACCGGCGACGCGGGGCAGGGCGAGAGCAACATCCGCCGCTGGATCATCGAGAACGACTGGCTGGAGGCGATCGTCGCGCTGCCGCTCAATCTTTTCTACAACACCGGCATTGCCACGTATGTGTGGGTGCTGACCAACCGCAAGCCGGCGCACCGCCGCGGCAAGGTGCAGTTGATCGACGCCACAGCATGGCACCGGCCGCTGCGCAAGAACCTTGGCAAGAAGAACTGCGAACTGGGCGAGGACGACATCGAGCGCATCTGCCAGACCTTCGTGGCCTTCGAGGAAACCGCGCAGAGCAGGATCTTCGACAACGAAGCCTTGGGCTACTGGAAGGTGACGGTCGAGCGGCCGCTCCGGATTGAGGGCGCGGAAAAGCGCGTTCACAAGGCGGCCGAAATCAAGAAGCTCAAGGAAGATCGACGGAGCAGCGAAGACGCGCCGCCCGTCATCAAGCGGATGCACAAGCGCGCCGAGGCCGACCCGCTGCACGGGCGCTTCGAGGACACCATCAACGGCAAGACCGTCGTGGTCGAGTACGAGACGGATACGGACCTCCGCGACACCGAACAGATCCCGCTACAGGAAGAAGGCGGAATCGACGCCTTCCTGAAGCGCGAAGTCCTGCCCTACGCCCCGGACGCCTGGTATTGCCCCGATACGGTGAAGATCGGCTACGAAATCAGCTTCAACCGCTACTTCTACAAGCCGCAGCCGATGCGAACACTGGACGAGATCAGGGCCGACATCCTGGCTCTGGAAGAAGAAACGGAAGGGCTGTTGGCGGAAATTGTCGGAGCCGCCCGCTGATGTCGACGCAACGCTGTTCGGTCACTCCGCACCCCATCGTAACGCTACTGACGTGGTTCAAGTCCGATGAAATCGCGATTCCCGAAGTCCGGCGACCCTTCGTCTGGAGTGCGACCAAGGTCCACAATCTGGCGGATTCCCTCTATCAGGGGTACGCGGTGGGTTGCCTGATCGCCTGGCGCAACCCAACGGCGAGGCTCAAGGACGGTTCAAAATCCTCGGGCAAATGCTTCCTCATCACTACGACGACTTCCTTGCGGAGCGTCGCCGCCTGTTGTCTCTGAAGACCGAGGCGTGGTTCGATGTGCTGTCATGATCGCTGAACTTACGACGTATCCAGCGTACAAGCCTTCCGGTATCGAGTGGCTGGGGGAAGTGCCGGCGCATTGGGAAGCACGACGACTCGGCCAAGTCGGAAAGCTACTGAAAGGGCGTGGGGGCAGCAAGGAAGATGAGGTGGATCAGGGCGTTCCCTGCGTCCGGTATGGCGACCTTTATACGACACACAATTGGGTGATTGCCGAGAGCCGCTCATGCGTATCGCGCGAACGTGCTCGGGAATACACGCCCATCCGGTATGGTGACCTGCTGTTCGCAGCATCAGGGGAAACCGCCGACGAGATAGGCAAGTCAGCCGTCAATCTGATGCGCTCCAGAGCGTGTTGCGGCGGAGACATCATTCTGTTTCGACCGCGCGTCCGGCTCGATCCTCGCTTCGTCGGGTACGCGGCTGACTGTCGAGCAGCGGCGGCACAAAAGGCCAGGATGGGCCGCGGCTTCACGGTCGTTCACATCTATCCGCATCAAATCAAACGAATCGCGTTAGCCATTCCGCCGCTCCCCGAACAAACCGCCATCGCCCGCTTCCTCGACCACGCCACGAACCGCATCGCCTGCTACATCCGCGCCAAGAAGAAGCTGATCGCGCTGCTGGAAGAGCAGAAGCAGGTCCTCGTCCACGACGCGGTCACCGGCCGGATCGATGTCCGCACCGGCAAACCCTACGCCGAATACAAGCCCTCCGGCGTGAAATGGCTGGGGGACATGCCGGCGCATTGGCGAGTAAGGCGACTCAAATCGTTGGTGGCGCGAATTGATCAAGGCGTGAGCCCGCAGGCGGAAAATCGTCTCTGCGATGGCGACGCTTGGGGCGTACTGAAGGCGGGCTGCGTTAACGGAGGTGTGTTCAAGCAGAATGAGCACAAGCGCTTGGGGCCTGATTTCGCATTCGATCCCACACTAGAAGTCGCCAACGGGGACATTCTGGTGTCTCGGGCAAGCGGCTCCCCCCATTACGTCGGCTCAGTCGGCTGCGTATCGTCACTAAAGTACAAGCTCATACTCTCGGATAAGACCTTTCGCCTCGTCTTCAAACACGAACTTAATGCAGACTTCATGGTTCTGGCGATGAACAGCCGCTACTACCGCGAGCAAGTGGGTCGCGCCATCAGTGGTGCGGAAGGATTGGCGAGTAACCTGCCTCTATCGTCGTTGCGAGCGTTTTTCCTTATTGTTCCCCCGACTCATGAGCAAAACGACATTGTCCTGAAACTCAGAGAAGCAACCAGTCGACTCAATGCCGCGGTCAAGCGGACCAAGCAAGAAATCTCGCTCCTACACGAGTACCGTGCCCGCCTGATCGCGGACGTGGTCACCGGCAAGCTCGATGTCCGGGAGGTGGCCGCGAGACTACCGGAACCGAACCCGGCTGCAGCCAAAGACGGACGAGAGACGGTCCAACCCAAACCAAATCCACGACTTTCCGACAAAACGTCGGGAAAGGAGGCGAACCCATGACCAACTGGACGAACTGCCCGGCGGTGGAACGCAATCCCCGCAAGATCAGCGGCGACTGGGCCTTTACGGGCACCCGGGTGCCGGTGTATGCCCTGTTCGAGAACCTCGAAAGCGGAGCCACCGTGAAGGAGTTTCTCGAGTGGTATCCCGAGGTTCAGGCGTGGCAGGTGGCCGCTGTCCTGAAGCACGAAACGGAATCCCTCAAGACGCCCGTCGAAGTGTGAAAATCCTGTTCGACCACGGGACTCCGGCGCCCCTTCGGAGGCACCTCGCGGAGCATTCCGTAGACCGGTCCGCGGAGAGGGGATGGGAGTTGCTCGAGAACGGTGAACTGATCCGCAAAGCCGAAGATGACGGCTACGAGGTCATCGTCACCACGGACCAGAACATGCGCTACCAGCAGAACCTGACTGGCAGCCGTCTGGCCATCGTCGTGCTGATGGCCACGGCGTGGCCGCGCGTGCAGCATCGAACGAAAGAGATTCGCGCGGCCATCGAGGAGGTGCGTCCGGGACAAGTTCGAGAAGTCCCGATCTGAAAATCGAGCACGAGTCATGACGACCGACACATCCGAGTATGGCCTCGAAAGCCTGATCTGCACGGCTTTGGCGGGCGAGACCTGCGCCCCGCTCGCCGCGGGAGAGGTTCGGGAACCCAGAGCCGGCTACGGCGGCGTCGGCTGGAGTTGCGGCAGCTACCGGGATTACGACCGAGAACACTGCGTGGATCTGGTTCAACTCGCCGTGTTCCTTCGCGCGACCCAGCCCGCGGCTGCCGAGACCCTGGCTTTGGACGATGACGGCCCGACCCGGCGCAAGTTCCTGGCGCGCCTGCAGGGCTCGATTGCGAAGCGGGGCGTGATCGACGTGCTGCGGCACGGCATCCGCCACGGAGCCCACGATCTCCCGCTTTTTTACGGCACGCCCTCGGCCGCCAACATTGAATCCCGCGAACGATTCGAGCGGAACCGCTTCACCGTCACCCGCCAGCTCCGCTATAGCCGCGACGAGGCGCAGCGGGCGCTGGACATCGCGCTGTTCGTCAACGGCCTTCCGGTCATCACTTTCGAGCTCAAGAACAACCTCACCAAGCAGACCGTCGCCGACGCGGTCGAGCAATACAAGAGAGACCGCAATCCGCGTGAGAAACTGTTCGCGTTCGGCCGCTGCGTCGCCCACTTCGCGGTGGACGAGTCCGAGGTGCGTTTCTGCACCGAACTGAAGGGCAAGGCGTCGTGGTTCCTGCCGTTCAACCGGGGCTGGAACGACGGCGCCGGCAATCCGCCCAATCCGAACGGGATCAAGTCCGACTACCTGTGGCGCGACGTGCTGACCCGCGAGAACCTGACCGACATCCTGGAAAACTATGCGCAGATCGTCGAGACCAAGGATGCGAAGACGGGACGCAGGACGCGCAAGCAGATCTGGCCGCGCTTCCATCAGCGCGACGCCGTGCGCCGCCTGCTCGCGGACGCCGCCGAGCATGGGGCGGGGCAACGCTACCTGATCCAGCATTCCGCCGGCAGCGGCAAGAGCAACTCCATCGCTTGGCTGGCACACCAGTTGATCGGGCTGGGCCGGATCAAGGGCGGCCAAGGCGGTATGATTGCCGAGGGCAGCGACGGCGGCTCGACCGTCTTCGACTCCATCATCGTCGTCACCGACCGCCGCATCCTCGACAAGCAAATCAACGACACCATTCGGCAGTACGCCCAGGTCGGAGCGACCGTCGGCCATGCCGACCGTTCGGGCGACCTCCGCAAGTTCATCGAAGACGGCAAGAAGATCATCATCTCGACGGTGCAGAAGTTCCCCTTCATTCTCGACGAGATCGGCAACGAGCAGCGCTCACGAAGCTTCGCAATCATCATCGACGAGGCCCATTCCAGCCAGGGCGGGAGAACCAGCGCCGCGATGGCGCAGGCGCTGTCCGAAGCCGGCGAGGAAGGCGAGGACGAGACCTTCGAAGACCGGATCAACCGGCTGATGGAATCGCGCAAGCTCCTCCCGAACGCCAGCTACTTCGCCTTCACCGCCACTCCGAAGAACAAGACGCTGGAGATCTTCGGCGCGCCCGAGCCGCAGCCCGACGGCGCCATCAGGCACCGGGCCTTCCACAGCTACACGATGAAGCAGGCGATCCAGGAAGGGTTCATTCTGGACGTACTGGCGCACTACACGCCCGTGCAAAGCTACTACAAGCTCGCCAAGACCGTCGAGGACGATCCCGAATTCGACACGAAAAAGGCGCAGAAGAAGCTGCGCCGCTTCGTCGAGGGCCACGACCACGCCATCCGCCTGAAGGCCGAGATCATGGTGGATCACTTCCATGACCAGGTGCTTGCCAAGGGCAAGATCGGCGGCGAGGCGCGGGCCATGGTGGTGACCAACGGAATCGAGCGCGCCATCCAGTACTACCAGGCCATTCGCGACTACCTTGGCGAGCGCAAGAGCCGCCACCGGGCCATCGTCGCGTTCTCGGGCGAGCATGAGTTCGGTGGCGCAAAGGTGAGCGAGGCCACGCTCAACGGCTTTCCGTCCCGCTTCATCGCCGAGAAGTTCCAGGAGGCCCCCTACCGATTTCTGGTCTGCGCCGACAAGTTCCAGACCGGCTACGACGAGCCGCTGCTGCACACCATGTACGTGGACAAGACGCTGGCCGGCGTCAAGGCGGTGCAGGCCCTCTCGCGCCTGAACCGGGCGCATCCGAAGAAGCACGACGTCTTCGTGCTGGACTTTCTCAACGACGTGGACACCATCCGCGACGCGTTCGCGGACTACTACCGCGCGACCATCCTCGCGGACGAAACGGACCCGAATAAGCTGCACGACTTGCAGGCCGAGCTCGACGGAGCACAGGTGTATTCGCCCACGCAGGTCGGGAACTTCGTCCGGCTGTACCTCGATGGCGCCGAGCGTGAGTTGCTCGATCCGATCCTGGACGTTTGCGTGGCCAACTACAAGACCGACCTCGACGAGGACAGCCAGGTCGATTTCAAGGGCAAGGCCAAGGGCTTCGTGCGTACGTACAACTTTCTTTCCTGCGTCCTGCCCTGGACCGACGCCGCGTGGGAGCAGCGGTCGGTCTTTCTCAATTTTCTGATTCTCAAGCTTCCGGCCCCGAAGGAGGAGGATCTGTCCAAGGGCATTCTCGACGCCATCGACATGGACAGCTACCGGGTCGAGAAGCGGGCGATGCAGAAGATACTGCTGCCCGACGAGGACGCCGAGGTCGATCCGGTGCCGCCGGCCGGCGGCGGCCACCGGCCCGAGCCGGAACTCGACCGGCTATCGAACATCATCAACCAGTTCAACGACCTGTTCGGCGACATCGCTTGGGAAGACGGCGACCGCATACACCGTCTCGTCACGGAGGAAATCCCCTCGCGCGTGGCACGGGACAAAGCGTACCGGAACGCCCTGCGGCACTCGGACCGGCAAAACACGCGCATCGAGCACGACAAGGCTCTCGAGCGCGTCATGACGTCAATGACGAAGGATGACATGCAGCTATTCAAACAGTTCATCGACAACGACGGTTTCAGGCGCTGGATGACGGACACGGTGTTCGCATTGACATCGGCGCGACGGGGTCCGCCTTAGCCTTTCCGTGGTCGAATATCTATCAGTATCGAAATGCCTCGCGGTCGCGGCAATAGGGGCCACGAAAAATGAACCCGTTCGAATCCTTGGCGCCTGAAATGCTTCTGAGCGTGTCGCAAATTGCTGCCGCATTTCTCACTGCTTTCGCGACGATCGCATTGGTCGCCGTCACGGTAGTTCTGGCGAGGGCCACCAAGCGAATGGCACGCGCCTCTTCTCAAGCGTTTGTGACGGCGACAATCGAGCCGAACATCTGGTCAATGGTCCACTGCGACATCGTGCTGCAGAATACCGGTAATGCCCCTGCGTTTGATGTCAAGGTGACGGTTCGTCCAGACCTCCCTGAGAGCGACCTGAGAGGGGATGGAGCACTACCTCTCCAGAATGTCAGTGTGCTACGCCCGGGGCAGGAGATGAAATCGTTCCTAACGGACGCAAAGGACGTTCTCAATCAGATTTACAGAATCGAAGTCACTTGGAAGCGTAGTCCTCTTGATAAGTCCATTGAAAAAATCGAATACGACCACTACCTGCCCAAGAACCTCAGCAGGCTTGGTGCGTGGAGTCCAGAAATTCAAATTGCGGACCAGATTAAGAAATTGCGAGAAGATTGGAAAGAAATTGCATCTGGAACGCGAAAGTTGTCGGTGAATTCCTTTGGGCGAACCGATAGGGACGAAGAACGGAAGCGATCGGAAAAGGTGCGCGAAGCGCGACGAAGTAAAGAGAAATAGGGATTGCACTCAAAGAGGGTGTTCCGCTCTCGCTCGCCGACGTTTGAATTCCGGCGCAGAGTCTGAACGCGAATCCAATGTAGGCTTGCCGCTTGGACATCCCTCAAGCCGGACGTGACGCCGATCCCGAAGGCGATGCGACGGTGCCTACAGAGACGACCATTACATCCAGTCGCTGCCGGTCGTCGCGCTGTTACCTTCGCCAACCGGCACGGCGCTCCCCGCGTCAGGCCGTGGAACGGGCCCCTCGGTCGCCGTCACGTTGTCTTCGCGCCTGGGCTGCGGCGGCGCTTCGGCATTGCGGGCTTTCCTGTCCCGGCCCGACCCGGCGTTTTGCGCCGCAGCCTTATTCGGTTTCCGGCCCTTGCCACGCCGGGTCTTGCCGGATGGTCTCGATCCGGTGTCCGGCTCCAACGGCGGAAGCAGCAGAAGCTCGCCGCGCGGCACCACCGCGTCGTCCTTCGCCTCCGCAGGCCGCTTCGACGGCGGCGCGGATTTCGAATCTGCGCTCGCTTTCGCCGCTTCCTCCGGCGCAGCCGGCCGCCTCGGCACGAACCGCTCGGCCGCCTTCGGGCGCTTGACGTAGTCGAGCCGGATGCGGGCGACCGGGAGCGGGCCGGGGAACCGCAGCCAGCCGTGGAGGCTTTCGAGCTGCATGATCTCGGAGGCCAGCGCGAGCGGGCGCAGCTCGCGCTTGGGCGTCAGAGAGACTCCGTCGCGGATGGTGTTGGCCCCATAGGAAAACCCCTCGGCGATCTCCTCGACCTCGGCGCGCCCCAAGCTGTCGGCGGACCACTGCGCGGTGTCGCGGTCCGGAGCGGCGAGCACCACGCGCGTGCCGCACAGCCCCGAGATCGTTTCGGCGCCGTTGCGCCCATACAGGTCGCGCAGTGCGGAGACCACCTGGATGCCGAGCACGAAGCAGCCGCCGAACTGGCGAGACTCTGCCAGTCCCGGCTGGAGACTCGGCACCTGGTGCAGGGTCGGCAGCTCGTCGAGCACCACCCAGATGCGCCGCTCGTCGTCCTGCTCCAGCGACAGCATCGCGTTGACCGCGATCTCGAGCCAGGTGGAGATCAGCCCGCGCAGCGAGGCGTGCTGGTCCCCGCGCGAGGTCAGGAACAGGAACCCGTCGCCCTTGCGGGCGTGCGCGTCCCGGGCGCGCCCGTCGTCGGAGATCCAGTCGCGGATCGAGAAGGGCTCGCCGGTGTCCGGGAGGTATTCGAGCGCGCCGATGTTCGCGGTCAGCATGGCGCGCACCGACAGCGCGGTCTTGGGATTGTCGGGGTCTACGATGGACTGCGCCACGGTCCCCTCCATGGCCTCGGCGAGCTTGGTGAGATCGGTCTTGAGCAGGTGCTCGACCAGGACGCGGTTCTCGGTCACGCCGCGCTCGCGCAGCACGCCCGCGCCGTTGGCGAACAGTTGCCTCGCCGCCGTGACCCAGAACGGATCAACCGTGTCCTTCTGCTGCGGGATCAGCGCGGCGGCCATCGTGTCGAAGTCGCGCGGGCTGCGCGCCTCGTAGAACGGCGACCAGCGCGGGCTGCGCGCGTCGAGCGGGTTGAGCAGCACGTCGCGTTTCGGGTCGAAGAACGCGCGGGTGTAGCTGCCCATCTTGTCGTAGACGACGCAGCGCTCGCCGCGTTGGCGGATCTGCGCGACCAGATCGGAGATCAGCACGGTCTTGCCCGATCCGGTGGTGCCCGAAACGATGGTGTGCTGGGTCTCGGCCCGCTCGGGGTAGGGAACGCCCGCCAGCCTGTAAGGCGGTCCTGCGGACGGCAGAACGAGATCCAGCGCCCGCCGCGGCAGCGGCCGGATGCGGCGCCGCAGTTCGCCGACGGTGGCCGTTTCCGCCCCGCGGATGCGGCGGTTGCGCCCGAGCTGCCGGCCCCGCAGCCAGAACAGCGCGAGCAGCCCGGCGATCGCGCCCGCCGAGAGTTTTGCGCCCAGCGCCGCGCCTTCGAACACCTCGCGCCTGACCTTCTCGCGCATGGCGAGCGCCTGCGGGGAGGACGCGATCTCGGGCAGCGTGAGCACGACCGTGCGCCCGTCGGGCTGGCGCACCTCCTGGCGCGCGGTGCGCCGGTAGCCGATGCCGAGCTTCGCCTCGGCCACGGTCACGATCGCCGCGGCGTACCACTCGTAGCCGGTGGTGCGGTCCCAGACCCGCCAGGCGGGCGTCGCGACGATTCCGGCGGCGGCGAGCAGCACGGCCGCCCGCAGAAGCTGGCTCCACATGTGCAGGCCGTGGAACACGGTCTGCCCGCCCCGCAGCGTGCTGCCGCCAAAGGTTCTCACGGGCGGCGCCCCCCGGCATCGGGCGTCGCCGCGAGGCGGAGCCGAGCGGTGGAGGGGACGAAGGCGGCAGGCCGGGCGAGACTGGCCCTGCCACCACCCGTCTTCCGGAGATAAAGACCATGAACGTCAATTCGCCACCCCCGCAATCGCCAACCTCCGGCTGTCCCTCGTGCGAGCTCGACCGGTCCCGCCGCCGCTGCGAGCGCCTTCTCGTACTCGGGCCGCTCGGCCTCGCGATCGTCGCCACCGCCGTCGGCGCGGAGCCGGACTTCCTCGCGCCGCTGTGGCTTGCGGCCATCGCCTGGACGGTGCTGGCGAGTTTCGCGCTGGTGCTTGCCGCGGGCCTGCGCTACGGGGACTGGTCGGCTTTCCGCGACGACGAGCGCGAGGAGGATCGGGAGGAGGAGATGGACCTCGACACCCGCACCGGGGGCTACAGGTTCCTGCGCGAACGCGACGAGCGGGTCCTTGCGGACCGCAGCTTCCCGGGGGACGGCACCGACCGTCTTCACTGATCCGCCTGCCGCGAGCCATCCGCCGGCCGCAGGGCCCCGTCCGGCGCCTCGTTCCCGGCCGTGCCGAACAGCTTTCCGGCAAGCCAGCCGCCGACGCCCGGCACGCTCTCGGTGGCGTGGCGCGCCATCGGCTTGTCGAGCTCGGCCTGCACGCCGGCCTGTCCGCCGCCGACCCCGGCTTCCGTCTCGCCCCGCCGGGCCTCGCGTTCCACTTGTCCGGCGGCCATCTGCCCCTGTGTTTCCACTTGGGCGCGCCGGGCATCGTCATCCACCGTGCCCGGTTGCGGCGCTCCCACCGCTTGCGCCCGATCCCGCACGCCCGCCGACCACCCGGCGTGAGCCGCTACGGTCTCCCGCGCGTGCGCCTCACCCAGCCTTCCGCTCGCCGCGTCGTAATCGTCCCGCCCGGCCACCGAAGCCGGGTCCGGTCCAACGGGTTCCGGAAAACGCTCGGCCACGAACGCGGCGGCGTGTTCCCGCAACGTCTCGGCCTCCTCGGGCGTCTGCGGCGAGGCCAGCCGGATCGCGCCCGCCGCGCCCAGCGGCCGTCCGCCCGCGCCGGGGCGCTCGGAGAGCCACGCGAAGAACGGCTGGCCGAGTTCCCGGTCGATGGCCTGCGCCTCCGAACGCACGCTCGACGCCTGTTCCGCCCAGCTTTCCGATTCCCGGTGGGCGAGCGCGGCGCGCTCCTCAAACCGCTTGAGGTCCGACAGGTTGGCCGCCAGGCTCTCCTCCAGCCCCGCGTGCCGGCTGTCGCCGGTCTGGGTGGCGTAGCGCCGGGAGGCTTCGGAGACGCGCGAGGCCAGGTCCAGCACCTGGTGGCTGTCGGCGTACTCCCTGAGCCGGTTCCACGCCTCCGATTCCATCGTCTGGCCGCGCCAGCGCGCCGATCCCTCGGCGCTCACTTTCACGATCTTGTTCCAGCCCCCGCCGATGCGCGCCTCCGCCGCCAGCACCGCCATCTGGTCCTTGGTCATTCCCGCGGTCTCGGCCATCCGGTCGTAGTGGTTCTGCAGTTCCTGGACCTGGGCGCTTTCGGATTCGGTCACGCCCCGGGTGTGCGCCACTCCGGTGGAGACGTCCCTTGCATACCGCTCCGCGAGCCGCGTGGCGTCGGTGACCGCGGCGGTCCGCGCCGTGCCGGCCTCCGCCGAGAATTGCCGGGAAGTGTCCCGCGCCTGTGCGGCCCGCCGCTCGTGCGAGACCGCGAGCGACTCGGACAACCGCACGCCCGCCGCCGGGATGCGGCTGGTGGCGGCGGCCGCGTCGGCGACGACGGTGCCGTCGCCGGTGACGGTGAACGCCGCGCCGCCCGCCGCGTAGCCGGTGTGGCGGTGATCGTCGACATGCGCCGAGGTGCGGATCTGGCGGCCCTCCAGCGTCGCATAGCGGTGAGTATCGAGTTGCGTGGAGCCGAGCGCGAGATTGCCGGTCGAGCTCTCCCGTGCCGCCGCGCCGGCGGCCTCCTGACCGACGTGCAGCACCGATGTCGCGAGCGACGTCATCCGGGACACTCCGAACGCGAGCGCGGCGGCGAGGAACGGCACCGACATCGAGAGATACCCGGACATCACCGCCACGTCGGCGGCCACCGCCCGGATGCCGGCCTGCGCGACCAGCGAGATGCCGATGTCGCCCCCGGGCATGAGCGCGGCGGCGCCCATGCGCTCGGCGGCCTCGCCCATGGCGATGCGGTGCAGCACCGCGTAGAGCGGTCCCCAGGATTGCAGCCACACCAGCCCGGTCACGTAGGATTTGAAGATCGCCGCGCCCGCGGGCGTGAGCATCAGCAGCGCCGCCATCGGGAACGCGCCGACGTACAAACACTCGAACACGATGCGCAGCAGCGGCACCCAGGTCTCGGCCTGGCGGCCGATGGCCCGGTAGGCGGAGACGGTCTGGGCCTCGGCGCGGGCCTCGGTGTAGGCGGAGAGCGCCGCGGCGTTGCCGGCTTCCGCCGCCCACTGCCCGCCGGCGTCGTGCACGGCGTTCAGCAGCATTTGCTGGCGGATGATCTCCGCCGCCGAGCGCGAGGCGCCGACCAGGAAGTCGTGCGCGGCCGGCAGCGCCGCCATTAGCTCCGCGCGCGCCAGCGCGTCGGTGGCCGCGCCGGGGAACAGCCGGCGCCCGAACACGGCGCCGGCGCGCCCGGTCTCCGCGGCCCACTGCGCGTTCAGCCTCCCCGCCGCGTCCCGGCAGGTCGCGATCGAGCGGTCGACGCCGGAGGCGGCGTTGCGTTCGGCGAACTCCACCATGCGCGCGGGCGAGGCTCCTGCGGAGGGCGAACGGGCGGTCGAGGTCACCAGCGCCCACAGGTCCGTGGACTCGCGCAGCTCATCGGCGGAGACGTGCCCGAGCAGCAGCGCGTAGAACACGCACTGGCGGGCGTAGCTTCTCAGGTTGCGGGCGAACACCGCGTCGGTCACCTCGAGCCGGGTCGTGGCGGCGGCGAGCCGCGCCCCGAAGATCATCCCGTGGCGCTGGTAGGACAAGTCGTTCGGCAGCGCGAACGCCTGTTCGGTCAACCGTGTCAGCCCGTCGCCGATCTCCGAGGTCGCCGAGGCGAACAGCGCCAGTCCGATCGGCACGTTGGCCACCACCGCCGGGGCCAGCGCCGGATCGAGCCGGTCGACGACCCGCACCGTGGCTTTCGGCACGATCATCGCGCCCCACACGGCCACGAACATCAGGATCCACTTGCCGTTGTCCTTCCAGGAGCCGCCGAAGGCGGTGCGGAACAGGACCCAGGCCAGACCCGCCGCGCCGGCGAGCTGCGCGAGCGTCACGTACGCGCCCCCGCCGGTGATGGCGGCCACCGCGTTGAGCAGATCGACCAGGTAGGTGCCCCCGCCGAGGGTGTAGAGCTCGTACATCCGCGCCGTTCCCGTTGCTTGCCGCCCGCCCTGACCGGGTTCTCTCCGCGCTGCGTTGCCGCCCCGCGCTAGCGGACGCCGCGGGCGAACGCGAGCGCGGCGCGCAGATCCGCCGACAGCGCCCCGGCGAGTTCGGTCTCGATCAGCCGGAGTTTTTCGACCACCGCGAGCGCGGTGTTGAACCGCGCCAGGCCCTCGTTGCGGTGCTGCGCCAGCGCCGCGCGGTTGGCCCTGAGCCCCTCGCGCCAACGCTCGAGCTGCTCGCCGTCGGCGATGTCGAGCGTCCCGGCGCGCTCCTCGACCGTCCGGTGCAGGTCGGTAATCCACACCTGCAGCAGGTCCAGCGCCACGGCCTCGGCGAGCGCGTCGATCTCGCTGTCGATGACCGCGCCGCGGTAGGCGGCGGCCGCGTTGATGACCCGGTACACCGGGATGGTGGTGAGGTTCACCAGCCCCAGTGCATCCGCTGGTGGGGCGGTGTCGTTGCGCACGGCTTCGGCGAGGCGGCGCAGCAGGTCGGCGACCCGCGCCCGGAACCCCCGGTCGGCCGGGACGGCCACCTGGCCCAGGGTCGGGCCGAGGCAGTCGGCCGTGGTGTCGCAGCGGTACACCGGCAGGTTGCCGCCGCCCTCCATGAGCACCTCGGTCACGCGGCGGTCGAGGATAAGCGGCTGCAGCACCCGCACCTGCGGGCCGGAGGCGTCGCCGTCCGAAGTCGGCGCGGTGACTATCACGGTGCCGGACACCGACATCGCGAACTCGGCGAGATCGGTGTCGGCGGCCAGGAACGCCGACGCCTGCACCGCCCGCCAGGCGTAGTTGACGTTCACCGGCACCTGGGCGGCCATCGCCCCGGTGGCCGAGGCGAGGGTCGAGTTGCGCCGCCCGCCCGCGCCGCAGCCGTGCCTGGCGGCGGCGTAGTCCGAGAAGATCCCCTGCGATGTACCGATGGCGGCGCAGACCGCCTCGCTCGCGCGGTCGTTCTTCGCCCATGCCGCCCCGACCAGCGCCTGGGCGGTCTCGCAGGAGTTGAGGTTCTGGTTGTTCACCCACTGCGACAACGCCCGCAGCTTGGACATCGTCTCGGCGATCACCGGCGAGATGGTCTCCAGCGCCAGCTCGAACGCGAACCCGGCGGCGTTCTGCGCCACCGCGCGCCCGAACGCGATCAACTGGTCGGAGTCGATGAACGAGAACGCCCCGGCGAAGGCGTCGATGCCGCCGCAGCCCGCGCGGAAAGATGGTAGGCTGAGCGTCGCGATCTGCTCGGTGCGCACCGGGGCGCGCAGGTACAGGTTGCCGAGCGTCCAGTGGCCGGAGGCCTGCCCGTCGAACGCCGTCGGCCCGGTGGTGTTGACCGCCGCGCCCCGCCAGAACGACTCCATCTCCGTGAGCACATCTGCGCGGGCGGGCGCGGCGGCGAATGGTGAAAGAACGAACGCCGCCGTGGCGAACAGGACGGCCGTCCGCCTGGCTGCCGCCTGCAAGGCCGCCGCCTGCATGCCCGCCGTCCGCAGGACCCTAATAGTCATGGCCGGTCTCCCGTTGGGTGAGGACGAAGATGCGCTCGGCGAGCTGGTCCTCGGCGAGCACGCCGAACCCGACGGGAAGGACCTCGCGGGTTTCGGCGTCGAACAGCACGACCGCGGGCGTGGGCGCGCCGTCGAGGCCGAGCGCCGCGGCGCGGCCGTTGTCGGGCACCGCCTCCGGCCAGCCCTCCAGCGCCTCGCCGGTCATCGACACGGCCAGCACGTCGAGCCCGTGGCGCAGGGAGAACGCGCGCAGCAGCGGCCCGAACACCTGGCATTCGGAGCAGGCGGTATGGCCGAGGTAGATCAGCCCGTAGCGTTGGGCGAGGTTTTCGAGCGCCGCGTCCCGCTCCTCGCGGCGCGCGTCGGACCAGAGCCGCTTGGCGAGCGCGCCCACCGGGCGGGCCAGGCTGTAGTCCACCTCCGGCGTCGCCCAGACCGTGCGCCGGAACGCGTCGGAGAACGCGGCGGCGCGCTGCAGGGTGGCCTGTTGCAGGCGCAGATAATGCGTGACGTTGTCCGGCGAGGGATCGAGGATCGCCGCCGCGCGGGATTCCTCCAGCGCACGGCGGATGGACTCGATTCGCTCCGTCGGGCTCGGCGACGCCACGGAACCCGGTTCGAACGCGTCGTCGAAGCCCTCGTCCTCCCGGTCGCAGTAGAAGTGCCAGCCCAGGCTCGGCTCGCCGCCGGGCGCGCCGCACCAGCCGCGCCACTCCGCGGCCGCGGCCGCGGTGGGCGCCGCCAGGATCGCCACCAGACAAAGCACCCGGACCCGACTGGCCTTGAAACGCTTCGCCGTCATGGGCTGCCCCCGCGCAGGCGGCGAACCCGGTCGGCCATGTCGGTCTGCGTGCCGCCTCGGTCAGGCAGAACAACGGCGGGCTCGCGCGCGCCGCTTTCGAGATTCTCGGTGAACTCGGTCAGATCCAGCCGGTCGAAGTCGATCCGCTCGATCTCGGCGACCGTGAACCCGCGGCAATGTCCCCAGCCGATCCCGAGCTGCGGACGCGCCTGCTGGTGCAGGATGCGCCCGAGCTTCGAGCCGAACAGGCACCAGACCCGCTCGCGCTTGACGCACACGCCCAACACGCGCTTCGCGCAGCGGCGCCCCAGATAGTGGGTGTTGCCGGCGTGGCGCTCCTCGGCGAGTTCCCTCTCCTCCGCCGAGCAGTTCGCGAGCCCCACCAGCAGCCCGGAGTCCTTGCAGCAGTTGGCCAGCCCGGCGTACTTGATTTCGCAGGTCCGGCGCTGGCCCGCAAAAAACCGCAGGTCGTTGCGGTCGAACTCGTCGCCGCCCATCTCCAGCACCATGTTCAGCATGGCCGCGGATCGGGCGAAGCCCGTGTTGCCTTCCGACGCGACCGTCTCGCAGCCCGCGCCGACGCAGTACGATGCGCTGCCGCAGGCTCCCCCACGTCCGGCCTCGGTGACGCCCGCTCCGCAATCCGCCGAGCCGCCCGAGGCGAGGCCGTCCGCGCGATGGCTCGCGGCCAGCGGATCGGTTTGCACGGTCCGGCTTCGCGCGACCAGCGGATCGTCGGCCGGAACCGGGACGTCGGGCCGCACGGCCGCCCCGTCGATCACCGCGCGCCCGGCCGAGCCGCCGGGGTCGTTCGGATCGGCCAGCCGCAACCGCGCCGCGTTCTCCATTCCGGCGCCGGTCAGGTTGCGTTCGGGCAGGTTTGTCCCGGCGAAGCCGGGCACGGCCTGCGCCTCCGACGCGTCGCGGGCGATGGTGCCGGCCGCGGTCGCGCCGGCCTGTCCGATCCGCCGGGCGGCGTCCTTCGGGTCGTCGGCATGGGCCTCCGCAGCCAGAATCCAGAGCATCAGGCAGCAAGCGGCGAACATCGCCGTCCAGGCGAGCAGCCGGACGACGCGGGTCGCGAGATCGACGAGCGGGACCAGCCGGTGCGGCTCGGGCTCGCGCATCGCGGTCATGGCCGCGCCTCCCCGTGTTCGGGATGCCGGGCGGCAGTCCCGTGCAGGGAGGTTTGGACGAGAGTGGCCGTCGGAACCGACGCGGCCGCCGGATCGCCAGCGTAGGCGGAACCCGAGAGCGCCCAGAGCATGAGGCCGTACCCGCCGACCATCGCGGCCCAGGCGAGCAGCCGGACGAAGCCCGCCACGCGCTCCATGCCGGCGCCGGTCCGGCCGTCCCGGGCGTGCGCCGCCGCCCTCACGGCCGCCTCCCGAGGCGTTCGAGGTGAGCGACCGCGGTCTCCCGGGCCGTGTCGCCCTCTGCGGCGATGGCTTCGAGCGCGGCCGCGAGGCCGATGTTCCCGGTGATCGCGTCGAACCGCGGCGGGGCGTCGTCCGCGCAGCCGCGGCTCGCGCAGGCCGGGACGCCGCCCGGCACGGCGACGACGGCCGGGACGCGTTCGACGCCGAACAGCCGAAACAGCCGGGGATCGACGGCGACGCCAGTATCGTGGCCGCCGAGTCGTCGGCCGACCTCGAGCGCCGTGGCCCGCAGCCCCCCGGGCAGCACGCCCCGCAGCACCAGCGGCGCGCCGGCCCGGGCGGCTTGCCCGACCCACTGCGCCCAACTCGGCTCCGGTATCGCCAAGCTCATGAACACGAGCACCTCGGTGGTCTCCGAGGCCGCCGACCCGGCGCGCCCGAGCGCCTCGGCAACCGCGGAGCGGGCCCAGCCGCCGAGATCGCCGGATTCGAGCGATTCGCTGGCCTCGGCCTGGACCTCGTCGATCAAATCGCGGATGTCCGCAAACTCGTCAGGGGCGGCGGCTTCCTCGACAACGGCTTCCGCCCGGTCCTCCGCCGACGGCGGATCCTGGGCCAGGGCCGTTCCCGCGCACAGGGCCAGAGCCGCTGCGGCGATTCCCCGACCGATGTTCCGCCACGCGCAAGCGTGCCGTGCGCCTGTCCGCCGTGCGCAGCACCGCCCGGCTCGGGGGAGAGCTCCGGCGCGCTGTCCGAGGCTTTGTTTCACAATAGACAGCAATTCCGTTTCCTCCACAGCAGGTAGCCGAAGCTCTCGCCCGAGACGGGCAGTTCGCGCAGCGATTCCCACAGCACCGAGGTCCGGCCCGTGGGGTTGCAGCCGGCGGCCGGGGACGTCGCCGGCACCGGCTGGGTCATCTGCCAGCGGTACTGGCTTTTCCTCATGATCGGCATCGGGTAGGTCCCGCACAGCGCAGCCGTCCCCGACGTGCCCCGGGCCAGTCCCGCCCGGTGCAGCCGGTAGACCAGCCGCTGGGCGGCGAGCAGCGACGCCTGCACCCCGCCGACGTGCGCGGCCACGTTGCCGGTCAGCGGGTACATGCCGCCCTGGCAGCCGGCGCACCAGAACATCCCGTCGAGCGGCAGCCCCGCCGAGGCCGCGGCGCAGTCCGCCGCGCAGGCCGCCTGCGCGAGCAGGTTGGCGAACAGCGCCGCCTCCGGGTTCAGCAGGAACGACAGCTCGTCGTCGAGCCAGGCCGGATCGAGCTCCGAGACCCAGGCGATGTCGAGGCTCCCGCCCTCCAGGCACCCAAGGTCGAGCAGCGCGCCGATCCACGACAGCAGCGGGTAGACGTAGTAGTGCGCGTGCCACACCGAACCCGACGCGCCGTCGCCGCCCGACGAGCCGGTGCGCCCGCGCGCCGCGGGCAGTCCGGGATCGAGGTCGAGCCCGCCGAGGTTCGGAAAACACCAGGGCGTGCGCGTGACGTCCACCAGCCGGGCCGGCTCCCACACCCCGAGCGAGAGCCCGATGCGCGGGATCGGCGAGCCACAGAAGCAGATCGGCGAGGACGGGTTGGGCGTGTCCGGCGCGCCCGAGGCCTCGCCGATGTCGACCGGACCGATCGAGATCGGGAACAGGCACTCCCAGCACACGTCGGCGATGGGGTTGACGAACCGTCCCGTGCAGGTCTGCGCCGGTGCGCCCGCGGCCCACACGCCGATCCCCACGGCCAGACACGCGGCGACGATCCGCGACGGGCGCCTCACGACCCGTCCGCCGGGTCGGGCGACCGCTTCGCGGCCGATGTTTCCGCGCCGGCGGGAGCGCCGTCCGCAGATTGCCGTCCGCCAGGACCGAGCACGTTGAGGACGCCCCGGGGGCCGGCGACGACGATCTCGGTGACGGTTCGCTCGTGGCCGTCGCGGTCGTGGTACTGGCGCGTCGCCAGCCGCCCTTCGATCAGCGCGGCGGCGCCCTTGCGGAGCAGTTTGTCGGCGGCCGCGGCCGCGGCCCCATAGGCCACGACGCGGTGCCATTCCGTGCTCTCGGCCGGCTGGCCGTCGCGGTCCTTCCAGCGCTCGGTGGTGGCGAGCGCGAACGACGCGGCCTTGTTGCCGTTGTTCAGCGTGCGGATCTCGGGGTCGCGCCCGGCGCGGCCGAGCAGGGTGACCCGGTTCATGTTCAGCATGGCGGTTGTCTCCGTTGGTTGGTTCGGGGGGTGGATTCGGGTTGCGGGACACAGCCGGCCGATGGCCGGTCCCGCACCGGAACCTCGATCAGAAACAGGCGGTTCCCGTCACGGCCATGCTCCCCGCCAGGGGATTGCCCCCCGCCAGGGAATGCCGCCCCGCGTGGGGTCAGCACCGTGGGCGTGGCGCGGATTGCGAACCGCTCGGCGAGCCGGCCGCCGAGGTCGAAGTAAAACGGCCGCCCGTGTTGGCGCATCAGGTCGAGCGGGCGTCCGGCGAGCAGCACGATCTTCGCGGGGCGCTCGCGGGCCAGCGCCCAGGCGATTTCGGTCTCGCGCCGCCCGTCGACGAACAGCACGTCGGCGGTGAGTGTCATGTGCTCGAACGGGTCGATCCGCGTGCCCGCCGCTACGACAACCTCTCCGTCCGGACCCGCGATGTCCTCGACCGCCACGATGGCGGGATCGAACGGGCGGGCGCCGTGCTCCGTCGCCGGCACGATGCCGGGCACCGGCTCCGGCTCCTCGAGCGAGCGCCGGGCGCGCGCCCGCGCCTCGTCCTCGAGACGCGCCAGTTCGTCGGAGCGCTCCATGCCGGTCAACCGCGCCTCGATCCCCGCCAGCAGGTCGGGCTCGGCCACCGGCCAGGTCGCGCCGCGAACGCCGAGATCGCGGGCCGAAGCGGTCGCGGCGGCCATAAGCAGAACGACCGCGGCCGACGCCGCAAATCGGTGGTTGGGCCGCCTCATGGTTGCCTCTCCCTATCCGCACCGTCCGCGGCCGCTTCCTCGCGGATGTCCTGCGGGCCCACCAGCGGCCCGTCGAGGCCCAGCCAGGGGATGTCCGGCAGGGGCACGGCGCGCCCGAGGATGCGCGAGCGCGGAACCAGCCCGATCTCCGCGTAGCGGCTGTCGTGGCTGTCGGGATGATCCGCGTGCAGGTAGTAGCGGCCCGCCGGGATCGTGCCCGGCGCGATCGGCGCAAGCCGCCGGCCGTCGAGCGCGCGCGGCTTGGCCCGGCCGGCGGCAACGCCGTCGATCCGCACCGTGCCGTCGGCGTCCACGGCGATGTCCGCGCCCGGCAGTCCCCGGACCGCCTTGAGATACGGCGCCGGGGCGTTCAGGCCGTCCGGCGGCTCGAACATCACCTCCGCGCCCAGCGCGGGCTCACCGAACAGGGGCAGCCGCAGGTAGCCCCAGGCGTCGTCGGACCAGCTCGCGTTGAAATGCACCAGCGAGAGCAGCATCAGCCACAACGCCAGCAAACCGAGCAGCAACACCAGCGTGGCATGGCCGCGTTCGCGCTCCGGCCGCGCGCGCCCCGGGGTTCTCCGCGCCGTCATGGCCGGGGCTCCGCATCCGCCCCTCGGACACCCGCCGGATGGTCGTGCGTCCCGGTGCTGCCGCCCGCCAGGGTGCCGCCGCCCGCCAGGGTCTGCGCGATCTCCGCCCGCACCTCGGCCGTCAGGTCGGGCGCGCCGGCGGCCACGCCGCGGATCGGCAGCAGCACCGCGCCGTGGCGCTTCGCGACCGTTGCGAGCGCGTCCTCCAGCGCCTGCGCCCAGGCGCGCGTCGCCGCCGCCGTCGCCTCGGCGCTTCCGCCGGCGTTGGCCGCGATCCCGGCGTGCTCGGCCACGAGCTCCGTCAATCCCACGGTGGCGATCCGCGGGACCGCCTCGACCATGTGCCGGGCGATCCCCGCGCCCACCGCGGCCGCCACGCCGAGGTTCAGCAGCACGGCGCAGCCGAGCAGGCGCAGCTCGCTCACGTCCCGAACTCCCCGGCGGCGTGGCCGCTCATCTGGCGCCGCGCCGCCGCCTCGCGGCGGCTGGACATCGACAGGTACGCGCGCGTGTCCCGGTGCTTGAACCAGGCCGTTCCGTCCTCGTCGTGGAACATGTAGAAGTAGTGCCCGGCCCAGCGGGGATCGGCGCGCTCGGCGGACAGCAGCCCGGCGAGGATGGCCGCGCGGAACACCTCCTCGGCGTCGCGGACCACCGTCCGCTTCGGGGCGCGCCGCCGGTCACGCCGCCGGTCACGCGGCGAGCGGCCGGCCTTCGTTTTCCGGGTGCGTTTCATGTTGCGGTGGCTCCGCGGCGGTCTTCGCCAGGTGTGCGGCATCGCGGTTCTCCTGTTTATCGGTTGGGTTCGCGCCGGCGTCTTACGGGCCGGTCGGGCTTGCGGGTTTCGCGCCCGCGCCGTCGTTGGCGGGCGGGCGGGTCAGATCCCCGAAGCGCTTCAGCCACCCCCGCGCGGCCTTGCCCGGCTCGACCGGGCGGATGCGGCGCTTGAGCGGCGGGAACGCGACGCCGGCGCTCGGGGTAAATCCAGCATCCGGGAGATCGCGGCGCTCGGCCGCGTCGGTCATGCGCGCGACGAAGCGCAGGAGATCCTCCTGTTCGGCCGTCGGCGCGCCTTCGAGTCCGGCGGCTTCGAGCACCGCCCGGTCGATGGCCGCCCCGTCGCGCCGGTGACGCTCGGCGGCCCGGGCCGAGATGGAGCCTCCGGCTTCGGCATCGCCGAGCCAGGCGATCCGCGCGTCGGCGAGCAGCGCCCGCAGCGCGAGCGTGCGGCGCTCGTCGCCGTCCAGCCCGTCGAGCGCCTCGACGGCCTCGCTGGCCACCGCCGCGCGCTGCGCGACGGAGTAGAACCGGCGGGCGCGCCCGCTCCAGCGGCAGGTGTTCGCCAGCACGTGCGCCAGCGCCTCGAAGTCGATGCCGGCGGCCGTCAGCCCGGCCGGGTCCCCCGGCCACCGCTGCGCGGAGCGGGCCTGTGCGGAGCCGCTCCGTGCCTTGGCTTCGCCGCGGGCGTGTCTCGTTCTGGATGCGCTCATGCGCGTCCTCCTTTATCGTTCGTTTGATGCGTTGCGGATTCGGGTTGCGGACGGCCGCCTTCTCCGGGCCCGGTGTCGGCCCGCGCCACCGTCGGCCGCTCCGCGCCGACGACGCGGTCGATGGCCTCGACGGTGGACAGCCCCCCGGCCTTGAGCCGCTCGACCTCGGCGAACGCCGGGCCGCGCGAGGAGTAGAGCGCCACCGACCACGGATCGAGCACCAGCCTCGCCACGCGCCAGCCGTCCGGGCCGTGCAGCACCAGTTCGGCGAACCGCCCGTCGGCGGTGGTCAGGCTTTTCAGCGCCTGCTCCATGCCCGGGTCGCAATGGATGCGCTTTTCGGACTTGAGCAGCTCCACCGACTCGTCCTTCTGGGCCAAAAAAATCACCCAGTCGGAGTTCTCCCAGGCGGCGCGCGCGGCGGGGTTGGCGTAGTAGTCGTTCACCGACTGCGTGCCGGTGACGAGCGCGCCCCGGTACTTCCTCGCGCGCCGCGCCGCGCCCTCCAGGAACGCCCGGCTGTCCTCGCCGGAGAGCAGGTCCCAGGCCTCGTCGATGACGATGGCCTTCGCGCGCGTTCTCTCGCCGTGGTACATGCGCTGGGTGGCGAGGAACACCACCAGCATCAGCACCACCGCCTGCAGGTCGCCCCGGCCCTTCAACTCGGCCAGTTCGAACACGGTGATCGCCTGCCCCAGGTCCGGCACCGCCGATCCCTCGAACAGCCGCCCCATCGAACCGCCCTGGCACCAGGGGCCGAGCGCGGTGGCCATGTCGTTCGCGCGGCGGTCTCCGCGTTCCGCAAGATGGCGGCGGACGGTGGCGAGGTCGGCGCCGTTGCCGGCCTCGTCCCAGGCGCCCGCGATCGCCTCGTTGATGAGCGCCGCCTCGATGTCGTCGATCGCGCCCCTTCTGCGGCACATGCGCGAGAGCACGCCCGCGAGCATCGCGAAGCACTCCTCGCGGTAGTCGCCGTCCGCTTGCGCCGCGGCGGCGTCGATCATCGCGAACGGGTTCAGCCGCGCGGCGTCCTTGCCGAACGCGATGAACGTCCCGCCGAGCGCCTCCGCGGCGTGCTGGAACGAGCGCCCGTCGTCGATGACCACCGCCTCGCCGCCCGCGCCGACGATGCCGGCCACCAGTTCCTGCATCAGCACCGACTTGCCGGAACCGGACTTGCCGGTGACCGCGACGTTGTAGTTGCCGGCGGTGTTCGCGAACGGCGACCAACCGGCGGGCTGCCCGCGCCTCCCGATGAGCAGGAGCGCCGGCGGCGTTTCCGGATCGCCGGGCTGGCCGCGCCACTCGCCGTGCACCGGGGCGAGGTTGACCGCCGCGGAGGTGAGCAGGGTCCTCATGCGGCCCATGCGCTCCAGGTCATCGGCCAGGCCGCCCGCCGGGACCATCGGCAGCCCGGCGAGCCAGGAGGGCAATTGCACGTAGCGCTCGGCGGCGACTCTCCAACCCTGGCCGTGGTAGATGGCGCGCACCGCCTGCTCGGCCTCGTCGATGGCGTCGAGCGGGGCGTAGACCGCCACCGTGTAACAGGCGCGCACCAGCCGTTCGCCGTCCTTGAGCCGCTCGGTCACGAACTGCCAGTCGCGGGCTTTTTCGGGGAGGCCCGGCAGGTATCTTGCGATGCCCGTGCCGGCCTGCTGCGTGGCCCGCGCGGCCTTCAGGAACGCGCGCTCCCCCGCCGCCTCGTCGCCGGTCAGGACCGTGAGGCAGGTCAGCGCCGGACAGCCCGGCTGCAGGAACTCGCGGTGGAAGTCGCCGATCAGCGCGTTGCCGCGCCAGCCCGGCCAGACCTCCGGGAACGCCGCCGCTGTGAGCACCCGCACCGCCACGTCCGCGCCGTCGGCATGGTGGAACACCAGGCCCGTCGGGGCGACGGTGAGCGCGCGCCCGGGGGCGGCGCACTGCAGGTGCAGCGGATCGCGGGGCGACCAGCGACGATCCGGGCGGGCGAGCCCGCCGTCATCGGCGTCGGCCAGGTCGGGAGCGATCAGCTCAGCGGCCAGGGACAGCAGATCGTCGGGGTTGAGACGATGGGCCGTGGCGCCGGCGGAGGCCAGCGTGCCCTCCAACGCGCGGCGAAAGCCGCCGAGCGCGGTCTCGGGCGCCGGGCCCGGCGGCCCCGCCAGGGACGCGCAGACGAACACCCGGTAGTCGGAAAGCGTGAACGGCGGGCCGCCAGGGTGCAGCGCTCGCCAGCCAGCGTGCGACAGCAGCCGCTCGCGGCGCTCCCGCATCGCGGCCTGCACTTCGCCGGCCCCGCGCCGCGGCGCGCCCCAGGCATCGAGCGCCGCGCCGAACCGGGGGCTCGCCCAATGGATGACCTGCACGATGCAATGCTCCGGCGCGGCGTCGGCCAGCGTACCCGAGAGCGCGCTCAGGGTCTCGGCGTCGATGCCCGCGAACGGCGGGATCTCGATCGCGAATCCGACGCCGGAGGCGTTGACGTAGAGTTCGGCGGCCTCGTCGAAGGCGCGCCAGGGCAACAGTCCGTGCAGCGCGGCCGGAACGTCCGGCGGGGACCACGGCTCCAGCCCCGCCGGGCCCTCGAACAGGTCCGCGAAGCGATGCAGCATCAGGGCGTCCTCCAGGCCGTGTGCGCGATCACGACGCGCACCCACGACGCCTCGCGGTAGACGCCAGCCTCGTCCACGTACGGCGCGATCCAGATGCGGCCGACGGTCTCGGGAAGCCGAACGTCGGCCGCGGGGTTCGCCGCGCTCGCCGCGGGTTCCGGTGCATCGCGCGGCGGAGCGGAGGCATCGGACGGTTCGCGGCCGCCATCGGCTTCCAGCAGCCGGGCGAACCACTGGAACGGACGGCAGAACGCAGGACAGTCGCGGGCGGCCTCGGGCTCTGTGACCTCAATGGTCATGCCGGGCGCGCTGGCGGACGTCCGCGTATCGGCGCGCCTCGCGACCGGCGGTTGCGCCACGGGTTCGGCACCCGGCACCGCGGGGTCGGCGTCCCGCACGGCGGGATCCGCGGAGGCGACGCTCACGCAGCGCGCGCCCTGCGCGAGCGGGCACTGCCAGTCCTCGCCGATGTGGGTCGCGGCGCAGCCCGCCAGCGTCAGGGCGGCCACGGCCGCCATCGCCGGCGCCATTGCGCGCCGGAGCGTGTTCTCAACCGTCATTGTTCATTCTCCGTGAAGGTTGGGTGTCGGGCCGCCCGTCGAGCCGCGTGCCTTCCAGGAACACCACGGTCACTGCGGTGCCCGCCTGGAGCTGGATCACCGGTTGGTACTGCTCGGCGCGGCGAATCAGGTAGTCGGAGACCCGCCGGCCCGCCGAGGCGGCGCCTGAGCCGAGACCGGCGCGGCCGATCTCGTCGAGCCCGGTGTTGGCGACGGCCGCGGAGTTCGATCCGGTCGCCATCGCCTGGGGCGCGAACGCGCTGGAGACGCCCTGGCCGACGCCGGAGACCAGTCCCGCGAAAAACGCCTTCTCGACCAGCGCGCCCTCGCGGCTCACGACCGGGCCGCGCACGCCGGCCTTGCCGGTGCCCGCGACGAACCCGGCCACCTCCGTCTCCACCACCGTGCCGGGCTCGTCGCCCGCGCAGGTCAGCGTGCGCAGCCGCGCGTAGACCTTTTCGGACGAGAGATCCCCGTAGGCCGCGCCGGTGACGGTGCAGCCGTCGAGATCGACCGCTTGCGCGGCGCCGTCCTCGGCCGCCGTGAACGCCGGACCCGCGATGCGCAGCAGCACCGGGCGCGGATCGCCCTGGGAGGCGATGCCGGCGGAGGCGTCCACTCCGGCGATCACCACCGCCTCCGCATGGCTCCCGGCCGGCAGCCACAGCGACAGCGGTCGGGCGTCCTCGCCGCCGATCTCCCGGAACCCCGGCTCGTCCAGCGAAAACCGTTCGATGAGCGGCGGCGCCGACGGTACGGCAGGGTTGTTTGTGTCGGCCTCAGAAGTCGATGCGGTGCCCGTGCGTGCGCCACTGTCCGGCGCGAACACGTCGGTGCCGCCAAATGGACTGTTAACTCCGGGATCGTTGGCGGAATGGCCGCTCGCGGCCTCGCCCAGGGCCGCGGTAAGGCGGTCGATGATCCCCTTGGCCTCGTCGGCGTTGCCGCGGATCTCCTCCAGCAGCCGCCGATTCTCGTCCGCGAGCTGCCGGTTGTCGTTGCGCACATCGCGCAGATCCGCCTCCAGCCGCCCCATGCGCGCCTCCGAGCGCCGCGTCCAGGTGTCTTCGGCCGTGTCCGGCCCGGCCACCTCCGCCGCGATGCGCGCGCCGGGCGCCGGCGAACCTCCGCCGGAGCCGGACAGCCAGAAGGCGAGCGCGATCAGCGCCAGCGCCGCGATCGCCGAGAACAGCACAAGCTGGCGGTTGCGCACCTGCCGCGCGCCGCCGTCCGGCGCGTCGTGCCCTTTCGGGCTGGAAACGGTCGGGCGCGTTCCCCGGGCATTGGGCGACCCGTTGCTCATCGCCCCCGCGCCTCGCGCACGACGACCGTCAAACGGGCCATGGAGAAACGTCTCGACGCCGCACCGCCGGCCGCGGACCGGTCGGCCGAAGGCCTGCTGGCCGCAGGCCCGATCCAGACCGCGGCGACGCCCGGACCCAGCCGCCCGGCCAGTTCCGGAGCTTCAACGGGAGCGGCGGCGTCCAGCGCCAGCACCAATGCCTCGAAGCGCGGCCCGCGCCAGATCTCGAGCGTGACGATGCCGCCCAGGGCGGAATCGCTGTCGGACGGCTCCAGGACATGGCCTGCAGGCGGCGTGCCCCTGGCGACGCCCCGGATCAGTTCGGCGATGGCCGCCACGCGGTCGTTCTTGGGCGCGGCCGTCCCCGCGTTCGCGGATTCCGCGGGTTCCGGCCGCACGCCTCGTATCAGTATCTGCGCCGGACCGCCGGCAACCGGGGTCAGCGTCAGCCGGTAGGTTGAACCCTTTTCCGAGCCGACGAACAGCGCGACGGGCCCCTGCGGGGCGGCAGGCCCTTGTGCGGCAGTGGATGCCGGGGGTGCGCCGGGCGCCCGCTGCGCAGTTTCCGCGACGGGCCGCAGGTACAGGTCCCCCGCCGCCGGGTCGTGCTCCACAGCGAACCCGGTTTCCGGGAGGCGGATCACCCGCGCGATCCGGTCGTCCAGGAGCGCCACGCGGACCACCCCGTGCGCCGACATCTCGGCGGCGACCTCGGCGTGGTCGGAAGCGTCCAGTATGCGAGTGCCCGCCAGCGGTTTCGCCGCCGCGAGACCCGCGTGCAATGTCAAAAGAAACGCAACGGCCAGCGCGCCCATGCGCGGCCATCCCGATGAGTTCGTTTTCATTACTCGTCCTCCAGGTCCTCGAACCGCACGAGTCCCAATCGCCCGCCATCGACGCGGAAGGCGAGCCGGTAGGTCTTGCGCTCGCGCGAGGATTCCTCGCGCCCGATCCAGGTCACGAGTTCGCCCCGCACCTCGACCGCGAGCGTTTCCGGGTCGGCGTCGACGCCCCACGGATAAAACGCGCTCGCCAGGTCGCGCCGCGCCATGCGCTCGGCCTCCGAGGCCACCCAGGCGCCGATGGCGCCCCGGGCCGAGGCGTGGCTCAGCCGCGTGGCGGCCTCGCGCACGTGCCCGGCGTTCTCCGGGGTGAGCGTCAGCAGCGTCACCGCCGCGGTGCGGGCCGCGTCCTCCAGGTACCGCTGGCCCGCCCAGGTCCCGCCGACCTCCCACACCGGCCCGGACACCGCCGGCACCAGCACGGTCACGGCCTCGCGTCCGGCCAGCCCCACCGAGAGCGCGAGATTGGCGAGGAGCGACAGCCCGAGCAGGGCCGCCAGCGCGAGGCGCGTGTCGCGGGCCTTCCGGCCCGCCGCTTCCCGAACCTCCCGGCGCACGTGCGTCGCCCCTCTCAGCCCAGGTAGCGGCGGACATGGCTCGGCGGCGTGCTTTTCAGGCGCAGCGCGAAGTCCGGCAGGAACCAGTACAGCGCGCAGTGCACGACGTTCGCCCCGCCGCCGCGCTTGATGCGGCGCAGCACCAGCCAGCCGCCGAGGCCGGCTACCAGGCCCGTGACGAAGGCGTTGGCGGCGAGCCCGAGCAACGCCGGGCCCAGCAGGGCCGCGGCCTCGTCCACGGTCCAGAACAGCCAGCGCTCCGGATCGTCGAGACGGCGGGGGATGGCGTGGCGCGCGGTGTCGTTCATGACGGTGGCCCGCGGGTTCAGACGATCGCGGTGCCGACCAGGCCGGTGACGATGCCGACGCCCGCCCCGGCGGCCACGCCGACGCCGACCGCGCCGAGCAACTGCTGGGTGTTGAACCGCATCACCGAGCCGACCAGCGCCGCGCCCACGGCCAGCGCGGCCGCGAGCTGCCCGCCGGTGCCCCCGACGATGCCGGTCACCGTGTCGAGCGGTCCCTGGAAGGTCGTGTCCGTCGAGGCGAACGCGGGGTCGCCCCCGAAGAGCAGCGCGAGCGCGCTGAGCGCGAAGATCGCCAGTGTCCGGACGTCTTTCCGATCCGCCGCATTCGCCGGCGTGCCCGCAGCGATCCCTATTTGCCGTGCGCAGCACTGTCGTGCGGAGCACCGCATCACGCCACCCTCCGGCCGGCGGCGCGGTCGTCGGAGGTCGAGGTCATGCGCCTCGCCGCCGCCCATTCCTCGAGATCCGCCCGCGCGTAGAGGATGCGCGCGCCGAACTTGTGGAACGCCGGCCCCTCGCCGGTGACCCGGTAGCGGTCCAGCGTGCGGGGCGAAAGCCCCAGAAAGGCCGCGGCCTCGCGCGTGCCGAGATATCGGGTGGATTGCCCGCTCATGGAAATGCCTCCTTCGTTGTTGTTGGTCGGGGACCCGTCCCCGTCGGTGGTGTTGGTTCTGCGCGGCGGGCGTGGCTCCCCGGCCGCCAGGGCCCGGATCGCCGCCAACTCGGCGGCATTGCATCGGGCCGCCATCCAGCCCCGCACCCTTGAAACCGTGTCGAGCCGGGGCGAGACGCCCCGGCGCAGCCGCGCGACGAACGAGGGATCGCCCGCCGCATCCAGGCCGAGCACGTAGGGCTTGGTGCGCGTGATCTCGATGAACGCCTCGATCTCGGCCCGGAACGCCGGACCGAGCGGTTGCTCGCCGATGAAGGCGAGCACCTTGTCGGCCGTGTCCAGCCGCGGAATCCGCCCGCGCCTCAGCCGCAGCACAAAGGACGGATCGCCCAGGGCCTGCTGTCCGAGGCGCGCCGGCGGGGTGCCGGTGCGCTCGATATAGGCCTGCACGGCGTCGCGGAATTGGGCGGCAAGGTTGTTCATGGCGGACAACCTTACGGACGTGAAATATCGTTGACAATAGTGTCTGTTAGTGAATAAGCTATCGTGCAGCGACTCCCGCGCGAGGTTCCGCGATGCAAAACGACCCGGTGCGACAGAAAATCCGCGACCTGCTCTGGGAGCGCGGGCTCAACATGCGCGAGGCGTCGCTCGCCATCGGCCGCAACGTCAGCTACGTGCACGGGTTCCTGGAGCGCGGCACGCCCAAGGTGCTGTCGCACCGCGACGCGGAGAAGCTCGCGGAGGTACTCGGATGCGAGGCGGAGGATCTGCGCCACGCCCAACGCCCGCCGACCCGCAAGGGGCGGGGCCGCAAGCCACGCCGCGACAACGCGCCGGAAGGCTCCCCTGTGCCGCTCACCGGCATCCCGGAGGTCGAGGTGGAAGCCTCCGCCGGGCCGGGGGCGCTGGCCGGGGAGTACGTGGCCGAAAAAGCCCGCTGGTTCCTGCCGGAAGGGATGATCCGCTACGAGGGCGGCGCGGTGCCCGGCGGCATCCGCGTGCTGCGGGTGCGGGGGGAATCCATGGAGCCGGAGTTGTCCGAGGGCGACCGGCTGCTGGTGGACACCTCCCGGCGGGTGCCGGCCACCGGGGAGATGTTCGTGCTTTGGGACGGCAACGGGCTCGTCGTCAAGCGCGTGGAGCGCGTAGGCGGAACCGGGAGCGACCCCGGGTTGCGGCTGAAGTCATCGAACGCGGAGTACGCCGACTACACCGCGCCGGCCGGGGACGTGCACGTCGTCGGCAAGGTGCTGTGGACCGTCAGACGGGTGTGAGTTCCGTGGAGTGAACCGTCGATCGTCACGCGCAAGGCCGCAGTAACAGACCGCAACCGAACCGCCTCTCCTTCGACCTTCCCCGGCACTTGACGCTTGCACCGCCTTTCCCGAGCATCGCCAATTCAGCCTCGCACCACAAAGGATCCCGTGCCGATGAGTAACCAGCCAGGCGACGCCTTTGCGGTGGCGGACCGCCATTACAGGAGGGCAATTTCCAATCGCAGCCAGCCTTGGCGGCTCATTGACCCTTCCCATCCAACCAACCTCGATGCCCTTCTCGCGTGCATGACCGAGATCGCCCTCGCGTTCCGTGCGATGACGGACCTCATGGCAAGGGGAGACAGATTGGCCCAGGAGGGAGGAGGTGAAATCGCCCAGTCCGCCGTTCGCCAAATGTCGGTGTCTATACGCAAGCTGTGCATAGACCACCAAGGAGCGGCTCTGATGCGGGCGATTGACAGTCCTGGCTTTCATCCGTTGGGAGGCGAAAAGGGCAAGTTTGGGCAGGTTTCAATAGCGTGGACGGCCGAACGCCAGGAATGGGGCCTGGAGTTCGAAGACGGACGGCACGAGAAGATCGTAGTCCCCGACAGAACCTTCGAAATTCAAGTCGGGCGGTTGTACGGCATCGTATTCCTGGGCGACGAGTTGTGCGCGCTCCACTCTCCGTTCGACCTCGCAGCCGAACCCATATGCCTGAACGCCTGGCTCGACCTCGGCGTGCTGCAAGTCAACTCCGTTTCTTACACCGTTTGCGACCTGCTCAAACTGATTGCCAACGCCGAAGGCGCGCATTACACCGATGCGCTACCGGCTTTGATCGGAAGGGGCGTCAATCCGGAAGACATCCGCACGGGAGGAGAAATGAAGTACAGCTTGGCGAATGCCGTGCGGTTCGGGTTCTTCACGTATCCACAGATCATCGTCTTCTTCACCGGTCTCTATCTGATCCGCAGGGTCCAAGAACTTGTACAGTCACTTCAGGCGGATAGAAGGGTCAAGACCAGCCGCGTGCTGGACGCTCTGCAACTCCAGATGGCTGAACTGAACACCAACTTCTTCGCTCGATTACCGCTTAGAAGAAACGTCCACGAGTTACTGATCTACGGGAAGCCCGACGGTTCCGGCAACCGCCGAACACGTCAGGTTGCCTACCGCGTGTGGTCGGGATCCAACCATTGGGATGCGCCCCCTGTGAACTTATGATCGAGTGTCCCGGATCTTGTCGATCCCGTCGGTCGAGAACTCCCTGCGTGTGTTTGCCGATGTGGACGACCGCACCGACCAGCCTCGGCGTCACCTTGGTAAGCGGAAGTTTCCGAGCGCGGACGCGGGCGCTCCGCAATTCATTCTGGTCGGGTGGGCACGGGTCGATGGCGCCTTGGCAGTCGCGTACCCGGCTGTTGCGGATCGAAGTCGGCATCCTTGGACCTTATCGTACACTCCGGCGAAGCGGCCGGTTTACGGCAAGCCGGTTGACGCAGTAACAACGGGCCTTGCGGTCGACGGCGCTTGGGTCGTCAAGAGACTGCTTGGACCGACCCTTGATGCAATCGGCGACGATCTGAACAAAAGAACTCTACGACGAGCGCCTCAAGATCAAAGGTCGCGCCGCCGAAAAGGTGGACGACCTGAAAGACGGCAAAAGCACGAACTTGCGCGTGGCCCAGGACGTTTTATGGAACGGCGCGTTCTCGGAAAGCGAATTCTGCATGGAGTGTTACGCGAGCCTACTGGCGGCTTCGCGTAGCGCGGATGGGCTGGACGACAAGGCAGCGCCCTTCGTGGGTCGCCAACGACGTCGCGATGCTGGTCCTGGTTGGCAAGCTCAAACGCCGCGAAGCGCTGTCCGCGCGTCTCGGCGATGTCCTGAGCTACTTGTACCACGGCTCGGCCGTCGTCAAGCAGCATTCCGACGACGGCGAACGGGCGGGCGACCGGGCCGTTGTCGAATGGGCCTTGGAGGACTCGCTCGCCGGTGCCGAAGAAGCGTTCGCAGAGTTTATCCACAACTTTCCGCGCAAGGTCGCGAGCAAGCTGATAAAACGGCTGTTGATGCGCTCCGGTCGGGCGCCTGGATCTCGCACTCGAGGCGGCGGTTGCCGCTGAGCCGGCGGAGCAGCGGATGCGCGCGGCCTACGGCAGCATCGTCAACGTTGCAACCCTCGACCAGTGCCTGACCCTCGGCGTCGGGAGCGGGGTAATCGGCGACTTCGATGCGGGAGGGCAGAGCCATGGCGCTCACCGCGTGCGTCGTGGCTGTGGATGAGCGCCATCGCGAGGAAAGGGCACGATTGGCCATTGTCCGCGATCCACCCGATGATCGGGCCGGCGTTCGGGCCGATTCACGGTAGCGTAAAATGAGCTTGGCAAACGCAACGGGCAGGGACAGGTAGTTGCAAGGACTAGGAGGACTGGCCAGGCTATGGCCGCATTGAGAGCTTTCCTCCGGCTGGAGGCGGCGGGCGGCATACTGTTGTTCTTTGCGGCGGTGGTCGGGCTGGCTGCCGCGAACGCCCCGCTTTCGAACTGGTATGACGCTCTGCTCGGCACAACGGTGGCTGTCCAAGTCGGCGCCCTGTCGGTCAGCAAGCCGCTGCTATTGTGGATCAATGACGGCCTGATGGCCGTGTTCTTCTTTCTCATCGGGCTCGAGGTCAAGCGCGAAGTCCTGGAGGGCGACCTGTCGTCGCCCGAACAGATTGTCCTTCCCGGTCTGGGGGCCGTCGGAGGAATAGCCGTGCCTGCCGCGATCTACAGCGTGCTGAACTGGGGCGATGCCGTGGCGATGAGCGGCTGGGCGGTTCCGTCGGCAACCGACATCGCGTTTGCGCTTGCGGTCCTGAGCCTTTTCGGTTCCCGCGTGCCAGCGGCGCTGAAGGTCTTCCTGCTGACCCTGGCAATCTTCGATGATCTTGCGGCGATCGTCATAATCGCTCTGTTCTACGCGGGCGATCTGTCCGTACTGACGCTTGCGCTCGCAGCCGCGATCCTCGTGTGCGCGGTCGCGGCCAACGCGTTGGGCGTCCGGAGTGTGTCCGTGTACGTATTGATCGGCATCGTGTTGTGGGTGGCGGTGCTCAAATCCGGAGTCCATGCGACGCTGGCCGGCGTGCTCATCGCCTGGTGCATCCCTTTGAAGGTCTCGGAAGGAACTTCGCCGCTCACAGGGTTGGAACGGGACCTTCACGCGCCCGTGGCGCTGGTAATCCTGCCGCTGTTTGCGTTTGGAAACGCGGGCCTGACACTGACCGGAATCGGCCTGGAGGAGCTGACACACCCGGTCACGCTGGGCGTGATCGGCGGGCTGGTGATCGGCAACCCGGTGGGCATTCTGCTGTTCACGGGTCTCGGCGTGGCGCTCGGTGTTACGCGCCTCCCGCCTGGCGTGAACTGGCTGCAGATGGCGGGCGTGGCGTTCATCTGCGGCATCGGCTTCACGATGAGCCTGTTCATCGCGGGACTGGCTTTCGAACACACTGGCGGAGCGTACTACGAAGTCGTTCGGCTCGGGGTCTTGTGTGGTTCCGCGGCGGCTGGAGTTGTAGGCTGCACCGTGCTCACGCTCGGCGTAAAGGCACAGAAGTCGGTAGGTACCCGCCGTCAGACGTGATCTCCCAGCCGTCAAAACGCGCCCCCCACGCGCCGACACACCCACCCGTGGAAACTCGCACCCGTTACGGTAGCATTCTGCCGCGGCAGGGTTACCTTCGATTTCGGCTTAAGCAGCTGAATATATATGCAATTGTGGGAGCCTTACCTCCTTACTGGTGCAATATTCGGACGCATTGAAGGCCGTTGCCATCGAGCCAATTCCTACGTGCGGGAATTCCGGTACGCGTCCACCGGGGCTCGCGTGGTTGTCATCAATCGGCCATCCCCAACGGCACTGCACGGTCTTGCGCGTCGACGCTATTGCCGCGATCTGGTTCAGGCTGGTGACACCTTGCTCGCGTCCGCCCCGTTACCGCAGCGCGAAGCGCATCGTCAGCATGACGGAGTACCGATCCGTGTCATCGGTCCTTGTCCAGTTAATGACGGGTTCGCTGCCGTCCAGACGCAGATTCGGTGGATGGCTGCGCAGCAGACCGCCTCCATAGGCCCCGGACTCGAACGTATCCGAGCGTTTCCACTGAATCTTGAACCCCACGGAGACAGTGTCCGTAAGAGGACGCGAGGCGCCGGCAAGCACGAGGAATCCGGCCATCGTGTCCTTGAGCGCCCACCGGCCTGCGCTTACCGTCCCGGACAGATTACGGAGTATCTCGTCCGCATTGGGCTGGTCGCGCCCGGTCAGGATGTCTTCGGGATCGGCGCTTCGGGCCCAGACCCAGGAGAAGTCCTTCCGCACCCGTGTCAGGCCCACGCCCACGCCCGCGAAGGGCGTCCACCGGCTGCGGTTCGGCCAGTCCCGATAAGCGACGGCGAACACTTCGTGGGAACTGGCGGTCCCCAGCGATTCCTCGCCTATGGACAGTTCGTTGCCGATCTTGTCGAAATCCACGCCCGAGGCGTCGGTGGAGGATACCGTCTGATGGAAATCCGTCGTGTTGTAACCATAGACCGCGGCAACCCTGAATCGCGGCGAAAAACGATACCCGAGTTCCGCTTCCGCGGAAAAACCCCGGCCACCATCGAACGGCGCGGCCCAGCCGTCCCCCGCGCCGCGGTCGGGCGAGGTGCAGCCGGGTACCGACCGGGCGCGCGGGTTGATGTACTCGTCGCAGATGCTCGCGCGATCGTTGCTTCGGCTGCGCATGGTTACGTCGCCGGAGCCGTTGCCGCCAAGCGAAACGCTCGCATACAACGGGTCGGCTCGCCCGTGGGCGCACAGCAGCAGCATCGAGCCGACAACTCCGAGCAGCACGGGAACGCGCGCACACAGGGACCGCCGGTTGCCAATGGGCCGTAGAACACGTGTTTCGTTCCGACAGTACGCAAAGCTCGCACTCCGCGCGGAGGCATGTTCCATCCTCAAGCTGTTTGCTTTCATCGATTCTCCGGAGCCGAAACGCTCACCGCTGTACTCACCGGCCTCGGCGGCACCTCAGTCGATGGGGATGCGGATGACCACGCCACCCATCACGTCGCCCACCGCAAGGTCGGTTCGCGGCGAATCCCTGTGGTTGTTGTGACAGTTGACGCAGGCTTCGACGATTGCGCGATCCGGGTACACCGCCGCGAAATACCGCTCCCCGCCCAGTTCCTCCTCGCCGTAGAAGTTCTCGTCCGGGTTATCGGCCACGAATTCCAGGCCTGCTTGCTCCAGCTCCGTTGCCGGTCCGTTGTTCCTGTTGATCGGATCGAGCGAGAGCAGGGCGTAGGAGAAGTCCTCGGAGTTGTCCATCACCGTTTCGGCGCCGAAACGGAACATCTGCGCCGGCAGCGGCAGCGCCGCCTCGTCTTCGAAGTGCTCCGATGCGGTAAGAATCTCCTCGTCGACCGTGAGCCGTTGCACCACCATGCGGGTATAGACCTCGCGATCGGCCGACATGACCCGGTAGAGCATGTCGGCGACTTGCGGGTAGGGGATTCCTTGGGCCACGGCATCCATCACGATCCCGGCGGCGACCGCGAGCGCGGCAGCGGTCCTGAGTGTCCTGAATTTCATTTTGTACGGCTCCATTGCCTGATTCTAAAGCCGGGTTGCCGGGAGGTCACTCCCGCAGTCAACGGGCCGCGTCGCCCTCATCCGCGCCTGAGCGCCGCACGGCCCATTCCATGCTCTCGACGTGGACGGCGGGCGTTCCGCTGAAGTTGCGGTCAACCAGGTCGCCATCGGCCAGCGCGTCGAGCGAGAACTCCAGACCGTGGCAGTCGAGACAGACGGGCCGGATCATCTTGTCGTTCGGACGCAGGGTGTCGTTCTGGTTGTGATTGGCCGCGATCGTTTCGCGGTTTTCGGTCATGGGCATGTGGCAGGTCGCGCAACTCACCCCGGCGCCGGGCGGCGCTTCGCCGGACAGCTCCGCTTGCCAAAGTCGGTGGTGCGGGCTGTCGGCATAGGCCCGCGTATGGCGATCGTCGTGGCAGGATGCGCAGGCTTCGACGGCCGCCCGTGCCGTGTCCGCATCGTGGGGCCGGTGACAGGCGCCGCAATCGAGCGCCCGGTGCGTCGCGGCGTCGGCGCGCATCGGCAGGCGCGCTTCGCCGACAGTCATGTGCGCGCGCGGGACGGGATCGGCGAGCCAGTCGGCCACGACTCCGGGGACCACGCGCGACAGGCCGATCCTCTCGAGTCCCGCTGCCGGGTCGCGGGGCGGTGCGATTTCGGGATGTTCGCGCATGCCGTGCCGGCCCTTGGCGAACGACCGTGCCTGCGGTTCGTGACAGGACCGGCACGCCCCGGTCGACGGCGCCTCGACCCAGTGGGCCGTCACATCGGCCGGCCCGGAGCCGGCGGCGAGACCCTCCGCATGACACGCGGTGCAATTGACTCCCGCCGCCGCATGGCCGGAACCTGCCCACTGCATGAGAATGTCCGTGTCGGCGAATGCGGCGTCGGGCGCGACCGCCTCGTCGCGCCCGAGTGCCGTCCCCGAGGTCCGTTCCAGTGCGCGGAAACGCGCGGTCGCTCCGTGGATCGACTCGGGCCGCAGCGCCGGTCCGCCGGTGTGCTCGGCCAGGAAGTCCTCGTACAGCGCCCGGTTGTCGTGGTAATTGTGGCAACCCGCCGTTGCACAGGTGTCGAAGGCGAGGCCCGCGTGGCTCGGACGGTCCAGCCGGACATCCTCGTCGTCTTCCGAGTGGCACGCGACGCAGAAGTCCATGGCGACCGTGACGGCGCCCGTTCGGGTGATCTCGGGCCGGTGCTCGGCATGACAGCTCGTGCACAGGCGCGCATCGAGCCTTTCCCAATAGGCCGCCATTCTCGGGTTGCGGAACAGCGAGCGGGGATGGCTGTCGGCCGCGGCATCCAATTCATCCTCGTGGCAGTTTCGGCAGGTCTCGTTCAGCGCCCGCTCGGCCGCGGCCTCCGCGGCGAAGGGAGTTGCCGCATGGCAGGTTTCGCAGGCCATCTCGATCTGATGGTGGGCATCCGTGGTCCTGCCGATGAGCAGCGGGCGGCGGTCGCCTCCCACAAGCATCGTGGCCGCAACGTACGCCGCAGCGAGCAGCGTCGTCCCCGTCAACCACAAGACAACCCTCCGCGACACCGCCGACTCAGTACAGGTACGCCGCGAGAATGTGCACGACCAACAGGGCCGGCAGCGGACAGATGGCCGCGACATGCACCCACAGGAGAATACGGCGCGGTTGGCCGGTCCGGCCGACCCCCAACTGCCGGACGCGGTGGACGGCGCCGATCGCGATGCCGGCGAGCGCACCGGAAAGCAGCGTCGCGAGGTAGAAGCCCATGAGCGCCGCGTTGAAGTTGGAGCCGATACGAAAGCCGGTATGGGCGAACAGTGCGAGGACGCAGGCGAGCCCGATGGCGACATGGGCGAAACGCCACCGGCGCAGACTGGCGATACGGGAGACAAGCCGCTTCCGGACAGCCACGCCGATGACCAGTCCGGCGACGCTAAGCGCCAGCAACAGGTAGCCGCTCCACTGCTGCCAGAACCCGTCGAACCAGAGACTCGACCAAACGCTGGGGCCGAACCGGTCCGGAACCGGGATGCGGGGGACCAGCAGCACGGCGCCGGTTCCCGCGACCGCGGCGGCGGAGAGGGACAGCAGCAGTTTCTGGGAGCGTTCCGCCTGCGCCCTGGCCGCGGACACGATCGTCTGCTGGATGTCCGCAATGGTGCCGGCGACCTCGCGGCCGATCAGGTCCATCCGGCGCAACAGCGCGATCCGGGATGGCTCGATTTCCCGGTCGGGAAAAACGTCCGGCAGGATCTGGCAGGCGTCGGCCAGCGAGATCAGCGCGATGTCGCGAGGGTCGGGGACGGGGTCGGCCAGCACACGCTCGATGCGCGCCCTGATCTCCCGTTCCGCGCCGTCATCGCGCGTGGGATGGCGTACGGAGCCGAGCGCCCAAAGAAACCGCTCCTCGCGCCGTTCCAGGATGCCGCGCTCGACGAGGCTCGCGAGCGCCTGCTCGCGAATCGTGGCGCTGTCCTCGGTAGACAGCACGCGGATCCAGGTCTGCGTGTCCGCCGTATCCGTCCGCGAAGCGATCCTGGCGAGAACCGCGTCGAGCATCGGATTGCCGGTCGGATCTTCGGTGATGACAACCAGAGCCTCAAGGTCGGTGTCGATGCGGTACGCGAAGGCCAGATCCATCAGAATCGCACCGGCCAGCGCGCACTCAAAGGCGTGTTGCCGGATCGGCAGGAACGCGCCGTCTTCGTCGCCGAGCAGCAGCAGGATCTCTTCGGTGAATGTCAGCATGCGCGCCTGCGCAACCGCCTTTACGAACCGCGTTCAGTGATCGGCGCTTCGTCCTGATAATTCGCTTGCCTGGACAGCGATGGCCTGCATCACTTGGTTGCCGACGCAATTTCACGACGGCAGTCCCGTTTCAGTATCGTCAAATCATGCTCCACCTGCTTGAGGCTCGCGACAACGGCGACGCGGTGGTCGTCGACCTGTTGCATGGCGTCGGATACCGCGCTCATCCGGGACGCGATCTCGTCAACACGGCGGACAAGCTCGACGCTCCGATGTGGGTCGTCCAGTTGTCCGAGTTCGGTTCGCAAATGTTTGAGGGATTCGAGTGCGACAGCGAGATCGGTCTTGTCGCTCTTCGACCAGGTCGTCGGAAACGCCCCCATCAGGCGCGGCCTTGGCCTACGCGGTAAACGGCTCTACCGGCGATCGCGGCGTCGCTGGCGATCCGGAACATCGTCCTGGCCAGAACATCGACGCTTCCTTTCATCTTGCGTTTACCCATTGGCCCCAATGTTGCGCCGATTTCCGGCCGAAGCCGTGTTGAGTCCGAGAGAGATGGACGTCGCTGCCAGCATTTTTGAGTTTGCACATTTCGACAATACCGAGCAAGACTAGCAGAAACGCCCGTTCACCGCGACGAACAGCACGATCGTGCGGAACACGCGATCGACAGCAGTAGCGCGCATGCTCAAGCGTGCTCAGAATGTCGTGCGTTGCACCGCGTTCCGAACGGCCGACGGCGCACGGGTAGCGTCCAGGCAATCATTATCGGATCAGTGTGCGGAACAGCAACGGAATCCGATCCGGAAACGGCTGTCGTCATGCGACTGACCGTAGCCCCCGAACCAGACCAGGACGCCGCCTCCGGAAAGACGCTTGCCGTAACCCAGATTCGCCTCCAGCGACCACATGTCCAGAGCAGTTCCGGGATGCCGGAGGCGATCGATCTCCTCCCGCCAAAGCGCGCCAGTTCCGGTCGGCGCGACGTTGCCCCAGCGGGGCGAAACGTGCAGCGACAAGCCCAGGGCGTCCGGCTCACCCAGCGTGAACGTCACCCCGGCGCCTCGCTCCCGGTAGCCCGCGGCCGAATGCACCGCCAGCGCCCGTCCCTGTGCGTCGATCCGGACATTGCCCTGCTGTACCCGCAGACCAAGAGCGACCTCTACACCGGATCCGGTCTGTCCGTCCCCGCCGTCGCGGCGCAGATGCACTTCGCCGAAGGGCTCGAATGTCATACCGCCGACACGGATCGGCCCCGACATCTCGGCGCCCAGCCGTTGCTGATCGACGGCCGCCGACAGTCTGTCGACCGACTCCTCGCCGTCCCCGGTTTCCAGTTCGGCCCAAGCGGCGTCGGCCCGCAGCGCGAACCTGACCTTGCCGGCGTCCCCGCCAATCCTCCGCCGATATTCGATCAAGCTCATTCGCAGACCGAGATCGGCGGTCCCGACCAGCCCGGCCGCGTCCCGCACATTTTCCGCCGTGCCCGAGCCGCCGCCGAACATGGTCCACACCGACGCGGTCCCGTCGGACCAGCGCATATACGGTTGCAGCGCCGTCAGCCTCGTCGTCAGCCTGCCGCTCGATGCGCCCACCTGCCAATCGCCCGTCCCGGAACTGCGCGCCACCGCCACGCCGGCCAGCCAACGGTCGCCCAACTCGGCATCGACGCCCAGGTAAGCGGTTCGCAGATCGCCATCGTGCCCGGCATCGTAGCCCAGCACGGTCGGCGCGCCCTCGAAAGTCTGAAAGTCGCCCTGACCCCAGACGGCCCAGCGACGGCCCGCCGGTTCGCTATCAGCATCGCCTGCGGCGCCGGTATCGTCCACTCCCGGCACCCACTCGAACTCCACGTCCCTGAGCGAGGCATCCCAAGCGCCACTCAAGCTGCCCAGGATGCCCAGGACGCCGAAGCTGCCAAAGCCGTTCGGAAGTCCCGATGCGCCAGGCGGCGATTCACCCGCCATCGGCTGGCCAAAGGCCGATGCGCCGAATTCCCCGGAGGGATACCCCCTGGATTCTGGCGTTGAGCCTGCCGCGCCGTTTAGCACGCCTGCCGTCAGCCCATCCACGATCTGCCGCCACTCGGCCTTGTCCAGCGGTATGCGCCGCCCGGCGACCGACAACAGCGACTGTTCTCCGACGCCGGACACCGCCCGCCGGCCCAGCGTCATGCGCGCACTCGACAGATGCGAGCGGGCCATGGCTGCCAGGGCGTTGCCGAGCACGCCGCGCACCAGCCGGTCGTCCACGCCCGCTGCGAACGTCTGCGTGGCCTTCAGTCCGTCGGCGTCCTCCGCCGTGACCGATACGGCGGCCGACCCGTACACGACCGGTGTCAGCGTGAGCTGCGATTCCAGCACCTCGACCGTGACCACGTCCGTGTCGGAGGACTCCGCGCGGTAGCTCAGCACGCCGCCGTCGACATCGGAAAAGTACGGCGACAAATCCAGACTGACCGGGTTCCCGCCTTCATCGAGCAGCTGTTCGGGAATCGTCCCGGTCGCGGCCGGTGCGTCGTTGACAGGCGACACGGTCACCGTCACCGTGGCTGAATCCATCAGTCCATCGCCATCGGAGGCGATGTAGGTAAATCGGTCCGTGCCGTGGAAGTTCTGCGCAGGGACATAGATCACGCCGCCGTCGGCGGCAACGGCGGCCGTCCCGTGGGCCGGCGCCATCACGCTTGCGACGCGCAGGGAGTCGACGTCAGGGTCCGAGTCGTTGGCCAGAACATTCACCGCAACGGCTTCGTCCTCGTTCGTTTGTACCTCGTCGTCCGCCGCGGCGGGCTGTTCGTTCAGGTCGATGATCGTCACGACTGCCTGCACGTCGGCTTCCGCTCCCGGGGCATCGCGCGCGCGCACGGAAAGCGTGTGCTGGCGGGGTTCCGCCTCGTAGTCGTCCCCCGGGCCAACGTACCGCACCGTGCCGTCGCGGGCGTTTACGGTGAAACGCTTCCCATCGCCGGAGACCAACTCATGGGTCAGTGGGTCGCCGTCGGGATCCGACGCTGTCAGGCGGCCGAGCTCGACCGGAAGCCTGCTGCCATCCAGGTTCTCCTTCAGCTTGAAGCGGTAGATCGGCCGGTCGAACGACGGCGCCCGGTTGACCACCTCCACCGTCGCCGTCGCCGAGGCCGCGCCCCCGGACCCGTCCGAAACCTCCACCCGGATATCCACCGAACCCAACTCGTGCGGCGCCGTCCATCTCGCTTGCGCCCCCCCCCCGGTCCGCCGGCGAAAGCGCCCGATGGCGCGCTCCACTCATATTCCAGAACGTCGCCGTCCGGGTCCGCCGCCAGCGCCGTCAAGCCAACCTCGCCTCCGCGCGGTACCGCGCAGGGATCGCAGCTCGCCGATACCGTAGGCGGGATGTTCGGCGGCGGGGGCGGTGGAGGCGGTGGAGGCGGTGGGTCGTCGTTGTCCGTTATCTTGATCGTGTCCCCGGTCACGGTGAGGCCGGCCGCCGTGCCGGCGACCTCGACGGTCTCGGCCGGTTCGTCCGCCGCGTCGTCCACCGGCGTCAGGGTGAACGTCCCGCTGCCGCTGGCGGCGCCGGCCGCGATGACGATCGAGAAGCTGGGCACCGCCGCGTAGTCGGCGGGCGCGGTCGCCGTGCCGTCGCCGACGCTCACCGTGACAGCCGTCGCCTCGGTGAAGCGGGCCGCGCCGTCGATGGCCGCCGTGACCTCGATGGTCCTGGCGCCGCCGCCCTCGGCCACCGAGTCCGGGCTCGCCGTGAGCGTGACCGCCGTCGTCGCAGTTTCGTCGTCGGTCACCGTCACCGGCAGGTCCGCCGTCTGCCCGCCGTAGGTGCCGCCCGACGCCGCATGCGTCAGCGTCTCCGTGTCGTCGTCCGCATCGTCGTCGTGATCGGCCTCCACCGTAACCGTCTGCGCCGTGCTCCATGTCGAGGTCGTGAACGTCAGGCTGTCGGTGTCCAGGCTGAGGTCCGTGTCCGCATGCCCCGTGATCGCCACGGTCACCGTGCTGCTCGGTTTGGTCGCAAGTTTCACCGTGTAGGTCGCCTCGTCCCCCTCGGCGACGCTCAGCGAATCGGGCGCGATCACGATCCCCGGCGTGTCGTCGTCGCGGATGATCACGCCGAGCTGCTGCGACACCGAGTCGTAGCCTCCTCCCTCGGCGGTGTGGTCCAGCGTGGCCGAGTCGACAATCCCGTCCTCGTCGTGGGTGCCGGTGACGGTCACCGTCTGCGTCTGGCGCCAGTTCGTGGGCGTGAAGGTGAGCCGCGACTTGTCGTGCGTCAGGACCGAGTCCAGGACGCCGGAGATGTGCACGGTCACATTGCCCGTCGGCTCGCTGGCGAGCCGGACGGTATAGGGTGCGGACTCGCCCTCCTTGAGCTCCAGCGGAGACGGCGCGATCACGATCCCGAGCGTGGCGTCGTCGATGGTGTTGACGGTGACCGTGCCGCTCACGCCGGCGTAGTCGCCGCCCGCGGCCGTGTGCACCAGCGTCGCCGTGTCGTTGCTCGCGTCGGCGTCGGTCCCGGCGGTCACCGTGACCGTTTGCGCCGTGCTCCAGTTCAAGGTGGTAAACGTCAGGCTGCTGGCGCCGAGCGTCAGGTCCGTGTCCGCGGTGCCGGTGATGGCCACCGTCACCCGGGCCGTCGGCTCGGAAGAGAGCGCGACCGTGTAGCTGCTGCCGCCGCCCTCGGCCACCGTCACGGCGACCGGGTCAAGCACCAGGCCGGCCGTATCGTCGTCGGTCACCGTCACCGACAGGTTCGCCGTCTTCCCGGCGTAGTCGCCGCCCGCGGCCGTGTGCACCAGCGTCGCCGTGTCGTTGCTCGCGTCGGTGTCATCATCGGCGGTGACCGTGACGGTCTGAGCCGTATTCCAGGTCGACGTAGTGAAGGTCAGGCGGTTGGCGCCGAGCGTCAGGTCGGTGCCACCGTCGCCGGTGATGGCCACCATCACCTGGGCCGTCGGTTCGGAGGCGAGCTTGACCGTGTAGCTGCCGCTGGCGCCCTCGGCCACCGTGACGGTGTTGGCGCTGAAAACGAGGCCGACCGCGTCGTTGTCGGTGATGGAGATCTCGTCGCCGGTCACCGTGAGGTCCGTCGATGTGCCGGTGACGTCGATGGTCTCGGTGGACTCGGCTATCGAGTCGTTGGCCGGCGTCAGGGTGAAGCTCCCCGTGCCGCTGGCCGCGCCGGCGGCGATGTTGATGTCGAAGTTCGACACCGCCGCGTAGTCGGCGGGCGCGGTGGCCGTGCCGTCCACCACGCTGACCGTGACCGTCTTGGCCTCGGCGAACACCACCGAGCCGTCGATCTCGGCGGTGACCGTGACCGTCCTGGCGCCGCCGTTCTCCGTCACCGAGTCCGGGCTGGCCGTCAGCGTGACCCCCGTGGGCGCCGTCTCGTCGTCGATTACGGTGACGTCGAGGTCCGCCGACACGTCCGCGTAGTTGCCGCCCGCAGCCGTCAGCGTGAGCGTCACCTCGTCGTTCATGGCGTCGTCGTCATCGTCCGCCGAGACCGTCACCGACTGCAACGTGTCCCAGGTCGTCGTGGTGAAGGTGAAAACGGTCTTGTCGAGCGTCAGGTCCGTGCCGGAGTGGCCGGTAATCGTCACCGTCACGTCGGTCGTCGGCAGGGCCGCGAGTTTGAAGGAGTGGGTACTGCTGCCGCCCTCCGCCACGGTCAACGTGGAATCGCCCAACGTCCCGCCCCCGTCTTTCAACCCATTCGTTTCGTCATCGTTCGTGGTGACCTCCAGGCTGGCTACCTTTCCGCTGTAAAGGGAATCGTCGCTCGTGGCGGTGTGCACCAGCGTCGCCGTATCGTCCTGGGCGTCGTTGTCACCGCCGGCCTCCACCGTGACCATCTGCGCGTCGTTCCAGTTGGCGGTGGTGAAGGTGAGCGACGTCTTGTCGAGCGTCAGGTCCGTGCCGGAGTGGCCGGTGATGGCCACGGCCACCGCCTCCGTCGGCTCGCTGTCGAGCTGCACCGTGTAGGTCGCTTCGTCGTCCTCGTCGATGTCCAGCATGTCCGGCGAGACGGAGACGCCGGCAACGTCATTGTTGTAGATGTTGATGGTGAAGGTCGGCACAACCAGTCCGTCGTAGTCCGATCCTGTCCCGCTGACCGTGACGTCGAAGCGTATCTGGGGTAGGCGAAACGCGCGGCCACCCTCGTCGACGTCATTGTCGGTAACCGCGACATCGATGGCCACCGGTTCGTTCCAGTTCTGCGGCGTGAAGGTGACGGTCGCCTTGCCGAGCGTCACCGGACCGGGATCCGAGCTCTCGAACGTGACCGTGGTGTTCGCCGTCGGTTCCGTAGCCAGCGCCACGAAGAACCCCATGGAATCCGGGGCCACCTCGCCCTGGTGCTCCCAGAAGCCCGCGGCCCAGCGCGGGGAACCGAGCGTCCCGTCCAGCTTCATCGTGTAGCCCCGGGTATCAGCTCTGTCAGGGTCTAACACGTGAACGGGCAAATCGACGGACAGGCCGGCGTAGTCTCCGCCGCTCGCCTGGTGCGAGATCCTGCCGTACTTGAATATACCCGCCATGTCTTCATCGCCCGCCGTCACCATCACCGTTTGGGCCATGCTGTAGTTCTGCCGCGTAAAGGTCAGGCTCGTCTTGTCGAGCGTCAGCATTGCGGATTTCCGCGTGCACGAGACCCCGTCCTTCTCTAGACACGCGGCGACGTCGTCATGAGCCTGAAGCGCGATCGTGACGGTCGTTGATGGTTCCGCATCCAGCACGACGGTATAGCTGCCGGTCATGCCCTCCGTTACCGTCAATGGGCTTGGCGATACCGTAATGCTGGGAGACTGCGCCAAGGCTGGCACTGCCGCCAGGAGGTTGGCCACGAAAATGCCGAACGCGCTTCTTTTCACGGCTATCTCCAGCGCGGCGTGACCGTCGAGCCGCACTTCGGGCTCTCCGCGCCGGCGACCACCCTACCCCGCCGGGGAGACAACGGATGCCTACGGCGCCGACGCCCGGTCGTGGTGGGCGGCGCCGGGGATAGGTTTGCGGTCAACGAGCGGAGCATTCGCATCGTACGTTCCGATGTTCGCGCCAAGCCGCCGGTAGCCTCGCAGGCGACCCTGCATGCAGTGCCAGAGCCAACCGCCGACTATCGGGCTGCCGGAGACACTGACGGGACATGGCGCAGACAAGTCTCAAAATTTGCGTATCCTCGTGGACTGGATTGCCAAGCGGAAGGTAGGATCGGGGAAAAACAGCGGTATGCGACTTCGTCGCCGTCGCCTTGCCAAAAACTACCCCCCCCCGCCCCGCGGGAGTCATAAGAGGTAGGCAAGGGCAAGGATCGTCCGGTAGCCTGAATCCCTGAGAGCGCAACGTCGCGCGCAAGGCTGCGCGAACCCGTCAGCGGCGCCTCAGCAGCGCTTCGACACCGGCGGCCACCGGCATGAACCGGACCGCGAGCAGCGGCGCGAGACGTTAATGCAGGATGGCTGGTGGTGTTAGAGGCTCAGAACCGGGGGTCCATCGCCGCAGCGCGGCGCACGACCTCGTCCCGGTCGTTCGTGCTCGTCTTCCGGTAGATGTTCTTGAGGTGGTAGCGCACGCCGTCCTCGCTGACGCCAAGCCGCTCCGCGATCTCGCGGTTGCGGAGGCCTTTGTCCAACCCTGCGAGCACATCCTGCTCGCGTGGCGAGAAGACCGGGGCATCAGGTGAAGGCCGCGCGTCCAGGCGCGCGAGCGCAGATCCGGCTGTCTCGTGAAGCTCCGGTTCAGGGTTCCCGTCGAGCAGCCGAGTCAGGAGGGCGCGGCTGACGTCGCGATGGCGGACAAGGGGCCGCAGATAGTCCGTGTGGCGCGTCAATCCGAGGAACTCGACGAGCGGCTTGATGGCTCGATCCGTGTCGTCCGCGTCGATAGCCATCGACAGTCCCAGAGCTCGCATCAGAGTGCGCCTCAGGCCGCGCTCCGATGCGAGCGCACGGAGGCGCTGCGCCAGGTCGCCGGCTGCGTCACGCTTCCCCAACGCGGTCAGCAGCCGGATGCGAGCGCAGGACAGCGCTTCCATCTCACGCCACGATTGGCCATCGAGATCGAGCAGGCCGGCAGGGTCGGTCGGCAGCTCCTCGTCCCGCCACACCTGTTCGGCCCGACTGGCATGCCTCGCCTCGGCCAGAGTTTGCGAGCGCAGCGCCGAAGCGTAGCGCTCGATGGTTTCGAGACCCGCGGCGCGAGCCTTCGCAACCTCCTCGGCAAGAAACTCGACTCCGACTTCCGGACCGTGTCGCGTGCATTTCAATTCGGTGGCTACGGAAATCGCGGCTTCCTGGATGTCTATCCATGATGAGCGCAGTGAAGTCAGTCCGTTCACGGTCCGCTGGTCGATGGGTTTCTCACGGCCCAGTTCGATGTCGAGCTCGATCGCCAGCACATCGATGATCGTCGCCAGGACGGGATCGGAGGCGAAGAAGACCTTCGCAACCTGCCGCGCGTCGGCGTACCGGCTGGCGGCTTCCTTCACGTTCCCCTGGGCCATGGCGGCCATGCCGAGGCACAGGCTGACGAAGATCTCGCCGTGCCGGTAGCCGTCCCGCCTGGTGCAGGAGAGCGCTTCCAGCCCGTGCCGGCGGCTCATCTCCAACGAACCTCCGTTGTAGCTGGAAATCGTCCTGATCATCAGCGTTCCACACCGGACCAGCGCAGCTTGTTCGGCCGTTGCGGCGGGCTCGGACTCGGCGTTGCGCAACGCCTGCAACAAGCTGTCGTCTACCAACCGTGCCTGCGAACCGGTCAACGCGACGTTCGTGCAGACGCGGTCGAGGAGCAGTGCCGAGGCGTCAACATCGGGGCGGCGAGCCGCGCGGTCCAGCTTGGGCGTGACCGTCTGGAACAGCTCACGTGCCCCGACGAACTCCTGCCCAAAGTAGAGGGTCACGCAGCGGATGAGGGCCAGCCGCGGAAACTCCTCCAGCAACGCGGGCGTCAGGAACCGGTCGGCGGCGGCCAGGCACGTCATGCCTTCGCGCAACCAAATTTGGAACACGCCCACGCGTTCCATCATCTCGCCGAGGCACCGGAGGTCGCCCGTCTCGCCCGCATGGCGCCATGCGGGAACCAGATGACCGCGCGTCGCCAGGGCCTCCGCGAGCCTTTGGTGAAGTCGCCGCTTGCGCGCGGGATCCTCACTGGCGAGCACACGGTGGCAGTGTTCCCTGACCAGCGGGTGCAGGCGCCGCAGGGCGCCGTCCGACTCGAATGGCATCATGAGTCCATCCAGCGCCACGAGCGCCTCCACTCGCGGGCGCGTGTCGTTGGATTCGAGCACCTCGTCCGCAAGGTCCATGTCGATCCAGTCGAAGACCGCCAGGTCGAGAAGCAGAGCGCGACCCTGGTCCGGGAGACGCCGCAGCAGACGCGTGTCGATGAAGTTCCGGGTGAGCGCCTTGCCCAGCTCGACGTTCTTGGCCGCGCCGGCGACCCGGATCGCGCGGTCGATGCGAAGAGCCACAGGCCATCCTTCCGTGCGGGCCAATACGTCGGCCAGCTCGCGCCGCGTCAGATTGCCGTCGAAGAACCGGTGGATCTCGGATTTCGAGAAACGGAGCTGTTCGGTGGTCACGACGACCCCCGAGCCTTCCAGCACAATGCTCGCCAGATCCAGCCCCGGATTGCTGCGAAACGACAGGGCGAAATGGAGATTGCGGGGACCTTGCCGCAGCAACCGGTCGAGCAGCTCGACCGATTGCTGCGGGAGCCGCTCAAGCTCGTCCAGTACGAGCAGGCATGGAACCGGCTGCGTCTCGATGGCGCGCACGAGCATCCCGATCTGATGCGTGAGCGGAGTCGAGGTCCAGGCGTCCTCGCTGGCTGTCTGCGCCGCCAGATCCAGTCCCGCGTGAGTGAACGCGTAGGCGAGATGAGCGCCGAACAGGCCCAGCGCGTCGTCCTCGTCCACCGTGAGCCAGGGGACGAGCATGCCCCGCTTCCTGGCACGGCGACCGATCTCGCCGAGCGTCGTGGTCTTGCCGAATCCTCCAGGCGCCCGCAGCACCGAAATCCGCCGAGCCGCTACCGAATCGAGCTGTTTGATCAGCGAGGGCCGATGAAGGTAGCCGTCCGTGGGCTCGGGTACGGTCACCTTGGCCGTCACCAGCCAAGGCGCGGCGTGTTCAACGGAAAGAGCGGCTTTCCTTGCGTCAATGTTCCGCACAACCCCAGTCCGGGAATCGGAGTCGTTTGCGAATCGAGGCACGGCGACAACCGACTTCGTCAGCAACTTCTGTTGGCTGCTGCGGATCGATCAATACCGGAAGGCGCGTCCATGGTCCCAGGCGCCGTCGCCCCGGGGACCGCAACGACCGGCGACTGGCCGCGATCGTACCTCGTTTTCTCTGGCTTGCGGGATGTGGCCATAAGGGGCCGCGTCGTGCGATACGACAGGCTCGGTTCCGGGACGGTGGCGCCGGAGTCCATGCGCACCTTCGACAATACCTCATCGTCCGATAGTTGGTGAAGAATACAATAGGGGGAACATGGGCGCTAATGAAGACCCCCGGCAACAATCGGTCAAGGGAGTGCCGCGGTTGTCAGCCCATCGAAATACGGGCCCGGACTGGGCGCGGCCTCCGGTCCTTGTCTGAGTCAAGCTCGCAAGGGGAAATTCTTTCTCAGAAGCTGACCCCGAGATTGACGAACACATAACGGCCAAGCGCATCGAAGAACGCGGGGAACGTATTGCCGTTGCCGGGCGCCGTACCTGCGTCGGAACTGACTTGCGGGTCCGTATCGAGCAGGTTGCCGATGCCTCCGGTCACCAGGTAGTTCCCGTTTGCGCTCCATTCCGCTGTCAGATCCCAATAAGTCTCGGCGTCGAAGTCGATCTCGTTGGAACCCAGATCGTCGGTACTTCCGAGATACCGCAGGCCAAGGGACACCCGCAGATCGTACGGCGTGTACAGGGTCGCCTTGAAATTGCCGCTCCATTTCGGCTGAGGATTCTTGCCGCAGTAACTGCCCCAGAAACCCGCGCACTCGAGCGCCGCCTCGCCGGGCAACTCGATCAGATCCGAGGTCAACAGGTACGTGGAGATGCCCTGCAGCTCCACCGGACCCGCCAGCGTGTCGAAATCGTAATCGAAGATGATGTCGATGCCTTCAACGTTCTCCTCGCTGAGATTGGTGATCCGGGCCGAGATGTATCCACCCTGGATCCACAGCGAACCGTTGACCGGATGACGGTGGATCAGGTTGCAGAACGTCGCAAGGCCGGTATCCAGGCACTTGTTCAGCGCGGTGGCGGCGGGGATCGTGCCGATACCCTGGTCCACATGGATGTTGAAGTAATCCAGCGTCAGCGTCAGGCCTTCAATGAACGCGGGCGTGGCGACCAGACCGGCGGTAATCGACTGCGCTTGCTCGGGCGCCACCGTCTCATTGCCGCTTCGCAGGATGTAGTATTGATCCGCTGGCGATTTCAGATCGGTTCCGTACAGGTGGGCCTCCAATCCGGAATTGGCGCAGGCCGACCGGCTCGCGGTCATGGACAGGCCGCAGGGATCGTCCGGAAGGTCGACCAGGCCGAAGCCCGTGGCGCGGAACAACTCGAACAGGCTGGCGTGACGGATCGCGGACTGGTACGAAGCGCGCAGCGCCACATCGTCCGAGACCTGCCAGAATGCGCCCAGCTTGTACGTATTTGTGGAGTGATCGGTAGAGTAGTCAGCGTAACGATAACCGGCATCGAAGCTGAGGTTATCCAGCACGGGGATGCCGAGTTCGACGAAATACTCATTCACATCGTATCCGCCCGCCAGCGGCAAGGTGGCGCCGCCGGAACCGGAGCGGTCGCCGGTGCGGCTGGGCCGGTCGGGACGAAAGTCCGTGCTCAGGTCCTTGTTCTCGAAACCCAACGCGACCGAAACCGGGCCCGGGGCGCCGGGCAGGGCAAACGGAAACTCGCCCGAAACCAACGCCTGGACGATGCTCTGTTTGCCTGTGCCGCGAACAAAGGTTGAACTCGCGATGTACCGCTGCAGTTCCTCGCCACCGTCAATCACGCCCTGGATGCCGCCGTCGCCGGGCAAGCCGCCCTGGAACAGGTTGTAGGGAATACAGTCAGGATCGGTACCGTTCAGGGCGGCAACGCACATCGGCGTTCCGTTGACGCGGATCACGTCGATCGCGCGGTTGATCGCGGTCACCGAAAGGTCGTTGCGGTACTCACTGGTGTACTCGATATCGGACAACTGGTAGGACACGTCATAGATCCAACCATTGGCGATGTCTCCGCGCAGACCGTAGATCGAGACCGTGTTGGCGTAGGTTGTGATGTTCTGACGGGGGTCGCCTTCGACATTGCGCTTCAGGGAGGTTACCGGCGCGCTGTAGCTGATGATGTCTCCGGCGCCGACCGCGAGATCCAGCGAGGAGATGTAGGCGAGGGCTTCGGCCGCGCTGGCGAAGTCGGGCGCGTGATCGCCGCCCATCAGGGTCCAGTCGCCGCAGACCGTATCGTACTGCTGCCTTGACAGCAGGGGGTTGTAGCAAGGAATCGCCGTAATGTTGCCGAACGTTCCGGAATAGGCGATCTGCGCATTGGATCCGGATTGCATCGAGCGGGCATGGGCGTACGCCTCGATGTTGTCGTTGATTTCGAATCGGCCGAAAAACCCGGCGTTCAGGCGTTCGTCCGGCCGCTGGAAGAAATTGGTCGGATTGTAGTTGAAGGTCTGTCCGTCCCGGGGCACGAATTCATCGCCCTGGACCTTCAGATCGAGTCGGGTGATCGATGGGTCGGCGGCGTTTACGTGGCCGTCTGCGGCATAGCGGCCGAAATCCGCCCACCGACCGGGCGGAATGGTCGAAGAACCGCCGCAGGCGCTTTTCCCTCTCGTCAGGGCGCAGGCGGAAATATCGTAGTCGCCTTGAAGGATCGGGGACGTGTCCGTTTTCTCGATGAAACCGGCGATGTGTCCACGCCCATCCAATATCGAGCCGCCGAAGGCGGCGGCGAGCTTGTCGGTTTCTCCGGTGGTCACCGTTTCATCCGCCAACTGATAATCGTACCAACTCACCAAGTCCCGCAACTCGCCGTTGTCGTTGTTGTGACTGTAGAAGCTGTGCATGTAGTTGGCCTTGAAACCTTCGAAATCCTCGTCGAGGATGAAATTGACGACGCCGCCCACCGCATCGGAACCGTATACCGAGGAGGCGCCGCCGGTCAGCACTTCGACCCGCTCCAGCAACAGCGTGGGTATGGAATTGAGATCGGCACAGTTGCCGCCGCCCGTCGTGCCGGGGGCCAGCCGTTGACCGTTGATGAGCACCAAGGTCCGCGCACAGCCGAGGTTGCGAACGTTTACCGTTGCTGTGCCCGACGAACCGCTGGATGCCGTGATGGCCTGACCGGGCGAAATCTGCGGCAGATCGTTCAGATAGTCCTCGACACGGGTGATGCCGCGGTCGGATATGTCTTCAATTCCTACAGTGGTGATTTGCGAAGAACTGATCACGTTCGAGTCCCGCAGGCGCGTACCCGTTACCACCACTTCCTCGATTTCCTGGGCCCGGGCCTGGGCCCCTTGGGCCAGCGCACTTTGCATGGCGGCTGGCGCCATGGCCAGTACGGTGCAAAGCAGCACGGCCCGGCGTTCATCGGGCACGCTCGGCGCCCGGTCTTCGTCATTACTCATGAACAATCCACCGATGCGGACACCTGACCGACGGTCCCTGCATCGTAGACAAAGCGCAAGACCCCGGACAAGCCTCGTGACGAATGCCGTATGGGAACCGGGGGATTCGGCAGTTGCGTACATGGCAATGCCGCATGCCGTTGCCCGTAGTCCGTGCTGTCGTTGTGTTCGAGCAACTTCCCAATGTAGGCTTTGTGAACGCCCATTCGGAACATCCTCATGCCGCGACTGTGCCGCAACGCCCGATCCGCCGGCACGTTGATCGACCGCAGATGAAGCCCCTCCCTTCCACCATCGAGTTCTACCGAAGGACACCCGAGTTCACGGAAGTCACGGTCCCGGACGGGCTAAGAAAGGCGCATCGGACCCGGGCCGGCGTCTGGGGCCGGATCGTGGTCCTGGAGGGCGGGCTCCTCTATCGAATCCACGCATCGCCCGCTGAGGAGTTCAGACTGGACCGAGACAATCCTGGCGTCATCGAGCCCGGCGTCGAGCACGAGGTTGAACCGCTGGGGCAAGTGCGGTTCCTCATTGAGTTCTACCGTTGAACTCCGGCGAAAGGTCAGAGTCGGCTGCAGCGGACCTTGCGCTGCGCGCGGCATTGAGCGCTAGCAGCCGCCGAAACGCAACATCCCAGCATGTGTCGGCATTCCCTCCGTAGGCGGCGGGGACTGCAGCAGCGAGTTCCGCATGGGCGGCGTCTGGACCACGGAATCGCGGCTCGGGACGCAGATCGCTAAAACCGCCCGAGCACCCGCACGCCGACGGAATCCGTGACGTTGGAATCGGGCGCGTATCCGCGCCCGGAGTCGCTGCGCATCAGTTCGATCGCGACCGCCGCGTTTCGAACGAAGAACCAGGTCGCCGACAGACCCACCCGGTCGCCGGTTCCGTACGCATCGTGGTCCGATGTCGACAGGGTCAGGCGCACGCCCAGGGTCTCGTCGGGAAAAAGCGCCCCCGACAGCCGGATTTCATGTTCGCGTTCGGACCAGCCGCCCTCGAAGGCCGGTCCCCCGACGACGTCGATCAAGTCGCGATCCGGCGGGTCGAACGGGTTGGAGGCTGCGACGAAGTCTACCGCAAGCGGAACGGACACTCGGGCATCCGCGCGGCTGGCGCGCACGCTCACCGAGAACTCGAACGTCGATCCGCCCACCTCGCCCACATGCCGGACGGATAACCGCGCGCTCTCCGTCTCCTCATCCGTAACGATGCGAAACCCGACCGGCGCCAACCGCACAACGCCGGACATCCCGTCCGGCACGGGAAGGCCGAGCAAGGGATTGGCGAACGAACCCGCACGCTCAAACTGGCTCATGGATTCGGACCCGAGCCCCACTTCCACGGTGCTGCGCGGTCCGAAATACCACCCGGCAAACAGTCCCGTGCGCCCGAACTCCGCGGTCGTGCGAAAGAACGGCAGTTGCGGCAACACGTCGGCGTCGCTCCGTCGGGCCCGAGCGCCTGCGTACCAGCCCGACTCGGGCCACACGTATCGCCCGCCCACTTCGTACTCCGAAGCGTCGATGCCCGACTCGAAGGGAAAGGCCGAACCCCACACGTTCACGGGGCCGAACATGCCAATTCCGCCGCCAGTCGCGATGCTGTTCTCGAGCAAATCGGGCGTAGCGAAGCTCGGATACGCTTTCTCGCGCAGTTTCGTCCTTCCCGCACCGACCGCCACGTAGCTGCTGCGGTTGAGGAACGGTGCCAGTTCATACGGTCCGACCCCGTCGTCGACCCCCGAGAGATAGTACGTGGCGCGCAACAACCGGCTATTCCGACTATGGGCCTGTAACGAGTTTGCCGCATTCTCATCGCGATAGCTGCCCGAAACCTGCCACGAATACTCCTCCGCTGCCGCCATTGACAGGACCAGGCAACCCGCGCAGAGTTCGGCGGCCCATCTGGCGATATTGCGTACGGCGGGATTCATTTTCCGGCGGCGGTATTCCGTTCCGGTTCGGCAGTGACGGCCAGTCGCATCGCGACCGCCGTTTTCCGATCAGGTTCCGTCGCTGCTCTGCGAACCGATGGGTAACGATCGTCCGGATTATACCGGTGCGCCGCCGCTCCGACGCCGATGTTGATGCCGTCTCCGGTTGCTATGGATGCTCACCGTAATAGATTCGCAGCCGCCAGCCCGTAAGGCGGCCCGTGTCGCCGCTGGCGATGTCCGCCACATGAACGGTCCAGGTTCCGTTGGGATTCTCGCCGTAGAACGCGTTGCTCAGCAAGCGCCAGTCCGTCAACCCCGGATACCCGTTGAGAATCTCGTTCAGGGGCGGATTGACCACGCTGCTCATGCCCGAGGGCGACGTCAGCGTGACGCCGAGGTCCAGTGCATTGCCATGTTCGACGGCAATCTCGAGCGCCACCGCCTCGATGTTCGCACTCTCGGGCAGGCCGGTGACTACAATGGTATCGCTCACCCCGGCGCCATCCGCATCCGGAATGTCCAACCCGGTATCGGGCGAGCCTGAAGCGTCCGGCGACGATGTCGGGGCAGGTGTTCCGAACCAGTCCGACTCGACGAATTCTCCGAGGCTGTCCGGCGTATAGCTTTGCGCCATCGCGACCGCGGCATCGACATCGACCGCGCCGAAACCGTACCAGTTGTGAAACTCGTAGCCTGCGCCATTGGTCTGCCAAGCGTGTTGGGCGATATACGGATTGCCGCCAAAAGCGGCGCGGATTTCTTCGATTTCGGAGTCGATCTCGCGCGCCGTCGCCGCCAGGATGTGTTTCACGTCCCGCCAGGTCAGTTCCGGTTTGACGCCGAGCAGGATGGCCAGCGCGCCGGCGACCGCGGGCGCCGCCGATGAGGTGCCCCCGAAGGCGCTGATGTAGTCGCCGTCGCGATTCAGCGGATGGTCGCTCGTGAGACGGTTCTCGGGTTCCCGGTCGAAGCCTACGCCCGCGCCGGCCTGATCGGTAGTGATCATCGCCGGCGCTTCCACGCCGTCCTCGCCGCCCGGACCGACCACCCAGAGATTCGCGCCGGCGCTCGAATAGGACGACTTGACGTCATCGGCGTTGAAGGCACCCACCGGGATCAGCCACGGCAGATTCTGGTCCGGATCGGAGTTGGCGCCGATGCAGCCGATCTCGCGATGAAACGGATGCGTCTGCTCGCAGAAGTCGAAACTGTTGCCTGCCGCCTTGACGTACAGTGCTCCACGGCCCGAACGCAGCGTCTCGACACCCATCCGGTACACGCGATCGAACTCCTCCACCGCATTTTCCGATGGCGCCTCCGCACCGAAACTCATGTTGAAGATGTCCACGCTCGCCGAATCCGGATCCCGTGCGCTCGCTCCGAGGCTCTTGAGCATCGCCGTGATCGCCGCGGCTTCCGGGTCCGCGTCTTCGACTGCCGCGGCCTCAAGGGGATTGAAGGCCACCAGCGCCACCTCCGGCGCCACGCCCCGCCCACCGAAACCGTTGCCGGCCGCCGCCGCGGCGACGCCGGCGACGCTGGTACCGTGGTCGCCATCCCCGGTGGCGGTAAACGGATCGCTGGGCGACGACGCGGGCCTGGCGTCCGCACCGAAGTTGAACGACCCACCGCCGGCCGTGTTGGCCGCCAGATCCGGGTGGCAGATCTCAAGGCCCGTATCGACCACCGCGAGCTTCACGCCGGCGCCGTTGAGGTAGGCATCGATCGCCGAGCTCATTCGCAGGTCGGCGCCGGCGACCCCGCCGCGGTCCGAGAAGGCCGTCTGCCCGGTGTTGCTCAGGTGCCATTGCTGGCCGAAGAGGGGATCGCCTCCGCCCGGGGCGGGCGTTCTCTCGGGAGCAACGCAGCGCACGGAAAGCCGACCTTCGGCATTGGTCGCGATGGTAGTTGCAACGACGTTCGTGTAAGGGTCGCCGAATTCATAGCCCGGCGGCACCTCCGCGAGCCACACCCGGATGAAATAGCGCCGATTCGGCTCAAGCTCCGCCATGGGTATCGCAAATTGGCGCAGGTTGCCGACGAAAAAATTCAACGGATCGTCGGAGGGAACGATCTCGCAGGGATCCATCGGGCGCACGTCCTGCGCGCCGGTTGCCTCGGCGTCGGGGCCGTAGCAGGCCGTGGTGCTGCCTGCGATAGCGCTGAAGTTCGGGTCCGTCGCCCACTCCGCCCCCATCGGCTCTGGAGGTGGGACATCGCCGGACCCGCGGGCCTCGACAAGAACCGTGAGCACGATCTCGTCCTCGCGCACGCCGAGCCCCAGGAAGTGCATTTCCGGGTAGTTGACTTCGTCCTGGTCTCCGTTTTGCGCACCGCCATCGTCGCGCGCACCCTTGTTCACGGTCGCGGCCTCGCCGTCGAGAACGGTCAACGTCACCGAGGCGCTATCGCCAGCCTGAGCGTTGCCGTCGATCGTGCCGAGGCTGATTTCTATCGTCTCGTCGCCTTCCTCGTCGAAGTCACGGAAGATGTCGATTTCGGCACTGGCCGCGTTAGAGCCTGCCGGCACCCGCACCTCCACCGCGTCGATCTCGTAGTCGCTGTCGCGAGTGGCCGTGCCCGCCAGTTCAAGTGCGACGGTAACGGCCGCAGAGGCGTTGGCGTCGAGTTCGATTGTCAGGTCGACTGTTGGATTGCCGGCCTCCTCGACGCTGGCGTCACCGGACAGGACCAGCGACACCAAGGCCGGGGGCGGCGGTGGAGGCGTGGACGGAGGCGGATCGCCGGACCCTCCGCCCCCACCGCAGCCGCCTAGGGTCAACAGGCACACTGCGGCGACAAGGGGGTTGCGGCGATTGCCGCGGGACGTCATCGCCACCGAATCCTGGGAGGTCGAAGCCGCAGTGAGGCGGCAGGGACACCGGGCAGGTCATCCAGAATCGCGAGGGCATCGGTGGGGTGAAGATCGGACGGCAGGTCAAGAATCGCAAAACCAGCCGATTCGAACAGCGTGACATCGGTGGCGCCCACCGCCGCCGCAGCGACCTCCACTGCCGCGCCGCCGTTGAGTTCCACGCGGATGCTCGGCAACAGCGACACGAAACGCCGGCGTACCGGGTCGAACGTGATGTACGAGCGCGGACCCGCAAGCGGCGTCGCGGCCCGGTAGATCTCGCCATCCACGGCGACGACGTGAATACGTTGCGAAGCGGTTTCGTACGATTGCGCGGCAAGTCCGCCGAACAATGGGCTGGCCACCACCGCATCGGACACCGATGCCAACACGACGAGCTGGCGGCCCTCTACGACCGCGGTGCGCATTAGAGCGCCTGCGGCGAACTCCTGTGCAGCCAGGGGCGCAGACGCCGTGAGCGACAGCAGACCGATAAACCACGCACGCAGAGTAGCCCGTGCGACGCAAGGCGTATGTGTGCCCGCCACGGTCGAGCTGCCGCCACAGCCAAATCTGTGCGTTCGGAACACGGACGCAATTCTAGCCTAAACAGATCCGGTCCGGCCGCTCCGGCAAACTCAGCGCCAACCGTCACACGCCCCAATGCGGCGGACAATGAACGCTCAGACCCCGATGCGGGTCCGAGCCGTCTCGCAATCCAGTTCCGGCACCTCCCGATCCTCCGGAAATAGCGCCATCGGAATCGAGCCGCAATCCTCTCGCAACCCCTCGATCGACCTGCACCGCGCCGCGCGCTGGCTGCCGTTGATCTCCCCCGGCGACGCTGGGCCACCCGACCGTCCAGGTTCCGCCGGTTCTCCGCCACACTCCAGTTAACGGTGCTCCTTGCCGCCCTTGAAACGTCTCTGGCTGCGGCCGCGAGGCCGTGACTGCCCGGAGTGAGGCAAGTGCTAAGATTCCGGCATGTACGAGCTATCGCACGTTCAGCTTGTTCGGCGTATCGCGCACAAACGCATCCTTTTGCGATGGCTTGTCGCCCTTGCCGTGATCTGCGCCCATGCGTGTTCGGGCGACTCGCCGGCGCCCGCCACCCCGCCCGGCCCGATCACCGCCGATCCACCCCCGGTCGCGCCGGTGGCGGCATCGCTGGCGCTTTCGCCGGTCGCGGCCGATCTTGAGACGCCCGGCGGAAGCGTCAGGTTGACTGCCACGGTCCGGGACGCCGACGGCAACGTTCTGGAGGATGCGCCGCTCACGTGGTCGTCGTCCGCGCCCGCCGTGGCCACCGTGGACGGCACGGGGCTGGTGACGGCAGCCGGGGCCGGCACAACCACCTTGACCGTGTCAACCGGGGACCTGTCGGCTGCCGCGACAGTCACGGTGTCGGAGGCATCCGACCCGCCGCCTCCCGTCGCGCCGACGCCGGCCTCGCTGACGGTCTCGCCCGCCACCGCGCGAATCGAAGCCCCCGACGGCACGCTGCAACTCAGCGCCGAAGTGCGCGACAGCGACGGCAATCTCCTGACCGACGTCATTGTCGCCTGGGCCTCCAACGCGCCCGAAGTCGCTATCGTCAGCGCCGATGGACTGCTGAGTGCGGTTGCCGAAGGTACCGCCACCGTCACCGCAACGGCCGGCGAACTGTCCGCTACCGCAACGGTGACGGTCGACCCTCCGCTGGCCGCGGAAGATCCCGATGCCAGGGCGGTGGCGGCGGACAGGGCGGCGCTCGTCGCGCTCTACGAGAGCGCCGGTGGGGAGCGCTGGATCGACAGCACGAACTGGTTGAGCGACCGGCCGCTCGATGAGTGGCACGGGGTCTACACCGATCGCGACGGCAGGATCGAATACATCGCGCTGTTCAGCAACGGTCTGGCGGGTCCGATCCCTCCGGAAATCGGGCAGCTCACCGCGCTGATCGAGTTGCATCTCGGCAGCAACGAACTTTCGGGAAGCCTCCCGCCGGAACTGGGCAAGCTGACGAACCTGACGGATCTATCGCTGTACTACAACAGCCTGTCCGGCGAACTTCCCCGCGAGCTCGGCCACCTCGCCAGGCTCGAGCGCCTTTCTCTGATCGGCAACGCGCTGTCCGGCGCGATTCCGCCGGAATTCGGCGCGCTCGCGAATCTGGTGGAACTGAGCCTGCTGAGGAACGGCCTTTCGGGGCCCATCCCCGGCGAACTCGGCAATCTCGCCAGGTTGGAGCGGCTTGATCTGGCAGGCAACCGCCTTTCGGGTCCGATTCCGCCCGAACTCGGTAACCTCGCCCGCTTGACTGCTCTAGCCCTCTGGGGAAACCGGTTGACCGGTCCGATTCCGCCCGAACTCGGCAACCTCGGCAGGCTCGCCGAACTTTATCTCAACGACAATGGCCTTTCGGGGACGGTACCTCGGGCGTTGACCGCGTTGCCGCTGACGTTTTTCTGGTGGAGCGGCAACCCGGGGCTGTGCATCGCGGACACGGCAATTTTTGCCGAATGGGTGAGCTCCATCGGGAGTTACACCCGGGGAGACTACTGCAATCGCTCCGACCGCGCCGCGCTGGACACGCTGTACCGCGTGGCGGGCGGTTCAGGCTGGGCGCTTTCGGAAGGTTGGCCCGACGCTCCTCCGGACAAGCGGCACGGCGTCGGCGTCGATGCGTCGGGCCGGGTGATCGAGATCGACCTTGCAGGCAACGGGCTCGAGGGGCAACTTCCGCTGGAAATCGGCGATCTGGCGACTCTGAAGGAACTGCGGCTCGGCGACAACCCGGAGCTGTCGGGACGCTTGCCGTACACGCTGGCGCGCCTGGATGAGCTGTCGGAATTCGACTATGCCGGGACGGGCCTGTGCGTGCCCCGGGAAGATTTCCTGCGCGGCTGGCTCGACGGCGTGGCGGTGCACGAGGGCACGGGCCTGGACTGCGAACCCACTGCGGATCGGGACGTGCTCGCAACGATCCATGAAACCATGGGCGGGAGGGAATGGTTCGACAGCGGCAACTGGCTGACGGAGGCGCCGTTGCGCGAATGGTACGGGGTGGATGCGGACGCGCAGGGCAAGGTCATCCGGCTCGACCTGTCCCACAACGGCCTGGCGGGCGCCATCCCGCCCGATATCGTCGCACTCGACAAGCTGGAGGAGTTGACGCTCGTCGCTTTCGATTCAAGGGGGGCGCCGATCCCGCCGGAACTGGGAGAACTCCCCAACCTCAGGAAGCTGACGCTCGCCGGTATCCGTGCGGCCGGATCCATCCCGCCGCAGCTCGGCAATCTTGCCCGTCTTGAGGTATTGGATCTCACCGGCAACGCATTGTCCGGATCGATTCCGCCCGAACTCGGCAATCTGCCGAGGCTGATCGAACTGCATCTCGACAACAATGCCCTGGCCGGTTCGATTCCGCATCTGCTCGCGAACGCAGCGCGCCTGGAGCAGATCCACCTCGCGAACAACGGCCTGACCGGCGCGCTGCCCGCCTCGATTGCGGGTCTCGCCAAGCTGCGGATTCTGGACCTTTCCGGCAACAAGCTCTCAGACTACCTGCCGACGGCGTTCGGCGATTTCGCGCGACTCGAGTACCTGAACCTCTCCTACAACGATCTGTTCGGCGCCATCCCGGCGGAACTCGGCCGCCTGGAAAACCTGGCGGAACTTTATCTGAGCAACAACTCGCTTTCCGGACCCGTTCCGCCGGAGCTGGCCGGGCTATCGAGACTGCACTCGCTGGCCCTGACCGGCAACGCGGAACTGTCCGGCCCGATCCCGGCCGATCTGGCCGGCCTCGGCGAATTAAGCTATCTGCAGGCGGCTGGCACGGCGCTGTGTGCGCCGCCGGACGCGGCGTTTCTCGTGTGGCTCGACGGGCTGCTGACCCGGCGGATAAGGCCGTGCGGCACCGAGCCCGAGGCGGCCTACCTCACCCAGGCGATCCAGTCGCGCGAACTGCCCATCGCTCTGGTGTCGGGCGAGCCCGCCCTGCTGCGTGTCTTCCCTACAGCCGAACGCGCCACCTCCGCGCGCCTGCCCACGGTGCGGGCGGACTTCTACCTCAAAGGAACGCTCGCCCACTCGGTGGATATTGCCGCGGGGCCCGGGCCCATTCCGACGGAGATCGAGGAGGGGTCGCTGGACCGATCGGCTAACGCGGCCATCCCCGCCGAGGTGGTGCAGCCGGGCCTGGAGATGGTGATCGAGATCGATCCGCAGGGCACGCTCGACGACAGCCTGGGCGTGGCGAGACGGATCCCGGAGAGCGGGCGGCTGGCGGTGGAGGTGCGCCCGATGCCGGTGTTCGACGTGACCGTCGTGCCGTTCGTCTGGGAGACCAATCCCGATATGTCCGTCGTCGAACTCGTGACCGCCATGGAGGCCGACCCCATGGGCCACGAGATGCTGAGGCACATGCGCACGCTGCTACCCGTCGCGGAGATCGCGGTCACGGCGCACGCGCCGGTCCGGACCTCCAGCAACGAAGCGAACGAACTGACTGCCGAGACCCGCCTGATCGCGACAATGGAGGGCGCGACCGGCTACTACATGGGGCTGCTGTCGGGGGAATTCTCCGGCGCCGCGGGAATCGGCGACCTGGGCCGGCGGGTCGCCTACTCGATCACGGACGCCGCCACGATCGCGCACGAGTTCGGACACAACCTGTCGCTGCAGCACACGCCCTGCGGCAACCCGCTGGGCGTGGACCCCGCCTATCCGTACGCCAACGCATCGCCGGGAGGTTGGGGATACGACTTCAGCGGGCAACGCCTGGTGGCGCCGGACG